>CADCML010000001.1 GCA_902802535.1 uncultured Bacteroidia bacterium
TAAACCACTTGTTTTTTTTCAAGTTCCACGCAATTGAATCCATCTATGATAGTGTCTTTTGTTGCCTTGATGTTGACATAACCTTCTTCAAACATCCCATAATAATTATAATGCCACTCTGCTCCCAAAGGCGCAAAAACAATGTCGCTTTTCTGGGCTGTCACCCCTCCCGCCATCAGCAGGAGCGCAAGCAGGGTGAAAAGTCTTGTTGTTTTCATTGTGTTACTGTTTTGAAATTTTCGCAAAGTTAATGATAAAGATTACTTGTCAAGAGCTTTTCGGGGGCAACTCCTGCCTTGTCCATACTTATTTTTGTTGCCAACTTTTCAAAGTGTTGTTTTTCAATGATTTGAAAAATAGTAGCAAAACGGCTTGTCCCTATTTTTTTTGACAATACGCGATCTGTTTTCATCCCTCCTAAGGTATTTTCATTCCTTAATCCACTTCCCAACTTCCGCTTCCTTCCCCTCTACAATTACCTTCCAAACATAAACGCCCTCAGCCCAATCCGTTGCATCAATCCCCGTCGCATTCTCTGTGAGGGCTTGGCTGTGGATGAGTTTTCCGTTCGAATCATACACTTCGACATAAGCATTTGGCAGAGCCGTGCGGATATTGAACACATCTTTTCCGGGGTTGGGATAAACTGATGATAAAGCAACAGACTCGTTGCTTTCATCAACAGCTTCAATACCATCCTCGAACATCGGGATGTTGTAAGGTTCATAAACAGACACCCAATGTTTATAAATTGAAGGGTTTTCCTGCGCATCCACCCAAGCGTTGAGGGCATCCACCATGATGTCGGTTGAAGTGTCGCCTGCCAACACACTCGTTTCCAGTTGGCAGGGACCTGTGGGGAGAAACTCGGCGCACTCGGCTATATTGCCCAGAGTAAAGCCAAACAAGCCAGCATTTTCATAGTTGTTCCAAATATGGCCATAACAGTTTTCCACAAGGCAACCTTCCATGTTTTTGCCAACAATTGAGCCGTCATAAGTGGCTCTCAATACCGAAATACTCTCGGCGAAACAGTTCTTCACAACAGCCTTATATCCACCTGTTTGTGACTTTGGATCCGTCTCGTTAAAGCAAGCCACTCCACCCAATGCGTACGCTCCTCCAAGACATTCCAAAAAATATCCGTAGTAAAAGCAATTGCATATTTCAGCATCAGCATAGCCTCCTTCTGAAAGGTTCTTGAAAACGATGCCTCCTGCGCGGTCTCCTGCTCCCATAGCATGATTGCCATAGACATAAGCACAATTCCTGATTGTGGAATTGCGGTTCAGTCCGGCCACCCCTCCAAGATTATTCACATCCATACCACTGGAACTCACAAAAATCTTGACAATGCAGCCATCCACCAATGACAATGAATCTGCAAAGCCGACCATGCCCCCATCGTAATATTGTTCATAATCCGGCCCAAAAACAAGGTGACGATTGGCAAGACCACCTGAATTGATAGTAATATCTTTCACGATGCCATGACATATATATCCGAAGAATCCAAAATCAAGATTGGTCTCTTCGTCGCTTATCCCACCTTGATTCAGTCCAATGTACAAACCATCAAGTGTATGACCACCTCCATCGAAAGTGCCCTTGAAAGGATGCTCCCGGCTGCCAATAGGCGTAAAGCGCAATTTTGCCACGGCTTCAAAGTCTATATCGTTAGTTAGTCGCACAGTGCGGCCGTTGAAGTCATCTGGAATGCAACCGTTCAAGCCATTCACCACACTTGGAAGCCAAGCCAAGCCTTCTACCGTCGAGATTTCTACATTGCCATTGACATCAATAACATAACCAGTGGGCTGCTCTGTAACCTCATCAATCCAATAAGGGTAATTTATGTAATCCCTTTCTTTTTCCATTCCGTCTGCGCCTTGCGCGTGACACAATGCCGCCGAAAAAAGAAATGCGGCAAACATAATCGTAGTCTTTTTCATATTCTGTTGATTTTTAATTTGTTATTCTTTAATCCATTTCCCCGTTTCCACTAAGGTCCCTGAGCCCGTCGAAGGGCCGGCTTGATTCGTGTAAACTTTCCAGACATACACTCCCGAAGGCCAAGCCGCCGCGTCAATAGTCGTCACATTGTCCGTGATTCTTTGGCTATGCATGAGCCTTCCATTGAGGTCGAAAACCTCCAAGTGGGCATTTTCCAAGGACGTGCGGATATTCAGCACATCCCTTCCCGGATTGGGATAGGCCGTAGCCACGGCAAAGCCATGGGAATGAGCTTCCTCTACATTCAGGAAATCCTTAGGCGTGATTCTGTAAACACAATAGTCTGTCGATCCAGAATCTTTGCCACGGAAACAGCTCAAAATGCAACCTCCTGCCGGACAAGCCGAAATGGTATTGGGAGCCAAACTTAAGTCGGGCTTGAAGTAAATCTCACTCCGTTTGTTCAAATCCTCGTCCATAAGCCCTACATAGACATTGTAATATCCCTCGCTTTCCGTTTGCCCAGTTCCTTTGAATAATGGCAAATCCATCCAACCAAGCATATACACCTCACCATTAGGACTAAAACTCATCCCATAGCCTTCATCCTTACGATAGGGATTGATGATGCCAAAAGTCCAATTCACAAGGTTGAATTCCTCATCGTAAACGGTTGTGATGACATTCGTTCGTTCATCCTGATATACCCATGCGTCTTCACTGCCAACCGAATAAGTACGACCGTTGTATGGATTGAATCGCATTGAGCAAACATCGTTGGAAATAGCGTATAACCATCCACTCATATTCTGGTTGGAATAGTGTACCCTACCCACAGAATCAGCGACAGAGATTGTGTTAAGGTCGGCATCAAGGGTGTAACAATCAAAGTCATACCTCTCATTCATCAAAATGAAGCGAAAACCCAAAGAATCAGGTGCCGAGAAGAAAAAGTTGGTCAAAGAGGCTTTATAGTCGCGAAACACCCTTTCCTTTATTATATTGCCCTCATTGTTAAACTTTACCAAGTGCATGGATTCTTTTTGGTCAATCATCCATAGACTGTCAACGGGATATGACAAAGTCAGGCTACCGTCCTTTGAAAAAACGGGGTAAATCATATTTGTGTAAAACTGGGTTACTGATGGATGGTTGAAGTCAGAGCCGTCCCAATTGTAACCAGTATAAGTCAGCGAAAGGCCATCAGGATCAATATCAACAACACAAAGCAGAGGAAGCGTGTCGTTGTCATCCAAACGAAACGAGACATAACGGAGTTTCCCATTCATGAAATTGGCATGCCGCCACAATTCCAGTCGGTTATCGGGCAAACTGATGGAATCAAGGATTTCGCCCTCGTATGTGATTTTCATAAGTGCGCGGCTTCCTGAGTCGGTTGCTGCAAATGCAAGGAAAGCATTTTCGTCAATACAATATACACTTGTAACCCTGACATTATCCGACCTGTAAATCACTTCGAGGTCTTGAGGATACTCTTGCGCTTGCATCGTCACCCTTCCCGCCATCAGCAGGAGCGCAAGCAGGGTGAAAAGTCTAATGTTTTTCATTGTGTTTTGATTGTGATGTTTTGTCATTTCAGTTGCGCTTGTCGTCACTGCGAGGAACGAATCCGTCCAAATAATTCGCTTCATTCGCCTAATTCGCCGTTTTATCGTTATCGGCGAATTGAACGGATTTCGCGAATTGGATTGCTTCACTTCGTTCGCAATGACGCGAAGCGACAACAAAACTATAACAAAAATCCACTAAAAATTCAACCCCAAAGGCCAAGTACAGATTTTTCTTTTTAACTCATATTGACAATCAATGAGTTACAAGAAAAAAGTACAGATTTTTTTCAGTCCGTTAGGGTGGAAATCGAGGCGAAATCAACCTTTTTGTTGAGCTTTGAGCGGTATTTCATCACCGTATTTTCGCTAATACCGAGCAGGTCGGCCTCCTCCTTGATGCGGAATTGGAAGAACGACAGGAAGACGAGATTCAACTCCGTCTTGTTCAAATCGGGATAGGCCGACTTCAGTTTTTCGAGGGCATTGGGATAAACGGTCTCAAAAGCCTCCATGATGCGCTGCAAGCGGTCTTTCTGCCCTGTCTGGTAAATCGCCACCACCTGCTGTTGCAGCATCTCCTTCTGCTGCACCGTGAGTTGCTCCAAATCCGCTTGCAGTTGGCGTTGCGCCTCGTGGAGTTGCAGTGTTTCCAATTCCTTGTTTTTGCGATAGCGCAACACGAAAAGCCACAATAGCAACAGTGCTATGACAAGCATGGCTATCAGGAGATAGAGCCACATGCGTTTCAACTTTTGTTCGCTATCCACACGCTGGAGTTCCAGTTGGCGGTCGTACTCTTCCTTCACTTCCGACACTGCCTTGCCGCCATTGTCAAATTTGCGCCTGTCATCCATATATTTTTCAGCATACGACAAGGCGTTTTCCAAATCGCCTAAGGCTTTGTATGACTTGTACAAATACATGTTGGCATTCATTTTCCACACTTCCAACCCATCCAGTTCCAGAATCTGTTTGGCATAATGGATGCAAGAGTCATACTGCCTCAGTTCGTAATAGGCGTGGGCGAGTCCGTCGTTGGCGGTCGATTTAAACCTGTCCATCAAATCGCCAACCTTCAGTGCCTCCTTTTCTTCCAAAATGGCCTGTTGCAACAGACGCGACTTCTCGTCGTCAGCAATGTCTTTCTGTTTCTCATAACGATAAAGCAAATGCAAGGCAACGGCGATATGGCAAACCGCCTGATGGCTGGCAACACCCGTCATCTTAGCAGAGTGAAAACTTCTTTCCAAATACATCATACTGCTGTCATATTCCTTGACGTACAGGTATGAATCACCCAAAAGGAGCGCAGCCATCCAATGCTTGTCATGCCATTGCTTCTCATATAGAAACCCTTCAACCTCTTTCAATATTCCTATACCTTCTCTGGGATAACCAAAGTCACAGTAAATTTTCCCAAGCCGCCGATAAATTTCGCTTTTCACCCGGTCGATTTCGTCCTGTTCGGTAGTCGGTGCGGGAGAAAAAAGCACGAAACGCTCGTCCACGTGACGGCATTGGTCAATGCTTTGCTTGGCTTTCAACTGGTTGTCGATGAACAACTGATGCTTCTGTGGCAACGACTGGCAAGCGTAAGCCCTCGCATTATAGGTTCTAGCCTCAAAATACTTGTCATCGCCGCCAATAAATTGGTCTTCAGCTACTTGCAGAAGCGAATCTATCTCAATATTCCAATACACCTCGTTGTGCAGAATATCTAATCGCAACAGGCAATAATGCGCCCGTTCTTTCTCTGAAAGCACCGAAAGATTCAGTGTGTCAAGGATTTGCATGGCACTATCGGGTTTGCTTTGGAAAAAACATTCCACGCGATAGAGCATGTCTTCCTCGGGCGGAGGCGGCGCGCCGTGCTTGGTACAAGCGACCAAAAGAAAATATGCCAACATTATGAGCAACCACGGTTTCATGGCTGCAAAATTAAGAATTGTTTTTTACCTCACAACAAATTTCACCGTAGTGCCATCAACTATGAGCAAATATATCCCAGAAGGCAGAGCCGACACGTCCAGTTGTTGGTTGTCACCCATGAGATTGCCTGATTGCAAGGTCTGGCCCATTAGGTTGGTGATGCGGTAAGTTGGGGTCGGAAGAGACGCACGGCCGTGCGTTTCAACGAACAGAACGCCGTTGGTGGGGTTGGGATAGACATTGAACGGTTGCGTTTCCTGGTCTGCGAAACCCACAGTAGGCGCAGGTCCGAAAATGGGAAAGCCGCCATTTGTCATGTTCTCGTCTTCCATCCAACTACATTCGTTCATGGCACCTTGATTCAAGGCTTCGGTCAGGTCGGTAGTGCCATATTGGGATGTCTCGAGAATCCATGTGGTGGCTGAGGCTCCTTCATTGAAAGCACACGAGCCTGGAACAGAAAAGGAGGGCCAATCGAAACCGTAGGGGTTCACATCGTACTCGCCAAACCAATACCAATTGCGAATGTTTGAACTATTGCTCATGCCTGCCGCGATGATTCCGTACCAAGCATTGTTGGTATGCGGGTTGGCGGGCGGAATAATGGCTCCTGCGTTATACACATTACGAATATAACCGGTAGAGCCTCCTGTTCCAGTGATGCCGCCCATCTGCACGACCTCGGGTTGACCCGAAAGAACTATGCATTGCACATCGCCGCAATTGTAACAATTTGAGATTGCCCCATCGGCACCAGCTATGCCGCCCGCGCAAATCAAGTCATGTGCCGAACCTGTGGCTGTTACGTTTGCCCGATTGCCGCACATGGCAATCTTGGTTTGCATAGCGGTGCCGATGATGCCGCCTGCAATTCCACCTTCCACCGTCGCCTTGTCGTGGTTGATGCAAAACACGATTTCGCCGAAATCATCCATTTGGCCGACCATGCCGCCTGCAATGCTGTAGGAAGAAATCATGCCGTAGTTTTCGCAATCGTGAAGAGAGAAACTGCCAGCACCTATGATGCCACCACACATGACGCTACCCGAAATATTACCAAGATTCACACAATGACTAATACACATGTTGCCGCTCAAAATCTCCGTGTAACCCGCAATGCCCCCAGTATAAAGCATCCCGGAAATGCTGACATAATTCACGCAATCCTTGACGCATAGGGTGTCGGCTCCGATGGTGTCCACGATATAATGGCCAACGATACCACCTTGTTTGCTCGCAATTCCATCCACGAGGCCGTGAGAAGTGCAGTTGATGATGTTCGTGTTGGTGGCCTTGCCGACAACCAAGCCATCGGCGCCTTGCGGATTGAGATAGTTATCCATCTTGGCATCCGTCAGGCGGATGTTACAAACCGTGGCATTTCGTGTTATGCCAAACAGCCCTGAAAAGTCGACATTGGTAACATACATGTCCCTGATGGTAAACTGATTGCCATCGAAACGACCCGAAAAGGGAAATTCCTCCGTGCCGATGGGTTGCCACTCTTGCCCTTCCGAACCGTTGAGGCAGATGGTGTCGGTGAGGAGGTAACATGCATTGCCGCCTGTGCCATTGTTGGTTTGGTAGGCCATCAAAGCCAATTGCTCCGCCGTGGCGATTTGATAGGGATTCCCGAAGGTGCCGTCACCACCCGCGAAGGTTTCAGCCACCGTTCCGTCCCAGCACGTGATTTGCGCTTGCAGTTTCGCCCCTCCCGCCATCAGCAGAAGCGCAAGCAGGGTGTAAATCCTTGTTGTTTTCATCGTTTTGTAGCTTTAGTTAAATACGTTTTCCCTTCCGTATCTGCAATGCGAAGCATGTACAGTCCCTCCGGCAGGCCGCTCACATCGATTTCATTTGTATTTTGGATGCTCTTTACCAGTTGGCCCAAAGCGTTGTAAACCTGTATCTCAACTGCCTCCAAACCTTCAATCCGCATGGTTTCCGTGGCAGGATTGGGATAGACTTCTACCCTATCGGCCTCGATTTCAGCCATGCCGTCAATCGACCAATACACCCTCACGAAAAACTCCGATGCATTGTATTTTGACCTCGCCGGCACCGAGTAACAATCTTGGTCATAATAATACGCCACCAATCTGTAGAGATAGGAGGTTTCGTCTTCCAAAGCGCCATTGTCAATGGAAGAAGTGCTGCTGGGAGACACCGTCTTGATTTCCCTCCAGTCCATGTCCGACTCCTTGGTGCGATAGATGACGAATTGCGTCAGGCCGTTGTCGTGTTCGGGGCGCACCCAAGTCAGCTTCACCTTGTTATTAGGTGTTATCTCAAACCATAGGTCGGTAGCAGGTTGGCAGCCTTCGCCAATGGTGACGCAAGCCTCATTGGTGGGTTCGCTCTCGCCTGAAGTGCAAAAAGCCGTCACTTGGTAGCAGTGCCCGCCCAATGCGGGTTCAGCATCGACAAACTCTGGAATATGACCTCTTACCGTGCCCACCAACACGCCGTCACGATACACATTGTAATCCTCTGACTCGCTCGAAGGTTCCCAAGCCAAAAAGACATCCTGGTCGTCGAGGACTTCGGCATAAAGGTCGGTCGGCATACCACAATCTGCGCCATTGCCGCAACTGTTGTTCGTGTGCAGGAAAATGCCCTCCTCCAAATCCAAAGCTGAACCGGAATAGGCATAAACCACTTGGTTTTCAACGTCCCTGATGGTAAACGTCACATCATTGACGGCACCATTTCCCGTAGTCCAAGCGAAAGAAACATACCCCAGCGGCACATCAACTTGGAGTGTCGCTGAAGACGATGTCAGCGAGACTCTTCCATACACCTGCATGGCATTGTTCAGCACCTCGATGGCAGCACCTTGCCAACCGCTTAGGCTGCTGGTGCCACATTCCACGGTCCATGTGCAATTCGGCCCGAAACGCACATCGTTTTGCGAAACCGCCAAACCGTGATAGCCATCGTTGACAGCATACACCTGATAGCTATGCAGCCCGTAAAGAGGAACCTCGTCGGTGATTTCCATCGCCGCTCCAGGCGTGACACTGTTTTGAGTATAGACCACCACCCCGTCCCTCTTGACAACGATTTGGTCGATGTGGGTCAAGTTGGCATTGTTCAAGGTCTGGGTCGGATTGTTCCAATGCAAGGTGCAGGTGTACGATTCATCGGAGAGAGGTTGCACCGTGAAGTTGGTTGGAGCCTTCGGCGTGTTGTTGTAGACATCGAGAGGTCGTGCATCGGCAACCATCTTTTGTGCCACGGTCCAGTATTGGCTATAGGTGTGGAAATTATCTATGCTGAAATAGCCGTCCAATTCGCCGCCCCAGCACCAATTGATGTGAATCAGGCCGTTGATGTCGTAGCCGTCGAGGATGAAAGCGTGGCCCGAGGCTTCTTGCGTGGAGGCGCCATATAGGACGGGCACACCCGCATCCAAAGCCTCGTGAATCATGGATTCCCATTGTTCATAGGTATAGTCGTCGCGCAACCGGTTATGCGACGTGGCAAAGCCGAAGTAGTTGCTCAAGGCTGAAGAGATGTTTTGGTGCAAGGCTCCACTGCCATAGGAACCATAAAACATGTTGACACTGACGCCACAATGGTATATTGCGATAGCCACATTGGGATCGTTGTCGCTCAACGATTCGGGCATCTCCTCCCAATGGTAGGTGGTCGAACCGAAGTCAGCGAACAGGTCACCATACGGCGGGCAATTGTAGGTGTATGAGCCTGTGCCGTGTTCTGGATAGTTCCAATATTTCATTACCTGCGCCATCGATGTGGCCACGCAGCCGGCGTAGGCATTGCCGCAGGGCCCGTCATTGTCTTTCGGGCAACTGGCATTATAGTAGCAGTCTTGATTCCAATGGGTTGCGATTAGGGGAGAAACGACATCGGTCTTGGTTACTCGGGTCTTGCCGCAGCGTTCCAAGTTATCCCATTCGAGGGCAATCTCAAAATCGGCCTTTTGTAGCCTTTCTTCCGCAAAATCAACGGATTGTCCATATCCATCAAGAAAATACTGCAAGCCAGATGGAATACGGTCGACATTGAAGCTGCCCGTTTCGGAATAACCTAAAATCGGACTTGTCAGGTCGCAGGCCGAAACGATGACGAAGCCGCCACTCTCGGCATTGAAGGCATGGAACGACGGTCGACCGTTTTCAGTGAAAGCGGTGTAGACCCATTCCAAAGTTGTGTTGTACTTGAAATTGGCTTCGACGAATTTCGAGCCCAAGGTCATGGCGCGTTGCGCATCGACGGTTCCGGCAAAAGCAGATACGGATGTCATCAGGAAGATGACGATGACTGTGAAGAAGCTATACTTTTTCATGGCATTAAATGTTTTGATGATACATAATTGTTTTCATGCCGACAAAATTATATAAAAAAACAGGGGATTTTTCAAGCCTAAAGGCCGAATACAGATTTTTCTTTTAAGTCCATCTTGAAAACCAATGAGTTACGAGAAAAAAGTACAGATTTTTATTGGCAATCATAATAGAAAAACGCCCAAAATAACGGCCATTTTTAATCTAAAATCGACTGTTTTTCATCGTCAATGTCGACAATTCATTCATAAAGACGAGACCATTTGGTGTACGCAAAAAGCGATGGCGGCATCGTTCGATGTAGGAGTTCACGCTATCAACAAGCATTTGAACAACCTTTATTTTGAAGGAGAAATCCTGCGCGAAGCAACTGTTTCCAAAATGGAAATAGTTCAACTTGAAGGCCAACGGGAAGTAAAAAGACTAACTGAATTATACAATCTTGATGCCATCATCTCCGTGGGCTATCGTCCTTCACTATCACCCGCACCATGTAGCTCCTGCCTTCAGCATCGGCAATGCGCAGCAGACAAACGCCTTCCGGCAAGCCTGCCACATTGATTTCATTGCTGTCTTTCACGGTCTTCATTAACTGGCCGAGGGCATTGTAGACCTGTACTTCGGCGGCTTCGATGCCCTCAATGCAAACTGTCTCTGAAGCGGGATTGGGATAGACATTGACTTCCATCATGCTTTCTTCAAGGCTGTTGATAGGTATCATCGCCGACTTGTAAACAAATCCGTCTTCAGCGGCAATGTAGAAAGTGGTGTCCACGCCATCAACCGCATACAAATCCCTGCATTGCACTATGCCATTGTTATAGCACTCCGGAATGCCTTGATGCGCCTCGACGCAATGTTCCCAGCCATCCTTCATGATGAACGGTTCCGTACTCGTCGACCCTTTTATTAAAGACGCACCTAAAAGAATGCAGCCGTAAGTGTCGGAAGTGAATTTGGCATGGCTCACATTCCCTATACCAAAAAACTGCAACGTTGGGCCGTCTACATGTAATTTGATGAAGGTCTCAAAACCGTCTTCGGTCACAAGCAGGTTGTCGGGTCCTTCATCGAAATAGCCAAACAGCTCAATATGGTTTTTGTCAAAGAAATGCGTAACCACTGAATAATCAAAATACGCGATATCGGCCACTTCGTTCCAAGTCAGTCCCGAATCGGTCGTTTTATGGATATGTATTCCGTTATCAATCACAACAAGGTATCCTGTCTCATCCTCAAAAAACAATTCACAATGGTTCACCATTTCAAACTCAAACGGGATTGAGGTGAAACTCTGTCCTCCGTCAGTAGTCTTCCAAACGATGGCATTGCGCGTGAAAAGGTAGAAAGTCTCCGCATCCACCACACACAAATCGCTGGAACGAATCCAATCAGGCCATTCCAAATGGACAAACTCCGTGTTGGGAAGTTCCTGCCAGGTCTCGCCGCCATCAGTGGTTTTTACGATAACGCCTTTGTGGTTGTCGCTGTTCCACCAGCAAGAATCGCCGCAGGCATAGCCCACCTGAGCATCTGCGAAGCCCACATGAATCATGTCGTAGCCTTCTTTTTCAAACTTGACCGACCATGTTTCGCCGCTGCAAAATGGTTTTCGTTAGTGCCTGTCGGGATTTCCAACCAACCTTCCACAAGCTGGGCTTGCATTGTGCCGCAAATGAGCATCGCGGCAAGGATAATTGATAATTTCTTCATAATTGTAGTGCTTAAGAATTGTCGTTTACTGGTTATCTGCGCTTTGCGTCACTGCGAGGAACGAAGCAGTCCAGACTATTAGTTTTCGGAAAACTTGTTCCCTGGATTGCTTCGTCGTGCCTCCTCGCAATGACGCGAAGCGACGATTCATTCCCTCAACACCTTCCGTGTGAGGCATATTTCCGCATTACGGATTCTCAACATGTACATTCCTTTGGGCAAGTCGCCCATCTCTATCCAACTGCTTTTGCCGCTGAAGGTCTTTGTGGCCACCATCTGGCCGCTCATGTTGATGAGTTCCATCTCCGTGGCCTCGGCCTCGTTGGGCAGCACCACGCAAACCGTGTTGTTCGTGGGATTGGGATAGATTTCCGCCAAAGCCTCTTGCTGTATTGGCATTTCAGGAACGCTTATCGTACTATAGTCCACGGTATCCGTAATGTGGAACAACCAATAATCCTTCAAATGATGAGGAAACTCGGGATTGCTCAATTGTGCGCAATTCGTGCAGTTCACGTCACCGCTTGAACCGCTCGGAGGGCAGATCAAATTCCCAAGAACAGTGTATTCCCTGTCGTTATGCTTGATGACATCCGTGATACTGGTTGAGCCAGCACCTCCGGCCGAGCCCAAGCAGCGTTCCCACAATAGATTGCCGTTGGCATCGATTCGGAATATCCATCCCACGCCCTCGTTCAATTCGTCCAAATTGATTTGACTGGCACTCGCCACATCGCCATTTCTGGAATGGGTGATTCCGAAAACGATGAAGCCGCCATCTTCTGTCCGAAACATTTTCTCCAAGTAATCATCGCCAGAGCCTCCGAAACACTTGCTCCAGATGATATTGCGGTTATTGTCCACTCTCCAAAGCCAAATGTCAGAAGCATATGGGCCATTGGGAATATTATTCAGCGTGCCATAGTGCCATCCGCTGCCTTCCAAATCACCGCTGTTGCAACAGGCTTCTCCTCCAAACAGATACCCGTCATCCAATTCCACGACATCGATAAAACCACTGTTCTCATCCCTTTCAGGGGCTGTGTTCGCACATCCGTAACACTCATGCCACTCTATTTCGCCCGCCTGGCTCAACTTGACCAAGGTGGCGTTGGACACTATTTCAGGACAAGGTATGTTACCCACTCCATAGGATTCGTTTTGCATACATACATAATACCCTCCGTCCGAGGCCTGTTGGACAGTGAGAACGCTTTCATAAAGGGCTTGTGAGCCTAAGGTCAGTTCCCATTCCAAGTTGCCGTTTCGGTCATGCTTGATGAGCCAACCATCGTAGCCGCCAAAGATATGGCCGACATCGCCGCCTGCGTCGGTGTAGTCGCCGGAATTGATAATGCCGCCGTCGCTGGTGTACAAGCGGCCTGTTCCATACATGTGTCCATATTCGTTGCCGAAGCAAACGCGCCACAACTCATTACCATCTGAATCAATCTTGAGGGTCGTGAGATTCCTTGCCCCATAGCAATTCCATTGGCCTACCAAGAAGTACTCGCCATCCGCATTTTCATCCTTGAAAATCCTCACAAACTGACCCATAATGTCGAAGCACCAACCTTCCATGAATTCATAATTGTCTTTACTGATTTTTGCCACCCAAGTCCTTTGGTGGTTCCCGTCGCATTGGATATGCCCTGTTCCAATGGAAGAAGGTTCCATCAGGCCAGCGACCAAGAAGAAATCATCCTCTTCAACTATTGAATAGGCTATTTCGTCGCCATATCCCCCAAAGCATTGCTGCTTGTCGATACGGATTTGCGCTTGCATTCTCACCCCTCCCGCCATCAGCAGGAGCGCAAGAAGGGTGTAAAATTTCGTTGTTTTCATTGTGTTTTGATTTTGATGTTTTGCCATTCGGTTGCGCTTGTCGTCAATGCGAGGAACGAAGCAGTCCAAACAATTCGTTTCATTCGCCTAATTCGCCGTTTTATCGTTATCGGCGAATTGAGCGGATTTCGCGAATTGGATTGCATCACTTCTTTCGCAATGACGCGAAGCGACCACAAAACTATAACAAAAAAACCATCGAAAAAACAAGATTTGGGCCAAGTACAGATTTTTGTTTTCGACTCATTTTGATAATCAATGAGTTATGAGAAAAAAGTACAGATTTTTGTTGGCGGTTAGGAGGAAAAAAAGGGGCAAAATCGCCCGATTTTAATCCGAAAATCAACTGAATTTCCTTGCTGATTTCCGACAATTCACTATATTTGCATAAAATTACAAATCGGCATGAGCAAACAAATCGAGATAAGGAACAGCACGGCGGAGTTTCTGATTTTCCAAGCAGAGGGAAAAAAAGACGGTATCCAGGTCGTTTACAAAGACGAGACCATTTGGTGTACGCAAAAGGCAATGGCAGCCTTGTTTGACGTGGACAGAAGCGTCATCACCAAGCACTTGAAAAACATCTTTGAACTCAACGAACTCAACCAAGATTCAGTATGTGCAATTTTTGCACATACTGCTGAAGACGGCAAGTCTTATAATACCCAATTCTACAATCTCGACGCCATCATCTCTGTGGGTTATCGTGTCAATTCATTGAGAGCCACGCAATTCAGGCAGTGGTGTACCTATGTGCTTCGGCAGTTCACCATACGAGGTTATGTCATCGACAAGAAACGTATGGAAAACGGAGCTTTCATCAATGAAGACTACTTCGAGCATCTGTTGGCTGAAATCAGGGAAATAAGGTTGAGTGAACGACGTTTCTACCAAAAACTTACCGACATCTACGCCACCGCCATCGACTACAACAAAGATGCTCCCACCACAAGGCTTTTCTTCAAAATGGTGCAAAACAAAATGCACTATGCCGTACACGGTCATACCGCCGCCGAACTCATTGTTGACCGCGCCAACGCCGAAAAAGAACACATGGGACTAACCACTTGGGAAAACGCCCCTAACGGGAAAATTGTGAAAACCGATGTGAGTATTGCCAAGAATTACCTGAACGAACTGGAATTGGAAGACATGGGGCGATTAGTCAATGCTGTGTTGGATATGGCAGAGCGTATGGCCAACCGCCATATTCCAATGACGATGGAAGACTGGGCAAAAAGAATCGACATCATCCTACAGGCTGGTGGCGATGCCGTTCTTACCGACGGTGGCGTGGTGACGGCAGAATATGCCAAGACCTTCGCCGAAACCGAATTTGAAAAATACCGTCTCATCCAAGACCGCCTTTTCCAATCCGACTTCGACAAGTTCGCCTCCGAACACCTCTTTCCGCTTGACGACATCAAGGAGATTGAAGAGTCAAACGATTAGAAGCCGATTTTTCTTTTCAACTCATTTTGATAATCAATGAGTTATGAGAAAAAAGTACAGATTTTTGTTGGCGGTTGCAACGAAAAAACAGGGGGGAATCGGCCAATTATTATTGAAAAGAACAAATAAAGTTGCAACATATTGAAACTTTTGTGTACCTTTGCGGCATGGAAAGAAAGATCATCACATTCGGCAACCATTTCAAGTCATTTATCAATTCAGTGGATGATAGTGTCAGACGAAAGATTGATTATGTGTTGGATATGCTGAAAACCCTGAAACGCATCAACTCCAAATTTGTGAAACTCATAAAGGATGGTGTTTACGAATTGAGGGTGGAATGGGATGGAAACATTTACCGGGTGTTCTTCATTTTCGACGAAGGGAACATTGTCGTGCTGTTCAACGGATTCCAGAAAAAGACAAGGAAAACGCCACAGTCAGAAATAGAAAAAGCATTGAAAATCAAGGAGGAGTATTATGAATACAAGCGAAAACATGATTCAAAGTTATGACGAGGTACTCGATACAAAGTATGGTGCGGTAGGTACAGAGGAAAGAGAGAAGTTCCGCAAGGAAGCCTATGCTTTCTATATGGGTCAGGTAATCCGCGAGGCTCGAAAGGAGGAAAAAATCACCCAAACAGAACTCGGAAAGCGCATTGGTGCCAACAAGAGTTACATTTCAAGAATCGAAAACGGGCTTATCGACCCGACCATTTCCACTTTATACAGCATCATCAGTGCTTTGGGGCTGAGAATTGAAATTGTGAAGCCGTTGGGATAGAAAAACCACCAAAAGCCCTCAACCATTTTCTCACTCGACAAGCGCAGAAATCGTGTTAAAATCGGCCTTGTTTTTGAGGTTGGAGCGGTATTTTGCCACTGTGTTTTCGCTCAGGCCGAGCAGGTCGGCCTCTTCCTTGATGCGGAAGCCGAGGAACGACAAAATGACGAGATGCGTCTCCGTCTTGTTGAGGTCGGGATAGGCCGATTTCATTTTCCCAATGCCTTGGGGATAGGCCGCCTCGAAAGCCTCCATGATGCGCTGCAGGCGGTCTTTCTGCCCCGATTGGTAAATCGCCAAAACTTGTTGGTTGAGCATCTCCTTCTGCTGGGCGGTGAGTTGCTCCAACTCCGTTTGCAGTTGACGTTGCGCCTCGCGGAGTTTCAGCGTTTCCAACTCCTTGTTCTTGCGGTAGCGCAACGCCGCCCAAAGCACCGCCATCAGTACGATGACCAACAAGGCTATCCACAAATAGAGGCGGTAACGCTTCAACTGCTGCTCGCTTTCCAAACGCTGGATTTCCAACTGTTTGTCGTATTCTTCTTTCACTTGGGCAACGGCTTTTTGCTCCGCACCATAGTCGGGGCTGGCACTCAGCAACTTATCAGCATAGATGGCGGCATTGGCCTCATCGCCCAAGGCTTTGTAGGAACAATAAAGGCGTTTGTATAGGAAGGTGAGGTCGCTACTCCTTTGAGTCATTCCCTCTGACATCAAACCATAATGAATGCAAGAATCGTATTGCTGCAAATCGAAATAGGCACGGCAAATGTTTTCTGTCAACTCATACTGATAACTTTTCGCCATTGGAGAATGGACAGAATACAAGTCATCCAATCCCTTTTGGCTCTCCGCTATGCTCTGATGAAGCATATTCTTACCATCATCTTCTTTTTCAAAATGTTGTGTATCAAAACAATAGAGATAGTAATCGGCTAATGCACTATGGAAATACGAAGCCTCAACCGTGTCGCCTATCATTTCAGCACATTGCAGGCCGACTCGGTAACACATCAGGCAACTGTCGTATTCGCCGAGAAGCAGATACGCCATCCCCAACGGAAAGGCTGTGATAAGCCGATTTCGATGATGCTGTTTTTCAGCATAATAGCCATCGGCAAGTTTCAAGTGATCGACACCTTCGCGATGGTATCCCGAGTTGGTGTACGACATGCCAAGCCGCTGATGGATGGCATATTTCAGTCGGTCGATTTCGTTCTTTTCATCGGTGGGCTTGAGCGAAAAGCGCACAAAACGCTCGTCCACATGGTGGCATTGCTTAATGCTTTGCAAAGCCTTCAAACGGTAGTCAAGCACATGTTGCTCACCCAAGTTTTCCACCTGAGCAACACGCGCCAAGACCCAATAAGTCATGGATTCGAAATATTTGTCTTTTCCACCAACAAACTGCTTTTCCGCCACTTGCATCAGCGAATCGAAGTCATCGTATTTGCTGAAGCCGTCGTTCACTTTGGCCCTCAGCAGGCAATAATGCGCCCGTTCCTTCTCCGAAAGCAAGGAAACATTCAACGTGTCGAGAATCCGACGTGCGCTGTCGAGGTTGGTTTGGTAGAAACACTCCACGCGATAGAGCATGTCCTCATCGGGCGGTGGTGTTTGTGCAGGCTTGCAAGCCGCCAAAAAGCCCAACAAAACCAAACCGATGTAAAACAGACGTTTCATAAGTGCATAGCAACTCAAAACTTCACATAATGCTCCAGCAAAGGATTCACCTCCCCGTCATCCTTGATAAGTGCCTCCAACTGCACCCAGTTCTTGATCATTCCACGTTTCTCACGTTGGTTGAAGATGCGTTTCACCTGCTCGTAGCTGAGATAGGGATGATGCACCAAGGTCTTGAAATCGGCGCGGTTGACATCGAGTTTCCGAAGGTCGACTTCACCTATATTAATATAGGGCTCGATGGTGGCGAAACGGGCCGAGTCCATGCCCTTCACATCGCGAAGTTGTTCCTTGTCGACATAGCCGCCCAACTTGTCACGAAATTCGAGGACGCGCATCGCCATGTAAGGCCCAATCTGGGGCAACTCCACCAAAGTCGTCGAGTCGACGGTGTTCAGGTCGACATGGGGAATGACCTTCGGCATAGGCTTGGGCTCGTCCTTTTCCTTTTGATAATCAGAGTTTTTTGGTTTCTTCTTATGACTTTTCTGCGCCACTTCGGGCAGCACAATGAAAGGCTCCAACTGCGCAAACTCCTCCTCACTAATTGTGTAGAGCTTGCCCAAGTCGCTCTTCGAATAGAACTTGCCACCTTTGTCGCGGTAGTTGATGATATTTCTTATCTGCCTGTCTGTCAAACCAATGCTTCTCCCCTCTTCCTCGGTCATCGTATTGGGATTGAAAGGAAAAGGAGTCAATTCGGTGGTTTGTTGCGTATGGTTGGAAGCTGCTGCCTGTTGTTCCTCTATGGCCGCTTGACGCAAAGCCAACAAGGAATCGAGGTTGTGGAGCGAGACCTCGTCCAACGAAAGGCGTGGACGGTGCAGGACAATGGCCAACACCAAAATAAAGATTAACGCCAAAATCGTAATGATGGCAACGCGTTCCCCTTTGTTGAACGACAAGAATCTGCGCAACTCCTCCATAGCTTATTTCATCAACCCGCTGACAAAAACGACAGCAATAGCCAAAGGAGCCAAATATCTGATAATGAAGAAAAAGATTTTCGTAAGTGCCGACTTCAGCGTACCCTCGTTGGTTACCTCATTGAAGAATTTCTGCTTGCCGAATATCCAGCCCACGAAGATGACAATCAGCAATCCACCAAGAGGCAGCAGAACGTTGGACGAAACGAAATCCATCAGGTCGAAAACAGTCTTGCCACCGATGGCAAAAGGTGTATTTTCCATCAGGCTCAATGATGCGAAACTGCCAATAATCAGCGTAATAACGCATGTTAGGATGGTAGCCTTCTTTCGGTTGAGGTGCAACTCCTCGGAGAGGAAGGCTACCACGACTTCAAGCAGTGAAATCGTGGAAGTCAGTGCGGCGATGGCTAACAACACGAAGAAGATGATGCAGAAGATATATCCTCCCGTCATCTGGTTGAAAATCATTGGTATAGTATTGAACACCAATCCCATACCTGCCGTCGGACGAATGCCAAACGAGAAAGCTGCAGGGAAGATGACGATTCCCGCCAACACCGCAACCAAAGTGTCGGCAACTATCACGGAAAAGGCCGTGGAAGTCAGGTTGTCGGTTTTCTTCACGTATGAGCCGTATGTGATGAGCACACCCATGCCGAGGCTCAACGAGAAGAAACTTTGTCCCAAGGCATCAATGAGCACTTCCCCAGTAATTTTCGAGAAATCAGGCTTAAAGAGGAAAGCCAAGCCTTCGTGGGCACCGGGCAAGGTGGCAGAACGGATGCCAAGGATGACAAGGATTCCCAAAAGCAACGGCATCAGGATTTTCGAGAATTTCTCGATGCCGTTTTGCACGCCCCGGAAAACCACATACCCCGTCAGGAAGATGAACATGGCCTGCAATATCACGTTGAGCCAACCCAAGTTATGGAAATCGGCAAAGTCTTGCTGTATAGTGGCCAAATCCTTGCCATGGAACGAGTTGGTCACGGCTTTGAAGATGTATTCCAAAGTCCATCCCGCCACAGTGGTATAGAACGCGAAAATAATGATGCCACACAATACACCCATATAGCCGACTAATAGCCAACCCGACTTAGGTGCCAATTTTTTGAAGGCACCCACTGCGTTGCTTTGGGTATGACGACCGATGACCAACTCCGAAAGCATCACGGGGATGCCAAGGATAACGACCATGGCGAGATACACCAAGAGGAACGCTGCCCCGCCATTGTCTCCCAACTCACATGGGAAACGATAGATGTTACCTAATCCAATGGCCGAACCAGCAGCCGCAGCTATAATACCAACCTTAGAACCAAAACCATCACGTTTTTTCTTTTCTTCTGCCATAATTCTTGGTTTTTAAGTTTGAGTTTTAGGATGATCTCTTTTCTCCGTATGCCAAATCGCCAACATCGCCCATGCCAGGAACAACGTATGCGCGTGCCGTCAGTTCCTCATCGACGCTACCCACCCAAATCGTGACGGGCTTGCGCGCCATCACACGTTTCACATAGTCGAGGCCGTCTTGAGAAGCCACTGCCACGGCGATATGGATTTGCTTGGGTTCTTCCTCTTCCATCAGACCTTGGAGCGTCTTGACGATGGACTCGCCCGTAGCCAACAGCGGGTCACAGAGGATGAGGACACGATCTTCAAGCGTAGGCGAGGAATAATACTCCACGCGGATTTCGGAATCTTCCTCTTTCTTGTCGTATTTGCGGTAGGCCGCAATGAACGCGCTGTCGGCATGATCAAGCATACTGAGCATCCCGTTGTGGAACGGCAGTCCCGCCCGCAAGATGGTGGCAATGACGGGTTGCTCTTTCATCGTTCTTATTTCCTTGATTCCCAAAGGAGTAGCTACTTCTTCCTCCTCATACTCGAAAGTCTTGCTGATTTCGTAGGCCATCAATTCGCCGATGCGTTCGAGGTTGCGGCGGAAGCGCATACGGTCAAGTTGGATGACCGCGTCGCGCAACTCAGCCATAATTTGGTTGAAGACGCTGTCGTTCGCGCCCAAATCGTGGATTTTTATCATAGTTTTGCAGTTTTAATTGCCACAAAAATAGGAAAAAGAACAAACCATCCACAATTCTGTCAAAAATTTTTCTATTTGCGTTTCTTCCAAGCCGTCAGCAAACCTTTCCCGATGGGCGAGAGTTTGTTGAAAGTGTAACTGGGATACTTCACCTCCTCACCGCCAAAACCGAGATAGAATCTGGCCAAATTGTCGTCGTCGGAGCCTTCAAAATCGAAGACAAGGGGTTGGTTGGCATATTTTTGTATCACATAGTCAAGGAGATAGGTCATGGCTTGCTTGTCCTTGCCTTCCTGCTTGAGGCCGGAGAAAAGGAAAGTGATGCGGTTGTTGGCCTTCATGAAGATAGCGGCGGAAAGCAACTCGCCAACGCCCTTTTCGGTCACGCCGAAGATGAAGGCATGGTCGCGTTTTTGGGCGACGGTGGCCAAACGGGTCATCACCTTGTATTCAGCATCGCCCCATTTGTCCAACAAAGCACCTCGGTTGTCACGAAACAAAGCCACCACATGGAAAGGAATCACCGAATTGATGATTTGCAGGTTGTTGGCTTCGGCCTTGGCCAAATTGCGTTTCGTATTCTGGTGGTAATTGGCGTGGATTTCCTCATAGCTTCGGTTCAAATCAAGCAAGGCATTTCGATGATAATCAACACCTTGAATATTTTCCTCAAAAACATTGCCTTCGTTCATGCGGATTTCGCAAAAACGGAATTTCTTTGGGATGGCATTGAGGAATTCCGTCATCTTCTCAGGCGACAGTGATTGTTTGGAGAAGATGCCGAGCTGTTGGACGAAGTAGGGCTGATAAAGATACTGCACCCCAAACTTCTTGCCGCCCGTCAAGGGCATAACGGATTGATAATCATCCTCAACCAAGGCTTCCCAATCGGGATGGACGACATCAAGATACCACGAATAGGCGTAAATGTTGCCACACTTGGCCATGGTGGCGTCCCATTTCGCTTTGTCAATTTGATTATGTTGTAAGTATTGGATCATTGTGTTATGTATTCGAGTAGTTGGCGGTACATTTCGGGCCAGCCGACCCAACGCTGTTCGCCACCAAGGGTTTCATTATGAGTGAGATAGATAAACGTCCCTCCTACCGCTTTCACCTCGTCGACGAGTTGTTTCGCAAGTTGGAGCGAGGCTTCCACATCAAGGTTGAGGTAGTCGCGCATGGTGCCGTCCATGAGGGAGAAAGGATGCACGCGCAAGTTGGTGACCATGTCGTTCTCCAAGTCGTAAAAGCGGAAAGTGTCGGCAATGCCCGCGCGAAATCCGGCTTGCGAAGCGAAGCCCATCGTGTAGTCGTCGCTAATATCCAACTCGATAAGTTTCTGGTAACTACGCGGCAGGTTCATCCTTAGGAAATGCTGTCGGCTCTTGGTCAGTGGACGGTGCAGCACTTCCGAAAGGTTGTCGATTTCGCGGCGCATCTTGTCAATGTCGAGATAAGACGAAAACGAAGGATGGATGCCCACGTCGGCATAGTCTCCGAGGTGTTTGATGAGGTTGCGGAAGGCTTCCTTGCGAAGCGGGATGTTCTTGTCGTTGGTATCGTATTCGCCGCAAAGGATAAAGTATATCGGCTTGAGTTTGAACTCCTTCTGCAACTCAAACTGGAAATCGAAGGAATCAAAAGGATCCTTGCGCTTGCCACGAAGCACCTGATGACGCTCGCGGATACGTTCACGGTCGCCCGACGCCAAATCCTTCAAGAAACCACCCACCGTGCGGTAAAGCCCTTTGCATTTATATGCCCAAGCCGCATCCACGTCGTAAGTCGGAACGAAAGTGAATTTCGGTTGTTTTACGGGCAGGTCGGAATAAACGGATTTCAATTTGATCCCCAACGACTTGGCCCAAATATTCACCAAAGGCTTCTGAAGCATCCCGTTCTCGAACATCCATGTCGACTCGGCGCGGAAACGTCCATATTGGTCGCGCACCTGCGAAAGGTATTCTTCGTAGCGCGAAACCAAGAAAAACGAGGCCGCAAACATGTCGAAAGGTATGAGATTGCCGTTGCCATAGACCGCAAATGGAGCTACCGTTCCCTCAAATTCGTTCGTGCGGAACGACTGTTCATGGATGTGACGCTCAAAAAGCAAGTCCACGGCTTTGACAAAAGGCTCGTCGCCAAGATGCTGGGTGCCATAATGCAGTTTCGGTCCCTCAAAAGCCTTGAACTGTTCAGCGTCAGTGGTCAAGTCGAATTCGAGGCCCAGCAACTGCCTGAGCACCAAATCGAAGACGTACATCACGCGCCCCGTGACCTTTGGAACAAGAACCAACATTTTCATAGGCACAAAAATAAAAGGAATTTCAATGCCTACGACAAAATCGACGAAATTTGTTCAAGCAAAGCCGAAAAGTCGTATTTTTGTCGGTTTGATAAAGTACCCGAAAAAATGGAGAATTTCGTCGTATCAGCAAGAAAATACAGGCCGATGACCTTCGACACCGTTGTGGGTCAAGGCTCCATCACCAACACGTTGAAGAACGCCATCCGCAACAACACCTTGGCGCAAGCTTTCCTGTTTTGCGGACCGCGAGGCGTGGGCAAAACCACCTGTGCCCGCATCATGGCCAAGACCATCAACTGCCTGAATCCCACCGAGAACATGGAGGCCTGCAACGAATGTGAGTCGTGCCGCGCCTTCAACAACAACGCTTCGTTCAACATTTACGAACTGGATGCCGCATCGAACAACTCTGTCGAGGACATCCGCAGTTTGGTCGACCAGGTGAGGATTCCCCCGCAAATCGGACAATACAAGGTTTACATCATCGACGAGGTTCACATGCTTTCTGCGGCGGCTTTCAATGCCTTCCTGAAAACCTTGGAGGAACCGCCAGCGTATGCCAAGTTCATCCTTGCCACGACGGAAAAACACAAAATCATCCCGACCATCCTTTCACGTTGCCAAATCTTTGACTTCAAGCGGATTACGGTGGATGATATTGCCAAGCATTTGGCTTACGTTGCCCAAAGTGAAGGCGTTGATGCCGAGCCTGAAGCCCTGAACATTATCGCTCAAAAAGCTGACGGTGCCCTCCGCGACGCACTCTCCATCTTCGACCAGATGGTCAGTTTCAGCGGGAAAAGCATCACCTACCAGGCTGTCATCGAGAACCTTAACGTCCTCGACTACGACTATTACTTCAAGATTGTCGACCATATTTTGCGCGGCGAAACAAGCGACATTCTACTGATTTTGAACGACATCATCGGAAAAGGCTTCGAGCCACAGCATTTTGTCAGCGGCATGGGCAACCATTTGAGAAGCCTGATGGTGTGCAAAGACCCGATTACGGTGCAATTGCTGGAGGTCAGCGAACAACTGAGGCAAAGGTATCTGGCACAATCGCAAGCCTGCCCCATGCCCTTCTTAATCAAAGCCTTGGAAATCAACAATCAGTGCGACATCGACTACCGCGCTGCCAACAACAAGCGGCTGCATTTGGAGATTGCCTTGTTGAAAATGTGTGCATTGTGCAGTCAGGCCTTGAATATGCCGACGGCACAGACGCAACCTGTTCAAATGCCGCAGAACAAGCCAGCGCAACAACAATCTACATCTTTGACAGCGGGTCATGACCCGCTGCCGCTGCCAGCACAAGCAGCACAACAACAACCTACACCAACTATGACAACGGGGCATGCCCCGTTGCCGCCAACCCACAATCCCAACCCTATCCAAACAACAACCCCACAGCCATCAAACAATTCAACAATTCAACAATCAACAGTTCAACAATCAACCGCTCCCGTTTCGACAGGCTCAACGTCCGCACAGCCCATAGTAAGGCCGCGCGGCACCACCAGCAGCATCAGCATCAACAAGGCCATGCAGCAAGCCGAGCAAAAAACCGAGGAAAAGGAAGAAACTTGGAACAACGCATTTACGCAAGAGCAACTGACGGCTTCGTGGGCCGATTTTGTCAACCGTTACAAGAACGTTTCGCCCAATTTCGCAGCGGCGTTGGGAAAATACACACCTAAATTAATTGGTAGCTCGGAAATCCACTTCAGCGTCGACAACAAACTCTTTGAGAACGACACCGAAGGCATGAGCGCCTTGAAGCGCCACTTGAAGAACAGCCTGCACAACAACCAGTTTGCACTCAAACCCGAAGTCATGGAACGCCCTGCCGAAATCGAAGCCTACACCGACAAAGACAAATTTGAGAAAATGGTCGAGGAACGGCCATATCTGAGGACGTTGCAGACAGAACTGAAACTGGAAGGAGATTTGTAATCTTGAATCTTTAAATTTTGAATTTTAAATCTTAAATAACTAATAATGAAGAAAAAACATTTAGTAGCCATGATGATTTTGACCACAATGGCAACCGGCTGCGGAGAGAAGGCAGTCGAAACACCCAAAAAAGAAGTTGTTCCGGCCATCGAGCTGAGCAACATGGACCTTTCCATCAATCCTGCGGATGACTTCTTCCGCTACGCCAACAACAACTGGCTGAAAAACAACCCGATTCCCGAAGAGTATTCCACTTACGGAGCCTTCACCGAAATCGACCAGCACAACGAAATCCTCATCCAAGACATTATTGATGAGGTATCGAAAGATGCCAACGCCGCCCAAGGCAGCGTGGCGCAGAAAATCCGCGATTTTTACAACGCGGGCATGGACACCGTGGCCATCGACGGACGTGGTTACAGCGAGTTGCAACCTTATTTTGACATGGTCGACGGACTGAACGACAAGTCCGAATTGGCCGGACTGTTGGGTAAACTCCACAGTGACGGTATCGGCGGATTTTTCAACGCTGGTGGCGGCACCGACCCGAAAAACGCCGAGATGGTCATCATGCACCTCTATCAAGGCGGCCTCAGCCTGACCGACCGCGACGACTACCTTGTGGAGGAATCGCAAGAGATGCGTGACAAGTATGTGGAACATGTTGCCAAAATGTTTGAACTCACTGGCACTGAACCCGATGCCGCTGCCCAGAAGGCCCAAGGCATCCTTGCCCTTGAGACCCAATTGGCCCAAAACTCGATGAGCCGTGTGGAGCGCCGCGACCCTGACAAGACCTACAACAAGCGCATCTTCACCGAACTTCAGAGCTCGACACCGAATTTCAATTGGACGAACTATTTCAAAAATGCCGGTGCCCCTGATTTCGACAGCCTTAACGTCGGTATGCCTGATTTCATCGCCGCCATGGACAACATCATCCTCAACACCGACCTCAACACCATCAAGGACTACCTGAAGTGGAAAATCATCCACGGCAGCGCCTCCATGTTGAGCAGCGACCTTGACAACGAGAATTTCAACTTCTACGGCAATTACCTCTACGGCCAAGAGGTGCAGCAGCCCCGTTGGCGCCGCATTCTCAACGCTACCTCCGATTGCTTGGGCGAGGCTGTCGGCCAACTCTATGTGGAGAAGCACTTCCCCGCCGAGGCCAAAGAGCGTATGTTGAACCTTGTGGGCAACCTGCGCGTAGCCTTGGGCGAACGCATCAAGACCCTCGACTGGATGAGCGACGAAACCAAAGCCAAAGCCCTGCACAAGCTTGACTGCTTCAACGTGAAAATCGGCTATCCCGACAAGTGGAAGGATTACAGCGAATATGAGGTCACACCCGAGTCGTATTTCCAGAACGTGCACCGCGCCATCCGTTTCGAAACCAAGAGAGAAATGGCCAAAATCGGCAAGCCCGTCGACAAGGAAGAATGGTTCATGACGCCACAAACCGTCAACGCTTACTACAGCCCCGAAATGAACGAAATCGTGTTCCCCGCCGCCATCCTTCAGCCTCCGTTCTTCAACATGGACGCTGACGATGCCGTCAACTACGGCGGTATCGGCGTGGTCATCGGCCACGAAATGACCCACGGCTTCGACGACCAAGGCTGCAAATACGACGAAAACGGCAACCTTAACAACTGGTGGACCGAGGAAGACGCCACCAAGTTTGGCGAACGCACCAAGCAACTCGTGAAACTCTTTGACGAGTTCTCAGTGAGAGGCAACCAAATCAACGGCCAACTGACCCTCGGCGAGAACATCGCAGATTTGGGTGGTTTGAATGTGGCATGGGATGCCTACCAGATGACCGACGAGGCCAAGGCCAACAAGAGCATCGACGGCTTCACACCTGCCCAACGCTTCTTCATCAGCTACGGCACCATTTGGCGCAACAACTCGCGCGACAAGTTCATCGAACGCCAAGTGAAGACCGACGTCCACTCGCCTGCTGAAGCCCGCGTCAACCGCGCCCTCGGCTCGATGCCGCACTTCTACGAAGCCTTCGACATCCAACCGGGCACTAATATGTATATCGCTCCTGAGGAACGTGCTGCAATCTGGTAATCATGGGTTTAAAAAAGCAAATAGGAAAATTGGGGCTTCGCCTCGGCGGTTGGAAAACCGTCAACGAAGCCCCAGCCGATTTGGGCAACGCGGTTTGCATCGTCGCGCCGCACACGGCCATCGAGGACTTTTTTGTCGGACTGGCCTATTATTGGTACTACGACATCAAGTTCAAAGTGATGATCAAGAAGGAGTTCTTCAAGCCTGGTCTGGGTTGGCTCTTGAAGAAAGTCGGCGGCATCCCGGTCAACCGCGGACATCAGAACCACCTTGTGGAACAAATGATTGACATGTTCAGCCAAAACAAGGACACCCATCTCGTCATCTGCCCCGAAGGCACGAGAAAGATGGTAAAACATTGGAAAAAAGGCTTCTACGTCATCGCACAAGGTGCCAACGTACCCATCGTCCTCGGCTTCATCGACTACAAGAAACGTTATTGTGGCATCGAGCGAATCTTCTATCCTACTGGCAATTACGACAAAGATTTGGCCGAAATTTGGGACTATTACAAAGACATCAAAGCCAAGCACCCCGAAGGCTTCAACCTCGACGAACAATACCGAAACGCAGAGAAATGATTGACTTGGTCACAAAAATCCACGACAAGTTCACCTTAGAGTTTAAGGTTGGGTTCAACACGCACCAAGAGGAACACCCAATGAAGTATTCCGATTTCGTGATGAACACGTGGATTTTTGTGCCCAACAGCCTCGACATCAACGCCGCCAAGTACAGCAAAGACGACTTTTACCGCGACCTCAAATCGGGCGTCAGGCTCATCACGCCCTCGTATGGACTCCACGAGTTGGCCACCGACGAGGAACTACTTTCCAGCAAGTCGCTCATTACCAATTTCAACGATTTGCACATCGCCCCTGACGACACGCAAGACCTCATCCATTCCATCAGAATGTATTGCGCCATTTCCAAAAGCGCTTTCCGCGATGAATGTTTGGCAATCTCACAACAGCATGACGCAACGCAAAGGATGGCAGCATGCCGTCAATTCCTATTGGACGGTGGAAAAATATTGGGTCGTTTCCGTGGTCTGCTCAACCAACTGAACGACCAAAATGCAACTGACAGAACGCGACAAGTTTTCGCCTATGGTGACGAATTTTTGAGCAATGTCATGGAGAAATACGCCTATCGCCTCCGCGACATCTTTCGCCACAATCATCCAGATGAATATCAGCAACTTGAAGCCCGTTTCAAAGAAGTGCTTTACGCGGAAAGGGCCTACAGGGAAAAGCAAGGCTATCTCTGTGTAAAGGCCGACGATGCCAAGGGCAACGAGGATTTCGTTTTCCGCGCCAGTCTGCTCAAGAAATTCTCCGAAAGCGACCTCTATCTCAACGCCACCAAGCGAAAAAACACCTTTTTGGTGGAGCAAATCCTATACAGCCTCGCTGCCGGTGCCGCCATGGTGGTGGCCACTTTGTCATCGTTCTTCTTCCAGCAGAAATATGGCAACTTCACTCTTCCATTCCTTATCGCGCTGGTTATCAGCTATATGTTTAAGGACAGGCTGAAAGACTGGCTGCGACTCATTTTTGCTCGTCGTGTCAGCAACAAGGTCTTCGACACGCGCACAGATTTCCGCATCAAGGGACGGTACATCGGCTGGAGCAAGGACAGCGTCGACTTCATCGACAGCGACAAAATTCTGCCCGAGGTGATGGAGCTGCGCAGCCGCAACCCCCTCTTTACCGAGGTGAGCGGCAAGGACGAAAAGGTGTTGCTCTACCGTAAAAAAGTTCAGCTTTGGCCCGCCGAATTGGCCAAGGCCAGTCCCTATCCGCTCCGTGGCATTAACGACATTCTGCGTTACAACATCACGGAATACACCCGCAAGATGGACAACCCGAGTTTCCCGTTATCCGGCACATGGGAAGACAATGGATACAAGCCCATCGAAGGCAAGAAAGTTTACCACCTTACCTTCGTCATCCAATGCGTCTACGAAGGCAAGACCGAATACAAGCGCATTGTGGTGCGGTGTGATAAGAAAGGGATTGTGAATGTGAAAGTGAGTTAAGCGTAAAGTTATTGCTTAGTTAATATTCCGCTTTCCGTTGGTGCGCTTGGTGCGCTATAATCATTCGATAGGGGTTTGGTTAGACTTTTGGGTTATTTGTTCGAGGCAAAAATAGAGAGTTTTTGGCATAAAAGCAAAAGAAAACTTTTTTATTGCTCAGCCTTCAACTCATACTTCAATGCGCCCGAGGGGCATTTCTCAATCATATTGATGAGTTCGGCTGTGGTGGCAAATTCCATGCGCACCCAAGGCCGCTCCGATGGCCGGAATACTTTGGGAAGCATGTGCCAGCACACACCAGCATGAGTACATAAGTCACTGTCCCAGTGGATGATGATTTCTCCGTTGTCGTATTGTCGTTTTGCCATAATACAATTATTTTATAGTCACATTCTTACTTATAGTTTCTTCCGAGTTTCCACCCACCAAAATCGTGAACTCCCCAGGCTCCAAATGCCAGCCTTTTTCAACCGAATACACCGACAAATCACGCTCAGTAAGGTAGAAAACGACTTGTTTTGCTTCACCTTTATTAATATGCACACGTTGGAAACCTTTCAGCAACTTTGAAGCAGGTGCAATCGAGGCCACCTCGTCGCGGACGTAAAGTTGGACAACCTCGTCGCCATCGCAAGGACCGATGTTTTTCACGGTACAGGTGATGCGACAAACTGTATCCATTTTGGATACAGACTCCACTTGCAAGTCGCTGTATTCAAACTGGGTATAGCTCAAGCCGAAGCCGAAGGGAAACAGCGGTTTGGCAGATTCCTCCACATAATCGCCCGTTTGAGGTTGGGAGTAATAGACAGGAATCTGACCCACTGAACGCGGCACAGAGATAGGCAAACGACCCGCAGGATTGTAGTCGCCCCAAAGGATGTCAGCTAAGGCGGAACCACCTTCCATGCCAGGATACCAGAGTGTCAGGAGAGCATTGGATTTTTCGTTGGCGAGGTTCATGTCTAAAGGGCGACCTTGAATGTAAACCGTCACGACGGGTTTGCCCGTGGCATAAATGCGTTGCATCAGTTCCTCCTGCTTGCCCAAAAGCTTCAATGTAGAGCGGTCATAGCCTTCGCCGCAATCCATGTCGGAAATGTGGTCGTCAACGATGGCGGCACCAGTGTCTTCATAACTTGTTTTGAAATCGCGAGCTGAGGAACCACCCACGATTAGCACTACCACATCGGCTGCACTGGCAATGCGAACGGCTTCATCTATGTCGGCATCATTCTCATCGCGGATGGCGCAACCTTTGGCGTAGGTCACCTCTGCCCTACCTTTCGTTTGGATACCTTCGAGCATGGTCACAATGCGGTCAGGGTCTTGCGGCGCGGTATAGTCGCCCAACTGGTTGTACATGTTGTCAGCATTCGGCCCGATAATCGCCACCTTATTAATATGTTCGCCAAACGGCAAAATCCCGTCATTTTTCAGCAGCGTCGCCGATTCCAAAGCCACTTGTTTGGCAAGTTGAGCATTTTCTTTCTTGCCCACTTCTGTTTCGGCCAAAGCCTCGTCAACATACGGATTCTCAAACAGTCCGAGGTCGAATTTCAGTTGCAGCACATGACGCACGGCCTTGTTGATGTCGGCTTCGGTAACGAGGCAACGTCGTAAGGCTTCTTTCAAGAAACCACCATAATTATATCCTCCCAAATCAATATCGACACCAGCTTTCAAAGCCATGGCAGCAGCCTCGGCAGGGTCGGCAGCAACATGTTGTGTGGCATAAATGGCGTTAACAGCATTCAAGTCGGAAAAAACAACGCCTTTGAAATTCCACGAATTGCGCAAGATTTCTTGGAGCAACCATTGATTTGCCGAACACGGCACACCATCAATCGTATTGTAGGAAGTCATCACGGTCTTGGCTCCGCCTTCGCAAATGGCTTTTTCAAAAGAAGGAAGATAGTCGCTCATCAGTTTGTTCTGCCCGACTTCAGCGGTGGCGGCATTATGTCCGCCTTGTGGAATACCGTAAGCGGCCAAATGTTTCAATGTGGCACAAACGTTTTTCTGCATCCCTTTCACGATGGCAGCGCCCAAAGTACCAGACAGATACGGGTCTTCACCCATCGTTTCTTCCACCCTCGACCAACGGGGGTCACGGGCAATATCAAGGACGGGGCCATAGCCAATTTGTGCGCCTTGCAGACGGATTTCGCGACCCATCACCTCACCCATTTGTTCCAACAATGAAGGATTCCATGTGGAGGCTTGTCCAATGCCTGTCGGGAAAACGGTCGTGCCCACCGCCATGTGGCCATGAGGCGTTTCCTCGCAAAACAACAGCGGAATGCCAAGGCGTGTATTTTCCACAGCGTGGCGTTGCATCATATTCAGCAGCCTTGCCGATTCACGTGGATGCAAACCCGTTTCCACGGTCTTCCTTGACCACGGGTCGGCACGGAGTACCGCCCAACATGAGCCCAACGGCATCGTATCCATCATACCGATGAAGTTCTCAGCAAGCCACAAGGAATCGCCGTCCTTGCCGTAGAAATTGAAACCTATGGGACAGGTCAGTTGGCCGCATTTCTCCTCAAGGGTCATTTGGGATAAAAGGCGGTCTATTTCGTCCTGTTTTTGGGCGCATGAGCAGAACAAAGCCGTAACAACCAGTAATATAGAAAACCTTCTTTGCATTTTTCTTTTTTATCACAAAACTTGCAAAACCATCAAAACTGTTTTTTGTTCAGGTCGGCTCGCTAACCAGCTCGCCGACGGAAGCCGCCGGTTGGCAGGCCTCCAACTTTCATATAAAGTTTTGCGGGTTTTGATGGTTTTGTGAATCATTATACCAAATGTGAAATCAATTCTTCCCGCTCGCCAGGGAGCATGTCGATGACGGGAATCTCCACCATCGTATAACAGCCAGGCTGCAAGCGCATCGTGGCGCGAGCCACGTTGACCAGCACCTGACCCGTCAAAGCGGGGTTATTGATACTCATGTTGAACTCCATGCGTTGGTTTTGGGTCTTGCCCGAAACGCCCTTGCGCACGAGATTCACGCCGTGGCCCATATCGCGGACGGCATCTACGCTGTCAACGGCAAACACATGGGTTTCGTCGTTAGCGAAATACGGGTCGGCCTTGATATCTTTGGTCACTTGGTCGAGTGTGGCTCCGTCTTCAAGCTCCACGTATACCATGCGGCGGTGGATGCCTTCGCCCAAAGGAATCGTCACGGAAAGGGCGTTCTTCACGCCTTTCTTGGAGCGCACACAGACACTGTGTCCCATCGACATACCCGGGCCGAAATTGGTGTACGACAATCCTTTAGGAGCGAGGCTCTGCATCAAGGTGCGAACGATGGAATCCGAGCCTGGGTCCCAGCCGGCAGCGATGACGCTTACGGTTTTCGTTTCCTTATTAATAGGCATCAACTCACGGCGGTAGTCCACGATGGAAGTGTGAATGTCAAACGAATCCACGGTGTTGATGCCCAAAGGCAGAATTTGTTTGGCATATTCTGGACAACTGCGCGTGGGACAGGCCAAAATGGCCACATCCACGTCTTTCAGTTCCTTAATATCCTTGACTACCTCGTATGGAGACAGTTCAATCGGTTTGTTTTCATTACCCTTACGACGGACAATGCCCGCCACTTCGAAATCGAGGGCGGCTTCAAGGGCTTCCAAAGCGAAGCGGCCCACATTGCCGTAACCTACTACGGCGGCTCTGATTTTCTTCATTTTTTCAAAATTAAAGGGCAAAAGTAGAAAAAAACGAAAGAATATGGCAGATTTTTTTATTTTTGCACCCAAATTTAATCATTGTATACCAAATCTAATCATTGTACATGAAAAAGCTACACCTATTCTTAGTATTGTTGGCCGCCACTCTGTTTGCGCAGGCTCAAACCATCGAACAAGTCTATCACTACAATCAGCCTGTCGTCAGCGAGTGCGACGGCTACCAGCAAATCAGTTTCCAAGGCTGTCTGCCCATTGGTCAAGTGGGCGAACCCACCCTGCCCTGGCAAAGCGTCAGTCTGATGCTACCCCAAGGTCAGGAAGCTGTTTCCGTCAACGTTGAATTTGCTGATTTTGTGGAACTTGAAGGTATTTTTAACCTTTATCCCTATCAGCAACCTCGCCCTGTTTCCAACGAAGAAGAGATTCCTTTTGCGAAAGATGAGGACTTATACCGTTCGGAAACAGCCTATCCGAGCAGCAGCTTCAGCAGTGTGAACACACAGTATCTGAACGGCGTTGCCTTTGCCTTCAGCGGCTTCACGCCTGTGCAGTATGTGCCTGCTACGGGAAAAGTCAGCTATGCCAAGACCGTTAAAGTCAGCATTGAGACCACCACGAGCCGCGACGACCACAGCCGCAAGCTCTGGCTCACGCCCGAAAACGAGGCTTCCATCAAGCGTTTGGCACAAAACCCCAACATTCTGAGCACTTACAATAAACGTGGTCGCGCCATTGGCGGTTACGACATGCTCGTCATCACCTCGGAGGAATGGATGCCGCGCTTCGACGAATACCTTAACTTATACAACGACAAGGGAATACGCACCCGCATCGTTTCGTTGGAAGAGATTTATGCCGCTATGGACGGTCGTGACGAACAGGAACAGATTCGTAACTACATCATCCAAGAATACGAGGAAAACGGCATTTTCATGGTCACCCTCGGCGGCGATGTGAGCATTGTGCCTTTCCGTTTCCTGTGGTGCTTTGCCCAAGAAGGCTACGAAGACCAACTGCCTTCCGACATGTATTATGCCTGCTTAGACGGTACCCTCAACGATGACAACGACGACCTTTGGGGTGAAGTCGGTGAAGACGACTTACTGCCCGAATTGGGCATTGGCCGCTTGCCGTTCAACAACGAAAACCAGTTTGAGAACATCATGCACAAAACCTTCAGCTACCTGCAAACTCCCGTTTTGGGCGAGTTCACATCACCCATCTTTGGTGCTGAACATCTTGGCGACGGCTACTATGGCAACAACGATTTGGAACGCCTCATCGGCACCAACAGCGACTATGATTATACCACCACGGGCTACCCCGAAGACTACAGCTTCAAGCGCTATTATGCCACGCCACGACTCACCTGGAGCGGTGGAGATTTCAAGAGGCTAATCGGTACAGGCGGACAATACGTCCACCACGTGGGTCACGCCAACAGTGACTTTGTGGCCGGCTGGGAAGGCGCTTCGGTCAACAACGATTTCTTCTCGGGCAACGACGGCATCAACCACAACTACATGATCTTCCATTCCCACGGCTGCATCTGCGGCAACTTCCCTTCTGGCTGCATCCTTGAAAAGATGGTCACCGTTAAGACGGGATTTGTGGTCACCACTGGCAATTCGCGCTATGGTTGGTATGTGCCGTGGGGCGATGGCATGGCTGCTCACATTCACCGCGAGTTTGTGGATGCCTACTGCAACGACCACATTGCCATTCTCGGCATGGCCTTGCGTGAGGCCAAGATTGCCACGGCACCTTGGGTTACGGCTTACGGCGAGGAAAACGGCTGCCTCCGTTGGAACATCTACTGCCTCAATGTGTTGGGCGACGGCGCACTCTATCCATGGTTTGAGGAGCCATTCAATCCCAATGTCACTTACGAAACAGGCCTGAAAGTGGGCACTACCTCCACTATGGTTCATGTAGACCAATGCGGCACGCCCCTCAATAACTTCCGCGTCAGCCTATTTGACGGCGAAGACTTGATTGGCTTCAACATCACGGACGACAACGGCGATGCTGAACTGACTTTTAATCCCGCTTTGGACAAGGTTGGCGAATTGAAGCTCATCGTCACCGGACAAAGTGCTTGGCCGCAAATCCTTGAAGTCACTGGATTCAATAGCAACGAGCCTTACGTCTACGGCAACATCGTCGACATTGAAGGTGGTGCTTTGTATGGTTCGCAACATGCCATCGCGACCGAATTATTCAACCTTGGTGATGTGGCCGCCCACAATGTACACGCCAGCATCACAACGGACAGCGAATACATCACAGTACACGAAAACAACTTCAACATCGACGAAATGGCACCCAACAGCTCGGAAACCTTCGAGCAAGGCGGTTTGATTGACATTGCGGACAACGTTCCCGACCAAACCATCTTCACGTTGAATCTGACCACCGTGTCCGACGAGGTGGATGAAATCACCACGCAAAGATCGTTCTTGGCCTTGGCTCCCAATCTTCAATTCGTCAATATTGAGTTGGAAGAAACCCAAGGCGACGGCAACAGTTTCGTTGACCCAGGCGAAGTGGCCACCTTGCAAATCAGCGGCAGGAACATGGGACACGCTTTGGCTCCTGAAACCTTTATGACCATTGATTACGAAGGTCAAGGACTACACATGAGCCAAACCTCCTTCCAAATTGGCGACGTCGATAGGGACGGCAACTTCACCGTCAACATCCTCATCAATACCGACGACGATATTATCAGCGGCACCACATACCATCTCAACCTTTGCCTCCACACAGGCGCATACGCCACCTATTATGACTATTCCTTTGCCGTTGGCGTGGCTGTTGAAACCTTTGAAAGCGGCGACTTCAGCTTTTTGAGTTGGGAGCATTACGGCGACCAGCATTGGTTCATCACCGATGACGATGCCCATACAGGTACTTTCAGTGCTCGTTCAGGTGCTATTGACGACGACGAAGTCACCAAACTCGTGGCCTTTGCTGAAATCGTCAACGACGGTGAAATCAGCTTCTGGTTCAAGACCTCGACCCAATACCACAAAGACTATTTCGCCTTCTTCATTGACGGCAGAAAGATGGACTGGTGGTCAGGCGAAAACGACTGGACCTTTGCGCAATACACATTTGAAGGCGGCAGCCACGTCTTCGAATGGCTCTATGACAAGAGCAAAAGCGGGTCGGCTGGCAGTGACTGCGCCTGGATTGACGACATCACCTTCCCGCGCACATGTCTCGTCACAAAGATAGAAGAAGTCGTCCTTAAAAAGGAGAACATCATCTATCCCAACCCGAACAACGGTAGCTTCACCATCGAGTTGTTTGAAGAGAGCGACATCAACATTTTCAACATGTTGGGACAAAATGTGATGAACTTCGACAAGGTAAACGGCACACAACAGCTCCACGTAAGCGAAGCGGGCGTTTACTTTGTTCGCATCAGCAATGAAAATGGCATTGAAGTGAAGAAGGTTGTAGTAGAATAACGTATAAAAAGAAATGTCAATATCTCAAATACAATGAAAAAAACAAGTTTATCCATTCTTTTCTGCCTGACGGTCAGCCTGTTTGCTTCGGCACAGACCATCGAGAAAACCTATTACTTCGGTCAGCCGAATGTCAACCGCATCCAAGGCTACGACCAAATCCAGTTTACCAACTGTATGCAGAGTGCCATTGCCGGGCAGCCCTCGCTGCCTTGGCAGAGCATTAGTCTAATGCTGCCTCAAGGTACAGAAGCCGCAGCCATCGAAGTGGAACTCTCTGATTTCCAAACAATGGAAGGCAGCTACAGCCTGTATCCCTACCAGTCGGCCCTCACCTACTCCGACCCTGTGCGCAAACAATTTGAAAAGGACGAATCACTCTATGCCTCAAAGAGTATCTATCCCGTACAAGCCTACGGACAACTCAGCACACACTTCTTGAATGGCATCGGATTTGCTTTCTCGGCCTTCACTCCCGTTCAGTACATTCCTAGAACGGGTCAAGTGAGATACGCCACTAAAGCCATCGTCAGAATCACAACGACCGCTGCGAAATCTGACCAAACGCACAAATTGTGGCTCAACGGCGACAACGCCCAACGCGCCATGAGACTTGCCCAAAATCCCGAAATGTTGCAGACATATAACACTAAAGGCCGTGCCATGGGTGGGTATGACCTGCTCGTTGTCACCAAGCAGCAGTATATCAATGCTTTCGATGAGTATGTCAAGTTTTACCAAACCCGTGGCCTCCGCATTCGTGTCATCGACCTTGAAACCATCACCAACACAACGGAGGGTCGCGACAACGCCGAGAAGCTGCGCAACTACATCATTAAGGAATACGAAGAAAACGGCATCATGATGGTGAACCTGGCCGGCGATGTGCCCAGCATCCCCTACCGCGGCTTCTATTGTTTTGCGGACAGCGGTGGTGGCTATGAGGACAGCGACATTCCCGCCGACCTTTATTATGCCGCCCTCGATGGCACTTGGAACGACGACAACGATAACCGCTGGGGCGAGATTGGCGAAGACGACCTGCTGCCTGAAATTGGCATAGGCCGCATGTGCTTCAGCAACCAAAGCGAGCTCGACAATATGCTACACAAGGCCATGACCTATCAGAACGAACCTGTCCTCGGCGAATTCCACAAGATCATCATGGGGGGAGAGCACCTCTACGACAACCCAATGACCAACGGCAGCCAATATCTTGAACTGCTCATCGGCACCCACGACGACAACGGCTATACCACCACGGGCATTCCTGAGGATTACGACTTCACCCGTCTCTACGAGGAAGAAGGCAACTGGAGCGGCAACAACCTCCGCAATGCCATCAACCAAGGCACGCAATACGTCCATCACGACGGGCACGCCAACACCAACTATGTGGCCGGCTGGACCAACTGGGACATCACTGACTACAATTTCAGCAGCGTTAACGGTGTGGACCACAACTATACTTTCTTCCACACTTCGGGCTGTATCTGCGGCGATTTCACCAGCGATTGCATCCTGGAACGCATGACCAAAATTGCCAATTTTGCCGTGGCCACATTCGGTAACTCGCGTTATGGCTGGTTCAACGAAGGCCAGACCGAAGGTCCCGCCATTCACCTCCACCGCGAAACGGAAGACGCTTACTATTATGACCGCATTCCTTACGGCGGCATGGCCTTGCGCGAAAGCAAGATTCAAACTGCACCTTGGGTCAACGCCCCTGGTCAGTTTGAAGAAGGTGCCCTGCGCTGGAACTTCTACGACCTCAACATGATGGGCGATGTGGCTGTCAGCCCTTGGCATGACGAACCATTTACGCCTGAAGTACGATACCCGATGGAAATCGTCGAAGGCATGACCGAGATGGAAGTCCAGGTAGTTGACGGCAATGGTGATGGACTGAAGAATTTCCGTTGCGCCCTTTTCAACGGTGAAGAAATGCTTGGAATCGGCTATACCGACGAAACCGGCTGGGCTGTCGTTGAGATAAACGACCCGATGGACTACATCGCCGATTTGAATCTCATCGTCACGGGCTGCGATGCCTGGCCAACAATGTTTACCATGAATTTAGAGTCCACTGATGAAAACATAGTAGGCAACGTGAACATCTATCCCAACCCGAACAAGGGACGATTCACCATCAGCCTGCCCGAAGAAAGCTGCGAGATTATGATTTATAACAGTCTCGGCCAAGAATTGCATCACAGCCAAGCCCAAGGCCTCACCAACCTGAACTTGGAAAGCTTGAACAACGGTGTGTACTTCGTCACTGTGAAGTCAGAAAAGACAATCAGCACCTTGAAGTTTGTGAAGGAATAACAGACTACGAAACATTAACGGACAAAAAAAATCCCGATGAGCAGATTGCCCATCGGGATTTTCGTTTTCTCAAATGCTTGGATTCAACTGACCAGCTTCTTATTGTTTTCAATCAGTTGTTCTATCCGTTCGATATTTTTACTGCTCAAACGAAGTTCTGGAAGGAAACGCTCGAAGTTACTCAATCCATGCATATCGGAACCGATATAATCGTAAAAATCTTCTTTCAGCAAATAATTTGCCCTCGCAACGGTGGCCGGTCCATAAGCTCCAGCAAGCGACAAAAGATTCAATTGGAACTTGTATCTCTTATCTCTCCATCTGAAATAGACATCCCTATCTGCATACTCATAACGCTCGGGATGGGCAATGACAGGTTGAAATTCGGCGCACATGATATCATAAATCATCTCTGAAATGCCATGCTCATACATCAAATATGAAGTTTCGCAAAGAACATGAGAACCCGCCTTGTCCAAAGTCAGGAAACCTTGCTTGAAATGCTCCATAAAACAGGCATCCAACATATACTCTGCAGCAAGATGCAACTCTATGCCACACACTTTCTCAGCCTCTTTCTTGTAGTCCTCAAACTTGGCAGTAATGCTAACACGGTCATTATCGGGATAGTCTTTCATGAAATGCGGCGTAAGCACCATTTTGGTCACACCTCGCTCTTCCAACTTCTTCAAGGCATGAAGCGATTTCTCCACGGTTGGAAAACCATCGTCCACACCGGGAAGCAGGTGGCAATGCACATCGCACGCATCCTTGAAAAGATTCTCCGGCAGCTTTTTACGAAATTCGAACATAACTCATCTGATTATTCCTTACCATCGTCGTTCATCTTGGTAATGGAACGCTTACTTGAATGATGATGGTGATGATGATGCTTACGGAAAATACGCTGATACCATTTCTTTTTCTTCTTCTTGCCCTCTTCTTCATTTCCATAACCGTAGCCGTAACCGTAGCCATAACCGTAGCCATAACCGTAGCCGTAACCGTAGCCATAACCGTAGCCATAACCGTAATAACCGTAGCCACGTGTCTTCTTGCTCACACCATTCAGGATAACACAAATGTTAGGATATTTCTTTTCCTTGTAGAACTTATCCACATCGAAGAGCAAACGCTTGTCGGTCTTACCAGCTCTCAGCACCATGATGGTGGTATCTGCCACACGCTTCACAATATCAGAGTCGGCCACCATACCCACAGGCACGTTGTCCAAGAAGATGTATTCATAACGTTTGCGCAATTCTGCAATCAAATCTTCCAAACGTGTGCTCATCAGCAACTCAGCGGGGTTAGGCGGAACAGGGCCCGAGAAAATAATGTCGAGACCCGGATTGTTGACGTCAGTATGGATGATGTCGTCAATGGAATCGGTCTTGCCCGAAAGGTAGTTGGAAATACCAGCCTTGGTGGCGACGTTAAACACCTTAAACAAGGTACCTTTACGAATATCCAAGTCAACAATAATCGTCTTTCTCTTTGCCAGAGCGAAGCTGGTGGCCAAGTTAGTAGAAATGAATGTTTTACCAGAGGAAACCATGAATGAAGTGAACATGATGACATGCGCACCATTCTTCCTATCCTTCATATATTCCAAACTGGAACGTATGAGACGGAAGGACTCTGATAGCGAATCTCGACCATTCTCTCGAACCATAATGGCATGTCCAGCTGCTTCTTTCTCAAAAGGCACATCTCCAAGGAAAGGAATATTGGAAGTTTTCTGTACATCTACTCTATCGTGAATCGTAGTATCCAGCAGATTCCTCAACACCAAAACTACAATCGGGATAGCAATACCAATAAGGATACCAATTATCGTCGATCTTCTTTCGTCAGGTGCAATAGGATTATTGTTGGGATAGGCATAATCAATCACCTTACCCGTGGATTCCAGTTGGGGGCTGGTCATCAACAACTCCTCACGTTTGGTCAACAATTGCAGATAAAGGGCCTCCTTGATGCCTTGCATGCGTTCAACCGAACCAAGTTCCAATTGGGCTACAGGAACGCTTTGGATTTGTGAATTGGCAATATTGCGGTCATGATTAGCGGCCTCAATGCGATCCTCTAAGCCACGAAGATTGGTTTCAAGCACTGTAATAATACTAGCATGAAGACTCACTTGTTCTTCCATCATGTTTTGCGCCACAGGATTATTAATAGTACCGTCAGACTTGTATTTTTCAATTTTGACCAAATTGTCATTGTATTTCTTGATGATTGAAGAAGCCTCCGCCGAAACATTGACCACGCCTATCGGTATGATTTGGTTTGTATTATTCTTGGTAAATTCGAGCAAATAACGTACCATATCAGCTTGAGCATCAAGTTTTTTGGCTTCTTCAGTCAATGCTGCACTGGCAGCCACGTATGCTTGACCATAGCTCTTTGTATCAATGATATTATGGCTACGTTTGAAATTGACTGACACCTGTTCATACTCATGAATGTCATTCATCAAATATTCAATTCGGTCGTTGATAAACTTTTCCGTATAGTCGAGCACACGTTGCTGGTCATCAATGGATTCTTGATTATATGCATCCATGAGGGCATTGAGCACATCAGCTGCACGCAAAGGGGAAGTATCAGTCAAAGTAAGCTGTAAAATGGCATTTTTTTCACTATCTCTTCTAACACCTACCCGTCCACGATAAGATGAAGCCACTGAAGAAACTGGGCGATGGCTGACCGTGACTGCCACATCATAAAAATCTCCATATCGCCAAGTGGGCTTTACTACAATCCTACCTATCGGTGTAATTACCGTGTCATTCAAGTTCACTTTCATAGCTGGAATGTTACCTCCAAAATCTTCAAGGGACACATGGTTCTTATCAATCGGTTTCACACTAAATGAAGCGCTTGCTTGTTCATCCATATCAGGAAAGACAACCTCGACCGGTGATTCTTTATAAAGATCCCTATTGCGTCTCGAAACCTTGGTTTTGTATGAATAGGCAACATTGAGGTTCAGATTGCGTACCATGCTTTCCATGTTCGTCTTCGATTTCAATATCATAATCTCATTGTTCACTGAACTGATAATGGGACCTCCAGTAATGCCGCTCAATGCAGCAGACCCACGAAACGACTCCGAACCACTACCAGCTAAACTAGACTTAATTAATATGGTGGAAGAACTGGAATAAATCCTATCCTGCTTCCTGACCTGATAGTAAGCCACAAGACCTCCAATCAGGCCAAAGATAATAAACCAATGCAGGTTGCGCAACACAAGAAAGACCAAATCCTTGAACTTAAAGCCACTATTGGAACTTTCGTCGAAAAACGAATTGATGTCTTCAGGCTTCTTGTTCGTGATATCAATGTTGGTGTTATTGGTGTTAGTAGACATATTATTATATTGTATTTAAAATGAAGAAATACTCCTTATTCAATCAATTGTTAGGTTTAAACATTTTGTATATCGAATAGATTGCAACAGCCGATGTCGCCAATCCAGTTATCGACGAAATAAATCCCAAAACCGTATTCAAATTAGAGTTGAAGAACTTGTATGGACGCTCCTCTGTAAATATGATGTCGTTTTGCTGAAGCACAAAAAACTCATCATTGAAAATCTCTGTAGAACGTGGGTCAAGATAATGTATGACACGTTTGCCATTCACCTCGCGCATCACACCGATGCGATCACGACGGGTGTACCAATCCAAACCACCTGCCATGGCCAACGCCTCGAGGAAAGTACAACGTTCATTAGTGACATTGATTACCCTACCACCTGAACTGCTCAGCATGAAGACCTTGAAATTCATGAATCGGGCTACCACCAACGGGTCTTTAAGCTGACCGTTTCGTATAAGTTGAGCAGCAATAGTATCTTGCAGTTGTAGGCGTGTCAATCCTTGAACATGAAGTTTGCCTAACACAGGAAATTGGATATTGCCCTCGGCATCAACAAGATACCCCATGCCTTGATTTACATAGTTTTGACTCAAATTTCCGCCTAAAACATTGAAAGGTTTTATCAGCTCATCATCCTTGCCTGTGTTGCTCAATACATAAATCCTTAATTCATCGTACGGAGCTACTGTGGCTTCCAACGATTCATTGATAGGCATACCATAAGTAGGCATGTCCTGCAAATAGCGTACAGTCTTTGTCGTTACGCATGATGTAGCCGAAACAGCCAACGCTATTAAAAAAAGTAAATAAAAGGTTGATTTATTTGTTTTCATTACTATAAGTATTTGTTCTTCTATTTGGGGCGCAAAATTACAACTTTTTTTCTAATAACTTGGTATCAATCTTATGGAAAATAACTGAAAAATCAATGAAGCTTCACCATCAAGCCTTTCACAATGTTTTTTGCCGACTGTGTAATCCTTTCTTTGAGCCATTCTCCAAATAGGTCTGTCCAACGTTGAGGATGAGTTGTCACCATCAGTTGCTTTGGCAATCTATCCTGTTTAATGGCATCTAATATGTCATCCGTGCTGTGATAAACTAGCCCTTGATAAATCCATTCATCTTGGTAGATTGGCACTTTGTCACGCAAACTCACATTGAATCCATCCCAACGTCGACCCGTATCGGTCAGATAGAAAATTTTGGAGAAATCCACATCGAAATATGGCTCTCCGATAATGCCAAAATCATGATAATCATAGCGTTTCCACAAGCCACGACCATCATATTTGCTTCGCGGTGCGCCATGCATACAAATGGTCTTTACTGGATAATACCTCCGAAAATAGTCCAATTGTCTCTTGAAATGCTCAATGGCTTTTTCAGGAATGCCTTTGCATAGAGTCATATCCTCGTAATGATAACCGATTTCATGTCCCAATCCAGCGATGGCCTTAATAATCTCCAGCTTGTTACTTTGCTTGACAACGCGGAAATAATACGAAGCATTTATGTCAAACGAATGCTCTATCTTCGCGATTGCCAATGAGTTTTCGGCTTTCAAATCCACATCATGGCGGAGAATGACATATCGAGCCTTGTCCAAAGATTCCTTTTCCAAGCAGTATTGCTCAAATGTCAAAAAACGATATCCGCCATCTTCCAAACCGTGAAGTAATTCAGAGTATTTTTTCAATGTGAAATCACGGCTCATCTGAATCGAATTTGAAAATCAGGCTGTTCCATAGCAATCTTCTTACTTTGCGGATAGTTCCCAACAAACCAAACCAAGAATTCGGTATAATCAATCTTGTCGCCCAACATACGTTGCCGACGTGATTGCCACTCTCCTTTCAAATCTGGCATGACCAACAGTTCATCAATCTTGGCGAAGAAAGCTTCGTGCTGCTCGGGCAAAAACGAATAACACAATCCATATTTTTGTTCCAACTCGTTGGGTACCGCCAATCGACCAGCGAAACTGTTGCACTTGACGGCAGGAGTACCCAACACTGCTGCTTCGGAAGTCATTGTTTGGCTATCGCCAATAAGCATGGTGGCGTAATACATCAATGAATGTACCTTTTCGGGCGAAACAGTCAACTGATATGGTTTGAACTCGTCATCGATGTTTCGTTCGGTAGTGATGAAAACCTTGCCGTACGCTTTCAAACGGTTCACAAGTCTTCGTTTGTTTTCGATGGACAAACCCGCTACTCCTATATCATGATGCGCCTTGAACGCGTTAAATCTCAAGATGAAATAAGATTCCCCCTCTTGAATTTTCGCGTCACACAACACACTTGGGTCGGGAGTGAAACGTTTGGGATGGAGATAGGCCAACTCATGATATGCATCGACATAAACCGTCTTTGCAGATTTCCTATTAATGGCAGAAGGTGTCAATATTGCATCTGCAAAAGGATGTCCAAACTTTACAAACAGCGGCTCGACCTCATCATCGTCATCATCAAGGACGATGCTCTTCATGCGACTCAGCTTGCTAACATGAGGCAGGTTGATAGATGTTCCAACACCAATGTCAATATGGTTCTCTTGTACAATTCTAAACAGTCGATAGTCATAAGCCAATTGGTCTATACCTTTCTTGCCTATGCTATCGTCCTTCTTGCCAATATTGACGTAAGGAATGCCATATAGCCCAAGAAGTTGCATTGCTGATGGTATTTCTTTAGCGGCAACTATCACCTTGTGGCCATGCTCAATGAACAACGCATAGACGTTGCGCAATAAGTGCACATGAGCAGGATGGTTAATGTCTAAGAGGATGTTCATAAATGTGTCATAATCTTGACTGCCAACTTGCCGACATTGTAAAACAAAGGCTTGCACACATGGATGTTACGCCCAAATTCCACTAACTCGCCTCCAAATTTTGCCTTAAACTCCCTTACTCCATATTCCTTGTCAGGTTTACCTGCACCCATAAAGTCAAAATATCCAACGCCACTCTTTGTTGCGAAATCTATAGCAGCCCATGTCGCCATCACAGATGGGTACTTGGTTCTATACTCCGAATCCTCGCCACATACGAACCATTCATAAACAGTCCGATTATCTAGAATGGGACACAAAATCCCTCCAATAATCTTACCACAATCCCTAACTAAAAGGATTTTCCCAACTTGATTGCGGTAAAAAGACAAGAAAAATTCAGCAGGAAATAATGGTTTTTTTACTTTTTTCACGTAAAGATCTTGTAAAATGGCATAGAAACCCAAAACATCTTCTTCCGACCTTGCTCCTTCGATACTCACTCCTTCTTTAATAGCTTTCTTGATTTGACGTTTTCGATTTTCTTTAAGCATGGACCATATTTTTTCTTCCGAACTACAATCAACCAGATAATTCAAATGTGGTTCATAGCTAAACCCACATCCTTCGAAAACATGACTCCAACGACTATAATCATTGAAATTACGAGTCTCAATGTAGATAGACTTTCGCTTTAACTGAGACTTCAATGTTTCAAGCAAAGTGCGTAACTCTTCCTTGGAAATGTCTTCAGCCAACAAAGGACCACCAAGGATGATAGCCCTTCGAGAAAAGTATCGTTTCAACTTGCCACCATCCTTTTGTACATAGCAAACGACCAATCCTTTTAGCCCATTTGACTCAACAGCGAATGCAAATGCCTCAAGGAAAGAAAGGTTTTCAAAAAAATCAAAAGCTTCCTTGGTTTGAAACCATGTGGCCACTGGCGAATGTTTCACCAATTCTGACCACAATAGTGGATCAATGCCTTTACCTTCAATGATTCTCACTTCTTCAATACCCTTTCGTATATCTCAACAAGCCGTTTTGCCACTTGCCGATTATCCAAGCCGTCGGCAATGATTTTATCACGGCCATTTGTCTTTCCCTCAAATGCTATCGCTCTTTGAAGCAAACCCGACAGCTCTTCTGGTTCGCGGGTAGTTGCCACAAAGCAACCTTCCACACCAGCCATCCTTTCCCTCACATCACCAATATCCGTTGATACAATCGGGCATCCACAAGCCATCGCCTCTTTGATAACATTGGGGCTACCTTCCCATTTGCTGGTCAGCAAGACCACATCTGCCGCATTAAAGAACAAAGGAGTTTTCTGATGCTCTACATGCTCAAAAACAAGAATCTTCACCTCTCTATCCAACAAATCAACACTCTTTTTCGCCAAAGCAAAGTCTTTTTCAGGACGAGAAGGATTCGCTGGAAACAAAACAGATTTATTTTCCACATCCCAACCCAACCTTTGACGGCAAATTGTTTTATCCATTGGCTTGAACAAATCCAAATCAACTCCATTAGGTACTATCACCGCTCTTTTGATTTGCAGAACATCATACATGTCCTGTGATTTTACAATGATGGCTTTCCAATGGAAAAAACGTGCGAAAAAGCGTATCACCAACTTATATAGCCTCGTTGCCTTCACATCGCTCCCCATCAATGAAACCACAATGGGCTTCACCCCTGCCAAACTGACCGCAAAGGCTGACAAGGAATAATGGGCATGTATCACGTCGATACGATTTTCCTTGACATATTTTTTCAAGGGACTTGTATGTTCCAAATACCCTTTTAGGCCCTTGCCTTTGATTAAGAAATACTCCACTTCTACTCCAACAGAAGCCAACGAATCACCTTGACTTTTTAGTATTGGCGAAATCTTTCCGTGATTTCCACTTCCCACAAACAGCACTTTCATCTCAACGCAAATTATTCCAATACCACTCACATGCCTCCGCAAAACCAGCCTTTGCGTCATACTTCGGTTGATAGCCCAACACTTTTTGTGCCTTCAGAATAGAAGCTTGAGAGTGAGGAATGTCACCAGCACGATTGGCGCGAAAAGAAGGTTCTATCTTGGCTATTTCCGGATCGAACTTGGAGAGGTTATCCCTCAAACAGTTGAACAAGTCTATCAAAGTGGTATTACCGCCATAGGCAACGTTGAACACCAAGTCTAATGGGGCGTTTTCAGGCAGGTTCATATTGTAGGTGGCAGCTCTCGAAACAATGTCCTCTTTAGGCAACGTCGCTGCAAGTTCATTAGCTTGAATCACATTGTCGATATAGGTGAAGTCCCTCGAATAGGTTCCGTCACCATTAATGAACGGCGACTCATGTTGTATCAACGCTTTCACCCACAACGGTATTACCGCTGCGTATGCTCCATTGGGGTCTTGCCTACGGCCAAAAACATTGAAATAACGCAAGCCGATAGCTTCTACCCCATATAGAGAAGAAAACACGTTTGCATAGAGCTCGTTCACGAACTTCGTTATGGCGTAAGGTGAAAGTGGACGACCAATATTATGTTCTATCTTAGGCAATTCCTTGCTGTCGCCATAAGTAGACGAGCTGGCGGCATAAACAAAACGCCTCACCCCTTCGTCACGGGCGGCTACCAGCATATTCAGGAATCCGTCTATATTGTTAGCATTAGTGTTGATAGGGTCGTTGATACTGCGTGGAACCGATCCAAGCGCAGCCTCGTGAAGCACTACCTCACAACCTTTCACTGCCTCGCGGCAAGTATCCAAATTGCGAATATCACCCTCTATAAAATGAAAATTCCGACATTCTTTTAACGCATCAATATTACGCATGAAACCTGTCGAAAGGTTGTCAAGGCAAACCACATCATACCCTTTTCGCACAAAGTGCTCACAAAGGTTGCTTCCGATAAATCCGGCACCGCCGGTGATGAGTAGTTTCATATTTGATTAACGTTATTTATACCTTTTAAACAAATTATACCATGCTATGTAATTCACACAAAGCCATAGCAATGTTGTTTGGTCTTCTTTCCCCTCAATATGTCGATCACGCACTCGAATCAGTTTTTTTCCATCAAAATCAGGAAGTAACGATACCGTATTCTCATTTAAAACATCCACCAAATAGTCTTTCAATTCCTCTCTAAACCATTGACCCACAGGAACACCGAAACCGCGTTTTTTGCGTTCGAACAACTCTCGTGGCAATTCCTTGCATAACAAATCTCGTAAAACACGTTTCTGTCCAACAACTGGTGTATAACAATAGTCTATCGGCAATAACCGTGTGTATTCTGCAATACGATAATCCAACAATGGCGACCGAGCAATCAGGTGTCCCCGCAGTGCTGCACGATCCAATTTGACATTATAGGCTTGACACATTAAAGTCTTAATATCGAAATCGTTAAAACAACGACGTATATCATTGTCGGCATACAAATACTTGCATTGTTCCAATGATTGCTGTATCTTCAATGCATCAAACAATTCTGCATCATTCGACGGACGACGATTCATATATAGCTCTTGCACATTTTTCATTCGCAGCGAGGTAGCAATTCTATTTTTACCGACAGCATCCGATAACACTGCCAATGCATTACGTAGTCCTTTTGGAACCCTATAAATGTTTTTTCGTCCAGCATATCGTAAATATCGTGGATAACCGAAAAACATTTCATCTCCGCCGTCACCTCCCAATGCAATATCAAGATGCTCACCTGCTTTTTCGCACAAAAATGAAGTTGGTATCATTGATGCATCCCCCATCGGTTCATCATAGTATTGTTGCAAACCATCAATCAATACAATTGCCTCTGATGCAGAACATCGTATTGACTCAAACCCTATTCCTAATTTTTCCGCTACCGATTTTGCATATTTACTTTCATCCCAATCACTTTCACCAAATGACACGGAATATGCAGTAATATCATGCCGCTGATGAGCAACAAACATATTAACAATCGAACTATCTATCCCTCCCGATAAAAATGTTCCCAGTTTTTGCTTTTTTTCATGCCGCATCCGCAATCGGACGGAATCTTCTATCAATTCTTGACAAACACTTTGAGCCTCTTCATAGCTCTTAGGCTTATCAAAACCACAAGAATTGTCATATAAGTCCCAATACTGCCATATCTTTAATTCACCACTATCTAAAAAAAGCGAAAAACATTCGCCTGGATTCAACTTTTTTATCTCATTCACAATAGTATGTGGAGAGGGAATATACTGCATCGTAAAATAACACTGACGAGCATAGCAGTTTATCGTATAGTTCTTCCCATTGCACAAAGGCAAAAATGCTGTCGAATACTCAAAACACTTGTCATCAAAATGATAGTATAATGTTTTTGCCCCCAATCTATCAACTGCTCCGAAGAGTTGGTTTTGAACAACATCATATAACACAAATGCAAAATCACCATTTATATGGTGCACACAATCAGTGCCATATTTTTGAAACAATTCTGATATCATATCAGTCGTTTCCAAATTATAAACACACCCCTCAAAATCAATCCATGAATAGGACTGACCCCTATGAATTGTTACCGCTCTAAACATTGATATATTCTCGTTAAATGATTAATATGATTCTCAATAGAATAGGTTTGACACACCTTTTGTGCCATTTTTAGACAATCAGCCTTAAGTTCATCTGGTTTATCCTTTATTTGACTAATTAAATCCACCATCTTGTTCGCACAATCTTGAACATTGTCAGACATGAAATAACGGACCGCTAATCTTTCGGCTCCAATCACTTCTCTCATTACCGGCCAATCATTAACTAAAACTGGTAATCCAGAAGCAAGTGCCTCAATAACAGCAATACCAAAAGTGTCACAATTAGTCGAATATACAAATCCGTCGACATGTTGTAAAACCGAAGGAATGTCACCTCGACTTCCCACAAAATGGACAAATTCCTGCAAATCATTGTCTGTACAATACTTTACACAATCATCATAAAGATTTGCCTCATTTTCAACCCTTTTACCCACAAAATAAAAATCAAGATTTCGAATGCCTTTGTCTTTCAATATCTTCAGACTTTTACAAACAACCATTTGCGAACGTCCACTTACAAAATTACCAACCATTACAAATCGTATATTATCAGGTTTTCTAAACCTATTATCTCTTAGGAAATCTGGCTCTTCATATTGCATTTGAAACTTATCAAAGTTAATACCATTATAAACGACATTGCAATTGGCTTTAGGACATCCCAAAGAATTCTTCACATACCAATCACGGACAAACTGGCTCACAAAAACCATAGCATCCACATTCCACATAATAAAATGTCTATACAACACCATCAAAGTAGAATAAAAAAAACCATGGAACGATACTACTACTTTAATGTGAGTAAACAAACTCACAAAAATCGCTATAACGCCATTGGTCAAGGTCTGGGCATGAACAATGTCGACCTTTTCCTGCTTAATCAATTTTCGTAATCGTCCAAAATACCCAAATTTCAATCCTTTTGGCTTTATTCTAAATGCAGGAACATCTGTAACCTTAAACTCCTCTGTCAGTTCTCCTTCGTTACGATAAACAAGTATCATTTCGAAAGGAGCATAGTCTTTATTTCGGCAGATGTCCAAAGTAAGCATCTCCGTTCCGCCACGGTTAAGACTACCGATAAAAAAAGCAACTTTCATCACGCCATTCCTCTTCCTGCCAATTTAATCCAAGCCCAGATAATATTAGCAATACATACACCCACCACCCAGATCATATACCATCGTTTGTGCTTGTTGGTCACTTGGGTAACTCCATAAGCGGCAAACATCAATTCAAGAGCCAACACAGGAAAGTGAAATCGCTCAGAATGGGCAAAATTACTAAACACCAAGACCACCAAATAGCCACACATCAATGCAATAATTAGCACATGTTTTCGCCAATCCCCTCTAACCAATAGCAAAAACAGTGCAAGAATAGTAAGCCCTGATAGTATGTTTTTGATAAAATTGGCACCATTCATCATCATTTGGTTCTCTTGATTAAGAACTGACACCATCGAAGAAAAAGGAATTGTAAAAATCAAAGGAGCAAATACTGATGCTGAAGCATATTTGAAAAAAGTATTACCACCCTCTCGCTCACTTCTATACTGATAACCAACGGATTGGTTCTCATAGCGTCCTTGCCACAGGTCTGCACTCTCTTGGAGTAGTTCTACACCAATTGTCGACAACATCCAAACAACGAATACGGATGTCAGAACCATCTTTTGCCAAAGTTGTAGTTGCTTCTGGGAACCAAACACCAGTGCTGCTGCCAATGCTGCGGTCATCACTGCCGCCATTGCCGTACGAAACGTCAACATAGCTGCGATACACAACAATGGTACGATGAAACTTTGCAACCTGAGTTTGATAGAATGAAATGCAAGGTCGGCACGCTCAACAAACAAGATAACCAAAAAACCCATCTCAATTTCTTTTAAAGTAACTCCACAATAAAACCAAGCATTGGGTATCAACATGTAGAAAATAGCGGCAATACGTCCAGCGGCAACCCCAAAATTGCGCTTGCCTAAATTATAGAGCAGAACACACGTGAACGCATCGATAAAACATTTAACGACTCGACCCACCAACACATGCGTGCCAAATAGAAAATACAAGAAACCCAACCAATAGCAATAACCTGAATCAGACAGGTCAATAAATTCTTGTATGCCACTTCGAAATTCCTCGAAACCATAATAACCCCACAACTCGGCCATTTCTTGGTACAATCGCTCATCCCCACTATGATAGGCATGAGGCTCTCCTGTCTCACTAATGTAAAAATAATAGATAAAAACCACATATACAAGCCGAATCATTAGTGCCGCAATAAATATCCTTCGTGGAAAAACATGCTCCGGATAGCGTTCCCATTTCATTGTAAGCTGGCTGGCGTATGTAAAAAAGACAACCACCGCAACAAAACCAAACAAGACAAACTTGAGAGGAAGGGCATGTTTAATAAACATGGCACTTACCAAAGCTAAAGTAACAACATAAGCCAATATGGCTCGCCTTGAGAAAAAATTGGGAAAATAGGTAAGCATATAATAATTATTTTGATCCGTTACATAAATAGGCAATTTTGCTTTATCCAAAATAGTTTTCTATTCAACTCTATTATTCATATCAGTTACTTCCAATCGTACTTCCAATCGAAAACGGTTGTTAATGGATCACCATTTGTTTTGCTATTGATCCAAGCCTCATAACTTTTTGTTTCAATTTCAAATATACTAAAGGTTGTTGGAATTGGTTCTTTGTCTTCTCCGACTGTCTCCTCCAGTCCACTTTCTCCAACTCATGCACCGCCGCTTCGTGATATTCTTTTGAAAGAAAATACTGCATCAGACCGTTAACTCGAAGACTATCTATCAACTGCTTGTAATCTGGATTGATCTTCTCTTCCTCCTCCAAAAAACCCAAATTCCAAAGCATGTGTTCTTCGGGTTTATGCAAATGGCCCACTCCCCTGTTAGCAACATCCACATCTTGATTATAATACGCCAACGGCTTGTTCAGAAACGCCACATTGTGTTTCAATGCAATACTAACCCACAAAATGAAATCCTCTCCCAGTTTCACTCCTTTTGGAAAGCCTTTCATCTCGTCAAAGACTTTTCGTGGAATACAAACCGCACCTGTCCAAAGAGGCATGTACATGGTCTTGGCATACGCCAGACAATAGTTGATATAACCTTTTTCAAAACCTTCCTCTACTCCAATCTGCGCCACTCGTGTTTTTCGTTTGGTTTCATTTACAATGGTATAATTCGTCCCATAAATGCCCGCGTCAGGGAAAGCATCTATCAATTTCGACATTTCCTCCAAAAAACAAGAATCCCACCAGTCGTCAGCGTCAAGAAAACAAAGATAATCACCCTTAGAAGCCGCCACACCGTTGTTACGAGCCATACTCACTCCTGCATTCTCCTGACAATACAAGTGACAATTTTGACGGCCTTCAATCGAATTTGAAGCAATCTCAAACGAGTCATCCTTGCTGCCGTCATCCATAATAATCAGCTCATACTCTTTAAAAGACTGTGCCAACACGCTATCTATAGCCTTAGCAACGTAGAGAGCTTTGTTATAGAGTGGAATGATGACTGAGAATCTCATTTGAATTGTGCAATATTGGTTTTCTTTCGTTTACCTTTCTCCAACTTGAATAGGCAGCGCTCCAAAAACCACACCATCTTATAACTCCATGGATACCTTTGCAAGCGTTTCATTTGTTCAATAGAAAAAGCATATTGCTCATAGTCTTTCAGAACAGCTTCAGGAAACAATTGCTTTAGCACTTGCTTTCGCTCGACCTGAATTAGCTTTTTGTTGGTCTCACTAATGCCCGTCATGTCAAACAATGTAACATCCAAATCCACATATTTGGGCTTTTCATTTCCTAATACGATGGCTTGCAGATACCATTTCCAATCTGAAACGATTTTTAAGCTTTCGTCATAGAAACCATATTTTGCAAACAAATCGCGACGGATATAGGTCGGGTCATGGTTCAATGTCCCGGTGTACATTCCGAGCATGGTGATTTCCTGTCCGGCAAAGTTTTTATCTACCATTCGATGTCCATCGGGAAAGCATTTCACCATATTACCATACAAAATAGATGGATAATCCGCTTTTTCCAAAGCCACCAACATCTGTTCGGTCACATCATCAGTTGCTAAACAATCTGCCGAGTTGAGGATTTGAATATAATCACCTGATGCCATGCGAATACCTTTGTTCATGGCATTATAAATGCCTGTATCAGGCTCCGAAACCCATTTCAAATGGGCAAACTCAGACTCATGTGATTTGACGACCTCAACACTACCATCAGTAGAGGCTCCATCGATAATGATGTATTCAAACTCTTTAAAAGTTTGAAGAGCCACACTTTGCAGGGTTTTCTCCAGCCCTGCAGCGTTGTTTCGGTTGATTGTGATGATAGAGAGTCTCATTTCCCAACAAACCAACTTTTTATTTGACGAAACATTTTTTTTCTTCTTCGTCTATTATACCAATAACCAGAATGAAAAGCATAGATTTCTCTGGCGGCCAATTTGTTCTCTTTTATTGAACGTTTCGGTTTTACACGAATGCTTTTTGCCAAATGCTTTATCCAATAAGGATTACGATCAAGTTTTTTGCAATTATCTCCCGTCCCATCAAATCCTATATTAGTAACGAGAGATTTCCCCGGGTACAGCACCAAGCCACCTCGTCGAAAGATTTCGGCATACCATCGTATAAACCAAGTTCGCAAAGTACCTTCATGATTGTCCACCAATTGCTTTACCAAATCAATTCCATCATGATTCCAATAATTAAATCTAACCCAATCATTTTTCCAATAATTATATAATTCTTCAATATCTTTTGGATAATATTTCCATGCCCTTTTCCATGTTGCCCAACCGCCTCCTGGATATGGCACTTGGTAAAAAAAAGTTTCAGGTAATGGATACTTATGCGGGAACATATAACTCACAACATGCATTACTTTCTCATCATCCTTATATGTTTCCAAAGCATCATTAAAATAGCGAAGTGTCCCTGGAGAAGTAAGCATATCATCCTCAAAAACGATTACTTGCCCAAAACGATTGACTATTTTCGTCACTCCCCCAACAATATTCTCCATGAGTCCAACATTGCCCTCCCTTTCCACCACATGCACCTCTTTAAAACCTGAAGCCGAATGTGCAACCTCGCGGTTATCAGCCACACGCTTCAGTTGTTCCACTGTAGCATCGTCTTTCGCACCGTCGCAATAGATATAGAGAACCGACTCGCTTGCCAAATCGTTTTTTGCCAAAGCTTCCAGACACTGTCTCAGATGCTCTGGGCGATTGTATGAAAAAACTATTATGGGAGAAAGTGTCATTACTTCAACAAATTGTCAATCATCATGTCGGCAACCATACTGTTGAAGAACACATGGCCTGACTTAAAATGCTTGTATTCATACTTGCGACACATGGCCCGGATGAACTCAAACGGCGGCTCAAAGCCATGCTTCTTAGTATCCAAAATGTAAGCTGGAAGGATTCCTGCCATTATTTCCCGTTGGAACATTTTGGGCTTTTCTGGGTCAAATTTCATTTCCAGAGGCAATGCATCGAGAAAAGTTACCAAATCGACATCCAACAGTGGATAGCGGATCTCGATACCACAGGCTGCCGACAGCTTGTTTCCTATATATACACAAAGCGTACTGGCAAACGTGGAAAACATATAGTCATAAATCGAATTCAAGTCAGAATCGTCAGAGAAATGCTGCGTCACATCAATGTCTGCAAACTTAATTGTCTCACCATTAAACGGCAAAACTCCATTAACTGCAAACCTTCGGTAATCATCATACGTCCACATTACAGGATTCCTTCCACTTAGGATGGCTGCCTGAGTTGGCAATAATAGACTCTTAAGATTATGTATGATATAGTTTAGGATCTTTTTCCGATTCCTACTGGTTGGGTACAATTCCACAAATGCTCTATTGCTTTGTATGGCTTTTAGCAACTTATGCATATCTTGATAGCTGTAAAACAGCTCGTCACCTCCCAAACCACTCAATATTGTTTTGAATCCCATGCTGGCTGCCTTCTTGTACACGGCATATTGCACCATGCAGTTCACATCGAAGGCAGGTTCGTCCAAAAACGGTATTAGTTCAGTCAGATAATTTTGAAAATCATTGACATCCAGCTCCAACTCATGGAAAACCAAGCCATTTTCTTCAGCGAATCGCCGTGCCAAAGGTCTTTCGTCGCAAACAGTGTATTTGTTTCCTTTATAACCTGCAGAAAAAACATGAACCTCTTGCTGGATTTCTTTGGCAAATGCCGACAAAGATGTAGAATCGATACCTCCACTCAACATCAAAGCTATGGGTCCAGGAGAAGTCTCTATACAATGGCGCACCGACTGTCTCAAGAGGCGCAAACACTCCCGAACTGCCTCTTGTTTTGTCCCACTGAAAGAAGGTGTATGGTCACGTCTGAAATAGGTGTGCAGTCGCAATCCGTCTTTATCCACCACCGCATACTCTCCAGCCCGAAGTCGCATAATTTGTTCAATCCAAGTACGTTGTAGCTCTATGGGGTAATTATGCCGTATCGGTTGTGCAAGTTCATGTGGGCGAATAACAGGATGGGAGATTTTCGGTAAGATGATAGATAGTTTCGAGGCAAAGATAATACCAGTTGGCAACTGAGAAAAGTACATTGGCCTTTCACCTAATTTATCCCTTACAACTAAGAGTCTTTTGCTTATGTCGTCATAAAGAGCAAAAGCATTTGTGCCTGACAAATGACTGGCGCAATCCAGTCCATAATGCCTATAACAAGTGAGAATCTCTTCCGCAGAACAGTTTGCGCGGTCTATCGCAATAGTTACTTTGTTCTCTTCGCTAATTGCAGCAAATCCGCTCAACGAGCATTTGTATGTTAAAAAATCAAAATATGCTTCCATATATTATTGTTTAATTTACAGCGAGATTCCATCGATACATATCCTATCTAAAGTGTTTTTATAATTCTTTGAACCACTCGTCAAGACAGGTATTAACTCCAAATCTTTGAGAATTGCATCGGTGTTATCATTATGATGCCCCCAAGTATAAGCATAATAGGGTATATACCTTGGATGTTGGGATAGTATTTCTTTGCACTCTTTTACATTATGAATGAAATCCTCGGTGGAAAGCTTAATGGCATCAGTATGTTTGTGCCCATGCAATCCTATTGTAACATACTCCGAAGTAATGTCAAAAAGCTCTTCTTTAGACATGTATAAATAAGGGCAAACATCGTGTTGCATATCAACACCAGGATTAGTTCGCTTAGCTTGCTCTTCATTTATTTCGCTCCATGACTCCTTGTCCAAATAACAGCTATTGATAAAAAGGGATATCGGGATTTTCTTTTCTTCCAGCCAAGGGAGAATTCCAAGTAATGAACGGTAGCCATCATCGGCTGTCAACACAGCAAATTTTTCAAATCGGATGTTATCTTCTTTCAAATGCCTATGTGCTTCGGGTAACGAAATAAACTTATACAGTCTCTTCAGCTTTAATATATTTTGTTTGAACAAGTCTGACTGTGTCCAATCACATTCCCACCAGAACAATGGATTATAACCCTCGCTTACCGAGTGGAACACAAAAATCGGAATCGGTTTAAATCGAAATCGAATCCATCTCTGCTTTATCTTGTCGAAAAGATTGGTCTTTCGCATATTTCCAATTTCCTTCACTTATTCATCAGTTTTTTTACTTTTCTTTTTCCAATAACAAAATACACATTTAACATGATCATCGGATTCTTTCTAGCAACACTTCTCATTGTCTTGTAGAAATAGCCCATGTCTAAATCATTATGAAACACATCATAGTTCCATAAAAGTATGTTCACAAGATGATTTTTCAACTCTTTCCCTCCATTTCTTCTATACAATTCCAAGGCATGTTCCCTTTCCTCGTCACATCTCTCCTTAATAGAAACTCCAGACGAACTAATTCCACCCTCATGCAAGACATACACCCCTCCTACAAAAGCAAACAAATACCCCTTGCCCTTTTTCAGCAGATGGTAGATCTCGTATGTATCACGATAATGCTTGTACATTTTCTGCCATTCTGGGCTAAAATCAGATTTTCTAAACACCATTGTAAGAGGCTGAGTAACCCATTTTTCAAAAAACATCTCTACCGTAATATCCACGCCCTCTTCGTTGTTGGGAAACAAGAAGCCACAACCATCTTCTGCAAAGCGATTTTGCTTGGCATACCAATGCTTGCACCTATGCCAACAGACGCTATATCCAGGATTTGCCTCCATGAAATCAACCTGTTTTTGCAGTTTCAACGGATCGGTCCAATAATCATCACCCTCACAATATGCGATATATTTCCCTCTAGCCCGATTGTAATTGAAAAAGTCCACTAGTACGCCTTGAGAATACTGGTTTTGTTCCTCAAAAAGCGGAAATATCTTCTCGGGATATTTGTCGGCATACTCACGAACAATGTCATCTGTACCATCTGTTGATGCATCGTCATGGACGAGTATCTCCACTGGAAACGTAGTTTCTTGCATCAGGAAACCGTCTAAGCACTTCCTAATAATAAACGAATGGTTATATGTAACGCAGCAAATGCTAACCAAAGGCGATGTCATACCAGCGTATATTCGTTCAAAAACTTCTTTGTCCCCTCTTTTCCGTTATGCATAAGAACATCCACAATGGACAAATTGGGTTCAAAACAATGCCCATATTGAGGATAAGTAAAAACGTTTGTTTGGACAAAATTCAAAGCAATCCCATATTCAGCAAACTCCCCTTTACAATATAAAGCCTTTCCACCAATTGCATTAACAAAAAAATCGCATCCTTCACGACGGCAAATCTCCAATACTCGAGCCACTTTTTTTATTGGTCGCGTTTTCTCCATATAAGGGAAAGAGGAATAATCAGATTCTATTGTTTCAAGTTCTTTCTCCAGCTCGAGATAAGCACTATTGTCAGACTCAATCACAGTTGAAATATCCAAGAACTCTGATATTCCTTTAATCGTCAACGCATTCAAATCTGTCAATCTATCAACATCACTATTCAGCCAATACTCCAAAAGAGGATAAATCTCTTCGAAGTATTCTGATTTTTTATAACTCATGAATACCGTGTTCAAGATGTCTTTACGCCAATGCTTTGTATTGTCGATAAGCGTGTCAGAGATAAGTGTGTTAGAGCTTTTATGTTGCAAAGGAACAAGAATATAACACAAACGTCCATCTTTAAGTCTGACGCGATTTCTATTCATCCATGCTTCCTTGATAAAAGTAAGATTGCTATATAGAATATACTTGTCAACCGCTTTTATCGCTTGAAAATACCCAATATAAGGCATAAAATAGGGTTGCATTATTGCAAGCTTCATCGTTATTGGATCTCAATAGTTAGATAATATTAGATTTGACCCGTTTAGCCAGTTCATGATAATACTTCAGAGAACCTATCGGTAAGTCTTTTTTAAATCCTTGATCAACAGTGATTTCAACTTCACCTTGACTCTTTGTTTCTCCTTTTTCAACATATACCTTGGTGATGTCCTAATGGCATCCCATAAAAAATAAAATCTGTTCCTATCCCCATCATTTTGCTTAAATCTCTTATAATCATATTCACATATTTCCATATAACAATACTCTTTGTCTATCTTAGGGAAATTAAGCAAAAAACACTTCAAATGTTGCACATACCTACCAATGGCTTTAACATTATTTGGCTGCGACATCGAACTAAAATTATTCATCCTATACACAGACATATGCTCTTTCATCCCCCATACTCTTCCTAGATGCATACATTTCAGAACGGTCGCCGTATCACCCGACTCCAGCCATTCAGAATGCTTCATTTCAAACCTTTCATTAATCCAACTCCTAAAACAAAACGAAGAGAGATGAGGTACCCATTCAGGAAAAACGTCTGCGGGGAAGTACTCTCGAGTTTCAATAGTATCACAGTGAATCATAACCTCTCTATCAGACTCGTTTTTAACATCAGATCCATGAAAACACATTGTGAAATCGGGATGTGTCTCCAAAAAATCCGTCTGTTTCTGCAGCTTCAATGGGCTAATCCAATAATCGTCACCTTCGCAAAGAGCAATATATTTTGAATCACCTTCCCACGGTCTAATCAATTCCAATTTCTTATACTTAAGATCACTTCTGTTTAAGTTCTTTTTCAAATAAGAGACCACGAAAAGGCAATTCTCGTTCTTCCCATGACGAGCAATAGTCCAAAAAGCATCTTCAGTTTCCCATTGGCGGAAACCTGCTTCTTTAGAAAGATCAAAATGATTTTCCAAATAAGCCTTAATCACATCTTGCTCTCCATCAGTGCTAGCATCATCAACAATAACGCAGATAAACGGGAAAGTGGTTTGTTGCATACAGAAGCCATTTAACGCATCTGTAATATATGCTGCATGATTATAAGTGAAACAGCGAACTACAACAAAGTATTTTTTCTCAATTTCCATATAACTTACTGCATTTGTGAGACAATTTTCGTGTATCTATCAATAGTATTGATAATCTCGCCCTCGTCGTTCACAACTTTGACACCTCCATTTTTTAGTGCAGTGTGCCATTGTGTGGCCTTTGAAAACTTGTGTTGCTGATCCATTAATCCTGGCACAGGCAAAAAGCCCTCCACAAACACTTTGTAAAAACCATCTGGGGTATAAAGATTAGGAATAGACTTCTCAAGTATAGAGATTGCCTCCTTCACTTCATAATACAAAACTTTCGTCCTTTCTTCCACATCAGCATTGTGTTTCATGTTTGGAACTTTGCCCAACATACGTGCGACACGATACTCATTTAAAACACCAAGCGTTATCTGTATGCTTTCCTTAATGATGGGAGGAGTAGCAAGCCGTACAGCTTCGCTATAGTTCACCACATGAATGATCTCGGGGCTGTTGTCATTTTCAGGTTCCAAATCGTCCATCATACAAGTGACAGCAGCCAATTGAACCTTCGCTCGTTCCAAATCAGGAGCGAAATAGTCGAGACCAGCTCGTAATTGAATGCTTACTTTGAAACTCTCATCTTCCAATTCACGCACCAATCGTATCATTGTACGACCTTTTGCAAGATCTTGGGTTCCGACGGTGTATTTTGGTGTATTTAACATGTTTTGCAGGATAAGATGCTTTACGCCTAACCGCTTGCAAGCCTTTGCTGCAAGATATCCCGAAATGATATAGCTGATGTCGTCAGCACCGCGAAAAGCGAAATGATGTGGCACATTAGGTTCTACAGGCTTGCCCGTAGTGACAATATATTTAACAGCCTCAAAATGCTCATACAGATTTTCTATCAGCGTGTTATGTCCACGTCCATCCAACTCATCAAACCACCAAAATGATAGTGCATGCCATGATATATTCAACGATTTTTCGTGCATTCGAGCCAATTCAGGAACATTTTTTGTTCCCGAATATGTTCGCACCAACATTGGTTTTGCATTTTCCCTAATGATGCGATACTCAATGGCAGAATTAACTGGCACGCCACCACCGTTAGGCATGCCTACCCAATCCTCACCAAAATTAGATTGCGTAAGTTGAGAACTGCCAATGCTTAATACATCCAACAGTCTTGTGGAAGCCAAGTCACGACACCAAGAATTAAATTCTTTCAAGGCCTCATTACGATTCGGATTATAAGGTCCTGAATGAGTACGAATAATCGGTAGCGCATGTTTGCTTCTTGCATATTCCAGCCGAGCAAGATAGCTATCCTTGTCAGTGCCACACTCAGGATAACCATAATGATCTTGCGCAACGACAATCTTGTAACGTTCTGATGCTATGAATTCCATAGCAAATTCCCATCGCATACGATCATACTCGTTAATCTCATGCAAATCCTTTGGCAGACGGTTTTTTGGCACTCCTATCATCATCAACGATTGTATAGGAGACTCATCGCCTGGGAAAGTGAGAATCTCTCCTTTGGTCATTCTTTTTACCAAAAGGCATGTATCCGGAAGACCAGCAAAAAACACTTGTTTCAGAGGCCCTCCTTGTTCTTCCATTTGATTGTCATCCTTCAAATGTTGCAACATTGTTAAGAAAAAATCACACCCCTCTTGAGGATCAAGCCGATAACTGAATCCCAAGCGGGTCAGATGATTATCGTTCACCCATTTACAGAAAAGGCCATAGCTGTTTATTTTCCTAATACTTTGTACTGCCTCGTTCACCTCATCGGTAGCAATTACCACACGATAGCCGCAGTCACGAAGTAGATTGGCAAATGTATTCATACCCATAGTATGAACATCAATCAGGGGTTTTACGAAACCGAAGACCTCATTATCGTTTAGGGGCAGTTTCATTGTACAATGTAGCGAATTATTTCTTCTTTGGTCATTCCTTCCAGTCCAAGACGTTTTAAGGTCCTCCCTTCGGCATATAAGTCAACACCCAACAACGAACTAGCGACAGTTGTAATACTCTCAAACAGCTTCATTTCAAGCATTGCATTCTTGCCCAATTCCATCATTGGTATGATACCTGTTGGAATGTCTTCCGTAAGTTGCCGCACAAAAACCGATGTAGGTGACTTAATGTCGTGATAACTAGGATTATTGCGCATACGCTCACAGAGCGTATTGCCCTCAGTGTCTTTATAAGCGAATTTTATCCAGTCACAAACGCTCAATAGTTCTATCCCGTATGCATGCCCCACTGCCAATCGCTCACCATCCAATTCCTCAATGAACGCTGCAATGCGCTCGGTCATGTCACGATAAAAATAGAACTCCGTCTTACGCTCAATAGTTCCAGCATTAAACAACAGTACGCAAGGGTGGAATATTGCTCCAATGTTCTCCAAACTTGTGTGCAGCACATCGGGTGCTGGCTTCAAACAAGGATAGAGCTGATTAACTTTGCTTAACACATGTGCCGTGTCAGAAGCAGGAATTGCTGACAATAAAACCTCATCTTTTACTCCAATAATGTTAACAATTCCATCCTCCTCAATACGACAGGCGTACACCAAAGTTTGAGCCTCGGCAAGATAATAACGCTTCGTACAACCAGAGTCAACCAATGCCTGTCTGAAAACCAAAGCACCACAAGTACGCCCTGGATTTAAGACAATCACCTGACCTTCTTCCACGAATGGAGCTATCAACTTGGCCACGGATACATGAGCATTGGCAATAGTGGTAACCATCACCAACTCCGCCCCTCTAACTGCTTCAGCGATGTCAGCAGTTATGGTTTTGATTCGTGCAATTCCCTGTATACATCCTTTAAGAGAAAAGTATTCCAACTCCAACAACCGTTTTACTTTATCGACCTCAATATCATAGAGCCTAACTTCATGCCCCTGCATCGAAGCGTACGTTGAAATAGCTTGTCCCCCGTTTCCAGCCCCAATTACTGCAATTTTCATCTTTGGTATTGTTATTATTGTATTTCAATTAATCCATGCATCATAATATCAATGCTGTCTGAAGAAATGACCTTCAAGGTCTCATCAATATGGCTTATTTTTGATTTCATATCTTCTTTATTGTCAGCAGTAACCAAATAGCCAGCAGGACGATCGCCACTTGTTTTAGCTTTATCTATTCTCATACCTTTAGTCTTATACAAAAAATACTCATCTATATAACCTTGAGATTTCAACTCTTCAAACCCCTCAACATGGTCGAATTTGCCCGGATAACAATATAAATATACCATTTTGCAATAGTTCACCTGTTTTTGAGGAGCAAATGACGGCTTCTCTCCCAATATGAGATCAACATATTTTTTCATTATATTTTCACCAGATAACACTTCTATTAGTTTGTATTTTGCTCCCCCACCCATTCTAGCGCTAAACTCTATTATATTAATATCCTCCCCATTTACTATTAATTGCATTAACAAAGGGCAATCATCCAAATTGAATACTTGAGATATTTGTTGTGCTATTTGGGTAATTCTTTTTTCTTGCTCCTCGTCTATTGCAGGATAATCGCTGCATATTATTGTAAAACAATCTTTACTCCTTATTTTTAACGAAGCTGTCGCTGACAAATACTTTGCTTTCCCCCTTTCAATATAATAATCTGCAGAAATCTCTATTCCACTTTTGTATTCCTCAATAATTGCAGTTTTTGTTCTGCTGTAACAAATTGCCTCATTGAGTGCTATTATCAAATCTTTTTCCGTCGCAACTTTCTTTACTCCTTTAGAAGAGTTGCAATCAACAGGTTTAACAACTAATGGAAATCTAAAACCTTCAATAGCACTCAAATCCGCCTTTCCAGTAACAACATATTTAGCCGTAGGAATTTTGTTCTCACACAAAACCCTTTTCATATAAGCCTTATTTGTAACATTTAATCCTGTCTGGTAAGAAAGATAACACGGCAGTCCTAGTTTTTCAGATATGAAAGCAACCGTCAACAATGCTTGGTCAGTACAAGCTGTACAAACCAAATCTACATGCTCCTTAACAGCTATGTCATAAACAGCATCAACATCCAAAGTACTTGCAACTATATGCTTATCAGCATATGATTTAGCAGGAGGATTGTCAAAATAATCCACTAGTATTACAACATGTCCTCTACTTTTAAGTTCTTTTATTAGGGCAATCTGATCAGCCCCACCAGCCAATACTAATATTTTCATTCAAGTTCACTAACTGTTAACTATTTATATTGTAACACTTCATTTGCTACAAACAAGTTTCATAGACAACAAATTATCTCGCCAATATTTTTTATGCCAGACAATATTATCACGCTTATTCTTTTTCAACAATTATACTTATGACTTTTTCAACGACCTCTTCACTCAAACCATGGTGCATTGGCAAACAAATCACTTCGTTGGCAACGAGATTCGCATTGGAAAGGTTCTCAGGAGAAGCTGATGGCAATTCTTTATATATACTGAAGGTGCTTATGAGTGGATAGAAATATCTTCGACTATAGATGCCCTCGGATTTCAATTTTTCGTACAATTCATCACGCGTCATTCCATATTGTTCTTCTTTCACGAAAATTGGAAAGTAGCTATAGTTAAGCTGGACTTCTCTGTTAATGAAAGAGCGCATAATAGGTTCATAAAGTCTGATTCCTTTTGTATCCTTCAACCCTTTTACATATTGCCGTGCCACTTCTTTTCTTCGAGCAATGGCCTTATCTACATGTTTCAAATTCAACAAACCATACGCTGCCCTAACCTCGTCCATTTTGCTATTGATGCCTGGTGCCACCACCGTTACTTCATCCTCGAAACCAAAATTTCTCAAATAATCGATTTTTTGCTTCATCTCGGCAGAATGACATATTAAGGCTCCACCTTCAATGGTGTTGTATGTTTTGGTGGCATGAAAGCTCAAGGTTGCCACATCACCTTCCAGAAGAATAGAGCGTCCGTTTTTGCTGACACTAAAAGCATGTGCCGCATCATAAATCACCTTTAAACCGTATCTTTCAGCAATTCTCCGAATGCTGGTTGTATCGCAAGGCGTGCCATAGACATGAACCGGCATTATGGCTTTTGTACGCGAAGTTATGGCAGCCTCAATCCTTTCGGGGTTCATACACCCAGTCACAGGATCTATATCAACAAAGACCGGCTGAAGTCCATTCCACCAAATGGCATGAGAAGTGGCGACAAAGGAGTACGGCGTGGTAATCACCTCGCCATCCCGAATGTCCAATGCTTGCAATGCCGTGACGAGCGGCAAAGTGCCATTGGTGAAAAGGGAAACAAACTCCACTCCAAGATAATCAGCCAAAGCCTTTTCCAGTTGTTCGTGGAAATGACCCATGTTGGTAATCCACTTACTCTCCCAAATCTTTTCCAAATATGGGACAAACTCCTCAAGAGGTGGAAGCAATGGGGATGTAACAGTAATCATTATTAACTATTTTATTTCATAACATCGTATATTTGGCTAGCCTTAGCCATCCTTTGGAGGTCAATTGATGCTTGTTCATCAACAAAAGCAAATCTCGGATAGCTTTATAACGTATTAGTCCAAACACACTATGGAACTTTTCGGTATAATATTTATAGATGAAACCTCTTTCCAAGGACAAATAACGATGATACTGTTGACTTAATTCTGGAAAATCTGGAGCATACTTCATCATGTGAATCATGGTTTTCAAGCCTTGCCTCAGGAACAGATACTGAAGCGAAGGTATCATTTTTGCATGGTGCAACGGCAAAAGACCATATATAATCAACATATCGTCTTTTGTCATGTCATGGCTGATACTTTTTGGATACTGTACCCACACATAATCGGCCCTGTTCAAGAACACAACCGGGCCATACTGCATATGATGATAGGTAATCACTGTATCGTCAAACCATTTGCCATATAATGCTTGCATGTCATCCTCGGGATGTCGACGAATCATATAAACTTGGTTAAGCCCTCGAAGTTCCTGCAAGATGAAATCCTCTTTGTTAATTACGGCACCCTCACACAATTTAGGATGATTTGGCCACACTTTACCTCGCTCGAATGGCTCACCCTCGTTTAATGACAAAACGCTTTGCATACACATCGAGCATTCGGGGTGCGCCTCCAACATATCAATCTGACGCTGATAGATGTCGGAACTGCGCAAATAGTCATCCGCGTCAATGTTCACGAAATACTTACCGCGTGCCTGCCTGTATGCGTTCAGCTTGTTCCATCCACAACGTTCCGATACCGTAGAAGGATTACAATCATCCGAATCACAATAGGTATATTTGATTTCTACAAGATTGTCCTTTTTCCCTTCCCAATTATTCTTTTGCTCAAAAACCCAATCTTTTGTGCCATCAGTTGAACGGTCATCGGAAATGATGATTTCAAATGGCACTTGAAGTTCCTGAGCCAACACGCTTTTCAAACAACGTTGCAACAATTCGCGTTGATTGTGGGTAATGAGCAATATAGACAGAACAGGAACCACGAACTTCAAACAGATTATGCAACCGACTCATCCAAACAAAGCTTCTCTGAGAAAAGACACTTGTTCTTCTCTCTTGCGTTGAATGATTAAATTCACTTTTTGATAATCAATAATATCATTCAAATCCACTTGTTCCACGTCTTTTAAAAAACGATTGTTCAAGCCAAACGACTCCAACAATGTCTTCACCCTTCCCATGTTCCAGTTTTGCCTTACATAGAACTGTTTTCCGTTAATAATCGAAAAAGCCGTACCATGAAAAGACGAAGAAACCACAAAATCAGCATAATAAAACAACGAAACAAACTCCAATGGTCCCGCTGTCACAAAGTAATTCTTATTCTTTTCGACACTTACCACGCCATCCGTCAATCGAATCAAGCGTAGACCTTTCTCTTTTGCAATATATCTTGCAATTACAGTAGTTTTCTTATCAAGTTGAAAATCATAGAACAATAGATACGGCTCCTTGACGATGCGTTGGGGATTCAATGCAATCCAACTACTTTTATCAAGCAAAAAAGTAGGGTCTGGCATTATCTTCACCTCAACATGAGACACCAAACCTCGTCGAGCCAATTCCTCCTGCAGCTCCTTCTCTCTTACAGAAATGGCTGAAAACCTTGCAAGTGCCTCTCGAATGAATTTTTCATCTTCTTCATCAGCAATGTCTATCATCCCCATACTTGCCGCAAACGCAATTCTTCTATCGGTATTCGAATTTTGCACCCCAAAAAAGATTTCGTCATAACCGTAATGGAACTTCGACCAAATCTGGTCACTCCCATAAATGATTGCATCCAACTTGACATTCTCTTTTTCATTAAACGCTTCGTTTTTCAAATACTTCTTCAAGAAAAGTTCAAAATTCTTCTCCTTTTTTCGTTTGGTCAAGTATTCAGGCAAATACCATTTAACGAGATATTTGGGATATAACAAAAATGATTTAATCGGCAAGAAACTTATAGGTTTGGGATTCCACGATGTCAAGTTGTTTTTTCTGTCATCCACCATAACCACATCATGGTCCTGTCCCTCAAGAAAGGTTTTCAAGGCGTATGCCTGTAACATAGCACCATAATTATGCGCATAATGGAATGTACAAATACCGATTCTCATAATTAATTCCTTGCACTTAATTATCTAAAAAAAACAACTGTTTCCTTTGAATCCCTTCTCAGCGAGGTGACCAACTTAAACTCTTCCAAAGGAATCCCACATGCAATGAATGCTACTGGAACTTGTGATTCTGGAATAGAAAGCAACTTCCTTATTTGCTTATTGCCATGAATATCAGCATACCAGTTCAATGGAATGGTAGCAATTCTATAAAAATGCAAAGCATACAACAAATTCATTACATAAATTCCCGCATCCAAATACCCGCCAAACCATTGTTCACCTGCTCCCCAATCCTGCATTTCCACCGTTATCACCAACAAGGGATTTGCCTTATCAGCAAAGCCTCGGCCATGGTTTTGCAATTCCACTAAACGAAGACGCAAAGCCTCGTCATAAACACAATACACTCGAACTGACTGACGATTACATGCAGATGGAGCTTGTTGTGCCAACTGAAACGCTTTTATCATCAACACTTCATCGACGGGTTCCCCTGTAAAATCCCTCACGGAATGCCTTGAAACGGCAAAGCGGTCAAAAGAAGCGCCAACATTTTCAAAATAGCGTTCACTCGAAGTCTCCTTTGTCTCTGGAACAATAAATTGATATGGATATTTGGCAAACAACGAATCAAGGGCTTGTCGCGTCGTATCTTCCAATGTAAAACCCGCCTTTACATGGAGGTCATCATACTCTTTCAGTATTCCTACAACATAAGCCAACCTTGATGAATTATCAGAATACGAATCTAAATACTCATTACACAATGATACCAATTCCTTGACCTTTTTCTGCCCAAAACCATACCTTATTTCCTTCATAGCCATACCCTTCTCAATGGAATGGCCTTCTATTATTAACTGAGAAAGAATCTGTTCCGCTGTCGTGGCCTTATCATTAGAATATTTTAGACATATTCCATAATAATCAGACAGCAATGGAAAAGTAATCTTTTCGTCTAATATCCTCAGAACATCGCGATTGCGTCTATAGTTCTTTAAATAAGTCAATATTTTGCCTAATCTACTCAAACCTCTATCCTTTTTCCCATTTATGGGGAACGACGACAATTGATGACGAATCTTTATAAAATCGGCCAGTACCATACACATCAGATTCCACAATTTCAAAAGAAAATGCATTCTCAACCCAATCCAAATCCCTTTCGTACTGATCCCAAACCCGCAAATTCACCTTATATAGACCAGGTGCCAAAGGAAGATTCGGATAATCAACATCTATCCAATTGTCACCCACTTTTAGTCCAATTTGTTCATTCATCGCAAATCGGCTATTGGACGAAGCGACCAAGACCCCAAAAGAATTATAAATGCTATACATGATTTCCACGGCCTCTTCGACCCTTGACGAACCAATGCACATTCTGAGCTTAATAGGTTGTCCCATTGAAACAGAGGTTGTTCTTCTATCATCAACTAACAACTCAAAACTTGAAAACTTTGCAAAGCCACTCCCTCTCCTATCATTACGCTCCCTCAATGGAACTCCTGTCAGAGTATTTTCATAGTCATTCAAATAATATCCTACCACATCGTCTATCCCTCCTGTATATTTCACACTTCCATTCTCCAAGAGAACACCATTCTTGCACAACGCCCTAATACTCGCCATGTTATGGCTAACAAACAACACTGTCCTTCCCTCTCCCTTACTCACATCTTGCATCTTACCAATAGCTTTTTTCTGGAACTCAGCATCACCCACAGCCAGCACTTCATCCACCACGAGAATCTCAGGATCCAAATGAGCAGCCACAGCAAAGCCGAGACGAACCGTCATGCCCGAACTATAACGCTTCACAGGAGTATCAATATAGCGTTCACAGCCTGAGAAATCGATTATTTCATCAATCTTTTTATCGATTTCATGTTTGGTCATACCAAGGATGGTGCCGTTCATATATATGTTTTCTCGGCCTGTTAACTCGCTATGGAAGCCCGTCCCTACTTCAAGCAAACTCGCTATGCGTCCTTTGGCTTTAATAGTTCCCGTAGTAGGTCCTGTCACGCGCGAAAGTAGCTTCAACAATGTGCTCTTCCCGGCACCATTCTTTCCGATAATGCCGACCACGTCGCCTTGCTCCACCTTGAAGTCGATGTCCTTCAAAGCCCAGACATACTCGCTATCGGCAGCCTTGGAACGGTCGTTCACCGAACCGACTTTTAGGAAAGGGTCTTCCTTGTGGAGGATATTCATGGTCCACCACCGTTTCAGGTCGTTGCTCAAAGTGCCACTCGAAACGAGTCCCAAGCGGTATAATTTGCTGATGTTGTTGAATTCTATTGCTGTTGACATATCAAATATTATTTCTCATTTTCATTACCTGCTCGATGACAGGCGCCATATCGTAATACTTGTACTCCGCCAAACGGCCACCAAAGATAATCTTCTCCTCTTGGTCGGCCAAAGCCTTGTACTTTTGATACAATTCGTTGTTTTCGGTGTCATTAACCGGATAATATGGTTCCATCCCGGGTTTCCATTCCGTGCTATACTCTTTCGAAACCACGGTCTTAGGGCAATCGTACACCGCCTGACCGAACATCTCGAAATGCTTATGCTCGATGATGCGAGTATAGGGGATTTCCCTATCTGTATAATTCACAACTGCGTTGCCTTGCCAATTCGGCGTATCCTTGATTTCCTGTTCGAACGAAACCGTGCGAAAGTCCAAATGACCAAAGCGGAAATCATAGTACTCGTCGATTTGGCCAGTAAAAACCACCTTTTCTGCCAATTCCGTCAATTCGGAACGATGGGCGAAGAAATCACAATTGACTCGGGTTTCAACGCCATCCAACAAACCGTCTATCAGTTTGTTGTAACCGCCAACAGGAATGCCCTGATAACTGTCGTTGAAATAATTGTTGTCGAACACAAAACGAAGCGGTAATCTGCGGATGATAAACGCAGGCAGTTCGGTGCAACGCCTCCCCCACTGCTTTTCCGTATAGCCTTTAATAAGAGCCTCGTATATATCGCGCCCAACTAAACTCAGCGCCTGTTCCTCCAAATTTGACGGTTCTCGTCCTTGCAAAGCAGCAATGGCTTCAGCTCGTTGTTCCTCAATTTTGGCTTCGGCTGCTTCAGGTGTAGTGACACCCCACATCTGGTAAAAGGTGTTCATATTGAAAGGCAGGTTATAGAACTTGCCTTTATAGTTTGCCACCGGACAATTAGTATACCTATTGAAAGGCACAATGCTATTGACAAAATCCCAAACCACCTTGTTGGAAGTATGGAAGATGTGTGCCCCGTATTTATGTACGTTGATTCCTTCGATGCTTTCGCAATAGACATTGCCGCCCAAATGTGAACGTTTGTCAATTACCAAGCACTTCTTCCCTGCTTGTTTTGCAAAATGGGCAAAAGTGGCACCGAAGAGGCCGGAGCCCACTATTAGATAGTCGTAACTATTCATTTCGCTTATTCTTTATCTTTTTCATTCGAACAAATGCTTCAAACAATAATCTATTTTGCGAACAAAAACGTTTCAAACGGTTGTATCCATCACACTGTTTTCCATATTGTTTTGCCAAATCAAATTGTCCCAAGTCAAAGGCCTTTGACATTAACCGAAAGTTGACATATTTGTTCCAACCCGTTTCACTATACGGAAACTTATCAGGGAACAATTCACCTAAATAGCGGTAGACTTCCTTGTCTCTTTCATAACGGCGAGCAAGCTTTTCTATGGTATCTGGACGAGTAATACTAACCGTCTCAATACCAAATGTCGCTGTTGACACAGGCAACACATCAATGTCCGAATAAGCAGTAAGTATCACCCATGCAGGCCAGTCTTGCAAACTAAGTCGACGGCGTATGAATTCATCCAAATTAAGATGTGTTTTCATAAAGCTCGCACGATACATGATGGTAGCATTGCAAAAATGGCCACCTCCCCACATAGCCTGTTGTATGTCAACGCTTCGGTCAATCTCTGCCTTACACTCTCGTATCTCACCTGTAACTCGATTGTGGGTGCGATGGTCGGTGATAAGAATATTGCACTCGGTATGATTCTTCATATAGTCAAGTTGCAATTGCAATTTGTGCGGATTATGCCAATAATCATCATTGTCGCAATTGCAGATAAACTCTCCACGGCAGTCTTTCACACATTGTGCCCAGTTGGCACCCAAGCCCATATTCTGCTCGCGCAGGAACAAACGGATAATATTCGGATATTTCTGCCGATATTGTTCCAGCACTTCACGCGCATTATCTGTGGAACGATCGTCGCCAATGACAATTTCAATATTCGCATCCACCTCTTGATTGAGGATGCTTTCTATCGTTTGACCAACCGTGTTGGCACGGTTGTAGGATGGGATGATGACAGAAATAAGTGTCTTACCTGTTTTTATCTCCATAGTACCTCGTTCTCTTTATCTACTTATCTGCCACGAGTAATAGCAAGAGCCAGCTTGCTACGAAACAGATTACGATAGTATTTCAAATGGCTGCGAGAGGCATTACCAGGATAATCGTTAAACCAGATAACAGGCAATTCATGCAACTGAAAATGGTTTGCCAACAACCAAACATTCATCAGGCGCTCTGCCATATAGCCGAAGACACGGCTTTGAACGGGTGAGTAGTTCGCAATATCTATTTGTCGTTCCATCTCTTCCAACAAGGGGAACAGCCAAGAACAATAGGCATCAAAACTGTGCCATGTCATAATGAACATATTATAATGCCGCAATTGGCAGTTCCGATGCATATACTCGTGCCAAGCCCAACGAATGGGCTCTTCCTGTGTAGTCATAATATGGTTCTCCAATGTGCGTATATCATCCGAGATATGCGCTATGCAATAATTGGAGAAAAGGGATTCTCTGTAAAATCTGGGTTTGGCCACATAGGCCTCCCCTTCGTGGAGCGATTCGATAACCGATTGAGGAACTGACAAGTCCAGCTTCTCAAAATCCTTGGTCTTGAAAGGAGTTTCCGGCATCACTCTGTCGCATTGCTGATGAAAATCAAAATAACGACGATAGTGGCAAAGACCAACGACATCAACATCCTTCAGATTTCTCCATGCCCAATACATACCAGTCAATTCGCAATAACTGCGGTTCTTAACAGAAATATTATCGCCTTCTGCATCCGATTGGATACCCAACTCGAAAGAAGATAGAGCCTTACCCACATGAACCGGCAAATACGGTTCCTGTTTTGCCATCACATCTTGCTTATGGCAACAGACAATTATTTTTGCAGTTTTCATATATCTATCCAATTCTATTTCAAAGCTTGTCGGTTAATAATCCAATCAATCTGGGTTTTTGCATAAAAACATAAACGTATTAAAGGACATACTCTATTATCGCCTTGAACACAGTGTTGAACTGACTATTTCACTAAATGCTTCTTCCGAATAATGCAACTGGGTTTTCCCAAATGCGCTTCGAACCATTTTCTCATTCATTTCCACATCTGTAAGCAGCATGACCACATTATGAGCAAACCCTTCGTCAGAATCTGCCAATAAGTAATCAACACCTTCCTGAAAATCGGGATGTAAGCCCCTCATGCCAACGGGAGTAGTGACCACCGCTTTACCACAAGCTAAAGCCTCAACGAGTTTTACACTTGTCCCTGTGCCTTTATATAATGGAACTATAACACATCCGCATCCTGCATAAGCACTTTTTATATCTTCAACAAAGCCTCTCAAGTTCACGCCTGCCGTTGACTCACACAAAGACCTCAGTTTCCCGTCATCCATCTTGCCGACCACGTCCAATTCCGCATCCTGAATTTGTTTTCTTATCATTGGGAAAACACTAATTATAAAGTGCTCCAAACCTTCAACATTAGGATAATAGCTATACTTACCTACCACCAACAATTTATGTGAGTTTTTCGGCAGATCAGCATCTAAACCAGAGACACAAAAACTAGAAACATTAGGCAAGAAAACTACATTCGGATACACTTTGTTGGGCGAGGAATAAAAACCTCCAAACACCTTCTCCAACACGTGGCACGTAATCCTATTAACCGTATTGGCAAACAAACGATTATATTGTTTATTGCGCCATGTTTTTGTTTTGTCAAGCGACATCAACACTACCTCTTTAGGATCGTCGTCAATATCCAATATCAATTGGTCGGCATATTTAAGTAATCCGCATTCACAGGCATAATTTAGATAGCGAATAACGATATAGTCATATTTCTTATTTGCAACAAAGCTATCTATGATTTTGCTTTTTTTCTTATTGATAGGATAAATAGCATAAGGATTACGTTTACAGAACAATTTGAAGAATTTAGCTAAACGGTTTTCCGTATGTGTCTCCATTTCGACCATTTCAGAGAATACAACATCCACATTAGGCTCATCTGAAACGGTATCGTCCACAAAAGAAACAACATCCACATGCCCTATCTTTGCCAATGCCCGAATCAAGCACATCGACCGTTGCGACGCGCCACAATCTGCCTTAGCAAAGAGATTATAGAAATTATTAACAAAAAGGATGTTCATTTCTCACAAATAGCTATTGCTGTTTTTCCAACCGTTTCACCAACTCCATCGCCTCAACCATATTATCCTCGATACTGCTATAGTTCCAATGCCTGTTATTCCTGCTCCGATGATTACATCAAATCCATTCATCATATCTTTCCCATCAAATGCCGAAATCTATTCAAAGAATAATACATCCAAAACGGCAAACGAGTATATCGCTTATAGTTCTTAGAGTTTGTCCCCATATATCTTAGTATATGTCTCATCTTTTTCTCAATTTCACTTGCTTGTGTATATGGCAACAGATGCACATTTTCAAAAACATGCCAGGCATTATTATGAATATAATAAACCATCCCCTCCTCAATGCGCGCGTCAATATCCACAGGTTTGTTTGAAGTCCAAAACTCATCCATGTAAATAGCTTGCTTGCTTCGTGCAATGATATTCTTAGGCATTGCTTCTTGAGCGACTGATTGTCCAACACGGCCTATGAAATAGTTATATACTACAAAATCAAGGCACTTGTAACTTTTTCCTTTTATAGCAGGCAAAACAAATAAAACAGCATCGTCATACATCGTTTTCTCCGAGAAAACATCCTTTCCATAAAGCAAAATGTCTTTTTTATAGGTCGCAAACCAAAAATTCATCACCGTATACTGGCGATTTTCGGAAAATGGAAAATCTTTTAGCATCTTTTCCGTACCGTACTCTTCTTGGATACGTTCCTCTTCGTTACAATCCTTATCTGCAAAATATCTATTAATATGCGAAAAAACAATGTCTGCTTCAGTAGCAGAGAGACTACGCATCAATTTATCCAGATTATCCAACCAATCATCAGAGTCAAGAAAACGAATATATTTTCCAGATGCCTCACGAAGCCCGATATTCCACGCCGAACCATGTCCCCCATTCTCCTTGTCAATCTGGCGGAAGGTTTGAGGATACCGTTTCACATATTCTCGGCTCATTTCAGCAGAACGGTCAGGTGTACCATCGTTCACGATGATGACCTCCAATTGGTTCATCAGTTCCTCGTCCAACACCTTCTCACCTTGCTCGTTCGTCTTGTATATCAGACAAGAGTCAAGGCATTTGTTAATGTATGGCTCTACCTTGTATACGGGAACGATTATAGTTAGAAGTTTTTGCATATCGGTTCAATTATTAACAAACTCTATCACATCCCCCATACCATGATTTTCCTGCCATTGTATTCTCGTCCCTCTTGCCAAATCTTTTCTTCCCACGACTTACCTGGTGTGCGGTCAAAGATGATGAAATGTCCTTCGTCGACACTGCCCACCTTGTCCATATATTCCCAGGTCTGCTTCAGACCGTCTTCTATGGTCTTTTCCATGCTGTAGCGTTTTATCTTCAACTCCAGCACTATCCTTTGGATTGGTCCTCCGTATTGTTCCGTCAACGGCTTGCGGATAAGCAGGTCGGTACGTCCGCGACCAAGGCCATATTCTCGGTCAATATAGCCTCCGCCATTGACCACACGTTGCAGGAAGGCCTGCAGGAGCAACTGTGGGCCACTCTCCTTATAGTCAAACTTCTCAATCCAGGCATCGGCATTCTGGCGGAAGAACTGCTGGAAGTCCAAGAGCAACTTCTCCATATTGATGCTGTTGTCGGGATTCATGTACCATGCCGACTGCTGTATCAGGCTTTCCTGCGTTGTCCATGTCAGTTCCCGTGGGATAATCTCGCGATAGATGCCGTTGGCTATGCGGATAGGCTTGTCTCTCGTGATTAGACCCATGTCAATCACATACTGCATATCATCTTGCGGAAACAACGCATCGTCCACCTCAGTTTCGTTAGCCAGTATGGGGCCTATCACGCGACGCACTCGGTCTTCTTTCAGTTTGTCTATCAATATGTCAATATGTGTCTCACGACGGTAGATGATGCGTTCCTGCGCGCGGTAAATCATCTCGGGGATGATTCTGACGCTGCGGTCGCGGTTCTCCCTCATCTCCATCGTCACTTCATAGCCCAATGCGTTCACCAACCACGGCTGTCCTTCAGTGGCCTCCCAAATCATCGGGAAGCAGGCTTCATCAAACACCTGACCTGTTGCCTTGGTATGCTCCAAATACAATGCATGGATTTCCTCTTTGGTGAAATTGCCCAAGTGCAGCGACCGGGCCTTGATGTTGAACGCAGAGCCTCCCGTGATGATGTCTTGATTAGATAATACAATACGATAATCACGGACATCGCGCACACCACAAAGGATGATGGACTGCGGGAAAGAATGGGGACGGTCGGCATACCCAGAGCGAATCTGGCGGAGAATGCTGACCAGGCTGTCGCCCACCAAGGCATCAATCTCATCAACAACAAGAATTATAGGCTTGGGAAGGCTCTCTGACAAACGGCGCAAATAGGTCGCCAGCATCGAGTCCTTGCCCACTTGCTGCACTTCGTCGCGAATCTGAAGGGGCACGTCATTGCCGACAACACCTCTAAACTGCTCGGCCAAAGTGTCGACTGTCGACTTGACCACGCTTTGCACATCGTTGCGCGAGGCTTGTCCGCCCTCCACATTGGCATAAACCGCAATGTATTCATCCCGCTCGTTCAGGTAATCGCGCAAGGCGAGCATACACGAGGTTTTACCCGTCTGCCTTGGGGCGTGCATCACAAAGTATTTCTGCTGCCCGATGAGCAGTAGCACCTCTTCCAAATCGAAACGCTTCAGTGGGTCGATATAATAATGCAAGTCCTTCTTGATGGGGCCTGCCGTGTTAAAGAATCTCTCCATAATACAATTTAGTATTTAGTCCTATGTATGAGAACAACAAAAGCGGGTAGTCTCTGCAAAAACCAATATTATCTCGAATGAGCGACACACAACCTATACGGCCATCCAATCCCTTTCAAGGCAAGATATCGGCAACAAGTTGTCAAACCTTTCACTTTCCTTATTGAATATGACTTTGGAAACCATTCTCGGAACAATCCTCTATAAGCCTCATAGTCGTTGGGGTATTCCTCCAGTATTCTTATCTTTTCGACATTGACACAATCATAAATCACTTGTTCCAACTCAACATATTTCGATTCTGGAAGATACGCACACAAATCTTGGAGATTCCTCAACATTTCCTCCAAACACTTAGCTCGAAACAACACATTTTTTTTTTGCGTCATAGAGTTTTCATTCACACAATAATGATATGATGCATCAGGACAATATGACAACTTGTGACACGACTCCAAATACGACACAGAAATCAGCATATCTTCATAATAATCATATTTTGGAACAGCATACCCCCTTTTAAATACACTTTTACGAATGAGTTTGTTAGGCATTCCCGCATGGCATTTATGACCTAAAAAATCACGTTGCCAAGCCGTCACCTCTAAACCACTTGGTTTATTGGCAACAATAGTTCTATCACATCCTCTATCAATGTAATATGCTCCCATCACCAAATCAGAACAATCATTATCCGCGATGTTAACCAGACTCTCCAAATATTGTGATTCAACCCAATCATCAGAATCCACAGAAGTTATATATAATCCCTTGGCTTTTTCAAACCCAAATTGGCGTGAAGCAGCACTACCCTGATTCTCTTGATGAAACACTCTTATTCGGTAATCTTTTTTGGCATATTCATCACAAATCGCTCCGCTGCCATCAGTGCTGCCGTCGTCAATCAGCAGCAACTCAAAATCGGTGAAACTTTGGCTTAGGATGCTTTCGATGCATCGAGGAAGATATTGCTCGGTATTGTAGACAGGGACTATAACACTAATCATTAACATATCAAGAATTTATCCAATAACAGACTTTTTCAAAGCTTCACCATAAGCATGCCCCCATTTCAAGTCAGGCTCAAGATAGTTTCCTTCTGCCCATTCGTTCCATGATTTCACGAAAAGAAAACGTTTGTCAAATGGTTTACCTGAAATATCATCCACTATTTGAGTAGTTATTTTTTCAAACTTATCGGGGGTTGAACCATATAATACGATTCCTTTCATGCCCGTGCGAGGTGTATGATCCCAATTTGGCACCACTGATGGGATAACTTTCTCATTATCATCCATAGCACACCTAAAAAGTTTTGGTTGGTAGGGTCTCAGATCTGGAATCATTCTGAACTTCTCATTTTTATAGAAAAACTTTCTGAGCAGCCTATTCCATACTGGCATACTTGTAAATTCCATCCAAGTATTCATGACATTAATGGCATCAAAACCTTCTGATAGGCGATTATCAAGAGACCGTTGAACAGAATCTTTATCAAACATATCCTTTTGATGAGCTATGAAAAAAATGCCTTTTAGTCCATTTTGTTTCGCCAGTTCCTGCCATAGTTCAATGAAATGCTTCACTTCGGGCATCTGTTCTGGCAAATAAATCATAAAAATTGGCTTACCTTCGCAAGTTATATAGCGTTTGTCCTTGAAAGCCGGTAATACTGTATAAAAATGATTAACATAATCTTCGTCTCCTGGATAGGTCTGTTCTATTAATGCGTTACGCGTTCCATCAGCACCAAACCAAAAACCTTTCCACGTTTCATTCGCCCATGCCAACGCGAATGGAAAGTCTGGTTTCCCACTGGCAAGTACCTCGTTGAATGGTCGTTCCAAAAGCCGTTTGCCGTTACCGAACCAATAATGCCAATAGACAAACCCTTCCACTCCATACTCACGAGCCAATTGTGCTTGAGCCTCTCGGGTTTCAGGCACTCTTAAATCGTAATAGCCCAAATCTGCGGGAACATGAGGCTGATAATGTCCAGGAAAAAGCGGCTTCGCCTTTCCAACATTCGTCCACTCGGTAAAACCCTTTCCCCACCATTCGTCATTTTCTGGAATGGGGTGATACTGCGGAAGATAATACGCCAGTACTCTGGCTTTTGGTTGATTTATATCCATAACTTTTAGGCTAACACTTTTTTGTACACTTCCATAATCTTCGGCCCATACACTTCCTGAGACAGATTTTTCTTGGCAAATTCCTGAGCACGAAGAATCATTAATTCATTATCGTTCGTGCACACTTTACGCAATAAAGACGCACATTCTTCAACGTTGTTGAAAAGGAAACCTGTTTCTCCATCCTTTACCAAATCCAATGTTCCACCTGTAGCATGAGCAACGACTGGACAACCATAAAACATAGCCTCTGCTGTAACCCTACCTAATCCTTCACACTCAGAAGCCATAATATAAGCCGTCGCTTTGGAAAACCATGGCTTCACATCGGTCTGACAAGGGACAAAATCAATGGCATCAACAATACCATATCCCTTTATGGTTTCAAGTAAAGATTTTTTGTATCCCTCCTCACAATTTCCCATCAATTTGAGCCGAAACCCTTCTTTTGCCATTCCACTTTTAGCAAAGGCAGTGATAGCCATACGCGTTCCCTTTGGCTCTGTCATAAAATAAGCACTAAACAGCAAATATTTCTCTTTAGTTTGATCACAACAAGCCTCGTTTTTGCTCCGAATGGCATCGTTAATCACCCAAGAATTTTTATCTGGCATTTGCCAATGGGTTTTGATAGCAGATGAAATGGCAATACGACCGCCTGCGTTGTTAATCAAGTTGCGCAAGTGAGACAAACCTCTGTAAATGTCAAAATTGAAATCCAAATCGCAAAACTCACGAACATGCCAAACGTGCTTGGCTTGAAGATTACGTGCAAGCAACACACCAATATCAATAGGGCTTGTATTCGAATGAACAACGTCAACCTTACGGCCATTCAATACTTTCTTGACAAAACGGACACATCCTCTATCATATCGCCACTTCTTTATATAATGCCAACGCCAAGGATGATTCCAGACATCAATCAAGCGATTCTTCTGGAAACTATATAACTTAATGAATGGATAAACATAACATTCTATACCTCTTTCCATAAAGCAGGCTTGACCAATACCTTCTTCCGGAAACAAAACTATTGGATACACTTCATCTTTTACCGAATCTATTAGATTTAGAAGAGATGCCGTTGAACCACCCATGTAGGAATCAATTGCAATATATAGTACCTTTATCTTAGGCATGTTAATAAACCAATTAATTTTTAAAACACGAGTGCTCTTTCTAAATAATTCACAGAAGATTCTCGTAATTCTTTCAGACGATAATCGACACCTTCCCAATCAATCCTTTTATCTACGAATGCTTTCAAAGAAAGCCCATTGTCTCTCCATATTCGTTCATTAAGATTGAGTTCTTCAAGTAAATCCAATACTCGCACATTACTGCTTTCATGTTTTCCTTTAATCGGGGTATAAATAAAAGGACGATGAAATAAGATGGAAAAGATTATCCCATGAAAACTTGGTGTTACTACCAACTCTGCCATTGCTATATGCTGAATCCATTTAGGAATTGAAGCATAACTATACTCTACTCCATCAAACAATTCTTTAGCTGGAACGTATCCACTTCCAGGTGTAACCACTATCGGTAAAACATGTTCTTGAGCAAATGATTGTATTTGTTGGAATGGTATATCCTGCTCAGATGTATAGTTTATACTATAAATAAACACTGATGGTTTTACGATTATTCCTTTGGCCAAACGCAAATAATCTTTCATCTGAAGCAACATTGTAGGATCCAATACATGACTTGCTTCATATCCTAATTCATTAATGACCGAAACAGCAGATAATTCGCGTACAGATATGGCAGAAAAATCCTTAAGGTATGACTTAATTGTATCTTTGATTTCTTCCGGGAAACCTACATTTCCAATGCTTGGAGCATAAGCAATTCGTTTTACATGTTCCTTTCCAAACTGCAGAAAAAAATTACTCAGCACTTCCTTTGGCATAGTATAGTTCCAAACCTGATCACTTCCAGTAATATATATATCCGCCTTGGGAGGATTGTGCTTTAGTTTTTCAGGAGAATTATACACTTTCGACATGTGCAAATAATTCTTGCGAAATTTCGGGAATTTACGACGACATGCCTCTTTATCCAGACAAAAAGCAAAATGTTTATTTATCATTGGTACATAAGCAAGACCTGTTGCATAAAACAATGACGCAATAATATCCTTCGTCCATTGTTTAATACGTTTAATACCACATTTCTTTTGCGGCGGCCAGACATATTGACGTATCAAAAAAACATTAAAATCATGTAGGCGCAAATAATGCTGTAATGCCCAACATTGCAACTGTTGTCCATAGTTGTCATTGGACTCCCAATAAGTGATGATTCCAATTTTCTTTTTCTTTTTTTGCATCATTCTATAACTTAGTCATTTCTCACTTAACAATCGCATTAATCCTTTTCTTTACGTACTTTGCCAATCTAACAAACAGAATGTCTGTATCAATGTACCTACAACTCTTTTTGAAACCAAAAAGTTTTAATGAAACTAAGAAAACATCTCTTTTATGATGTTTAGGCAAAGATACACTTTCTATCATCATTGAATTATAGAACAAGGCCTCTGAAAGATTCTGAATTTCAGCATAGCACAAATTAGCAACTGATGTGAATAACTGCAATGCTTTTTTCGAATGTATTATTACCAAAGAAGTTCCTCTGTCATCATTCATTTCAGGGCAATAATGATCAATACCCCAACTATCCGCCAAAGTAATATCTGTATTCCTATGAAGTGTCTTAAAAGAACAATCGTAACAACTCTTCCGCAAATAAACATTTTTCAAGAAGCCCCTGAAATATGGATTCTCCATCTGATGCTCGCGAATAGTAGTAGTAGTAGTAGTAGTAGTAGTAGTAGTAACATTCTGAAAATGCAGCCAACCCTCTTCTTTGTCGCGGAAACTAATGGAGAGAATCTCTCCGTCTGTAACAAAATCCTTTAAATAACTTCTCCATACCGAAGGGCTGGGCACTCCATGACATATCAAATCCACTTGGATCAGCCTTTCATACTGTTTTCCCAAAAAAGCACGAAGACCGGCCAACTGGCAAGGTGTTCCTGAAAACAGCACCCAACGACCTTGTTCCAAAAAGTTCCTTGCTTGCCTGTAAGTATCACCTATTCGACTTTGCACATATTTGCTGCCCATAAAAGGAATAATGCCTTCCAAGGTCTCACAATAATCGTGCATAACCTCCCATTTTTCATCAAAGCGGGCACCAAAAACAACACCTTTTTGTTCTATTGTCCATTTGGCAAGCGCATGAAAAATTCCTCCTGACGAACTCTTTGCACGAACGGAGTCGTCTTTATTGATGGCTGCATAGGCTTTTGTCTCCCCTTTACTTTCTGATTCCTTGTTAATAATCGGGCATGTCTTTTGGCACTTATGGCATCCTATACATGTCTTCTTGTCAATCCTCGGTTGAAGGAAGCCCTCTTTGTCTTCCTTCATTGTGATACTATGTGTAGGACACGCTGAAGCACAAGCTGCACACCCTACGCACTTGTCAGAATCCACCAATTCAATTCGGTTCATTATTCACAACTTTTTACTTGAACACACAATACTTCTCAATCTCGCTAGACACCTGCTAAACACAAAATATGATTTGATGCTGAACAGTTTCGTCCAATACCCCATCTTCATGTAACGTTTGGACAATGGGACACCTAAATCTTTACATTCCTTGATATGATGTCGAAAACTGATAGTTTTCTTATAATCAACATCGTTTTTCAACAACCAAGAATACATCAAACTCAAACCATATTGTTTATATTGATCAAGCAAATTCACATCCAAATCACCAGAAAGATTATCAAAAACATCCGCATATGTCCTTGCATACGCTTCTACCCTATTTTTTACTTTCTCGAAACCACTTGCTCTACTATGAGAATCCTTCCTTTCCAAAATGCAAAACAACACATCTTCGATTGACACACATTTACTATTGGCAATAAATGGAATTATAAGTTGATAGTTTTGTCCGGCTTCTTTTTCATTATGTAATGATAAAAAAATAACTTGAGATGATTTAATTTGCAAGTTCTTTATATTCAAGAGATTAAAAATGAATTTGTATCAAGTTATTATTTTACTGTTACTATATATATTGCGGCCTGGAATGAATTTGTCCAAAAACTTTGTTTTTATAATAAGGCAACCAGGAGTCCATCCAAAACCGTTTTTCAAATAAACCGCATCTTCAAAAACACTCTCGGGAATTCCATAATTTGCGAAAGAAGAAGTTCTTGTCACTTCAAGTGTTAGTTCATCTATGTACTCCTTCCTACACCTTGCTATACCCACCTCATCATCGTAATCCTGCAAAACACTAACAAATTTCTCTATTGATTCAGGCTCTTTATACCAATCATTAGAATCAGGCCATGACAAAAACTCTCCATCGACCAACTTTAATGCTCTATTTATTGCGACTGACACCCCTGAATTTTCCTGATGCAAATACATCAACTCGTACCCTTTTTGTTCAAACAATGGTATATAACCCCTTATCACTTCACGCGTGTTGTCAGTTGATCCATCATCCACAATGATCATCTTAATCATTGGATATGTCTGATTCAAAACAGAATCCAACAACCGATGGATGAAACTGGCAATATTATATGCTGGAGTAATCAGGTTAACTAATCCTTCAATCATATCACAATCCGTTTTCTTTCACAATGATTTCCGCTGGCGTTCCCAAGTCGCGAAGGCTTCCCAAACAGCGGTCGTACCTTTTCTTTCCGTTATTGGTTACTACTATGGCGAATATCTTCTGCATATTTTTAAAAAAATCACTTTTATTTAAAAATCACACATTTTACTCGCGAAATACAATACTTGATCGATTTTTTCATATCATAACACATAAATTTAAAACACTTCTTTTTATAATGTGTCATATACTTCTTTACATAATAAACCACAACAACACATCCCATATACGAATGCTCAATTTCAATCCTCTGTTGTTGAAATTTCTTGTAATCCAAAAATTTTTCAGACAACTGGGAAGGTCGTCTGGAAGAACGAAAGACTTGAACTTCTGGATTCAAAATACAGAATTCATTGAAACGCTGTTCGGATACACATACGCTATCTGGAATGCCCACCTGTTGACAGCCATGTAGTCTGTATTGTATCAATGGCTCATCAATATAGCCTAAAGTCCCCTCATGTATCGCAATCAAGGCGATGGCTTCATCATGCAAAGACCTATTAGAACAATACTGAGAAAAAACCATTTTGCCCTTAATCGCCATTGTCGCCCCTGTCGCATGGTTGTCAGGATAAAAAACAGCCAACTCACACCCTGCATCAAAATAATCCCTGTATTTTTGGGAGAATCCGACCCTGTCAAACAACATATCCACAGTCGCCAACTTCCCCTCTCCATTTATCAATTCCGCATTAGTAAAAACAACCGACTTGTCTGCATGCTGTTCAAACCACTTTACGATAGTTTTCACCTTATGCGGATGCCAAACATCATCCTGATCGGACAAGAATATTACATCACCACGACATAAATCAACGGCTTCCTGGAAATTGGCACACACGCCAAGAGTGGTTTCATTGCAAAAGACACGTATCTCGACAAGTGACTTTTCTTTAATTCGATTGATAATCTGAAGTGTCTCATCAGTACTTCCGTCATCACAAACCACAATCTCATCGACAGGCATGGTCTGATTCAATATCGACAGGATTTGTTCCTCTATATACTTGGCACCATTATAAGTGCATAAAGCGACTGAAAGTTTCATAAAGCCTTCTACCAGAACAATGTATGATTCAAATACTTCTTCCTATCAAAATCCTTTTCACCCATAAATATGAGTTCAACAAAAATTCTTCAAGGCGATACTCACGGCTTTCTCTGCCATCTGATATATCAATACCAAATTTCTTTTCTGTTTTATACTTCCTTCGATACTCCTTGTAACACCAACTCACCAATAAATGGTGAGCAAACATCCACCATTTAATAACGTCTTGAATTATAGATAAAATTTGGGTTTCAGGGCTTACACGTTTTATGAAAAGAAGTTTCTTTAAACTGATACGATTAAACCTAAAAAAACGAGCATATGAGTGATAATAGCGGTTGGAATCGGCTCCAGGACGATGCACTTTCACTCCATATTCCGTAATCGTTTTCGTAACATAATGCGCCAAAAAACAAGTAGTATGACTTATCTTAGCCCATGGAAGATTTCTTACTTCTATTCCTAAATCATTACACACGCTATGTAAACCGGCTGGTGTATGAGCTGTAGACCACCATGGCATTTCGCCACATGGTTTATTCCAATCAATGGGCAAGCCTTTACGGACTATACTCTTAATATGCGCGTTATCAGGAATAGTAATATAGCCCACTTTGAAATCTAACGGCTCTATCGGATGCTTGAAACGCTCTCTGACATCTCTCCCATCGGACGTGAGTTGCCCATCATCACCATAACACAGCCAATTCAAATGTACAGCCTCGAACCGTTGCTTGTCAGATAAAAAGTCACAAATATTCATCCGTGGTTCTGTGAATGTAATGAATTCATCAATGTCAATAAAAGCACACCAATCAAAATCCTCTTGCTCATAGCATTGCTGATAGACCACCATCTGCATTTTGGTCATACCACGCACATCATGAATAGTGATTTGACCTTCAATATCCGTCCCGCGAAACACATCTGTAATGCGTTCGCCATCAATATCGTTATTGTCATAGATATGCAAATGTACAAAACCAATATCCAAATGGTACTTTGCCCATTCATAAATATATTGATTTTCTTGTTTCGCTATGGCGCAAATAACACACTTCATAACAACTATACTTTTATTGTTTATATATGCTTTACACCGTATCCATAAAGCTCTTCTGCACCTTGTTGAAAATCAGGATGCCAAAGAAGAGGACGACGAGCATGAATACGAAACTATAGGCTAACCAGCCCCAGCCGATAAACTCGCCTGCACTTAAGGCACCGTGCTTGAAGGTCTCGATGACAGGGGTCACGGGATTGAGGCACATGAGAGTTGACAAGTCGATACCGAATTTTTGTTTCCCCGCCACCTGACTCAAAGGATAAACAATAGGCGTGGCATACATCCAAAGCGACACGAAGAAGGAGAACAGAATCTGCAAGTCACGATACTTGGTCGTCATGGAAGAAATGATGATTCCGAAGCCTAAGGCCAGACCTGCCAACATCACCACCAAAAGCGGGAAAAGCAGCAAATACCAATTGGGACTTGGTGCCTGCCCAATGATGGCGTAATAGATGTAAACCATCACAAACAAACCCAGCTGTATGCCGAAACGCACCAAGTTGCTGATAATGCTCGACAATGGCATAATCATCCTCGGGAAGTAAACCTTGCCGAAAATGCCCGCGTTAGAAACAAATGTGTTTGAGGCCTTGCCCAAGCAGTCGGAAAAATACTGCCACATGGCTATGCCTCCCAAATAGAACAAGGGTTGCGGGATGCCGTCGGTAGGGATGCCAGCGATGCCGCCGAACACCACCATATACATGATGACCGTAAAGGCCGGTTGAATGATCCACCAAAGCGGACCCAAGATGGTTTGCTTGTATTGCACCGTTATCGTGCGCTTCACAAAAAGAGTCAAAAGGTCACGATAATCCCATATTTCTTTCAGATTCACCTCAAAAAGCTTGTTCCGAGGTTTGATGATGGTGGTCCAGTTTTCGTTTTCAGCAGTCTGATTCATTTCAAAAAAGAGTAAAAGCTTCGCTTCTTGACTCACATCAAGAGAGCATAAATTTTTGAAGATGAGCCACTTGTCCAAAATATAAGATAGTGGCATTATGAAACGTAATCCTAGCACTATATTGCTAAGATTTCAGCTGGCAAAATTACAGATTATTTTTCAATAAAAAAACTTATAGTCGCTTTTTTATTTCGACCGCTTCCCCCTAAAGAGAATGTTGCCCATGATCCTCCAAAAATAATTCCAATCCGTGCGTAGGGGATGCTCCAAATATGCTATCAGATATCGTTTCTCGTTCTCCTGAATTTCATCAAGGGTTTCAGGCATGTCAACATAAAATGGAGGTATAAGTCCAGGCTTTGTTTTTATCCTAAGTTCTTGCAACTCTTTAGTGTACAAATTGAAATACTGTTGGCTTAGAGGCCTCACACCCACCAATTTCATCTGCCCTTTCAGCAAATTGACTATCATTGGCAATTCGTCGAGCCAGGTCTTTCGGAGGAAGCGTCCCCATTCGGTCACCCTATAGTCGTCGCGGAACTTGCCACCCACATCCAAGTCATTGTTTTCATAGATATAAGTTTGCAAATACTCGGAATAGGCATACATCGTCCTGAACTTGAACACATTAAACAGATTGCCGTCTTTTCCGACTCTCCTCAGACGAATCAAAACGCCATAGGAATGTTGTTCGGTACTGGGAAGACGTTTCTTTTGGGCAATCACACAATAACGGTCGTGGATGTATTGCTCTCCGACCACATCGAAGCCACAATAATACAATCTGCCCAGCACTTCAGGTCTCGGGAAAACCTTCCTCACCCTTCGCGTACAGAAGAAATAGAATCGGCGCGTCAATCCAAGTTTCGGACACACCCTATGCCACAGAAAATCAAAGAAATAGATAATGTAGGCAATAATTTTCGGATACTTACTGAAAATTTGCGCCCGACGCTTTTGTGACGTATCGAAAGCACAGAAAAAATATCCATCCTGCTTCAGCTTTTTATTGGCTTTGCACAAGCATTGGTTCAGATGACGGACGGCATTCAGATGTTCCTTAGCAAAAAGCACTTCGGCTTCGCCGTCAGGAACCGCCCAAGTTTTCTCGGCAAAATCGTTGAGCCATTTTGAACGTTCGGGGCTTCGTGGTGTTTCGGCCACACTAATCAATTCGCGGAGTTGCTCTGGGGCTTGGTCAAACTCAAACCTCGGGGCATGTTGGGTTTCGGTCACGGCAAGGTATTCCATTACCTCGTCGTAATTATCGCGAGCAATCATATTGCTGATAAATGACCTAATTCCCATGTCGTCAACGAATTACTTCTTAAGAAAAGCACGCACGGCATCACAAATCATATCCTGATCAGCCTCTGTGAGGTAAGGATGTATTGGCAATGAAATCACCGTGTCAGCCAACTGGTCGGAAATGGGGCAACGGTTGTCGTTGGGATTCAAGTAATTGAACGCAGTCTGACGATGCATCGGAATGGGATAATAAATGGCCGTCGGGATGTCAAGGGCTTTCAAAGCAGCTTGCAATCCGCCCCTAATTTCCTTGTTCTCAACCTGAAGCGTGTATTGTGCCCAACTGGAATAGAAGTTTTCGGGAACGATAGGCGTCTTTACCACATCTTTCAGTTTTTCAGTATAACGTTCCGCCACCTTATTCACATCCACCAGCTCATGGTCGGCGAAAGCCTTCAACTTGACCAGCAAAACTGCCGCCTGAATGCTGTCCATGCGGGAGTTCATGCCGATGCGGACATTGTCGTAACGGTCGCTGCCCTTGCCATGGATGTGGTATGAATCAAGCAGTTGGGCCCAATCGTCATTATTGGTGAACACCGCGCCGCCATCGCCATAGCAACCAACGGGCTTTGCTGGGAAAAACGAAGTTGTGGAAATATCGCCGAAGGTGCAGGCTTTCTGGTTACCAATACGGCCACCGAAACCCTGGGCACCGTCTTCCAGAACATAAAGATTGTATTTCTTCGCTATCTCGCGGATGGCATTGAAATCGGCAGGCAAACCAAACAAATCCACAGCGATAATGACGTGAGGCGTATGTTTTCCAGCCTTCAAGGTCTGCTCAATCTTTCGTTCAAGGTCGGCCACATCCATATTAAATGTGTCCTTGTCGACATCCACGAAAACAGGCGTCGCGCCTTGCATAACAATCACTTCCGCCGAGGCGAAGAAGGTAAAACTCGGCACAAAGACAGCATCACCAGCCTTCACATCCCAAACTTTCAGGGCCAACAGCAAGGCATCTGTGCCGCTATTACAGGCTATACAATGCTTTACACCGACATACTCGGCAAAAGCCGCTTCCATTTCCTTGATCTTTGGCCCCATAACGTAGGCCGACGAGGCAACCACGTCAAGGATAGCCTTGTCCATTTCGTCCTTCATGACGGTATATTGCGTCTTTAAATCTCTGAATTGCATAAACTTAACTCTCCATTGTTTTCTTTATACTTCCGACCACAACCGCACTGCAACGAAGCATTCAAACGCTTGCCACATTCGCACACCCAACCGATTTGCCGGGCGGGAACGCCTGCCATCAACGCGTAAGGCTTCACATCCTTGGTCACCACAGCGCCTGCTGCGACGAGAGCACTTTTGCCGACCGTATGGCCGCAAACCACCGTGCAATTGGCACCCAACGAGGCACCTTCGCAAATCTTGGTCTTGGCATACACGCCATGTACAGGAAAATGCGCGCGAGGTGTGGTCACATTGGTGAAAACGCAACTCGGCCCGCAAAACACATTGTCCTCAATTTCAACGCCTTCGTAGATAGATACGTTGTTTTGAACTCTTACACCGTTGCCAATTTTCACGTTGTTGCCCACATTCACATTCTGGCCGAAAGAGCAGCCTTCGCCGATAACCGCACCTGACTGGATATGGCAAAAATGCCAAATCTTCGTGCCTTTGCCAATGCTCACATTGTCATCGACATAGCTGCTTTCGTGTATGTAGTAGTCATTCATTTCCAGATAATTACCTTTGATTATTCCCACCCAGAGGCCAGCACGTCGGCGATGTGAATCACCTTGATGGGCAGACCTTCCTTATTGATATACGCCTTTTGGTGCATGAGGCATGTCATGTCAGTCGAAACGATGTACTCGGCACCCGTGTTCAAGGCATTTTTCACCTTGTGGCTTGCCATACCCATTGCCAAGGTCTCTTGATTCACCTCCAACGAGAAATCGGCACCACAGCACATATCGGTCTGCTTCATCTCCACCAATTCCAAACCTCTCACTTTCGAAAGCAGTTGACGCGCTTCCTTGCCCAAACCCAAGCCACGCAAGGCACTACAACTGTCGTGGAAGGTCACCTTATAGGGGAACTCCGCCCCGAAATCGTCGAAATGCACCTTGTTGACCAAAAAATCAGTCAGCTCGTAGACATTGGCCACCATACGTTTGAAATTCAAGTGGTTGGCCGTATTGAAAAAAAGCTCGGGATAACGCTTCTTGATGTAGTAAACACATGCCGCCGACGGAGCCACCACTGGACCATCGCATGAAAAATCGTTGAGGAACTTGTCGCCTAACTCCTTCGCTTCTTCCAGAAAACCAGCATGATACGCAAAGCGTCCGCAACAAGTCTGCTCAGGATTGTACTCCACCTCCACGCCCGTGCGCTGCAACACTTTCATGGTATTGGCAGCCACCTCCGGAAAGAACTGGTCGACGAGACAAGGTACAAACAATTCTACATTCATGACGTTCGTGCACAAAAAATCGTGCAAAATTACGAAAATTATCCTTACACTTGGAAATTCGGGACAATTTTTGCGATTTTTACCCAGAAATCGGGGTAAGATTTGGCCACTATTTCTGGGGTATCGAAGGTGACGTGGCCAATCTTCAGCGACAATGGTGCCAAAGCCATCACGATGCGGTGGTCGGCATGGGCTAAAAAGCGTAAGGGATTGTATTTCAAAAAGGAAGGAAGGTTCGGCATGGGTTTTAAAACCATTTCATTTTCAGAAACACAAAATAATTTAGTACCAATTTTTTCCAATTCAATTTTCATTGCCTCCACTCTATCTGACTCCTTGACGCGTAGATTGGCAATACCCGTGAAACGCGCTTCGAGTTGCAAGCCGGCACAGGTAGCAGCCATCGTCGGGAACAGATCTGGCGTGGCGGAAAAGTCAAATGAAAGAGGCTGTTTTTCAAATGGAACTTTGGTCAAAACGAGCGAATCGCCATCCTTTATAGTATTAACGCCCAATGTTTTCATCCATTCGGCTATGACGGCATCACCTTGAAGTGAAGTCAGCGACAAACCGCGCAAGCGAATCTCACATGCCTCGCTTAGCGCCGCGATTTCGTACCAATATGAAGCCGCGCTCCAGTCGGAAGAAATCTTGAAACTCTTTGATTGATAAGGTTTGGGCTTAACTATGATGGTTCGTCCATTTTGTTCTACATCAGCTCCGAAATGCCGCATCATGGCCAAGGTCATGTCAAGATAAGGCAAGGAACTAAGTTCGCCAAACAGCTTCATTTCAAGACCTTGCGGCCACATAGGCGCAGCCAACAACAAAGATGAAGCGAATTGGCTACTTTGGCTCATGTCGATTGGGACCGTGCCGCCAGAAATGGGTGTTCCTTTAATTTTAAGGGGTAGAAAACCTTCTTTTTCAGCGTATTGTATGTATGCTCCAAGCCCTTTCAAAGCCTCCACCAACGGCTTGATGGGACGCTGCTTCATGCGTTCCGTTCCCGTCAGGAGCCAACTCCCTGATTGACAGGATAAAAATGTGGTCAAAAAACGCGCTGCTGTGCCACAATCAGCAATGTCGATAACAGAGTTATTTTGCTCAATTTCGTGTAAGGCATTAGCCAGAACAAGTGTGTCGTTTGAATCCGAAAGATTCTGGAAATCAGGAGCGAAGGCACCGTATGCTGCAATCATCAAGGCGCGGTTGCTTTCGCTTTTGCTGGCGGGCAATTCAATGTCGCACTTTTTTTTCATCCTCTTGACACCTTATTTATAATATATGCCAAGGCTTGTTTTACCAGGTCCGATTCAACTTCCACATTCCAAACTGGATTTCCAACCGTTTTGAGCAAAACAAATTGAGACTTTTCGCCTTTGTTTTTTTTGTCGTGAACAAGGTAACCCAAAATCAGGTCAATGTCGGTTTCCGAAAGTGCAATTTCCGCTTCAGAAAGCAACATGGGAAGTTGATTTTCAAAGTTTTGCAAGATAGACTCTTCCAAACCCAACTGCTTCACTGAGAGCCACAATGCGCCCAACATGCCCAAAGCTACTGCCTCGCCATGCAATAATGGGTAATCTGTTGTCAGACAATGGCTTTCGATGGCGTGACCCAATGTATGGCCAAAGTTCAATATTTTGCGCAAACCTTTTTCCGTTGGGTCTTGCGCCACGATTTCGCGCTTGATTTCTCCACAACGAACAATGAATTGCTGGTAGTTCTCCAAGTTGATTTCTAACAACTTGGCATCAGTAATGAAGCCACATTTCATCATCTCTGCCATGCCAGAAAAGAGTTCCCTTTCGGGCAATGTCTCCAAAAAAACCAGGTCGATGATTACCTCTTCAGCCTCGGCAAAAGTACCGATTTGGTTCTTGCTGCCGCCAAAATCGATGCCCGTCTTCCCTCCTATTGCCGCATCCACCATCGCGAGCAAGGTCGTTGGAATGTTGATGAATTTGATACCGCGTTTGTAGGTCGAGGCCGCAAAGCCACCCAAGTCGGTAATCACGCCGCCACCGAGGTTGATTAACAAGGCGTTACGGTCGGCTTGGTGGTTCATCAGGGTTTTCCAAATCCTTTGGACGGTTTGAAGGTTTTTGTGCTGTTCGCCCGCCTTGATGACGATGTCAACAGCCGAATCGCAATGCAACCAATGGGCCACTTCGGGCAACCAAAACGGTGCCACGTTTTCATCAGTTAAAATGAAGACTTTTGAGGCTTCGGTAATGATATTTTTCAGTTTGTCGCTCATGCTCCAACCAGTTCACAACAAATCTCCCGTTCATCGTCCGTTTCGCCGTGGCGAATCTCCACGCGAAGGTATTTTTCGGGCATCAAAGGCTCTATCATTTCGGGCCATTCGATGAGGCAAAGGTTGCCGCTGTCGAAATAGTTCTCGAAGCCAATATCATAGGCCTCTTCGATTTTCTTAATACGATAAAAATCAAAGTGATAGACCGATTCACCATCCTCTGTGACATACTCATTGACGATGGCGAAAGTTGGGCTGTTCACCTCATCGGTGACACCCATTCTGTGGCAAAGATTTTTGATTAAGGTCGTCTTGCCTGCGCCCATTGCGCCGTAAAAGGCGATAATATCAGCCTCATTTCTCATAGAGAGCAGATAGTCAGACACTTCTGATAACTGCTCCACACTGGAAATATGAAATTCCTTGGAATTCATTTCTATAAAATTTCCTGCAAAAATACATTTTTTATTTCACGCAGAATACGCTGAAATCGCAGAACCTATCGGACACAAATTTTTCGTCGCTTCGCGCTTCATATAATTCTGCGAATTTTGCGTGCTAAATAACTCTGCGTGCAAAAATTATCATTTCGCCGTGAGATGCGTCACCGGAATCAGCATTTCGCTCATGGAGATGCCGCCATGCTGGAAGGTGTTGCGGTAATAACTCACGTAATAGTTATAGTTGTTCGGATAAGCGAAGAAGTCGCTCTCACCAGCGAAAACGTATGTCGTGCTAAGATTGACCTTGGGCAAGAAAATCTTCTCAGGGTCTTTCACCTCAAAAACTTCTTTCGGGTTATATTTCAAGTTCTTACCGTATTTGTAGCGCAGGTTGGTGTTCACTTCGCGGTCACCCAAAATGCGGACAGGTTTTTCAACGTAAGTTGATCCATGGTCGGTGGTAATGATCATGTCGCAGCCCTTCTCCGCGATGAAGCGCATCATGTCGAAAAGGCTGGAATGCTCGAACCACGAGTACATCAGCGAGCGGTAGGCTTCCTCGTCGTCGGCCAGTTCGCGGATGATTTCCATTTCCGTGCGGGCGTGAGAGAGCATGTCCACGAAGTTATACACGATGACATTCAGCTTGTTCTGCATCAGGTTCGACATCTGCTCATAGAGTTTCTTGCCCGCCTGCAAGTTCAACACCTTATTATAAGAATACTTGATGTTCTTGCCGAAGCGCTTCAGTTGCTCGCCAAGCAGTTCGCCTTCATATTGGTTCTTCGTGCCTTCGTCCTCTTCATCGACCCACCATTTCGGATAGCGACGACGGATTTCAAGCGGCATCAATCCAGCAAAAAGGGAGTTGCGGGCATATTGCGTCGTGGTTGGCAAAATGCTGTAGTAAATGTCGTCGGCCTCCACGCGGAAATGGTTCTCAATGAGCGGCTGGATGGCCTTCCATTGGTCATAGCGCAGGTTGTCTATCACAATGAGAAACAGCGGTTTGTCGGTATCATCAAGGCGGGGAATCACCTTGTCGCGCACCACGGTATGCGACATCACAGGTTTCTCCGAGCGACCTTGAATCCAGTCCACGTAATTCCGCTCGATGTAGCGCGTGAACAGCGTGTTGGCCTCCTGTTTTTGGTCGGCGAGGATGCCCTTGATACCTTCATCGGTGGATTTTTGCAGTTCCAACTCCCAGCGTACCAAGTTCTTATACAAATCAACCCATTCATCGAAATTCAGGTTGTTGTTGAGGTCCATGCTGATTTTGCGGAACTCCTGCTGATAACCCATCGTGGATTTTTCGTCGCGGAGTTTTTTGTTTTCCAAATTTCGTTTCAGCGAAAGCAGAATCTGGTTCGGATTAACGGGTTTAATGAGGTAATCCGCTATGTTAGAGCCGATTGCATCCTCCATAATACGCTCCTCCTCGCTCTTGGTAATCATCACCACGGGGAGGTTGGGATATTCGCGCTTGATGACTTCGAGCGCCTCAATGCCCGAAATGCCCGGCATTTGCTCGTCGAGGAAAACAATGTCGAAATGGCGTTGGCGCACGAGGTCGATGGCATCGGAGCCGTTGTTGGCCGTAACTACCTCATAGCCTTTTTGTTCCAGAAACATGATATGGGGTTTGAGGAGATCAATCTCGTCGTCGGCCCAAAGGATTGTGGTTTTGTCCATAGTTTGAAGATTTATATGGAGGAAACGCAAATAACGTCATTTTGTTTTATTTCCATGAAACAAAAACACTAATTTTGCGGCAAATTTCGCGGCAAATGGCACTTTCCAACAAAAAGAAAATCTTCAACGACCCCATTTACGGCTTCGTCAGCATTCCAGACGAACTGCATTTCGACATCATAGAACACCCTTATTTCCAAAGGCTTAGGCGCATCAAACAGGTCAGCATGACCAATTTGGTGTATCCCGGTGCCAACCACACGCGCTTTGCACATAGCCTTGGCACCATGCACCTCATGCGGCGTGCCATCCAACTGCTGCGCAGCAAGGGCTATGAGATTACAGACGAGGAATTGGAGGCGGCTTCGTTGGCCATTTTGCTCCACGACAGCGGTCATGGACCGTTCTCGCACACCTTGGAAAACAGCATCGTGCAGGGCGTTTCGCACGAGGAACTCTCGCTGAAAGTGATGCAGAAGTTCAACGAAATCCACGGCGGACGGCTTGATTTAGCCATCAAATTGTTTAAGGGGGAATACGAAAAAGGCTTTCTTAGCAAACTCATTTCCAGCCAGTTGGATGTAGATAGAATCGACTATTTGAAGCGCGACAGTTTCTTCAGCGGCGTGGCCGAGGGCAGCGTGAATGCGGAGCGTTTGTTGGAGATGATGGAAGTCGTTGGGAATGAACTCGCTATCGAGGCGAAAGGCATCTATTCCGTGGAAAGTTTTTTGGTGGCGCGGCGCATCATGTATTGGCAGGTATATATGCACAAGGCCGTGCTGAGCGCGGAATACACGCTGATGAAGGTGCTGAAACGCGCCAAGATGCTCAGCCAGGAGCGCGATTTGTTCGCCACCCCTGCCCTGTCGTTCTTCCTAAAAACCCAAAAGCCTTTCTCCGACGGCCACGATTCCGATTCCGTCTTGGATAAGTTCTGCCAATTGGACGACTACGACGTGATGACCGCCGTAAAAGTCTGGCGCGATGACCCCGACCGTGTCCTCTCCGAACTTTGCAGACGACTGACCGACAGACACTTATTCAAAATCGAAATGCAAGACTCCGAGTTTGACCCAAACTATATCGAGGATATTCGGAATAAGATTGCCAAATACTATGGCTGGTCGTTGGAGGAGGCGGATTTTGCGTTGTTGCAGGGCGTTTCGTCGAATCATGCTTATCACCCGAAAAAGCCCGCCATCAACATTTTATACAAAGACGGCACTATGAAAGACATCAGTGAGGCCTCCGACCAACTGAACATTTCGGTGCTCTCGCAGCCCGTGGTGAAACATTTCATTTGCTATCCGAAGGAGTTGGGATTGTAGGATTCGATGGAAAGGAAAAAATTGTACTTTTGTGGGTCGATAATCCAGAATCAATGAGCAAACAAAATTCCATAGCGAAAGAGACTCCAAAGCAAGCGGCAACGGAGGAAAAGCGTTTCGTCGAAGACATCAAACAGATTGTTGCAACGGCCAAAACGCAGGCATACAGGGCAGTGAACCTTATGCAAGTAGCGAGTAACTGGCTGTTGGGCTGGAGGATTGTAGAGCAAGAGCAGCACGGAAAAGCCCGAGCAGATTATGGTGCGTATGTGATAAAACTCGCTTCCGAGACTTTGACACAAGAATTTGGCAAAGGGTATTCTGAAACAAACATCAGAAGTTTCAGAAAGTTCTATCTGATTTTCAACGAGTTTGAGATTCAGCAGGCGGTGCCTGCTGAATTGAAAAGCATGATTCAGCAGGCGGTGCCTGCTGAATCTGAAAAAAGGCAGACGCCGTCTACCCCTTTGCTCAAACAAAAAGGTCAGGCGCTACCTGCCCAATTGAGTTGGACCCACTATGAACGTCTAATACGCGTAGATGACGAAAAAGCCCGCTTGTGGTACATGCACGAGGCGGCATCCCAACAATGGAGTTATCGCACCCTCGACCGCAACATCAATTCGCAATACTATTACCGCCTGCTCCAAACCCCTGACGACCTGAAACACGAAGTGGTTGACGAAATGAAAACCTTAACGGCTGATTACCAGAAAGACAAGTACGCTTTCATAAAGAATCCCGTTGTGGCAGAGTTTCTTGGGTTGCCACAAAACATGGCCTTCAGCGAGACCAAATTGGAGACGGCCATCATCGACCATTTGCAGAAGTTCATTATGGAGTTGGGAAAGGGTTATGCCTTCGTCGCCCGCCAGCAACTGATTCGCACGGACTTGAAAGACTATTACATCGACTTGGTTTTCTACAATTACATCCTGAAATGCTTCCTGTTGGTGGACTTGAAAACCAACGAAATAACGCATCAGGACATTGGGCAGATGGACATGTATATCCGGATGTACGACGAACTGAAATGCAGCGAGGGCGACAATCCCACCATTGGCCTTCTGCTCTGCGCCGAAACCAGCAAGGACTTGGCGCGATACAGCATCTTGAAAGACAACCAACAACTTTTTGCCGCCAAATACCTGACCTATCTCCCTGACAAAGAGCAACTCCTGCTTGAAATTGAACGGCAGAAGGAAATCTTTGCCATGCAGGAAGGAGAACAAAACGACAAAGTATAATACAGCCTTTTATTTGCTATCCGAAGGAGTTAGGGATTTAAACCCTCTGATTCATCGCCATAGCCCGCCGCTTAGAGTCCTCCATCACCTCCAAAGCCTGCTGTTGCAAGAATTTCTCCTCCTCGGTTTCGGGGACGAGCGTCACACCATGGGGCTTGGAGTGGTGGTTTTCATCAAGATAGGAGAAAGTGGCGAAGCCGTCGGCGGCGATTTTTTCGGGCTCGCGGCTGCGGTACATTTTTGTGTAAACCGTCAGGGTGCTGCGCCCGGCGGCGATTACCTTGCTCTCGAAAGTGACAATGTCACCTGCGAAAATCGGGAACTTGAAATCGATGCCATGGAGGACAAGAAGGACAGTGTCTTTCGTGTCAACATATTGCGCCACAGCGAAATAAGAACTTTCCAGAAAATACTCGGAGCAACGACCTGCGAAGAAAGTCTGGTGATGGTTGAGGTCGGCGAGTTTGATTAATCTTTGGGAATAGGTTGCTTTCATTGTTTTATGCATTTTTATAACTACGAATCACACGAATATCACGAATCTCTTTTGAGAATTGTTGGGATGCAAGCATCCGATTTCATACGAATATGCCTGCGGATTAGGATTCGTATTCATTAGCGAATTTAGTTGCAAAATTCTGATTCTGAATATCATATTCGTAAAATTTGTTCAATTCGTAGTTTCTATTTCAATCTTCAGTCCATCATAAGCGAGCATCATGCCTTCGGGCAGTTCTCGGTTGACTTCGGCAGCGAGGCCCATGCTGTGGCTGCAATGCGTGAACCAAGTCTTTTTCGCGTTCAGCCTTTGAGCGATTTCGATGGCTTCATCCAAAGTCAGATGGGAATAGTGTTTCTTCTTTTGCAACGCCTCAATAATCAGGTATTCAACACCTTGCAGTTTTCCAATCGCTTCCTCGGAAATCTCGCTTAGGTCGGTGACGTAGGCAAAGTTGCCAATGCGGAAGGCGTAGCAGGTCAAAGTGAAATGTTTCAGTTTTATCGGGATGATGTGCAAGTCGCCGAGGTCGAAAGGAGTTTCGTCGAGGCGGCGGATGTCGTAAGTCGGGGCACCGGGATAGGGATGCGCTTCAAAAGCGTAGGAATACTCGCGCTTAATTTCGGGCAGCGCAGTGTCGGCCACATAAAGTGTCATGGGCTTTTTCTGCATGAAAATGTACGGGCGCAGGTCGTCGAGGCCGCCGATGTGGTCCTTGTGCTCATGCGAAATCAGCACAGCATCAAGTTTGGTGACATTCTCGCGCAACATCTGCTGGCGAAAGTCAGGGCCAGCATCCACGGCCAACGTCACCTCGTCGGTCTGAATCAAGATGGAGGTGCGCAACCGTTTGTCGCGCGGGTCGTTAGAGCGGCACACGGGACAAGTGCAGCCGATGACGGGCACTCCTTGTGAGGTTCCGCTACCTAAAACAGTGACAATCATAGACTTTTCTGTGTTCCGCATGGCTTTACAAGCGTCAAATCGATGCGCAAAATTAGCGATTTTCGCCAAAACATCGCGCCATCTCGCAGAATTTCCCTACATTTGCGGCATGAATTTTTTGTCGAAAATACGAAACAGGGCTTTGAGGCGTGCCCTCGACCAGTTCTCGGAAGAGAAAGTGATGGTGAAACTGCCTAATGCCCAAAAGATTAACTCGATGCTTATCATCCTCGACGAAAGCGACAAAGGCATCGTCAAGAGCATTGAAAGCAGCGCGAAGGCTTTGTTCAACACGGGTCGCTGCGGGTTCATCATCCTCTGCAACCAGATGTCGGACACCATTCTCCAGAGCGACCTCTACACTGAAATCACGCCCAAGGACTTCGGCTTCATGAGCGTGCTGAAACCCGAAAAGCACGAGTACATCAAAAAATGGCCCTTCAGCAACATGATCATCAACATGGCGGGCAAAGACACCGACATCAGCGACTACCTCTGCATCTTGCCCAAGGCCGACTTCCGCATCAGCTTCCAAGAAAGCGAATACATGAAAATCTACGATCTTGTGATTGAAAACCCGAGAGCCACCGACCCCGTTTCGAACATTCACGTACTCCACAATTATTTGAAAGCTTTGGCTGGAATCCAATCATAAGGACACCGCCTTTCGACAAACTCAAAAGACCATAACTAAAACCGAATAAATTCATGAAAAACAACATATTCAAAGGTACTGGCATCGCCTTAGTAACGCCGTTCAAGAAAGACTTTTCCGTGGACGTGGAAGCCTTGGTGAGCATCGTCAACCATGTCATCAACAATGGTGCAGATTTTTTGGTTGTATTGGGCACCACTTCAGAAGCTCCTGCCCTTTCCGCAGATGAAAAGAATTTGGTAATCAACACGATACTAAAAACAAACAACGGACGTCTGCCCGTCATGCTCGGCATGGGTGGCAACAACACACAAGGTGTCATCGAAGGCATAAAAGCACAAGATTTCACTGGCATACAGGGTATCTTGAGTGTTGTACCTTATTATAACAAGCCCAACCAACGCGGCATGAAAGCACATTTCGAGGCCATTGCCGATGCCAGCCCCGTGCCAGTCGTGGTTTACAACGTACCAGGTCGCGTGGGCGTGAACCTGCAAGCCGCTACCTGCGTGGAACTTGCCCAGCATCCCAACATCATCGCCGTAAAGGAAGCTTCGGGCAACTTGCAGCAAATCATGGAAATATTGCGCGACAAGCCCTCTGACTTCGATGTGCTTTCGGGCGATGACGGTATCACCCAACCTCTGTTGGCTCTCGGCGCAACGGGTGTAATTTCTGTGGCCGCCAATGCCTACACCAAGCCCTTCAGCCGCATGATGCACGCCATGAAAGAAGGTTGTACCGACGAGGCTTTGCGCATGCATTACGCCATGCTACACATGAACCAACTCATCTTTGCCGACGGCAATCCTGCAGGCATCAAGTGCCTGATGAGCCATATCGGGCTGTGCCAGAATGTGTTGCGCCTGCCTTTGGTTCCTGTGAACGAGAAGGTGGAATCAGAAATTATCGAAGAATGGAAAACATTAAAAGACAAATAATTACAATGAAACAACTACGTTATTTTATCATCCTTTTGGCCATTTTGGTTTGCGGCAACATTTTCGCCCAAAAGAGCCAGCAAGAACTCAAACAACTCATGCAAGAACGCAATGAGTATTATTTCACCTTTAACCTGAACGGCAACGACGACCTCAACGCCATCGCCCGTACCATTTCGGTCGACCGAGTGGACAGCAATGTGGTAACAGCCTACGCCAACAGCAAGGAATTTGCCAATTTCCAGAAATTCGGCTACGAAATCACGCTTCAAACGCCACCCTCGCTGCTTGAAAAAGTCGCGATGTGGGACGGCAGCAACCGCGCTGAATACGACTGGGACAGCTACCCGACCTACGAGGCTTACGAAGCCATGATGTTTGATTTCCAAACCAACCATCCTGACAAATGCGAAATCATCACGCTTGGCACATTGCCTTCGGGACGCAAGATTTTGATTGCACACCTTCACGATGCCGCTGATTGGATTGGAGGTAAGCCCAAGTTCCTCTACACCAGTACCATACACGGCGACGAAACCACTGGTTGGATTTTGATGCTCCGCTTGATTGACTATTTGCTTGAAAATCCTGACGAGCCTGAAGTTCAAACCGTTATGGAAAATATCGACCTTTACATTGGGCCGAACACCAACCCCGACGGCACTTATCACGCGGGCAACAGCAACGTGAACGGTGCCACTCGCTACAATGCCAACGGCGTGGACTTGAACCGCAACTACGCCGACCCCCACGGAAGTGCCCACCCAGACGGAAACCCGTACGCAACAGAAACCGAATGGTTCATGCAACTTGCCCAAGATGTTCCTTTCGTAATGGCAGCCAACTATCACGGGGGTGCCGAGGTGATGAACTATCCTTGGGACAACACCCATACACTCCATGCCGATGACAATTGGTGGCAATTCGTCTGCCATGAATACGCCGACCTCACCCATCAGGTGAACCCGAACTACATGAGCGACTATAACAACGGCATCACCAACGGAGCCGCATGGTACATGATTGGAGGCGGTCGCCAAGACTACATGAACGGCTATTCACAATGCCGCGAGGTCACGATTGAGTGCTCGAATTCAAAAATGCCGAATCCTAACCAACTCCCCAACTTCTGGAATTACAACAAGGAAAGCCTCTTTGCCTACATGAACCAGTGCATATACGGCATCCATGGCATCGTGACGGATGCGGCCACTGGAGAACCCCTCAATGCCGCCATCACCATTACGGGCCACGACGACGAATATTCCTTTGTGGAAAGCCATCTGCCGGAGGGCGACTTCCACCGTCCCATCAAGGGCGGCACCTACACCGTAACCTTCACGGCTAACGGTTATTACCCACATCAGGAAACCGTTACTATTGCTGATTATGAAACTGTTAACATGACTGTCGAGCTTGAAGCTGGCGAAGGCATCCTCCCCGATTTCACCACCAGCACAGGTTCAAGCTATGTCCCGTTAGGCAGCAGCGTGAATTTCATTGACAACACTTGGGGTGCCAATTTGGTCAGTTGGGAATGGGTCTTCGAGGGTGGCGAGCCTTCCACCTCCAACGAGCAGAACCCGACTGGCATTACCTATAACGAACGCGGCAACTTCGACGTTACGCTGACGGTGACCAACGCCCAAGGACAGAGCGAAACCATCACGAAGCACCAATACATCCTCGTGAACGAAACGCACAACATGCACAATGGCACCGTCGAGACCTGCAACGCTTGGTTCTGCGACGACGGAGGCATCTTTGGCAACTACGCCGACCGTAAAGACTACACGATGACCTTCATGCCCGACACACCTGGAGGCATTATCGAAGTCGCCTTTATGGAGTTCTCACTCGAAAATGGCTACGACAACCTTTATATTTATGACGGCACATCCACCAACGCCCCACAAATCGGGGAATACACAGGCTCCAATTCACCCGGCGTGGTGATTGCCACCAACCCTAACGGTGCCTTGACCTTCCGTTTCTCCTCCGATTACGGTGTCAACGATATAGGATGGATGGCCTTGGTGTATTGCGCCGGCACTTATGACCCGATTGAGTTGGAAGCCTTTGCCGAGCCCGCCATCGTCGACGAAGGGTCGACCACGCAACTCAGCATGTATGCCACTGGCGGCAACGGCATCTACTCATACCGCTGGGAACCCATAGAAATGGTCGAACAGCCCGATGCTCAGGTTACCAATTCCACTCCTTTATATAACAACCAACTTTTCACTGCCACCGTCACCGACAGCGAGGGCAACACTGCCAGTGTCACCATTGAGGTCGTTGTCATTCCTGGGCCAAATGTTATTGAAAATCCGTTGAATAAGACAAAAGTCTACCCCAACCCCAACAATGGTTGCTTCACCATTGAAGGAGAAGTGAGTTACCAACTCATCAACGACCTTGGACAGACTGTTCTTTCGGGCATTTGCCACGACAAGGCCCAAATCGATGCCCAAGGGCTGCAACAAGGCGTGTATTTCCTCCGACTCATCGACGAAAACGGCAGCAGAATCGAAAAACTCGTCATAGAAAAATAATACAGGAATCCGCTCGTTAGTAACATAAAATTGAGTAATTTTGCAGCCCGATGAAAAAGAGGTTTTTGATATTGGCAGTTTTGGGTCTCGCCGCTTTAGTTTCCTGCAACGACTTCAGCCGTTTGGTAAAAAGCACCGACAATGAGATGAAGTACGAGGTGGCCATGGACTATTACGAGCGTGGCGACTACAACCATGCCCTCCAACTGTTTGACCTGTTGTTAGCCTCTTTCCGCAATACGCCTAAGGGTGAGTCGATTACCTACAGGACCGCTTTATGCTACTATTACCAAGATGACTACGAGATTGCGGGTTTCTACTTCAACCGTTTTGTGCAGACCTATCCTTTCTCGAAGAACGCCGAGAAAGCCGCCTACATGAATGCCTATTGTAGTTACAGGGTCTCGCCCGAGTCGGGATTGGACCAAACCAGTACCCACACGGCCATCAAGCAGCTGAACGGCTTCATCGAACGCTACCCAAACAGCGACAGCCTGAACCGAGTGCAGCATCTGTTGACCGAGCTCAACGACAAGCTGGAAGAAAAAGACTACAACGTCTGTCGCCTTTTCTACCGCATGGAGAACTACAGTGCGGCCATCACCTCGTTTGAAAACATGCTGAAGAAATACCCCAACACCACGCACCGTGAGGAAATACTTTACGACATGGCCAAAACCTATTACGACTATGCCGAAAACAGTATCACGGAAAAGCAGCGCGAACGTTACGAATCCTGCGTCGAGCAGTGCAACACCTTGAGCTACCTTTATCCGGAGAGCAAGTACCTGCCCGAAGCCAACAGCATCGCCGACAAAGCAAGAAAGAAATTAGAAAACATCAAATAACTATGGATTTCAAGAAGATTAAGACCGAAACGACGGTGGTCACCCGTCAGAAAGACCAATTCTACAAAGGCACGGGCAACATTTACGAGACCGTTGCCATCCTTTCCATCAGAGCCAACCAAATCGCCTCTGAGATGAAAGCCGAACTCAACGAGAAGATTGAATCGTTTGCCTCCGCCACCAACGACAGTTTGGAAGAAGTTTTCGAAAACAAGGAGCAAATCGAAATCGCAAAGTTCTATGAGCGTCTGCCAAAACCGACGCTTATCGCCATCCACGAGTTCCTCAACGACAAGATTTACTTCCGCAACCCCGCAAAAGAAAACCAGGAAGCTTTCTGATTATGAATTTTGTAAAGGGAGAAGCCATGAAAAGAGTCCTTGCCATACTGTTTGTAACCTTCAGCTGCCTACTGACATTCAACGCGTTGCAGGCACAAGAGCTGCAATGTGAAGTACGCGTCAATTCCAACAAGGTGCAAGGCAGCGACAAGACCGTCTACCAAAACCTGCAGACCTCCCTCCACGAGTTCATCAACAACACGAAATTCACGGAAATCAACTTCAGGCAGTCCGAAAAAATCGAGTGTTCGATGCTGGTTGACGTGATCAGTCGTGAAAACAGCAACTTCACAGCTGAAATCAGTTTGGTGTTGCGCCGTCCCGTCTTCAAATCGAACTACAACACCCCGATGTTCAACTACATCGACCGCAGGTTCTACTTCGAATACACCGATGGGCAGGCCCTCGACTTCAACCCCAACACCTACATTTCCAACATCACGAGCACCATCGGGTTCTATGTCTACCTTTTCTTAGGCCTCGACTTCGACTCATTCTCCCCCAACGGAGGCGAGCAGTTCTTTACTATTGCGGAAACCATAGCACACTCCGCGCCTCAACCGCAAGATCCTGGTTCGGAGAACGGTTGGAGCTCGACAGGACGGCAGAACCGCTATGCCATCATCAGCGACATCAACAACGCCTCCAACCAGCCTTTGCGCCAGTTCATTTACGACTACCATCGCCAAGGTTTGGACGTGATGGCCGAACATCCTGATCAAGGCCGTGAAGCCATCCTCAATGCCCTTGGCAACCTGCAAAGCGTTTACGAGCGCAACTCCATGTGCTATTTCCTGCAACTCATCATCGAGAGCAAACGCGATGAAATCATACAGATTTTCTCGCAAGGCGACACGAAAATCAGAACCGAAGCCGCCAACATCATGAAGGTGATTGACCCGTCACAATCCTCGCGCTACGACGAAATGTTGCAAAACAACGGCAGATGATTTTCCCATTCCCATGCTCAAGCAACTGCATATCAGTAACTACGCCTTGATTGACGAACTGAATGTCAGTTTCGAAAGCGGTTTCAATGTCATCACCGGCGAAACAGGCGCAGGCAAGTCTATCTTGCTTGGTGCCTTGGGTTTTGCCTTGGGTGACCGTGCCGACACCAATGTGCTCTACGACAAAGATAAGAAATGCGTCGTCGAAGCCCAATTCGAGCTTGACGATGAAACGCTCAAGCCCCTTTTTGAGGAAAATGAGCTTGATTTTGAGAGCGATTGCATCTTCCGCCGTGAGCTCAACCCGCAGAAAAAAAGTCGCGCCTTCATCAACGACACCCCAGTGGCTTTGCAAACGATGAAAGCCATTGGCGGACAGATGGTCGACATCCACACGCAACACGACTCGCTGCTGCTCACCGATGCAGACTTCCAACTGCGCCTTTTAGACAACATCGCCCAAAACGGCACACTATTGTCCGAATATCAGGCCGAATACACTACCCACAACACCATCAAGCGGAAACTCAACGAATTGAAGGAGATGGCGGACAAAAACACCGCCGAAAACGACTACCTGAAATTCCAACTTGACGAGCTTGACAAAGCCAACCTGAAGGAAGGTGAGTACGCCGACATCGAGCAAACCCTTAGCGTGATGGAAAACGCCGAGGAAATCAAGACCTTGCTCGTTACTGCCAATGGGCTCATGGAAAACTCGGAAAACTCAATTTTGGGGCAAGTCAACGAGCTGTCCTCCACCCTTTCGCGCCTGAAACACCTCCTGCCCGACACTGAAGGCTTGGACGAACGTATCGAGAACCTGAAAGTGGAACTGAAAGACATCGCCTACGACCTGCGCCGCAAGGAAGACGACACCCAATTCGACGAGGAACAGCTGCAAAGTCTCCAAGAGCGTTACGACCTGCTCAGCCGTCTGATGATGAAGCACCGCGTCAACGACTTCGGGGAGCTTATCGCTTTGCGCGACAACCTGAAAGAAAAGACAAATGCCTTTGAGAACATCGATGAAGCCATTGCCCAAGCCGAAAAACAGTTGAAAAACAGTGAGAAACAGCTTTCAACCCATGCCAAAGCCTTGCACAACAAGCGTTGCCAAGCTGCAACAGCTTTTGGCGAAAAAGTCACGGTACTGGTGCGGCAGTTGGCCATGCCTTTTGCCCAGTTCCAAGTCAGCGTGGAAAGCCTGCCCACCTTTGGCAGCAAGGGCAGCGACGAAATCCGTTTCCTCTTCTCGGCCAACAAAGGCATTGCCGTCGACGACCTCCGCCGTGTGGCCTCGGGCGGCGAATTGTCAAGGCTGATGCTTTCCATCAAGAGTGCAGTTTCAAGCTACAACTACATCCCCACCCTCGTTTTCGACGAAATCGACACGGGCGTTTCGGGCGAGGTGGCCGCCAAAATCGGAGGCATCATGCGGCAGATGGGCCATTCGCTGCAACTCATTTCCATCACCCACTTGCCCCAAGTGGCCAGCCAAGCCGAACACCATTATTTCATTTACAAGGACAATGAAGGCGCACGCACACAGTCGCATATCCGTGTGCTGAGCCCAGAGGAGCGCATCCAGGAAATCGCCAAGATGCTCAGCAACGACCAAGTCACGCCCGAAGCCTTACGGGCGGCTGAGGTGCTTATGAAATAAGGGGAAAATCAGTCTTCGTTCCCAACGGCGTTCTTCATGATGCCGATTTTGGAACTTTCCACGAAATTGAGAATGAAATCACGGTCTTCCGAAACGGGAAGGTTCTCACGAATGTACTGCACCGATTGGGTCACGTTCATGCCCACGCTATAAATCACGCGGTAGACATCCTGAATGGCGTTGATGCGCTGGCGCGTAAAACCACGACGCATCAATCCGATGGAATTGACGCCAGCATAGCACACGGGATAGCCCGGCCCCGTCTTCACGAACGGCGGAATGTCCTTGTTGACCAAGGCACCACCGCAAATCATCACATGCGAACCGATGCGGCAAAACTGGCTCACCGCAGCCAAACCGCCAAAAATGGCCCAATCGTCAACGGTGATGTGACCCGCAAGTGTGGCGGCATTCGCCATGATGACATGGTCACCAACGTAACAATCATGCGCCACATGGGTGAAGGCCATCAGCAAGCAATCCTTACCCACCACGGTCTTGCCCGAAGCCGAAGTTCCTTTGTTGACCGTTGCTGATTCGCGCACCGTCGTGCCGTCGCCGATGTAGCAATAAGTGGTTTCACCTTGATATTTAAGGTCTTGCGGAATGGCCGAAATCACTGCGCCGGGGAAAATCTTACAGTTTTTCCCGATACGTGCACCGTCCATAATGGTGGCGTTGGGGCCAATCCAAGTGCCGGAACCGATTTCAACGTCTTCGCCAATCCATGCGAACGCCTCAATCTTCACGTCCTCCGCGATGCGGGCATTGGGATGGATATAGGCTAAAGGCTGGTTCATGCTTAATATAATAAGGTGTGCTTGATTTTTCTTGCGAAAGCCGTGTTGGAAAAATGTCCCGGCTTCACCGCCGTCACCTTGCCCTTGATGGGACGTCCGACCAAAGTGAGGTCGCCGATGACATCGAGCAGCTTGTGGCGGGCAGGCTCATTCTCGAAATAGAGTTCCACATTGTTGAGGATACCACATTCCTTGACCGTGACTTTCGGCTTCTTGAAGAATGCCGCGATGTGGTCGAGTTCCTCGGCGGAAACATTGCGGTTGACGAACACGATGGCGTTGGTCAAGTCGCCGCCTTTGATGAGGTTACGGCTGATGAGCGTTTCCAACTCATGGAGGAAAACAAAAGTACGGCAAGGCGCAATCTCTCTCTCGAAATCCTTCAGGTCACGCAAGGAAGCATGTTGCTCGTCAAGCACGCGCGTGTTATACTTCACCTTGACATCAATCTCAAACTTGTCGCAAGGTTCCATTCTCAACTCAATACCCAAGACCTCGTTTCTGTAGGAAATCGGCTCCTCGATGACGAGATAATTGCGCGGCGCGTTCTGTTCGACGATGCCCGCCTTATGGATGGCTTCGACAAAAAACTTCGCGCTGCCGTCCATGATGGGAGTCTCTTCCACGTCAATGTCAATCATCACGTTATCAATGCCCATACCCCGCAACGAGGCCAGAACATGCTCCACGGTATAAATTTTAACGCCACCTTTACCGAGGGTAGTACCACGTGCGGTATCGATGACGTTATCCACATCAGCCTCGATAATAGGCTGATTCTCAAGGTCTATTCTACGAAAACGGATTCCAGAATTTATGGGAGCCGGATTGAAGGTGAGGGTGCCGCATTGGCGGGTATGAAGCCCTGCTCCTTTGACACTGACTCTATTTTTGAGCGTACATTGTTTCTCCATAAAAAAATCTAATAGGTGGATGCTTTCCACAAAAAACGTGCAAAGATAGGAAATATTCTATCACCTCCAAAAAAAAACATCAAGGGAGGTCATTTTCCCTCTTTTTCACCCTTTAGTTCGGCCAATTCCTTTTCAAGTTTTTCGAGCTTTCGAGCCATCTCGTCGATGTGGCGAAAGCGCGCGTTGGAGACCAGATACTGGCGCAAAGGCTGTATGGGCGTGCCCATAAACTGTTGGTTTTCTTGCTTTATGCTGCCCATAATGCCACTTTGACCACCAAATTGTGAGCCGTCGGCGATAGTGATGTGACCCACGAAACCCGACTGTCCGCCCACAACACAATTCTTTCCGAGATGCGTGGAGCCGCTGACGCCCACTTGGGCCGCCAAAGCCGAGTTCTCCCCCACTTCCACATTATGAGCGAGATGCACCAAATTGTCAAGTTTCACGCCTTTATGCACCCTTGTCGAGCCCATTGTGGAACGGTCGATGGTGGTGTTAGCCCCGATTTCCACATTGTCCTCGATGACCACGTTGCCCACCTGCGGAATCTTTTCGTAATGCCCATCAGGTTGCGGCGCAAAACCGAAACCGTCTGCACCAAGCACCACGCCCGCATGAAGGATGCAGTTCTTCCCAACTACCGTATTGCGGTAGAGTTTCACGCCCGGATACAGCACCGTATTGTCGCCGACAACGCAATTATCACCCACATACACCTGTGGATAGAGTTTCACGTTGTTGCCGATTTTGGCGTTCTCGCCTACGAAGGCAAACTCACCAAGATACAGATTCTCACCACATTGCGCCGATTTTGAAACGAAAGCCAAAGACGAAACGCCCTGCTTGTTTTGACTCATCTGGTCGTAAAAGGCCAACAGTTTGGCAAACGAAGCGTAAGCATCCGGCACACGAATCAAGGTGGCCTGGATGGGTGCCGTGGTCTCGAAATCGTCGTTCACGATGACCACGGACGACTGCGTTTCGTAAATGTAGTGCGTGTATTTCGGATTGGCCAGAAAACTCAGCATCCCGGGGGCGCCTTCCTCGATTTTGGCCACATTCCAGACCTCTGCATTAGGGTTGCCTTCCACCTTTCCGGAAAGCAACTCGGCAATTTGGGTAGCGGTAAATTTCATCAGTCAATGGTATTAAAGTAATCTTTCAAAATCGCGTTTCAGGACGGCCACGGCCTGCTCAACCATGGGGTTCGGCAAGGCCACAAGACTCTGCGCCAAAATGGACACATCCTCCTCATCCTTCAACTGCTCGAAAGTCGTATTGATTTGATTGACAAGTTCTTCCTTGGCGTTCACCACGGCGTTCCAAGTGGAATTGGAGACATAGAGCTGTTGGGCAAGGTTGTGCTCAAACTCCTCCCTCACATTCTGCAAAAGCTGGAGATGGAATGCGCCCTTCTCCATGCCTGGCACATAGACGCGCTTCACCAACTGCGGCAGTTGCACCCTTTCGAGATAGAGCAGAAAACGCTCGTAGGCTTGCACCTTCAGCGGCATGATGATTTTCAGGGCTTGCACCTTCAGTTCCATCTTGCTCCCATTGCGGAGTTCGGCGTCTTTCATTTTAATCAGCCGAGATAAAAGTATCATGGCGGCGACCATCAGCAAGAGGCCTGCGCCCATCAGTGAATAGATTATCCAAGTGTTCATGGTTCGTTTGAATTTGGCGGCAAAGGTAGGGATTATTTTGGAGTTGGGCAAATCATCTGTTCAACAAGCAGTTTTAGTCAATACCTCTCATCACTTCCAACAAACTTCCATACGAATCCACAACATCATATCTCACCTTACTTGTCGAAGCATTGTTGAAGAGTTTCTTCGCACATTCAATCTTGGCCAATTCCACGCCTTTCAACTGCATGGAATCCATGCTGCCTTTGGTTTCAGCGATGAAGAACACATGCTTGATGCCCATGTTGTCGTTGAAGGCAATGGCCCAGTCGGGGGCGTAGTTGCCCACTGATGTTGGAATGTGGAACGATCTTGGCAACTTGGCATAGACGCAAACCTCTACCAACCTCCTGACGTTTGGCCGTGCTGGAATTGGCATGACGCAAGGTGCAAATCTGGAACACATTCGGGTTGTCCCAGCCTTCGCGCAATGCAGAATGGGAGAAAATGAATCGTGTCGGCTCGTCGAAACTCAACAGACGTTCCTTGTTCTTCAGAATCAAGTCGTAGGCTGAAATATCATCCGAAGTGTCTTTTCCTCGTTTCACCTCGCTATCGACTGAATGGCCTTTCTTGTCGATGGAGAAATAGCCGTTGTGTACCTCTGCTGCCGAGAAACGACGCAGGTATTGCTGATAGTCGTCCTCAAACAGAGACAAGTTCTCATTCAGATAGCGGGTATATTCGTCCTCAAACATTTTCCACAGCGGACCTTGCACCTCGTTTCCGTCCGCATCATAGCTCTTGTAGTTGGCCACTTCGTCGATGAAAAACAGCGAAAGGGTCTTGATGCCCTGCTGGAACAAGGCTCTCTCCTTCTCGAAATGCGATTTGATGGTTTCCCGTATTTGTATCAGTTGGATGGCTTTCTCGCTGACATCGCCCATCACCTCACCTTGACGCAACGATTGGCCGTTTTGGAAATGGATGGTATTAGTTTGAGGAATGATTTCCGTAATCACAAAATCCTTGTAGGCTGGAAGTTGCGAAACGGCAAACAGTGAATCGCCTTGCTCGAACTTGCAGAGTTGTCGGCGGGTGGCAGCGGCACCTTTCACCTCAATTTCCAACTTGACCACGGGCGCATGGTTCTTCGATAGGATTATGCTGTCGAAATAGATGTAACTCTGCGTGCCCAACAGGTTCTGCACCGTGATGCCCTTCACTTGGATTTTCTTCACCAGGCGTTGTTTGTAGGCATCGTAGGCATCAAGCGCATAGATACAGTTGTGCGAGGTCTTGTGGGTGGCGGAATAGTTGAGCACAAACAGCGGCTTGAAGTTGCGCAAGGCCCTTTGCGTGGCTTCGCCCTCCATCTTCTGCGGCTCGTCCATAATGATGATAGGACGGTTGGCGGCAATCACGTCGATGGGGCGGCGGCTTTGGAAATCGTCGCGCTTGGAGTAAATGATACGCGCCTTCTTGTTCGTCGCACCTTCCTTGAACGAGGTGTTGAACGCCTGCACATTGATAATCATCACGTTGATGCTGGCGTCGCTGCTGAACGAGTCGATTTGGGTAAGGTTGGCGCTGTTGTAAATGAAATAGCGGGCTTTCTTGCCGTAGAGCTCCATGAAATGCTCCTCCAACATGGTGAAGCTTTTATAGACGCCTTCGCGAATGGCGATGCTGGGTACCACCACGATGAACTTCGACCAGCCGAAGCGTTTGTTCATCTCGAACATGGTCTTGATATAGACGTAGGTCTTGCCCGTGCCCGTCTCCATCTCCACATCCAACGGATGTCGTTCTGCACCTGCTGATGGTGGATGTTCTCCAACAGCTGGTTGGCGTTGAGTTCCACATCGGCATTGCGGTAGCCCACATAGTCCTCCTCAAACTCGGCCTTCAGCTGCTGTTTCTGCTTGCCTAAGTCGCGGCGGTACTGCGCGTTGGTCTTCGAGGGTTGCCCCGCGAACACGCTCACCGTGCTTTCCACCGCATCGGTCTGGTATTGCTGTATTTTGAATTTGAATTTCATAACAACTACTTTATGACTGACGTGGCCAATACAAGCCACGATTTGTCTGTATCGCGACGTTGGATATAGCCTTTCTCCACCATGCCATCCATCAATTTCCGTATGGCCGACACATTGATACCAATTTTTTCAGCGATACTTGGGTAGGTGGCGTAGGGGTCGTTGTTTAGTATTCCAAGAATCTTTGCCGCATTGGGTGTCTTAAACGATAGCATCTCGCCATCGTACCACCACACAGTTTCGTCTTTGTTTTCAACAAATGCGATATTATATGCCAGTTCGTCCTCCACCAATTTTGTGAAATATTTTACGAAATGCTTTATCTTGGTAAGGCTTGCATGAGCTCCCTCGGAAGGCACCGACCCTACCACTATATCTGTCTTATGCAATGCCTCCAGATAGTCCTGTTTTTTTCTGCTCCTCACCACAATCATAGGCCATCCATGACGCGCCAGAATGTAGTTAACCATCAGTCGGGCGATTCTTCCGTTGCCATCCTCAAACGGGTGAATACGGATATAGCGATAATGAAACAATGCGGCCAGCTCCACCACCGAATATTTCCTGGACTGCTCGGCATCGTTATACCAATTGACAAGGTCTGACATCAGTGCAGGAGTCTCTTCTGGCGAGGCATACTCGAAGCGGTCTCCATATCGGGTGATTACGCTATTGGGACGCGTCTTATACTGACCAGCATGTATCACATAACTGGTCTGCTGTCCGCCTGGCAGATTGCGATATACGGTGTAGTCCTCGCGTAAAAGCGTCTTATGGAGCGTACGGATGAAATGCTGGGTCATTGGCATATTACCCTCCTTTACTGCTTGGCTCATCATTTCCAGCCCTACCTGACTGGCCTTCATCTCCGTGAAATCCTGAAGATGACCCTCACCGCTTACTGCGCCAAACATCAACAAAAGCTCCGTCTGTCCGTAGGTTAGCGTATTGCCTTCAATATGATTGCTGTTGTAGTTATACTCAACAGTAAAACGCCGACTCAAGCTACTTTGCTGTGTTTCGCTTAAAGGCTGAAGCGACTCCCAGCGTTCAAACAATTCGGTCAGTTTTTCTTTTGCCATATTTCAAACTATCTAAAAAATTCAAAAAACACCTTGCAAGGTGGCAGCCTGCCACCTTAAAGCGGCAAAATTAGAATTTTTTCCTTGAATTGAACGCATCTCTTTATTTTCTTTGTTGCTTTTCTTAAAATTACCATAGCGTGGATCCGCAAAGACCGAACCGTTTTTTGAAAGTATTGTGTCATAACCCAACGATTTCAACACGGCCTCAATCTGGTCTAATTGATCCTCGAAGTTGTACACTGTAGAACTAATCATTACTTTTATTGCCATAACGCTCTCCTATAAGTTCTTAAGTTTCTGTATTTCTCCAAATAATTCCATCTTGCACTGAGTTTGCCGCTCATTGCGGCTTTCTTCTCAATGGCTTCGATTTTGCTTGCCAATTTGGGAAGAGTACCCCTATGCACTTTATATTTTCGTCCACGATGTTGGTGGTTTGCATGTTCAACTTATCCGTATAATTTTCAAACATTATTCGTTTTTAATATGATTCAACTCATCAATAACCTTATGACTCACCATCAGCACTAAACGCCTCCGCCCTATCACAAGCATCCTCCTGTCGGCCTTCATCCACCATTTTCGCTACCCATTTTTCCTGTTGCAAGAACTTTTCCCCCATGTTTTGAATTTGCAAAAATAACATTTTCTAATCATATAATATCACTCTCACATTATAATCTCCGGAATCACCAACGTCCCCTCATCCCGCACAAAATCCCGCTGATAGAACATGCAATAATACACGGGTAGATAAGTAATCCCGTTTTTCACCGAAATTTCCCGCTCATTGCTCAGCACCATGGCCTTTTGGATGTGGTAGTCGGGCGTGTTCAAGAAATTGTTGAGGGCACTGTGCACAGTGTAGTCCTTGCCCGATTTCACCTCGATGGGCAGCACGGTCAAGTGCTCGTAGTCGTCAATCAGAAAATCCACCTCGCCTTTCTGCTTGTTGTCGTAATAATGCAGCGCGAAGCCGTGAGCGTGAAGTTCTTGCGCCACCACCGTTTCATACACCGAGCCGAGGTTGATGCTGCGCTCGTCGCGCAACACAGCGTTGATGTTGAGGCCATACAAGAGGTTGGTCAACAGACCCACATCGTTCATGTAAAGTTTGAGTAGATTCTTGTTCTCCGATTGCAGCAGCGGAAACCTTGGGTTGCTGATGGCTTGCACGGCAAGGGCGATGCCGGAATTGGTCAGGTACTCGAACTCGTCGGCGTAGTCGCTGAACTGCTTGTGGCTGCCGGTTTCTTCCACGCGCTTCACCACAATCCGCTTTTTCTTGTTCTCCATGTTGGACGGAATCATGTCGTAAATCTTTCGGATGAGCAGTTTCTTCTCCGCATCGTATTGCGAGGCATCAATTCTGTATAGGTTATAGATTTCGCGCTGCACCTTCCTCACCTGCGCTATATTCCTGTTTTCCAAGAACTTGTTGATGGATTCAGGCAGTCCGCCGACCAACAAATAAAGTTTAAACTGCTGCAACATATAGTTGTGGAGGGATTCGTTCAACGCCTCTCCAACAAGGAATTTCTCCCTCATGCCATCGACAGCTTCCTGTCCGCTACCCGTGGCAAGCAAAAACTCCTCAAAATCAAGCGGATACATCTCCTCAATGGCAATGCTCCCTATGGGAACGGAAGCGGTTTGCATCAAGGCCACGCCCAACTGCGAGCCGCTGGCCACGTATGTGTATCGTCCTTCTTGGTTCAGGAACTTCAGCATCGTCATCAGATGGGGATAACTTTGGATTTCGTCCAAAAAGACCAACGTATTTTCTTTCGTGCCGAGGCGGTTGCCTGCAATGACACCCAACTGGATGTAAAAATCGTTTGTGCTTTTCACGGTGGCGAAGATTCCGCGGCTTTCCTTGTCCTCCTTGAGGTTGATTTCGATGTAGTTCTTGAACATTTTCTTGCCGACATATCGGATGAGATACGACTTGCCAATCTGTCGGGCACCGTTCACCAGAAGAATCTTGTTCGGCTCCTTACGAAAGAACTCTTCAATGCGCTTTTCAAACTTCCTATACAGCATGATTCATCAATTTTGCCGCAAAAATATATAAATCAATTCATTCCTGCAAGAAAAAGGGACTTTTTCTGAAAATTTCAGCCTAAAAAAGGGATTTTTTCCATCATTTTTACCCCTAAAAAAGGGACTTTTTCCATAAATTTAGAGGTCAAAAAAGGGACTTTTTCCGTTTTTAGTTTTGGGTTTCGTGATGATTTTCGCGTTATTCTGCCGACCCTATCAAAAAAAGGCCTAATTTTGCGCGCAATTATTTAAAGGAAACAATCAAACAATCAACATTTAAACATAAATCATGAGTGAAATCATCCTTTCCAACAGAGTTTTGAACATGGCTGAGTCGGCAACGCTGGCCATGACTAACAAGAGCCGTGAACTGAAGGCTCAAGGCATCGACGTCATCAGCCTGAGCATCGGCGAACCCGACTTCAACACGCCCGAATCGGCCAAGCAAGCCGGTATCGACGCCATCAACGGTAACGACACGCACTATCCACCCGTGCCCGGTACGCCCGCACTGCGCAAGGCCATCGCCAACAAGCTGAAACGCGACAACGGCCTCGACTACAAAGAAACTGACGTGCTGGTTTCCAACGGTGCCAAGCAGGCCATCAACAACGTGCTGCTGGCGGTCGTCAACGACGGCGACGAGGTCATCATCCCCGCCCCGTTCTGGGTATCGTACCCTGAAATGGTGAAACTGGCTGGCGGTGTGCCCGTCATCATCAAGAGCGACATCGCCCACGACTTCAAGATTACGGCCGAACAACTCGAAAAAGCCATCACACCCAAGACCAAGGTCTTCATGCTCAACACGCCTTGCAACCCCAGCGGCAGCGTGTTCACCAAGGCCGAACTGACCGCCATCGCCGAGGTGCTGAAGAAATACCCGAACATCATCATCATCTCCGACGAGATTTATGAGTTCATCCAATACGAACAAAAGCACGAGAGCATGGGACAATTCGAGTTCCTGAAGGACCGTCTTGTCCTCGTCAACGGTGTGGCCAAGGGTTACGCCATGACGGGCTGGCGTATCGGTTATATCGCCGCACCGCAAGCCATCGTGAAGGCCACCAACAAGATCCAAGGTCAAATCACCTCCGGTATTTGCACCATCGCACAAGCCGCCGCTGCTAAGGCCATGGAACTCAGCCCCGAGAACTCCACCGAGATTCAAGAGATGCTGAAGGCCTTCCGTCACCGCCGCGACACCTTCGTGAAACTGCTGAACGAGATTCCTGGCGTGAAGTGCAACACTCCCGCCGGTGCTTTCTACGTGTTCCCCGAGATGAAGTCGTTCTACGGCAAGACCGACGGCGAGACTGTCATCAAGGGCAGCGACGACCTCTGCATGTGGCTGCTTTACAACGCCCATGTGGCCTGCGTGGCCGGCAACGCTTTCGGTAACGACGACTGCATCCGCCTGTCGTATGCCACGAGCGAGGACAAACTCATCGAGGCCGTGAAGCGCATCAAGGCTGCATTGGCCAAACTGCACTAAATTAGACACGAGACTACGAGACGCGAGACTGCGAGACGGGGATGCCCCGTGTCCCGAAGTCCCGCGTCCCGTGTCAAAAATTCATCTGCCATGATCATCCTTTCCATCGAACCTATCCTCCCGATTTTCAACCAAGCCATCGCAGACTACCACAAGTTTGACGATGTGGACCATCCTTGCGAGAACCCTTATGAGAAACTGACCATCGAATGGTACCTTTATAATAAGGTCTGGATTGACACGGTGCAATGGCATTTGGAAGACCTCATCCGCGACCCGAACATCGACCCAGTGGAAGCCTTGGCACTGAAACGCCGCATCGACAAGTCGAACCAAGACAGGACTGACATTGTGGAGATGATTGACGGATATTATCTTCTTCTTTTCCAACGTGTTGAACCGCAACCTAACGCCACCCTCAACACGGAAAGTCCCGCTTGGGCCATCGACCGGCTTTCGATCCTGCAACTGAAGATTTACCACATGAAGGCCGAGGTGGAACGCACTGATGTCAGCGAGGAACACAAGGCGAAATGCGAGGAAAAACTGCGCGTTTTGCAGGAACAAAACACTGACCTTTGCACCGCCATCGACCAATTGATGGAATGTTACAAAACAGGCGAAAAGGTGATGAAGGTCTACAAGCAGATGAAAATGTATAACGACCCCGCATTGAACCCAGTGCTCTACGGGCAAAAATGAAAAAACTCCTCATCATACGGTTCTCGGCCTTGGGCGACATTGCCATGACGGTGCCTGTCGTTCATGATTTGGCCGTGCAATACCCTGATTTGGAGATCACTATGTTGAGCCGACCAATGGCCGAACCTTTGTTTGAGCAATTACCAAAAAATGTACATTTCCTCGCCGCCGACCTGAAAGGACGGCACAAAGGCATGTTGGGCTTAGAACGTTTGCGGAAAGATTACCACCTTGAGGATTTTGACTATATTGCTGATTTCCATAATGTTATACGCACTATATGTCTGAGATTGGACAACCAATTGCGAGGGCAACACGTTGCAGTCATCGACAAGGGACGCAAAGGCAAAAGAGCCTTAACACGGCAAAAAAACAAGGTTTTTGTCCAACAAGCCAACTCGTTTGAGCGTTATGCCAAAGTGCTGGAGCAGTTGGGTTTCCCTATCAAACCGCAATTTGTAAAACTGGATTATTCTACTTTTTGCGGGACGCAAAAATCGACTAATGAAACGTGGATTGGCATTGCGCCTTTTGCCAAACATCCCGCCAAGGTTTATCCTTTTGAGAAGATGGAGGAAGTCATCAAGGCTTTGAGCGAGAGGGAAAACACAACCGTTTTCCTTTTCGGAGGAGGTAACGAAGAAAAACGGCAAATCGCGGAACTCTGCGGCAAATATCCAAATGTGAAAACCGCACAAAGTCAGCAAGGTTTGAAAGGCGAACTCGCCCTGATGGGCCAGTTGGATGTGATGCTCTCGATGGACTCCGCTAACATGCACTTGGCGTCCTTGGTCGGGACGAGGGTCGTTTCCATTTGGGGCGGCACACATCCTTACGCGGGTTTCTTGGGCTGGAACCAAAAAGCAGAGGATTGCATCCAATCGGATTTGCCCTGCCGACCTTGCTCCGTTTATGGCAACAAGCCCTGTTTCAGAGGCGATTATGCTTGCTTGAACGGCATCACACCAAGCCAAATCATCGAAAAATTGGTCGGCCATGAGTGATTCCCCCATCGCCGCCATGTTCGACCGCATCTCGCCAAGTTACGACCGACTCAACCATCTACTCTCTTATAATATAGATAAGGTGTGGCGACGGAAGACCGCGAAAATTGTGGCCTGCTATTCTCCTAAGACCATCCTTGACCTCGCCACCGGCACGGCGGACTTGGCCATCCAATTGGCGAAACGCAACCCACAAGCACACATCATCGGGACGGACATTTCAGAAAAGATGCTGGAGATTGGCCAAGCCAAAATCGCGAAAGAAAAGCTTGAAAACCAAATCGAACTGCGCTTGGGCGACGCTACCGCACTGCCTTTCGAGGACAACAGTTTCGATACCGTCACGGTGGCCTTCGGAGTGAGGAATTTCGAGAACATGAAGCAAGGCCTTTCTGAAATCCACCGTGTGCTGAAACCCAATGGACAGGCCTTCATTCTGGAGTTTTCGATGCCGGAAAAGTTCCCTATCAAGCAAGTTTACCGATTGTATTTCAAGCATATACTGCCAAAAATCGGGAAATGGGTCTCGAAAGACGCGAGTGCCTACACCTACCTGCCTGAATCGGTGGAACGGTTTCCCAAGCCCTTGGAATTCCTTCGCTTGCTCTCCTCTGCCGGCTTGACAGAAAGCACCATACGGCACTTTGGCCACAGCATCGCCACGCTTTATTCAGTGACAAAAAGCAAATGAATCGTTTTTTTCCCTACTTTTGCACCTGCTAATTGAACCTGCGTACAATAAAAACCCAACCCTTACGTTATGGTCAATAATCAACACCGCAAAGCATTGAAAAAAACATTGAAATATTCTGCCATTGTGCTGTTTCTGATGGTCTTAGCTCTTCCTGCACAAGCCCAAAGGCGCGTCGTCCACTACCTGCCCAACTATGAGAACGAACCCTACCATTTCGGATTCTTGCTGGCATACAACCAGATGAGCTATACCGTCAAAACCATTACGAACTACCAGAACATTCCACAACCCGGCAACTCGTGGCCCAATGGAACCTACAGCCCCGACAACACCCGATACATGTATGTATACAACATTGAAACCGAGCAAACGCCCGGCTTCACCGTGGGCATCATCGGCAGCAAGCGGTTGGGGCGTTATTTCGACCTGCGTTTCATCCCTTCGTTGAGTTTCAGTGAACGACGGATGAACTACTCCCTCATCCTTGAAAACCTTGACGGCAGCACAGAACCGAAAACCTTCAAGAAGTCCATCGGCACCACCTTCGTTGAATTTCCGCTCCACATCAAATACCGCTCGAAACGCTACAATAATATTGGAGCTTACGTTTTTGGCGGCGTCAGCCCGAAACTTGACTTGGCCTCACAAAAAGACAACAAAGAAACTGGCCCCGATGGGCAAGAGTTCATCAACAACCTCGTCACCAAGCGCTTCGACTTTGCCGGAGAATTAGGAGTCGGCTTCGACATCTATAATCAATGGTTCAAGATGGGCATCGAGGTCAAAATGAGCTACGGCATCCTCGACATTGTGAAGAACGAGGCCTTCATTTACACTGCTCCTATCGACAAATTGCGCAACAAATTGTTCCAAGTCTCGTTTTTATTCGAATAAAACGCATTGCTAAACAATTGTATATTAACAAATTACAATTTTTTTGATAATTTTATCACCGAAAGCGTTGCAGGTATCGAAATTTTGTCTACTTTTGCAGCGTCAAAAACGACACGAAGTGGTCTCTTCGTCTAGTCTGGTCAGGACGTCAGGTTTTCATCCTGGTAACTCGGGTTCAAATCCCGGAGAGACTACAAAACCCTAACTGATTATCAATTGGTTAGGGTTTTTTCTTTGCCTTTTGCATCCCTTCTCGCTTTTTCATTCAAATTTTTTCGTACTTTTGCGGATTAATTAAACCTAATCGCCATGCCTATTGATAATGAAAAATTTGTTGGTGAAGGCCTGACCTACGACGATGTCCTGTTGGTCCCTTCCTATAGTAACGTGCTTCCCCGTGAGACGAGCCTGAAAACCAAGTTCTCACGCCATATTGACCTCAACATCCCTGTCGTCAGTGCCGGCATGGACACCGTGACGGAGAGCCGCATGGCCATCGCCATCGCACAAGAAGGCGGCATCGGCGTGCTGCACAAGAACATGACCATCGGCAAGCAGGCCGCCGAGGTGCGCAAGGTGAAACGCGCCGAAAACGGTATGATCAGCGACCCAGTGACCATCCACGTGGACGCCACCGTGAAAGACGCCCTCGACTTAATGAGCGAATACCGCATCGGAGGCATTCCCGTGGTCGACAGCAACAACGTGCTTGTTGGCATCGTCACCAACCGCGACCTTCGTTTTGAGCGCGGCCTCGAACGTCCCATCGCCGAGGTGATGACCAAAGACAACCTCATCACCACTACAGAAGTCTCGTTTGAGAAGGCCGCCGACATCCTGCAAGAACACAAGATTGAGAAACTGCCGGTGGTCGACAAGGACAATCACCTCGTAGGCCTCATCACCTATAAGGATATTATTAAGGTGAAAGCACGCCCCAATGCCTGCAAAGACTCGCGCGGTCGTCTGCGTGTGGCCGCCGCAGTAGGCATTGCCGCCAACACCCTTGAACGCGCTGCAGCCTTGGTGGATGCAGGCGTGGATGCTTTGGTCGTCGACACGGCACATGGCCATTCGCAGGGCGTCATCGACATGGTGCGCAACCTGAAGAACAACTACCCTGAAATAGACATCGTGGCCGGTAACATCGCCACTGCCGAAGCCGCCAAGGCTTTGGCCGAGGCAGGTGCCGACGCTATCAAGGTGGGCATTGGCCCCGGCTCCATCTGCACTACGCGCGTGGTGGCTGGCATCGGTGTGCCGCAACTCACAGCGGTCATGGATGTGGCCAAAGCCTTGGAAGGCACGGGCATCCCGCTCATCGCCGACGGCGGCATCCGCTACACGGGCGACATCGTGAAAGCCTTGGCCGCTGGTGCCTCCTCCATCATGGCGGGTTCGCTCTTCGCTGGCGTGGATGAATCGCCGGGCGACACAATTATCTACGAAGGCCGTAAGTTCAAGACTTACAGAGGCATGGGTTCGCTCGAAGCCATGCAGCAAGGATCGAAGGACCGCTATTTCCAAGACAATGTGGAAGACGCGAAGAAACTCGTTCCCGAAGGCATCGCGGGGCGTGTTCCTTACAAAGGCACTCTGTCCGAAGTCGTTTACCAGATGGTTGGCGGCTTGCGCTCGGGCATGGGCTACACCGGCTCGCACACCATTGAAGAACTCAAGAAGGCCAAGTTCATCCGTATCACCAACTCAGGCATCCTCGAAAGCCATCCGCATGACGTGACCATTACCCAAGAGGCACCTAATTATAGCAAGAGAAGTTGACATGAAAGCATCAATTACTTTTCCCGAACTACAGTCGATACTGCAAGAAAAGACTAACCAACAGATTTCATTTTCTACCGTGGATTCAAAGACCGTCCGCGTGACCTATCCGCTTAATTTGGGTTTCGTCAAGAAGGACATCTCAGCCAACCTCACCATTATCGAATTGATTGGCAGCGACTTATTGGTAAGTATTGATGCAGGCTTCGGCACCGACACCATGCTCAACACTGTACTCGGACTGCTGAAAAACAAGATTCCCGAGGGCTTGATTGAGAAGCGTCCCGACAAGCGATTGATGCTCCATCTCGGCCAAATCGAGCAGGTGAAGACTGTTTTTGAGGCCATCCAAGTCAACGACATCAGCGTATTGGCCAACGGATTGGAAGTGGACGGCGGATTGAAATAAAATCCACCGTTTTGCGTTATAGGAATAATGAACAAACAACTAATATCAAGAATGAAAAACCGTAACTTTTTGAAAACGTTTGTGTTGGCATCAATTCTGATGCCGACTATTTTTGCCAATGCCCAGTCGAAACTCGACAAACAGGTGTTGATGACCATTGGCGACCAAGACGTTACCGTAAAGGAATTCACCGATGTGTACTACAAAAACAACCTGAAAAGCGATGTCATCGAGAAGAAATCCGTGGACGACTACCTTGAGCTCTTCACGACTTTCCGCATGAAGGTAATGGAGGCCGAACGCCTGCAATTGGACACCAGCGCCAAGTTCAAGCAAGAGCTGGCCGGCTACCGCAAGCAATTGGCCAAGCCTTTCATGAGCAGCGACGACATCACCGACGAGCTGATTGAAGAAGCCTACCAGCGCAAGCTGAAGGACATTCGCGCCTCGCACATCCTCATCCGCTGCGACAAGAACGCCTTGCCATCCGACACCTTGAAGGCCTATAACAAAGCCATGGACATCCGCAAGAAAGCCTTGGCCAAGGGTGCCGACTTTGCCGCACTTGCCGACCAATATTCCGATGACCCGTCGGCCAAAGGCATGAAAGCCACTGCCGACAATCCGGCACGTCCAGGCAACCACGGCGACCTCGGTTATTTTACTGTCTTCGACATGGTGTATCCCTTCGAAACGGGTGCCTACAACACCAAACCAGGCGAAATCTCCATGCCCGTGCGCAGCGATTTCGGCTACCATATTATTAAGGTGCAAAGCGTGACCGATGCCATGGGCTCCATCCAAGCCGCCCACATCTTCCTGCAATTGCCCTTCGATGCTCCCGAAGAGGAGGTGGCCGCCATGAGACAGAAAGCTGAGAACATCTACAAAGAGCTGATGGAAAAAGACGGCAAAAACTGGGTCGACAAGGTGAGACAATACACTGATGACAAAGGCACCATCGCCCGCGACGGCGCACTGAGTCCCTTCACCGTCAGCCGTATCGTTCCTGAGTTTATCGAAGTCTGCAAATCGTTGGAAATCGGTCAGATAGCAAAGCCTATCCGTACCAATTACGGTTTCCACATCATCAAACTATTGGGCAAATCGGGCGTAGGCACATTCGAAAAAGAACAGAAAGGCATCTCCGAACGCATCGAGAAGGACATGCGCTCCAAGAAATCGGAAGAGCTGGTGCTCAAGCAGGTGAAGAGCGACTACAAGTTCAAGCAGAACGACAAGAACCTGGAAACTTTCATGGCCACCGTTGACAGCAGCATCCTGCGCAAGGCCTACGAACCTGCCGACAACGTCGACATGAATGCCACTTTGTTCACCTTGGAAGGTAACCCGACCAAGGTGAGTGACTTCGTCAATTATATCCAGAATAACATGACTATGCAGAAGTTTGCTTCGCCCGCCACTTACGCCTACCAACTGTACGAAAGCTTCTCCAACGGTGTCGTCATGGGGTACGCCGACGCCCATCTTGAAGAGAAATATCCCGAGTTCAAGGAATTGGTGCAAGAATACAAGGACGGCATCCTGCTGTTTGACCTGATGGACCAGGAAGTGTGGAGCAAGGCCGTGAAAGACACAGTCGGTTTGGAAGAGTTCCACCAGCGCAACGCCGACAAATACATGTGGGACGACCGCGCCTATGCCTACATCATCACGATAACGCGCCCTGAATCGCTGCCCAAGGTGAAAGCCCTTTTGGACAGTGGCATCGAGCTCGACAGCCTGAGAAGCACCATACAGCGCGACTCCATCCCCGCCGTATTCGTGCGCAAAGGCTACTACCAAAAAGGCGACAACACATTTGTTGACCAAACCGAATGGAAGGTCGGCGTGAGAAACGAAATCCCCTCCACCGTCGACCAATCGACCACCATCGTCTGCATCAAGGAGTTGCGCAAGCCTGAACAAAAGACACTTAAGGAAGCCCGTGGCCTTGTCACCTCCGACTATCAGGTGGAGCTGGAACAGAAATGGGTGCAAGAGCTGAAAGAGCGTTATCCCGTGAAAATCAACGAGAATGTTCTGGAACAAGTCAGGCAAATGTATCAATGAGTAAGTTCGGCGTATTCATCTGTATCATTTTCCTCTTGCTGCTTGCAGGCTGCGACTACTTCCAAAAGAGTTCAAAGGAAGTGGTATTGGCCGAGTGCTACGGCAAGTACCTTTACGAGTCGGACCTCAAAGGCATCGTGCCCGAGGGAGCTTCCATCATGGACAGCATCCAGCGTGTGAGCAACTTCATCGACTCATGGGTCAGGAGGCAAGTGCTTCTCCACCAAGCCGAAATCAACCTCGACAAGGAAGCCCTCGACCTCAACAAGCAAATGGAAGAATACCGGAATTCGTTGGTCATCTACGCCTACGAGAGCCAACTCATCAACCAGAAATTGGACACCCTCGTCAGCGAAGACGAAATCGCCGAATATTATGAGCAAAACAAGGGAGACTTTCAGCTTCGCAACACCATGGTGCGCGTGGCCTACGTCATCATCGACGAAGACAGCAAGCAAAAAGCCAACTTGAAAAAGTTGCTGAGCGACCCCGACACCTTAATGCTCCAAAACATTGACATTCAGGCAACCTACTACGCCGTCAAAAGCTATCTCGACGTGGACCAATGGATGCGTTTGGACGAGTTGACCAGCATCGTCCCGATTCAAATCTTCAACACGGAGAGTTTCCTAAAAAAGAACAAGTTCGTCAGTTTCGACATGAACGAATATACTTACATGGTGCGCTTTGTGGACTACCTGCTTGAAGAAAGCACCTCGCCCATGGAGATGGTGCGCGACAACATCAAGAGTGTCATCTTAGCCCGACGCAAGCAAGCCATGATCAATAAAATGCAGGAAGCACTCTACGAAAAAGCCAAAAGGGAACACGCCTTTGAGGTCTACGTGGGGTCGCCTACTTTATACAATGCTGATTAATAAAAAAACACAATGAAAAGAAACTGGATTATCATAACACTCCTACTTTTGGCCTTGCCAACGATGGCACAAAACCATGAGCCACAGGTGGTTGACAAGGTAGTGGCCGTGGTCGGAAAGAACATCATTCTGCAATCCGAAATCGAGAACCAATACATCCAATACCGACTGCAAGGCATGGCCGAAGGCACCGGAAAAGAGGTGCGCGCCCGCATCTTGGAAGACCTGCTGCTTCAGAAACTCATGCTCAACCAAGCTGAGATGGACAGCATCAGCGTTACCGACGAGCAGGTGGAAGCCGAGCTGAACAGAAGGCTCCAATGGTTCATGAGCCGTTTCGGATCGAAGGAGAAGATGGAAGCCCAATTGGGCAAAAGCATGTCGGAAATCAAAGACGAGGTGCGTCAGGCCTCCAAAGACTATATGCTGCAAGAGCAAGTGCAGGCCAAAATCATGGAAAACGTAACGGTGACGCCGCAAGAAATAAAAGACTTCTTCTACAACATCCCGAAAGACAGCCTGCCGACCATCAGCCCGAACTATGAAATCGTGCAAATCGTGAAGCGTCCGCCCGTCAGCATTGACGAAAAGCTGCAAGTGAAAGAACGCCTCTACCAAATCCGTAAGCGCATCCTTGAGGGCGAAAGCAGCTTCTCCACCATGGCGGTGCTGTATTCCGAAGACCCAGGCTCGGCGCGTCAGGGCGGCGAACTCGGTTTCACGGGCAAAGGCGAGTTTGCCACCGAATTCGAGAATGTGGCCTTCAACCTTCGCGACGGCGAAATCTCCGATGTGGTGGAGACCCAATTCGGTTTCCATATCATCCAACTGATAGAAAAACGCGACAACATGGTCAACTGCCGCCATATCCTGCTCACCGCAAAAGTGCCTGTTGAAGCCCTTGAAAAGGCTCAAAACCAACTCGATTCGGTAGCCCAACTCATCCGCAACGGCGACATGACCTTTGAGGAAGCCTGCAAGAAATTCAGCGACGACGACTCGAAGAACAACGGAGGTTACCTCAGCAATGCCGCCACAGGAAGCAACTGGCTCAGCCTGCAAGATTTACGGGAGCTTGAACAAAACTATCCCGAATACCAAAACCTGGCTTTTGTCATCAGCCGCCTCGAAGTCGGGCAGGTGAGCGACCCCTTGCCGATGACCACCAACGAGAGCAACGACGCATTCCGCCTCATTATGATCAAACGGAAAATCGACACCCATCAGGCCAACCTGAAAGACGACTACAACCTCATCCAAAGCTGGGCTTTAGGCCAAAAACGCCAACAAGCCATCGGGAAATGGGTGAGCAACAGAGCCGCCAAAGCCTACATCCGCTTGGATGAGACATACAAAGATTATGATTTTTATTACGATTGGAAATTTCAATGACAAACTACACTTCAGACGTCGACGGTGCCAAGGCATTGGTCGAGAAATATGAGACCCTCCGCAAGGAAATCGGAAAAGTCATCGTCGGACAGCATGACATCATCCACGACACCATTTTGTCCATCTTCTGCCAAGGCCATGTGCTGCTCGTCGGCGTGCCAGGCTTGGCCAAAACTCTGTTGGTCAATACTATAGGAAAAGCCTTAGGTTTAAGTTTCAGCCGCATCCAGTTCACCCCCGACCTGATGCCTTCCGACATCGTGGGCACTGAGATTCTGGACGAGTCGCGGCAGTTCAAGTTCATCAAAGGCCCCGTATTTGCCAACATCGTTTTGGCCGACGAAATCAACCGTACCCCGCCCAAAACACAGGCGGCATTGTTGGAAGCCATGCAGGAAAAGAGCATCACCGTTTCGGGAAAGACCTACAAGTTGCAGGAGCCGTTCTTCGTGCTGGCCACGCAAAACCCCATTGAGCAGGAAGGCACCTATCCCCTGCCCGAGGCTCAGTTGGACCGTTTCATGTTCAACCTCATGCTCGACTATCCATCCTATGAGGAAGAAATCGACATCGTGAAAAGCACTACCGTGGGCAAGGTTGCCGAAGTGAACGCTGTGCTGTCGCCTGAAGAGATTTTGTATTTCCAGCAATTGGTTCGCCGTGTGCCCGTGCCCGACAATGTGTATGAATACGCAGTGAATTTAGTCGCGAAGACCCGTCCCCACACAGAAAAAGCTCACGATTGGGCCAACCGTTACCTCAGCTGGGGTGCTGGTCCACGTGCCTCTCAGTACCTCATTATTGGTGCCAAGGCCAACGCCCTGCTGACAGGCAAATTCTCACCTGATATTGAAGACGTGCAGCGCGTGGCCATCCCGATTTTACGGCACCGCATCATCAGAAATTACACGGCCGAGGCTGAAGGGGTTTCGATTGAAGCGATTATTAAGCAATTACAGTAAGAGTTAAGGTCCCTAACTCTACTACTCTTCATCCACCAAAAACACCGCAACCTGCCGGACACCATTGGCTCCGATAACCAAAGTCTGTTCAATATCGGTGCTGCGACTTGGGCCGGTGATAATGGTCAATTGAGAAGGCTTGTCATTAGCGTATTTGCGCTTCACGGTTTGGAAGGCAGTGCGCATCCCTGGAACCAATTGCTCAGTGGTGGCATACACCAAAAGGATGTCGGGCAAGGCGTAGGCCTCGCGGGTCTGCGTGAGCGCATCCGAAAGGACGATGCTGCCCGTTTGCGCCACCAAACATTCGCATCCCGTCAAGCTGACTAGTTTCTGCTTCGGTTCGCGCTCTTTACTTTCGGTGAATGGGATGCCATATTGGGTCAACAGCCGCTGCATATCGGGGCTGGTACACCACAGTGGTTCCCATCCGTTTTCGGGTGCCAGTTGCTTGATGCACTCGGCAAACTCGGCCTCACTCTCCAAATAGATGAAAACGCCGCCGTGCTCCTTGAAATTCTGCACGAAGGTGATGGCCGTGCCGTCTTCCTCCTTGATGGGAATCCAGGTATCAGTACGTTGGTCGATGTCCTTGAACAAGGCTTCCTGACGCTCGATGAGGGCGTTGCGCACCTTGGCAAGCATCTGCTCCTTGAAGGTGGTATCGGTGTTGTCTCCTTTGTTGTCCCAAGCCATGGCGGTTATGCGTTTTCAGGTTCATTATTGGGTTGATTCTCTTGTTGGTTTTCGGCTGCCTTAAGGGCTGCGTTCTTCAGTTTCTCGTCCTCCGAGTTGCCCCACGGACGTTTGCCGAAGATGCGTTCCAAGTCCTCGCCATAGATGACTTCCTCCTCAATGAGCTTGTTGGCCAATTGCGTGAGGCCATCACGATGGTCGGTAAGGATGGAAATGGCCTCTTGATAAGCCTTTTCAACGATTTTGCTCACCTGACGGTCGATGGTCTCGGCAGTCTTTTCACTATAGGGCTTGGTCAGGCTATAGTCTTGCTGACCTGTTGAGTCATAATAGCTTAGGTTGCCCACTTCGTCATCCAAACCGTAATAGGTCACCATGGCGAAGGCCTGTTTGGTCACCTTTTCGAGGTCGGAAAGGGCACCCGTCGAAATCTGGCCAAACACCACCTTTTCGGCGGCACGACCGCCCAAAGTGGCAATCATCTCATGGTACATCTGCTCCTTCGTGGTGATTTGGCGTTCCTCCGGCAGGTACCAAGCAGCGCCTAAGGAATTGCCGCGCGGCACGATGGTCACCTTCACCAAAGGATGGGCATATTGCAACAACCAACTCGTGGTAGCATGGCCCGCTTCATGGAAGGCTATGACCTTCTTTTCTTCCAACGAAATGATCTTGTTTTTCTTCTCCAAACCGCCAATGATGCGGTCGACGGCATCGAGGAAGTCCTGCTTGTCGATTTCTTCCTTTCCCTTGCGGGCAGCCATCAATGCGGCTTCGTTGCATACGTTGGCGATGTCGGCACCTGAGAAACCAGGTGTTTGTTTGGCCAAGAATTCCTTGTCGACATCATTGCCAAGCTTCAAACCGCGCATGTGCACCTCAAAGATTTCCTTACGGCCAACAATGTCGGGCAACTCCACATAAATCTGACGGTCGAAACGACCGGCGCGGAGCAAAGCCTTATCCAAAATGTCAGCGCGGTTGGTGGCGGCCAACACAATGACTCCAGAGTTGGTGCCAAAGCCATCCATCTCGGTAAGCAGTTGGTTCAGCGTGCTTTCGCGCTCGTCGTTGCCACCAGTGATGGCACTTTTGCCACGGGCACGACCGATAGCATCAATCTCGTCGATGAAAATGATGCACGGTGCCTTCGACTTGGCGTTGTTGAACAGGTCGCGGACGCGCGAAGCACCCACGCCGACAAACATCTCCACAAAGTCGGAACCCGACAGGCTGAAGAACGGCACATTGGCCTCGCCCGCCACCGATTTGGCCAGCAAAGTCTTACCCGTTCCAGGAGGGCCGACGAGCAGCACGCCCTTCGGGATTTTGCCGCCCAATTTGGTGTATTTCTCCGGATTTTTCAGGAAATCAACGACTTCCATAATCTCCACCTTGGCTTCTTCCAAGCCCGCCACGTCCTTGAAGGTCACGTTGACGTTGGTGTTTTTGTCGTAGAGCTGCGCCCGCGACTTGCCGATGTTGAAAATCGAACCGGCACCGCTGCCCATGCTACGCCCCATGCCGCGCATAAGGATGATATAAAACACGGCGAGCAAAGCCAAAGGAATCATCCATTCCAAAATGCTTCCCATCCAGTTGCTGCGGCGCACATTACTGATATACACGGGATTGGCCAAACCCTCTTGGGCCTTCTCCACCATCTCCTCAAAACGGTCTAAGGAACCTATCTTATAGGTGTAGTTCGGCGTATCAGTGAGGCCGTTGGTATTGGCGGTCACTTCAGGGAAATAAATGCTCAACCCCTTTCCGTTCAGATAAATCTCTGCGTCCTCGCGATTGACAAGCTCAATTTTGCCGACCTCTTCCCGTTTCAGCAGTTCGATGAGTTTGCCCTGATCGATTTCTTCTGTCGGGGTGACAGCTCCTCTGCCAAAAAAGTTCACGCCAATCAGTACAGCGAACAAAATGGCATAAATCCACATCAGATTGAACCGTTTCTTGCCATTCGGTTTCTGATTATGCTGTTTAGGCTGGGCAGGCGGATTGGGTTGGTTGCCTGCGCCATTAGTTTCTTGATTCTCCATAAATAAAACCTTGATTTTGACACGATTACTCCTCAGTCGCCTTGACGATTCTCTCGGCATCGGCCCAAAGTTCCTCCAATTTGTAATAGCTCCGTTTCGATTCCAGGAACACATGGACAACGACATCCACAAAGTCTATCAAAATCCATTCCGTATTGTCGCGGCCCTCCACATGGTAGGGTTTGCTGTGCGTCTTTTCGAAGACCAATTCCTCCACCTTGTCGGCGATGGCATCCACCTGCGTCTTTGAGGGCGCATGGCAGATGACGAAATAGTCGGTCACAGCGGTAGTGATTTCCCTCAAGTCGAGGGTGACGATGTCCTTGCCTTTCACGGCTTCCATGGCCTCAATTGTCGCGGCCACAATCTCTTCTACATTATCGTTTTGATGTCTGATTCTCATAATTGCATAAAATAGGGCGCAAATTTAAGCATTTTTGCGTTATTAAATACCATTTGCCAAAATTTAACTCCGTTGCATCAAAGTTTTCCTTATTTTTGTGGCATAAAAACAGACGACCCATGAACGAAATTGACTCCCTATTCACCCCTATCACCACCTTTATTTTCGACTTCGACGGCGTGATGACCGACGGCTCAGTTTTTTGCGACTTTGACGGACACCCCTTGCGCACCACCAACGTAAAAGACGGTTATGCTGTGCAACTGGCTTCGAAATTGGGCTACAACGTGGCTGTCATTTCGGGTGCTGTCTGTCCCTCGACCATAGTCCGTATGAACAGCCTCGGCGTGACCGACGTGTTCACAGGCATCCCTAACAAGGTGCTGAAACTCAAGGAGTACATGAAGGAGAAAAACCTGAAACCCGAAGAAATCGTTTTCATGGGCGACGACATCCCCGACCTCCAAGTGATGAAAGAAGTGGGACTCCCCGCCTGCCCCGCCGATGCCGTGCCCGAGGTGCAGAAAATCAGCAAGTTCGTCAGCGAAAAGCCTGGCGGCAAGGGTGCCGTCCGCGACCTCATCGAGCGCGTGCTGAAAGTGCAGGGCAAATGGATGACGGCTGAGGCTTATTCTTGGTAAAGGCGGTCACTAGAATCCTTAATCTTAGCCCTATACGAGAAGATTTTCGATTTAAATTATATATTTTTTGCAAAAAGTTTCGATTATTAATCGAAATATTGTATCTTTGCAACGTAATTCAAACACAGGATTATGGTAACAAAGGATTTGCTTAGACAGGTGATTTATGAACAGCGGGAACTGAATGAACCCTTAGGGGTAAAGAGGAAAATATACCAAGAACAGGTTAACGCTCCAGAAGTACTTGTGATATCAGGAGTGAGGCGTTGTGGAAAGTCGGTACTCATGCAACAAATTAGGGCTGGACAGGCAGAGCAAGACTATTGCCTTTGCTTTGACGACGATCGACTCCTACATTTTGAGGTTTCAGATTTCCAAACGATGTGTGATGTGTTTGCCGAGGACTTTGGTATGCAGAAAACTTTTTATTTGGATGAGGTTCAATTGATAGAAGGTTGGGAACGCTTTGTGGATAGGTTGTATAGTCATCACAACAAGGTGTTCATCACGGGAAGCAATGCCTATCTGCTGAGCAAGGAACTCGGCACGCTGCTTACAGGCCGACATCTTACCCAAGAACTTTGGCCCATGTCGTTGCTGGAGTTTATGGAGTTGAGAAATGAAACATGGCAAAAAAACGATCTGTACACGACTGCAGGAAAGGCAAAACTTGTGAATTTACAAAACGCTTATTTGAAGGAAGGAGGCTTCCCACAATACCTTCAAACTCGAAATCCAAGGTATCTGAAGGAATTGTACAACGACATCATCTATAGAGACATCGTCGCGAGACACAAACTGCCCTCTGATCGTCAAATACGAGAGGTGACATATTATTTGGCCAGTAATTTCACGCATCGTTTCACTTATCTTTCGGTGGCAAAAGCGACTGGGATTAAAAGTTCAGAGACGGTACAGGACTATATACGATATCTTGAGGAAGCCTATCTGGTTGGTGTTTTAACAAAGTATGATTACAAAGTAGGAGAGCAACTGAAAAGTCCTAAGAAGATATATTTTATTGACAATGCGTTAGTTGGTCAGATAGGTTTCTCTTTCAGCGGTAATATGGGTCCTCGGCTGGAGAACGCAGTTTATGTAGAATTGCGCCGGCAAGAGCATGAAGTGTTTTACTATCAAGACAAATGGGAATGCGACTTTATAGTGAGAGAAAATGCAAATATTGTAAAAGCTTATCAAGTAACGGTGTCTTTGGCAGATACTGAAACCAGACAGCGAGAGATGAATGGACTAGTATCTGCGATGGATGCGTTTGGACTCACTGAGGGAACAGTGATTACACAAGACGAGTCAGAAGAATTGATACTTGATGACGGTAAAGCGATTCATGTAATACCTTTTTATAAATGGTGTTTGGTTTACGGAGAACAGAGGAGTTACCACTAAAAAACACTCACCCTTGAACTTGGGCAGACCCGAGTCTGCCCAATTGGGATATGGGTCTGCCATGCAGCAGATATGGGTCTTCGCTATTGCACTACAATCCTTCGATTCAACTCCACTCCATCCTCGTCCACACAACGGAGCCGATAAGTGCCTTTTTCCACGTCGATGGGCATCTGATGATTGAGACGCGTTTGGCCCAAAAATCGGTCATTCAAAGTCCAATAAATCGTTTTTTGCGGGTTGCGGTGTGCGATTTCGAAAATAACTTGCTGGCGGTCGCCACGGATGCCGATGGGGATCGTCACTTTGGCATCGCTCTTGGGATAGACGAAAGCCATCACCTCGTCGGGATGCGCCGTGCCACAGCCCGGATAGAAGGCCGGCAGCGGACGAAACAGCGGCGAATGTTTCTTGTAAAACCACTCCATCACTGGCGGCAAGACATAATACACCTCGTAGCATTTCTGGTCGACGGGATAGCAGTCGGGCTGCACGCGATACTGGCGCGATTCATCGAGAAACAGCTTCTTGTGATAAGGGCACACACCCGTTTGGTTTTCCACATTGACCACCTTTATTTTCTTCGTCGAAGGGCAACATTCCGACTTGGGATAGCCCGACTCCACACAAACCTCAATCTCCATGCTTTCCGAAGTGTTGGCCGGATAGGTGTAGCTACTGTTCAGCTTGCCGACCACATCAAACAAGATGGGTGCTGCCACGCCCACGCCCGTCAGTCCGGGACGGCCCTCGCCATCGGAATTGCCTGCCCAAACACCCACGACATAACGGTCGGTGAGGCCCACCGCCCAAGCATCCTTGAAGCCGAAACTGGTGCCCGTTTTCCACGCCACCTGTTTCGACGAGGCGAAACCGCCCCACCCTATCTGGTTTGTAGGTCGTGTGAGGCCGAGCATCACATGGAAGGTTTCGGCGATGGCCTCAGCAGAGAACGGCGACTCCTTTTCATCCACTTTGACATTGTAGCTCTCGTTCACATAAACGGCCAACTTCCGCCCCATCTTGGCGTAGGCGTTGGTGATGTCGTACAGCGAAGCCTCTGCCCCACCCACAATGAGCGACAGGCCATAATGCTCCGCATCGAAGACGATGCCTTTCAAGGGCAGCCGTTTCAACAAGGAATGGAACCGCTGCTGACCGTATTCACGCAACAGATGAACAAAAGGCGCGTTGAGTGAGTTTTGCAAAGCCTTGTCGGCAGGCACCGCGCCCCAATACTCGCCGCTGTAGTTTTTCGGCGTGAAGCCCGAAAGGCTCATCGGAATGTCGGGGAGCACCATTTCGGGCAACAATGTACCCTCGTCGAGCATAGCGGCAAAGAGGAAAGGCTTCAAAATGCTGCCCGTGGAGCGTTGCGCTTTCACCATATCTACCATGGCCGCATCGGCAGCATCATTGTTGTTGCCCACATAGGCAACGATTTCATCATTCAGATAATCAACCACATAGACCGCCGCATTGTCGATATTGTTCATCACATTGGTCTCGTGGTGGCGGTTCATGATTTCCATCACGGACTGCTGCAAACGGTAGTCGAGGGTTGAGGCAATTTGTTCCCCGTGGTGTTGCTTGTCTTGGTCGCTGAGGTAATGGTAGGCCAGCATGGGCATCTCGAAAGGCTTGTCGGGAATGCTTTCCATCATGGCCAGTTCGCAGTCCTCCTCAGAAAGATCAGGAACACAAAACCGTTTGGGAATGAAGGTCTTGGAATGAGGTAGGCGTTGCAGCAGCTCATCGCGTTTCTGTCGCAAACGCTCACGGGAACGACCTGGGTGAATCAAGGCCGGCGCGTTGGGCAGTACGGCCAGAGTGGCTGCCTCGCCCCACGAGAGTTCGTCGGGCGTGGTGTGGAAATAACGCCACGCCGCCGCGTCGATGCCCACCACATTGCCCCCAAAGGGCGCGTTGGCAGCATAAAGGCTGAGGATGCTCCGCTTGGAGTAATGCAACTCCAACCGCATGGCCAAAATGATTTCAAGCAGTTTCTCGCCGTAGGTTCGGGGCGGGTTGTCGCGCGACATACGCACCACCTGCATTGAAATCGTGCTTCCGCCCCGCACCACCTCGCCCGCCTTCATATTGTCGCGAAACGCCTTGACAAACGAAATCGGGTTGAAGCCACCATGAAGGAAAAACCAGCGGTCTTCGTATTCCAAGAGACAGGCCGTGTATTTCGGTGAGTAGTCATTCGTTGCTGGGAAGCGCCATTGTCCGTCATCCGCGATTTTCGCGCCGAGCAGTTCGCCGTTTTTTGCGGTCAAGACGGTGGAATAGGGCTTGTCGAAACGCGGTATTGGGATGCAGAGGAAGGCTATGAAAAGGCCGACCAAAACCAGCAATACTATTTTGAGTTTTTTATGTTTTTTGAAAAATTGCATTGGAGAACAATCACATCAACTTCCTAAGTTCGTCTGGGTCTGGCAGGATGCCACGGTATTCACGGGGTAATTCCGAAGAAGTCTTATAAGAGGCTACTCCCATCGGCTTGTTGATGTCGCGAAAGGCGAATTCCACCGTCTTTGAGTTTTTGTCTTTGCATAGAATAATACCAATTGATGGATTTTCGTTTGGCAATTTTACATATTCGTCCAATGCAGAAAGATAGAAATTCAACTTACCGGCATATTCCGGCTTAAAATCGCCTCGTTTCAATTCTATAGCCACTAACGATTGCAAACGTCGGTTAAAGAAAAGCAAGTCAATGAAATATTCCTTTTCATCCACCACGAGCCGATATTGATTGCCAACAAACGAGAAATCCCTGCCTAAAGCCATAATGAAGTTCTTGATATTACGGACAATTTGCTGCTCCAACACCCGCTCGTCCATTTCGTCAGGATCCTCAATATTGACAAAATCGAGAAAATACTCGTCTTTGAAAGAGTTCAATGCTCGTTGCCTTAATTCTGGATTGGTGATGGTCAATGCAAAGTTGTTGGGCATTGTTCCTTGTTGCCCAAAAAGTCCATCTTTGAGGTAATATCTCAGTTTTTCTTTGCTCCAAAACTCCGTGGCACATTTTCTGATATAATACAATCTCTCATTTAGTTCCTTTGCCTTTGCAAGGATTTCGGAATGATGGGTGAATCCAACAGAAAGAAACGCTTCCATATCTTCACGAGATAATTCGTCCGCCGACAGCGGACGAATCATAATTTGAATCGTATCGCCCATAGGGATAATCACGTCCGTTAATTCGTCCGCTACTGGCGGACGATTTTCAAACAGCCCTCTCCACTCCTCGTAAAAAATACGCATTCGCTTGATGTTCGTTTCCGAAAATCCGCGCAATCCAGGCAGTTCTTGCTGCAACAATTCGGAAATGACCCCGATGGCATTGGTGCCCCATTGGGCTGTCCTACTTCTCAACGAAATAAAGCCCCCAATGGCATAATAAAGGGCAAGCACCTCCTTGTTCACCAATCTGGCTGCCCTATAACGGCTCTCCAAAATGGCTTGTTTGATGGCTTTTACTGCCTGAAAATATTCCTTTGTTATTTGAGATTGTTCCATATTTCTACTTTGTTGTCTTTTTATCTAGAAACGGTAAGCATCTGGTTTATCCTACTATTTTTCATTTGTTGTTTCCGAATTACAAATTCTTTTCTCACTGCGGGCGAATTGCAAATTCGCCTGAACTAGTTGCATTTACTCCCTCATTTACTCCCTCATTTACTCCCTCACTTACTCCCTCATTTACTCCCTCATTTACTCCCTCAACAACGCCATTTGTATTTGTGCCAATTCGATTGGCACAATTAGTGAATGTTTGCGACGCTGTCGCAAACATCCCTATAATTCAAAGGGGGAACATCCTCATTGTTTGGCTTATTTATCTCTTTTTTCTTCATAACACTAATACTTTATAGCATTCACAATCGCCAAAAACTTGTCTCTGTCTTTTTCCCATTGCGAGAAGGCTTTAAATTCTAGTTTTGGTAGTTCAAAAAAATCCATGACTTCACAAAGAAACTCATTCATTCGCTCTTCTGCATCTTCATTATTAACTTTTATGGAAATGTAACGCTTATCTATAACTCCGTTTAATTTGTTAATATCACAATCAGAAGTCAAAAAAGAACAACAATCCGTGTTCAATATCCACGAGGCACCCATCTCATTTAGACATACTGAACTTTGGTAGTAGCGTGGTGAATGAACAATAATTGTGAAAACATCATTATCAGCGAATTGAGTCGCTATTTGGCTATAAATTTCCTTTCCCAAATCTATTCTATAATTAGGGACCGAACTGCAAAAAATCTTATCTGCTTCTGAGCCAATATAAAGCCTAAGTAAGTCCACAAGAGCATCTACGAAAGGTTTGTCTTCACTTTTATGGCTGATGAAAATCTTGGGTGGACGACAGTATATACTCTTCAACACCTTTAAGGATGTTCTGACATCACCAAAATTAAAGGCATTTATTATACCATTGCTATTGAGCCTTAATGTTGCTTCTGCCAAAACTTCACTAATAACGGGTTGTTGACTTTGTATTAAAGGAAAAAGAGATTTTATTACTTTAATAAGTTCCTTCGTATTATTTCCAGCAGGGGTATTTGTATAAAAAAGACCCATTTTATCAATAATCACAAGTCCTTTTTTGATAAGTTCTCGAATTTGCATCTTGTTCTCTATCATATTTCTTCTCCTGTATTTTATGTTTATTTGCTAATCAAATATTGACATTATGACATTTTTGCATTTTGCAAATTGCTTCTTAAACATGTTAATTTATACCTTCATATAATACAATTGTAATGAATTGTTTTTACGTTGCGTTGCCAAATATTGCTCAAATTCCTTTGGAGCTTCGGACGTGCCTACAACAACCATTTTTCTAACTCTTGAACAACTTAGAAATGCGTATAAAAACAACTGGCCCAACGCTTCTTTGACACAATCATAAGCATTTGCAGCAGTTTTGATTTCGTAAAAGTCATAGTAGTCATCGCCTTTGACAAGAACATCTACTCTTTTTGTTCCCACTCGGTTTTCAGTGCCAACATTAGCTTCTCCATATTTACTACAAAGCTTATCATAGAGTTTGCGTATTAGTTGATTATGGAGGTGTTTTGTGGCAATTGCTCCATTATGACCTTTTCGGGTTTCGGAACTTTTAGGAATGTGGAGACCTGGTACAAACTGAATCTCCGAAGGTTCGGGTGTTTGTTCCAAAACCTTGTTCAACTTTTTTAGCCATTGCCTCAAATCGTCATGGTCGATGAAGATAAAACTCTCAGCTTTAAACTTTTCTGGAGGGTTCACGGTTTTTGCACGTAACGAGAATCGTTTCGTAGAAAGAGCATAATTAGTGAAATAATCAAACACTAAGTTTATGCATGATTCGTAGTTTTCAATCTTGGTAACAAAAACCCATGTTGCTGTTGCGGCATCATCTGAGGCGTTTTCAAAGACGACAGCACATCTATTGTTAGGCATGTTGATTGAAAAGATGAAAGCATCTTCTTTTTTCCCATGGTTGTTTATTTCGTAAACAGGAATCAGTTTTATCTCACTTTGCATACTAACAAGGCTGTCAAGATAGCCATTCTTCAACGAAACCATCTTTTTAGAAACTTCTGCAGAAACACTTCGACATTGTTTCAAGGAAGGTTTCCGATAGTTCTGTACTTCTTTCCACCATTCACTTTTTTCATCCAAATTTTGCTTTAAATATCTAACATAATCTTTAAGTTTAAACAACTCAAGTCCTGACGGCTCAACTATTTTTGTGTCATCAAGTTTTACAATGATATGCTTTTCTTCAAGTTTTTGCTCAAAGTACTTGTGAACAAGATTGAGTATTTCATATGAATCTGGGTCGTTAACTCTGAAAGGAGCAACAGAATCATCAACCTTCCCATTAGTTATTTGGAAAACCATGTAATATCCATTGTAAAATTGAATGTTACCTCCTTCTAGTATCATTGTTTTCAATGCCGATGAAGACTTTTGTGTCACATTTTTGTTTTTTAATAGTGTATTGTTAGTGAGACCTTCCTTTTTACCACCCAGAAATCTTTTCTTTAGATCATTGACAGTTTTGCATATGTCTATTTCTTTGAAGTTGAAAGAATCTGTTTCCATAAAAATAACCACCTTAACAAGATAGGATTTGATAGAATTTTGCTGTGTATACGAAAGCCTGCTATAAATCTGCTCTAATATGCTGTCATAATCCTTTATTTTATTGTTTCTATAAACATAACGTTTTTCTTTGTAAGTAATTGAAACTATGCCTTGACCAAATTCTAGTTCAGAGAATGGAATTCTGTACTCAATCTTTGTTTTGATTTTTCTTTTTCTTTCCTCTTTTTTTTCTTTGCGTTCCTCTTTTTGTTTATTTAATCTCTCTTCTTTTTTAAATTTGCGTTCTTTTTCCTTTTGTTTTTTACGTTTTTCAATCTCCTTAATCACTTCTGGATTTGCCACTGCACTAGTATAGGAATTCGATTCAATGGAAGCACCACCTCCCCTATAAGAGATATTACCCAATCTCTTGGCTTCATTTTTCATATCCTTCTCGCCCTGAAATTCCTTCATGAGTAGCGCATACATTTCTGCTGTGAGCTTTGTATTAGGCGATGAGTCCACTTGAAATCCCTTCATAGCAAGGAATTCTCTTATGGTCATCACGCTCACGTTGAACTCTTTTGCCGCTTTCGATAATCGAACCGTAGAATTGGTTTCTTTGGGCATAGTTTCTTCTTTTTTATTTCTCGTTTTACGCATCAATCGATGTTAATCCTATTTATCATCATTTTGATGACAAAATTCTCCTCAACGTTTATATAATAGCTGAAGGACATAATATTATTTGTTTAATGCCTCTTTGAGTTTAATGGCCAAATCTGTTTCTGGTTCTATTATAGTATTAGTGGGACTAATAAAAGATTCTATTCTTTTCTTTTTCATGACATATGGCTTTTGAAAATTGTCAGGCATACTATTAATAATCTTGTCACATACTTCAATTCCCATTTGCCATTTGTTCAATCTAATTGCAATATCTACGAAATGATTCAATCCATTAAGAACATAATGTCTACATGAAGGAGACAGTTGCATTAAATCTATATCAATACATTTCTTATATAGTTTGTTTCCTGTCTTAAATACGGCCAAGAAATTACTCCGTATAGCTTTAGATTTTGTTTTGTAATCATCATCAGAGATATATTCCCAGTCTTTCATGCTTTTTAATTCATCTTTTTCTGTAATAGCAAGTATTGTCTGATTAGTAACGCTTAAACTAAATAACTCCAGATATTCTTCTTGGCTTATATGAGGCCTCGTTACAAAATAATCATCTATTATAGTAATGGACTTTCTTTTTATATCATTATCATTATTTGACCAACAATACTTGGAATAATTATTTATAAAAGCATAATTGTTTCTAAATATTGGGTAATAATCGTCAAATAGTTTTACTGATTTTTCGTTTTGTCCATTTAATGACAAATATGAGGCATAATTAAGAATTGCTTTTAACTTGGTTTCTTTTGATGTCTTCTTTCTGTTAATTATGTATCTATATTTATTTTCCACCTCGGAGGCATTCGACATAGAACGGCTTGCATTTGCCGCTTCTAATAACGCTAATTCCGTCTCTAAATCTTTGCGTTCAGCTATAGAATTAAACCTACTTGTAATATTTCCATCATAATCATTTGTTTTTTTCTGATAGTAATCTTTCATGAGGTCATGAATCTCTGGCGAATATACCTTAAAAAATTTTTCTTCTACATGTACAAGCTTTAGTTTAACAAGCTCATTTAACGCTGATTGGAACCGATCTTCTTTGTCTTCTAAATTTAATATATAACGCAAATTATCTAACAAGCCTGTATGATCATTGTTGTCAGCTAACAACCCAATGGCCAAAAACATGTTTTTCGCGTCCAAACTAAGATAATCAACTATTCTATCATACAGAAAGTTTCTAGCATTAGGAGTACTTTTAATATCAAAATTGATAATATCATTCACTCCCCCGTTTTGAACTAATAATGTAGCAAATTGTAGGATAAACAAAGGACGACCTGATGTTATTTTGTGTAGTTTTTGTTTAAAATCAATTGATCCCAAATCTTTTTCTATTAAGGAAATATTAAATGTTGGGAACTCATTTAACAATGCTTTTCTTAAAAAAGATGCTGTATCTTCAACCGATAATTCATTTGATTGTATTTCAACACCAGTTATTAACATGGCTGAACGTGTCGTAATAATAACTTTGTGATGATTAATGTTGAGCTCGTTTATAAAATCTGATATATGTTTCTTTTCGTCTGAGGAAAATGTCTCAAAATCATCTATGATTACCAAAAGAGAACCTTCAAAATTAAGAATTTCATCCCTACCAAATGATTCTTTTCCAAATAACACTTTATTAATATATAAAAAAATCTCATTTAAAGAAGTTATTTTGTCATCAATTGTATTAACTTCTCCTTTGTAGTAATTATAATACCGATCTTTTGCGGACAAGAAAATTATATAGTCAAATGACCGAGAAGGTTGTTGACATAAAAAATCACATATATATTGAATAGATGCTGTTTTTCCAACACCACCGTGCCCCCATAAAGTGGCATATACAGAAGACTTGTTTTTTGTGAGAAATTTTATTACATCAGGTACAATTCCAACATCTATATATTTTGAATAATTTTTTTCAAAGACATTGATTATTGTGCCATTGGGATGCTTTATTTTAACGCCGTCATTGTTGATAGTAATATTCTGGAATGCTAATGATTCGAACACCTTTGATCCAGTGGTAATTAATTTATTGTATTTTGCTCTCCCAGTTAATCGTTCTTCAATCGATCGATATAAAAAAATAGAAGACTCGTCTTCAATGTATATAAATGGGCTTATTTCAGAATAACTATTGCTTGATTTTTCGTAAATGTAAATGTGAGCAATTTCAAATTCATGACTTTGTTTCGGACATTGCCATGCTAAATAGTTGCCATCAGGTTTAAATGATGTTCCAAAATAAATACTGTTTTGTAAAGCATCAACTTTAATAATATCAAAGTCCTTCGTGACAATTGTATCGTTATTATCAAATGCAGCAAAAAGTTTATCGAAAATATCTAAGTAATTATCGATGTTATCTTCGAAAGAATAACCATGTCCTATTAATTCGTTTCTTATACTTGGATAACTATTTAATAATTCTGACAATTTCTTTAATTTTTTGTTCCCAAAAAACTCATGGTCAACATCTACAACTCTAATTGCTTCAATTATACTCCCTACAGAAGGCCTTAATATTGTGTTTAGTATTTGCTCTTTTTCTAACTCATCAATTCTTTCAATATTTTTATTCCAAACATATCCCAAAGATAATAGTAAGTAAAACTCAAACTTAGCTTGATAATGTGGTTCAAGTTCATTTTTTCTATTACTGGATCTCAAAAAAGTTATTCTTCTATTAAGTAAATAAGATATGTAATTCATATTAGAAAGTTTTTTATTATTTCTTTTTTTATCTGTTGCGATTGTTCAATTAGTTGTTTGTTTTTTAATCTCACATTTTCCGTAAAAGCGCATCAGTTCCAATCTCCATTCGTCCAAACGCAAACCATTTCTTCCCCAAATCCTTCAGCGATGCGCCGATGTGATAAACAGTGTCGTCAATACAAAGGAAACGGTCGTGGGCATTTTGGAATTCGTCAATGTCAATAGGAGAATACTGTGCGTTATGGCGTTGAAGGTCAAGCGTGAGTTGCGGTGTTAGAGTGCGCGTGTAAATCTGTGCGCTTACACCATCAGCCCGTTTGTCAAGCATGGCCAAAACCGAGTCGTCCACATAGTTGTCGAACAAAACGATACGCTTCTTTGCGCTTCGGATAAGGTCGCTAACGAAGGTGTAGGCATCGAATATTTGGCCATCGAAGAAGATGCCTTGTGATGGTTGAACTTTTCCGTTGTCCAAACGCTTAAAGACTTCTTCAATTTTTTGTTCAGTGTCCGTTTGGCGAGCGGACAATTCCAATTGGTGATGCTCAATTACCTCTAACCGCTGAAAAACCATCACATTGGATGCCATGAAATGACGCATGGCCGTGAAAGCCCTCATTATACGAATGTTTACTTCAATAGCAATAGGCGAGCGTAAAACACTACTTAACATGGCAATGCCGTTTTCAGTAAAAGCGTATGGCAATTTTCGTGTGCCGCCCCAACCTGAATCGGAATTACCGGCCTCAATGATTTCACTTGATGTCACAATTTGTGATTTCAAGAGTTGAGAACTTGATGTCACAATCTGTGATTTCAAGTTTTTGTATTCGTTTGTTGTTAAGCGAAACATGAAATCATCGGGGAAACGATCCAAATTACGTTTTACAGCTTGGTTCAAGACCCTCGTTTCTATGCCATAAAGCATGGCAAGGTCACTGTCTATCATCACTTGTGTGCCTCTCAATGAGAAGATCATGTTCTCTATCTCTGAAATAGCAGCAGGCTTATCGCATTTTGCGACAACCTCGACAATTCCCGTTTTCTCCTTTTTAGCCATATCAATGAGATAATTCGACCCTGCAAAAGTAACAAATAAAACCCAATCACCCTGGAAAATCCTTCAACTTCTCCTCAATCTCCTTGATGGTCGGAATCGTGCCTTCTATTTTTTCAGGATAGAACTTCTCCAACTCGTACTCCGAGATTCCCAAAGGCTGGCTGCTCGATTCCAAGGCATATTGGGCTTGTATGCGGTCTTTCTCTTTGCAGATGAGCAGGCCAATGGTGGGATTGTCGCGGCCTTCCTTGCGGAGAATATGGTTGCACGAAACGACATAGCCTCCCAACTGCCCCACGTCGGCAAACTCGAACTTCCCGATTTTCACCTCAACGACCACATAGCACGACAGATTCAGGTTATAGAAAAGCAAGTCCATAAACTGCTCCCTTTCACCCACTTGTATGCGGTATTCCTTGCCGACGTATGCAAATCCCGTTCCGAGTTCCACCATAAATTGGGTGATGTTGTTCAGCAAGGCATCCTTCAACAAACGCTCGTTGTAACGCCCTGTTATTCCCGTGAAAGCAAAGTCGTAAGGGTCTTTGGTCAACTCTTGCGCCAAGTCGCTTGTTTCATCGGGCAAAGTCCTGTTGAAATTGGTCAGTGCCTTGCCCTGCCGCTCGTAGAGGTCGGTGTCGAGAAAGTTGAGCAACACATTTCTGCTCCAGCCGTTTTCAACGGTTTGGCGGATAAAGAAAAGGGCTTTTTCAGCGTCGCCTTTGACCTTGTCAATGATGAAACGATGATGCCCCCAAGGGACAGAAAAAATATCATTAGAAATGCGTGTCGCTATTTCATTAGGTATTTGTGCCACAACTTGTGGCACATTTCCTGATGATTTCCCAATACTTGAAGCAGGGATTGTATTTTTCTCATTTAATTGTGCCACAACTTGTGGCACAACTCCAACATACTGGTTATAAAGGAGATACATTTGCTTGCAATAATACACGTTGCGGCGGCTTATTCCAGAAATATTGGGGATTTCTTGTTTCAGGTCTATCACAACGTTGTCAATAACCTTTTCACCCCATCGCTCTTCAATGCGCATCTCCACAATATCCCGCCCCAGTTCCCAATAAAACCGCAGCATCTCTTCGTTCACCTTCACCGCCGCCTTGATTTGGCTTCTGCGGTAACGGCTGCTCATGTTGCCTTTTGAAACTGCAATATTAGCAATTTTATTCCAAAAAAAGGGCGGACACACAGGCCCGCCCAAAATTTTCACATCATTGCACAATTCACTTCACCACACACCCACGAGCGGGAATCTGGTAATAGATCTCATTGTTATACATGTCCTCGCAACGGATGGCGGGAATCATGTAGTTGCCCTCGTAAGTGGCGTTGGCCTTCAATGTGAAGGTCTTCTTCGAGCGCGGCATGAGGTCGAAGTAGAAGTAAGCGCGGTCGTCGCGGAAATCGATGTGCTTGGCGCCTTCGTTGCCGGTCATGTCGCCTGAAAGGCGTTCGTTGACGAGCTCCCAGCCCGACGGCAGGTAGTACGACAAGGCCAATTCCGTGACTTGCCACTCGCTCGGATTGGTCACCGTCATCTGTACTTTCAGGTCGGTGCCAGCGGTCAAGTTGGACAGGTTGACGGGGTTGCCGCTCTTGTCGGTGTAGCTTATCGTCATCGTGATGAAGTTGCCACTTTCGCTCATGTCATACTCAGCAACCGAGGTCTTAGTGAACAGGTTGGCGACCATCTTCTGGTCGGTGAGGTTCTTGATTTCGAGCATGTTGCTGCCCATCTTCGGCGTGAAGCCATAACCCACCGAGGCCATATTGGTGTTCAACGTGCGCTCCTCACCGTTCACCTTCACGGTGGCAGAGAGGTTGGTGTTGGCAATGTTCATCTTCTCAGCGTATTTGCCCAAGACGAAGAGCGCGAAAGCCGTGGTCTGGGTGTCTAACCAACGGTCGCCGCTAATCATGCGGCACAGATTATTAATATTGTTCTGCACAGTCTGTTGGTCGACGTCGCAGAGCATTTGGACGTATGTGTAGAAAGCGAGGTCGCGGGTGCGAGAGCCGAAGGAAGTGTAGTAGTCGGACATGCTCTGGCCCTCCTCCACGTTGGGCAACAGGTTCTGCGCAATGCTGGTCTTACCCTTTTGGGCAAAGGCAGCAGCGGCCAAAGCCTTGGTCAGGTCGTAGTTCATGTCGATTTCCTTGAAGCGGTTCATGGCACCCATTTCGGCCTTGTCTGCCAAAGCCAACACGAAGAGACGATAAGACTGGATGGTCTCTCCTTGTTTGTAGTCGGGGTTGTTCTTCCATTGCTTGGCGCGGTCGGCTTGATAACTCAGCAAGCCATCGAGGAAGTATTGCGGCACGTTGTAGCCTTGCTTGTTGGCCTCGACCAAGAAATGCAAAGCGTAAATCTCCGTCCACGGGTCGGTGTAGGTGCCACCCACCCAATTGGTCATCGAGTTGTCGGACTTCTGGTAGGCTTTCAGGTTGACGATGGCCGACTCGATGTTGTTGCGCATCTCTTCCTTGGCCTTGTCGTCAAGTTGGATGAAATAGTTCAAATAGAGCTGCGGGAAGGCCTTCGAGGTCACTTGTTCGAGGCAGCCGTGCGGGTAATCCATCAAGTAGTCGATGCGACCGAAGAGGTCAACAGGCATCAGGTTGGAAATGGTAATGTTGCCTTGTTGCGAGCCATCGATACCAGACAAATCAAACGGCACGCTCACCGTCTGACCGGCCTCAATCTCCTTGGTGATGGTGTTTCTGCGCTCGGCATAAGGCATACGAATCGGCATCACCGTCGACGATTCGGCAGTGTAGCCCTCGCCCGTCACCGAGACCTTCATTTCGGCGTTGCCCAGTTTCTTGGGAATGCTGGTTCTCACAGCAATCAGGCCCTCACCTTCGGCGTCAATCTGCACCGTAGTGGGCAGGTCGCCAACGGGGTCGAGGTTCTTGTTGTCAAACTTCACCTGCAAGGTCTTGTTCTTCATCGTGGGTGCCTGCACCTGCACCTTGAGGTTCAGCTCGTCGCCAGGAGCCACCACACGCGGAGCCGAGGCATAAAGGTTAATCGGGTCGACGACCTTCATCTGCTTTTCGGCTGAGCCAAAAGCCTTGCCGTTGCCCTTGGCAACCACCATAAAGCGCAGGGCACCAGAGCATTGCGGCACATCGAAACTATGGGAATTGGTTTCGCCAGCTTTCAGTTCGAAAGGTCCCAAAGTCACTGCATAAGCCTTGAAACGTTTGTCCAAAGTGATTTCCTGATTGAGGATGCCGTCACCGCCAATGGCGTAGACTGAACCCAACTCGCCACTGAACGCATCGACGATGTTGGCGTAGTTGTCCCACGTGCGCACGCTCAAGGCCTGCTTACTATTGAAATAGCCGTAAGGATTCGGGGTCTTGAAGTTGGTCAGGCCGAGGATGCCTTCGTCGACAATGGCCAAAGTATAAGTCATGCCTTGATTGTTGGCTTCGCCCACCTTCACGTCAATCTTCTTCTTGGTGTTGGCCGTTTCGGGCACTTGGATGCTGGGTTGCAGTTGGAGTTTCTTGTTTTCCACCTTCACCGGCACCACGCCATAAAGACGTATCGGCATGTCGTTGGCAGCATCATGAGGCTGAATCAGAGCGACATAGACATATACATTCGGAATCATCTCCTCGGTAGCGGTGATTTCCACCTTGCCTTCCTGACCAAGATTTTCGACCAACATGGTCTGCAAAACCTTGTCGCTGGCCTCAACTGTAACGAGGGCCTTAGCCTTCTCGTTGGCGGGGAAAGTAACGACAATCTTCTCGCCCACCTGATAGCTTTCGGCAGTGGTCTTCATGGCCAACTGTGCCGGAGCGCCAGCAGCGGATGAGGAATGGCCGTAGCCCCAGTCGAAGAAAATGACCTTAGCAAAGGTATGACCACCCTGCTTGTCGTTGACGACGAAGAGGTAGCTGCCCCATTTGTCGTTCGGGACGTTGAAGGTCACCGAGGTGGTACCGTTGCAGGTCAGGCTGCCATTCTGATACGGAGCCTTGTAAGTGCCTGAGGCATAGCGTTGCAGGCTGTATTCATCTTCGCTCGACCACCACCAATAGGAATCCAACTTGTAGAGGGCATAGTCTAATGCGACCGACGACTTGCAAGCCGTGCCGTTCTCGTTGACCATGGCAATGTTGAACTTCCAATCCTTGCCGGTGTCGTAGTAACTGCCGTATTTTGAGGAAGTTTCAGGCAGGTCAACGCCCACATAACGCTCGTAAGGTGAAATCTTCGACGTGAACGAGGCAATGCTGAAATCGCCGCCCTGCTCGAAAACCTTCACCGTGAAGGTGCCGTTCATCATCTGGGCTGCATACACATCCTTCACTGGGCCGAAACCAATCTCCGCAGCACCCTCGGCGTTCAACTGGCCGCTGAACAGCGAAAGCTCCTGCGGCTCAAAGCTTTGGGTCTCGTTGACAAAGGTGTAATGGGCGAATTCCTTGAACGAAGTCTCGCCGCCACGCAGTTTCAAGTCGACTTCGGCCTTCAAGCCCTTGGCTTTCATGCCGTTGAGCCATTTCGAGCTCAGGCTGACACGCTCGTTGCGTGAAACGCTGATTACATTGGGCACGTCGAACTTGATTTCCAAGCGGTTGGGTTTCACGGTCTCCACACGGAGGTTCTTGGTGATGGTGCTGGTGCCCACCTTGAAACGTGCCGTCCACAAGCCAGTTTCGTCCGACGGGTTAGTCGGGACGGTGAAGCAATAAATATCGTTGACAGGCTTGGTGTTCACCTGTTTGGCATAGAGGCGGCCATTGGCATCAATCACCTCAAGGACAATGGGATAGTCATCCGGCACGGTGGATTCCAAATCGTTGAGCATGAGGTTGAGTTGCAGGTCGTCGCCCGGACGCCACACACCACGGTTAGAGTAGGCAAAGGCCGTCACACCCTTTTCGACAGGTTCGCCAGCCACATCGAATCGGCTGTATGACAAGGCATTGCCATCGCTCAGCTTGATGACCGACTTGCTGCCTTTCCTATCCGTAGCCACCACGAAAGCAGGACGGTTGGCGCATTGCAGCTTCAAATGGCCTTGGGCATCCACCGAGCCTTTGCCCATCTGCTGTCTCTGGAAGTTGTAGGCCACCACTTGCGCGTCAGATGCGGGCTGGGCGTCGGAGATGTGGTAGACGTAAACATCCACCACGTCGTTGCGACCCATCTTGGCGGTCACGGCGAGGTCGGAAACGACGATGTTCTTCTGCTTCTCCACATAGTTGTAATAATAGTAGCCGTTGGGGTCGCCCCAATCGCCCTCATAGTGGTATTCCTTGTAATCATCGGCTTGCCCGTCCCAATAACTGGCTTCTCGCTCGTCATTGTTGTCAATCATGGCGGTCTTCATCTCGTCGGAGGCGAAGGTGTAGTCGGCGGGACCGAAATTGAGGCTCAACTGGTACATCGCGCCCGGCTCCACCTTAATGTAATCGGAAATCACGATGGGGAAAGTCTTCCACTGGTTAGGATAAGGATTGTCGATGGCCAAGCGGACTTTCTTCTCCAAACGGCCAGCCTTACGCACGCCGTAGGTCTCATTCAGTTCGCTGTCCTGCAAGAACGACAGTATGTTGTCGTCGAAAATACGCACAATCCTCAGCGTCACCGCATTGAGGCAGATGGCGTCGAAATAGACGGTGGTTTCGTCCACGTTGGGAATGATGACGCCATCGTCAGTCCAGCGCACCTTGGGCTGCACCTCGGTCAGGTTGAGCTCATACTCATAGTCATCTTGGAGCACCATGCCGTTGTCGGAGCGGATGCCGCTGTTCACGCCAATGGTCAAATTCTCCATCTGGTATCTGTAGAGGTTGCTCTTGTCGAAGTAGAAGTCAATCTTATTTCCCTTGATGTCAGCCTTATAACCCAAATCATCGTGTTTGGAGATGAAGCCGGTGAGGTTCTGTGCCTCCTTCAGCGGCTGACTGAAGAACAAGGTGGCGTGGTCGGCATTTTGGTCCACATCAAAAGTCAGCGGAATGAAAATGCCTTTGGCGTAAATGGTCAGGTCGCGTTCCATCTTGGCCTTGGCGTCGACCGCCTTGCCGTCGAGGACGATGTGAACGTCGTAGTTTTCATTCTTGCGTTCAAAGTTCTGCACCAAAAAGTCGTAGACATTGTTGCCCGCGTATGTCAACTCCACGGGATGGTTCTTGCGGAAGGCAGCGTCGAACAGGTTGATGGCATCGTCCTGGTCGACAGGCACGGCAAAGGCGACGCGCAGGTTGTAGTCCATCGTTTCGTTCGACAGGCAGATGGGCTGTTGGGCCACGAGGCTGAAGTTTTGGCGGCGCACGCCGAAGCCGAACTCAAGCATCGGGTCGCCAGCCACTTCCAAGAATTCGGCCATCTTGAACTTGCAGACGTAGTTCTGATCCTTGTCGATGTCGTCGTACTGGAAGCCGATGGTGTTTTCGTCAATCCAAACGGCTTTGCCTTTCAAGGCGGGCGTAAACTGGAAGGCTTTGGCGGGGATGGTCTCGCCATACTTCACTTTCAGCATCTCAGGGTTCTTGAAGCGCACCACGATAGGCTCGCCCGTGGCGACCACGCCCGAGGTGTAGCTGTCGAGCAGTGGCAGCAAAGCCTCATCCAAGGGCTGGATGCGTTCAACGTAGGTCTTCGATCCACCAACAGTCGTTGATGTTCCCTTCTTGCCGCAAGAGGGCATGAAGGCCAGCAGCAACACACCGAAAATCAAGCTGATGCCGCCGAATTTTTTCATTTTTGTACTCATATCGTTTAAATTTGATTGATTTCGAGAGCACAAAAATAAGCAATCTTATTGAAAAATGGTTTTTTTGTTTCTTTTTCTGAAAGAAGCACAGCATTTTTTGCCGCTTTTGAGCTTAAAGTGTTGCCTATAGACAACGGTTTTTAATGAAAAGTGTTGGCCAAAGGCAACATTTTTTTTTCAAAAAGTGTTGGTTGTAAACAACACTAAACTTGAAATCCTACATATCCTCCAACGAAAGCCCATCCATACTAATCTGATACGTAGCAAACTCGGAAGGCAGGGCTATCAGTTTGTCTTGCAAGTCCTTCAGGCTGATTTTGTCCTTGTTGCGCTTGATTTCGGCGACGAGGCAGGTCTTGTCGAACTCGTTCAAGGCCACCATGTCGATTTCGTTTTTGCCCTTGCGGTCCCACCAGTTGCCCACCTTGGTATACTTTCCTGTCTGCATCGTCTTTTCCTGAAAATAGCGTTCCAAAGTACGCCCCGTGAATTGGGTATAATTGTCTGTTACATATTGTTTTAGCAAACCAAGCTGATTGCTCTCAATCAAGCCTTGGTAGGGATAGACAAAGCGGAACCAAAACCGCAAAAAGCAGTCGTCAATCTGCCAACGGATGTTCCTCACGCCAGGCTTGCTCAGCAAAGGCGTGTTCTTGCTAATGAAAAGATAGTCCTCGTTCATGTTGTTGAGGTAGGCACCCGTGTTTTTCCCAATGACGCTGTCGATTTCGCTTAGCGTGGTCATGCCACCTGCAATCAGTTGAAGAATAGAGAAATAGGTGCCGTAATCGCGCCCAAACTCCGAAATCAGCAGTTCGGTGCCTTCGGTCAGGAAAGGCGAGTCGGGCGACAGGGCATAGTTGAGCATTTTCTGTTTGGTCGTGGCGTGGGCATCCATCAATAACGCAACGTATTTGGCCACGCCGCCGGTAAGCATGTAAAGGCAAAGCAAATCGTCAGGCTTGTATTCGGGATTGTGGTCGGCCAAAATGCCTTTCTGCGTTTCGATGCTGAAAGGAAGCAGCCTCAAGTGCGAGTCGCGCCGACCAAAAAGCGGCTGGTCGCTGTGGTCAAAAATGCGTTTCATCATGGAATAGATGGAGCCGCAAAGAATGAGATTGACATGGGTTTTATCCTTGTTACGGTCCCAAATGTCTTGTATCTCGCTCGGTATGGCGGCGTTGATGCCTAACAAGTTCTGAAACTCGTCAATGATGAGCGTGTAATGATGGCTTGCGCCGTATCGCATCAGTTCCTTGAAGAGGCTGCCGAAGTTTTCCACCTGACCGTATAGTTGCAGGTCGAGCACGTCTTGCGCCTGCTGCTGAAACTTGCGGCAAAGCACCTGCTCGTTGTCTTTCGAAACATACAAGTACAGAAAAGGCTTGTTTTCCACGCTTTTCAACAGCAAGGCGGTCTTCCCGATGCGTCGTCTTCCGATGAGCGTAGTCATCATGGAACGGTCTGACGACTGTTGCCAATTCTTCTCAAGTGCTTGTAATTCAGTTGTTCTATCGTAGAATTTCATACGCCTTTTGTATTTATTTAATCGTGGTTAATATAACATCCATTAAATTAATGGCGGTTACAAAGGTAGAACATTTTTTTGAGATGGCAATGTGTTTTGCCAAAAAAAACGTTCGTCATCATGGGTTCCAAAACATGGTTCTGCGGCTTTCAAACGCCACATATATTCCTCTTTCGTCTCACCTTTCCGATAAAGTATGTCGCCAATTTGGTAACGAGCGCGAGCCACCGTTAGCGTGTCGTTCGCCAAGAGTCCATAATGTTCCGCATCCTTGAACAACTGCAAAGCCTCTACCTTATTGCCTGAATCCAATTGGATATGAGCGTTTTCCAAGGCATCGCAGCCAGCTTGCCTCACATCGCGGGGTGTTGGATGACACCCAAATAAAGCATAAGCTAAAAAGATGAAAGCAAGGGATTTCAGTATTATGTTGTTTTTCACCGTCATAATCAAACACCAAACAACATCAATACTTTGCCTTAAATGTCAAGCCTAAATAGAACCTATCTACTGGCTCGTTTACCCATAAATCATTATCCATGCGGGCAAAGGCCGAGAGGTAATATCTTCTCGAAAGACGGTAATCCACCGAAAGCACCGTGCGCAGGTTGTCAATGCCACCTTTTTTGGGGTCGTTGGTAAGCCAAAAAAGTTCGGTCGAGAGGGCATACTTGAAGCGGCTGTTCATCGGCTGGTAGGTCACTTTCAGGCGGTTGCGCCAATACAGCCTCGGATTGACGCGATGCTCGCCCGTGCGCTCGTCGAAAAAGGTGGCAAGAGCCTTGCTGCGCACCTGGAACTTGAAGCGGCGGACTTCCTCCGTATAGGTCACTTGCAAACCCAAACGGCCACGGTTCTCGTAATAGCCTCGGTCGTTGTGGCGGCGGATATAGTCGGCAGTGAGGCCGATGTTCATACGGTTGTGCAGGCAACTATAGTCCACGCCCACCGAGTTGAGCCAGCGGTCGAACTGCTTGAAATTGTGGTCGAAACGCAACTCCTCCTCCACCGACAAACCAAAAGGCCCGCCCAATCCCACCTCGGCCTCGGCCGAAACTATGCCGCCGAAGTCGGTGGTGCGCTCACTTTGCGCGAAAGCCGCCACCGTGAACAACAACAGTAATATGGTTATTAACCTTCTCATTTTCCTTTTTAGACTATGGCCAATGGCTTGCCTTTACGTAGGGGCAGCCATAGGCCATAAGCCATGGGCCATAGTCTATACATCAAAGTCCTTCAACTTAGTTATGGTATCAATCGTATTCACCTCGTCGTCAATGGGTTCGTAGTAAACCTTCACGAAAGCCACGTCGCGCAGGTAGTCGATATGCCCCACCTCTACCTTCGAGATGTTCAAACCCGTGCGTTCGATGAGGTCGGCCTTCAGGTCTTCCTCCTTGCCGTGTTTGGTGTTCTCGATGCGGTCGTAGAGGATGATTTTCATGGCCGTGTGTTTCAGCATCTTCGTGCCATCAAGAATCCAGACGACCAACACCACCATCAGATTGACCAACAGCAGCTCCGAGTAGCTCGTCGAGAGTGCCATGCCGTTGACGATGCTCAGGCCCATCACCACAAAAAGATAGGTCATTTCGCGGATTTTGATGGTTTCCGTCCGGTAACGTATCATGCCGAAGATGGCGAAGAGGCCCAAGGCGTAGGCGATGTTCATCTTCATGTTCTCCATCAGCGAAATGATGAGGAAAATGACCACCGCAAACATGAGAAAGGTGAAATAATAGTCCTTGCGGTTGGCCTTCTTGTAATAGAAACAATGGATGATGACCCAGCAGACGAGGAAGTTGAACACGAAGCGGATCAAGGTCGTCCAAAGGCTTTGGGCATCGAAAAGCGGCACGCCGAGGAAGTCCATTCCTGAAGCGCCACCGCCAAATTCGCGCGCAATGTCAGGATCAAAGTCCTGCATGTTGATTTGTAATAGGTTCATATTGTTGTTTTATTGATTGTTTAATTGTTGTTTACTAGGCTTATGGCCTATAGCCTATGGCCTAAGGCTGCCCCTACATAAAGGCAAGCCATAGGCCATTAGCCATAAGCCATCGTCTTTAATTTCTCCATTCTACGTAATTTTTTCTTAAACCGGTTCTGTTTCACCTCGGGGCGGGTCAGGCAGGTACCGATACAGTATTTACTGACCTTGAACGGCCTGATTCTCAATTCAAAGAGCACATCTTTCAGCAGCGAGTGGGCGCGACCATCCTGTTTCAGTTCCATCACGGCGAGGGGTGCCACTGTGGCCGTACTGCCATTCCTCAGGTTCTCGAAACGCAGGTTGCAGTCGATAGTGAGGCGCTCGGTCTTCTCGAAATTCACCAAAGTGAAACGGTCGAAGATGGTGACCAAATGCGGACTTAGCGAGCTCACCTCGTAGGGTTGTTTTTCAGCCAAAAACGCCGCCGCTTCGGGGTCGTCGATGATGTTCGGAATGGGTTCCACCGCAATGCGTTTCTTCTTCGTGCGGCCTTTGTTGTTCTTGTGCTTCACCTCGCAGAAGGACAGTTGGGAGTCGATATATGTACGCACGCGCACCTTGTCGCGCACCAAATGGCGGTCGTGGTGGATGAGATACATGGTCAGGTCGGGCGTATCGTAATACACTGTGCTATAAGGCGACAGGCGGTTACCTTCCACCTCTTGGGCATAGTAATTGTCCTTGATTCCCAACAAAATGGCACGCAACTGTTGCTCCGTCACCACATATTTCGTGTCGATGCGGTTCATCAGCTTCACCCCGCTCATCTCGTCGAGCGTGATGGACTTCATGCCTTGCACTATGTCAAGAATCTCTTCCACGGCCTTATTTGGGAACATATTCGAAGGTTTTCACCGATTCCAGTTTGCCGTTCGGGTAATAGTTGAGTTGGCGCACTTTGGAGCCGTCCTCGTCGTATTCGAACTTGCGGATGCGCGACACCTTGTCGCGGTCGTTGTACTCAATTTCGCGCACCACCTTGGCCGTGATGTCGCTGTCTTTGGGATACTCGAACACGATGCGCCATTTCTGCCCATAGCTGGCGTATTCGATTTCCTCAATCTTGCGGCCCATCTCGTCGTAAGTCGTCACGCGGTCGAGGAATGCGCGCTTGTCGCCCGCGGCGGTGTTCCATTCCTTCAACACCATGCCACGACGGTTCTCACGCTTGGCGATGGTGCTCTCCGAAACCGACTGGGCCATTGCCCCGAAACCGATGGCGAGCAAGGCCAAAATAATTAGTAATCGTTTCATTATTAGAAATTTAAAATTCAAAATTTAAGATTTAAAATTCAAGATTTAAGATTTAAGATTTAAAATTCTTATTCCTTATACATTGATGATGACTTCAAACTGTTCTTCAAGCTCGTAAATGTGTCCGGCCTCGTCAACGGAAATGCTTTGGAACACGAAATCGGGAATCTCCGTGCTGATGTCGTCGGAAGCCGTAAACACCTCATATTCGCCGGGTTGCAGCTTCTGGAAGCCAAAATAGCCGTCGGGACCCACGCGGGTGTCGTCGAAAGGCAGGTCGTCACCCAGCTTGCGGATGTAGACGCGATGCTCGCAAGCCCAGCCCTCGCCCTGCCAACTGCCGTTGTGGTAATACGAGGCATGGACGCGGCCTTTCACGATAGAAGTGCCGTAAGCCTTGCCGTCGTGGATGTAAATCGTCGGGACTTCAACCACAGCACCGCGCAACAACTCAACCGACTCATTCACAGCCACTTTCTCGCCTGTTGGCAAGGTAGAATAGGCATACACCGTGTAACGGCCAGGCAGAAGGTATTCGAATTGGTAACGTCCGTCGGAGCCCGTTTCCACGTCGTTGCCAAAGTATTCCTCAGTGCCGTAAACGATGAAGACATCGGTCTTGGCAGCAGCCATCGTGTCAACGTTCAGCTGGAAATCATCATCGGGATGATGCACGAGTTTCACGCAGCCCTGGATGGTTCCCGTGCCACCTTCGCCCGGGCCTTTGTTGCATGCGGACAACAACAACGCTGCCGCAAAGAAAAACAAGAAAAATCTCAGTTTTTTATTCATGTTCATTGAAAATTTGGGATGCAAAGATGATAATTCAACTATCGCTGATGTTGTCGCAAATCTGCTTCAGCACAGAAACAAAGGTGTTCAGGTCTTGTTCGGGAATGCCGGCAACGAGTTCGTTCATCGTATTGATAGCCAACTGTTTTGTGGAGTCTTTCAGAGCCATGCCTTCGGAAGTCAACATGATGTTGTTGACGCGGCGGTCTTGTTTGGCGACGGAGCGCGTGACGAGGCCTTTCTTCTCCAAGTTGTCGATGAACTGGGTGACGGAATTCTTGTCCTTTTGCAGGATGAAAGCAATGGCCTGCTGGGTGAGCGTGCCCTCGTTCCAGAGCGTGTCCATGACGAGATACTGCTCGCCGGTCAGGTTGACACCGTTCTTCTTGAACACCTCGGCCAAGTGCTTCTTGAGCTTGCAATTCAGGATGTTGACATAGACGCCAACTTGTTTGATGAGCATCATAATATCACATTTTTAGGATTATCTCTATTGATGAATGTGCAAAGATAGGAATAATATTTCAATTGTGCAAAAAAAGAGAGCGACATTTGTCGCTCCCAAAATTTCATGTCCGAAACTTTACTCAATCCGCATATTCGGTACTTCGGTGCCGTCATAGAAGCCCTTGTCAAGTTTTTCTTTTACCTCCTTAAAGGCGTTCAGCGTGTAGTTCACGTCGTCCATCGTGTGGGCTGCCGTCGGGATGATGCGGAAGATGATCATGCCCTTGGGGATGACGGGATAAGTAATGACCGAGCAGAAAATCTTATAATTCTCGCGCAAGTCCATGGCGATATTGGTGGCCTGCACCACATCACCCAGTACATGCACCGGCGTGACGCAAGCCTCAGCGGGACCGATGTCGAAGCCCAAATCACGGAAGCCCTTCTGCAAGGCGCGGGTCACCGTCCAAAGTTGTTTGCGGAGCGCATCGCCCTCGGCACTGCGGATGATTTCCAAACGCTTCTCGCAACCTTCAACAATGGCTAACGGCAAACTCTTGGCATACATCTGCGAACGCATGTTATAGCGCAAATACTCAATAACATACTTTGGACCAGCCACAAAGCCACCGATGATGGCCATAGCCTTGGCGTAAGCACCAATGTAGATGTCGATGTCGTCCATCACACCGAAATGCTCAGAAGTGCCGCGACCCGTCGGGCCCATCACGCCAAAACCGTGGGCGTCGTCGATGAGGATGCGGAAACTGTACTTCTTCTTCAGGGCCACGATGCCAGCGAGGTCGCCCAAAGCGCCCGTCATGCCATAAACACCTTCGGTGATAACGAGGATGCCGCCACCCGTTTTGGCCACCACTTCCGTGGCGACCTTCAGTTTCTTCTCAAGGTCTTCCATGTTGTTGTGACGGTATTTATACTTGTTGCCGATGTGCAAACGGATGCCATCGAGCAGACAAGCGTGCGCCTCGTTATCGTAAACGATCACGTCATGGGGACTGGTCAGCGTGTCGATGGTCGACACAATGCCCTGATAACCAAAGTTAAAAAGATAAGCGGCTTCTTTCTTCTCGAAGTCGGCCAGTTCTTTCTCAAAATGCTCGTGCATCCTCGTGTGACCCGTCATCATGCGGGCTCCCATGGGGGCGGCGAGGCCGTATTTGGCGGCGGCTTCGGCATCCACGCGACGAATTTCGGGGTGGTTGGCCAAGCCCAGATAGTTATTCAAGCTCCAGCAGAGCACTTCCCTGCCGTTGAAAGTCATGCGCGGTCCCATCTCGCCTTCCAAGCGCGGAAAGGCAAAATAACCGTCGGCGCGTTCGCGGTACTGCCCAATCGGGCCACCGGAATCCTTTGATATTCTTTCAAATATGTCCATCAATTTGGGATTTAAGATTTAAAATTCAAAATTTAAGATTCGAGGCACAAAATTAGTAAATATATTGATTATCCCAACATCAAGGAATTATTTTTAATTTTGCAGGTTGAAATTAATGAATATGCTAAACCTTAAAAACAAAACAGCACTCATCACCGGCGGCGGCACAGGTATAGGTCGCAGCATCGCACTCCACTTGGCACAGGAAGGCTGCAATCTTGTCCTCACTGGCCTCGGCCTCGACGACCTCAACACCGTGAAAAAGGAGTGCGAACAATATGGCGTGAAAGCCTACGCCACCGAAACGCAATTAGACGATTATACCTCCATCGACCGACTCTACGACTTCGTGATGGAACACAACCTGAGCATCGACCTTTTCGTGCTCAACGCGGGCATTTCGCAACGCGAAAAAGCCTTCGACACCGACATCAGCGTGGACGAGAAAATCCTGAAAATCGACTTTTTGAGCGGGGTTTACCTCGTCAAGAAGTTCAAGGAGATGATTTTGGCCAAGGAACACGTGCAATTCAGCGTGACCACTTCCCTATCGGGCTTGTTCGGGTTCCCGCTGCGTTCGGCGTATTGTGCGGCCAAACATGCCTTGTTCGGGTTCTACGAATCGTTGGAGTTGGAATACGACAACATCGGCGTCACTTTCCTCATCCCAGGGCGCATCAACACGCAAATCAGCAAGAGCGCATTGCATGGCGACGGCACAGCCCACGCCAAGATGGATGCTGGCCAAGCCAACGGCCTCGATGTGGACAAATGCGGCGCCATCGCCGTGCGCGCCATCAAGCGACAGAAACACCGGAAGTTGATTGGCCGCTCCGAACTACTGATGGCTTATATTCATAAATATTGCTTACCTTTGTATTACAAATTATCGAGAAAAATATCAGCTACATGACGCGCTTCGCGTCACTGCGAGACACGAAGCAGTCCAGAGATCAAGTTATGGATTGCTTCGTCGTTCCTCCTCGCAATGACGCAAAGCGGCAGTAAAAACCAACCTTAATAACAACACCATGAACGAAAAAATCATCTGTGGCATACAGCAAGTGGGCATCGGAGTCAACGACTTCGTAGAAGCCTGGAAATGGTATTACGACAACTTCGGTTTCGAAATCAAAATCGTCGACGACGAAGGCGTGGCGGAGCGTATGCTCCCCTACACGGGCGGCAAGCCCCAGCCGCGTCGGTCGGGCATCGCCGTCAACATCCGTGGTGGCGGTGGCTTCGAGATTTGGCAACCCAAAGGCCGCCCGCTCAATTACCTGAAAGAGCCGCTTAAACTCGGCGATATGGGCATCCTCATCGCCAAGGTGAAAACCCCCGACATTGAGGCAGCTTACAACACCTTTATTAATAAGGGCCTCGACGTCATCAGCGAAATCACCACCTCGCCGATTGGGCAGAAGCAGTTTTTCATGAAAGACCCTTACGGCAACCTCTTCCAACTCGAACAAGACGACTACGTCTTCATCGACGAGAAAAAGACCACGGGCGGTGCTAACGGTGCCGTCATCGGCGTGAGCGACATCGAACGTTCTCTGCCTTTCTACACCCAATTGTTGGAATACGACAGGGTGGCCTTCGACCAGACGGGTGTTTTCGACGACTTGAAACCTTTGCCCAATGGCGACAGCAAGTTGCGTCGCGTCATTTTGGAGCGTTCCAAGCCCATTGAAGGACCGCTGAGCCGCATCATGGGCACCTCTCATCTTGAAATGATTCAAAGCGTTGAAGCACCTGGCAAGAAACTCTACGAAGGACGCTTTTGGGGCGACCCAGGCTACATCCACCTCTGCTTCGACGTGCGCCACATGGAGGCCGTCAAAGCGCAGGCTGAGGCCATGGGACATCCTTTCGTGTGCGACAGCGGCGCCGACTTCGGCATGGGCGATGCCAATGGTCACTTCACCTACGTGGAAGACCCCGACGGCACCCTCATCGAGTTCGTGGAAACCTACAAAATCCCAATTGCCAAGAAATTCGGGCTTTACCTCGATCTCGCCAACAAGGACGACCGCAAGCCTTTGGGCATCCTCAAGCTGCTGAGGTTTGCCAAGGTCAAGCGGGAGAACATCAAATAAAAGAACAGCCGACTCGTTGAGTCGGCTGTTCCGCTATAAAATAGCTATCGTTGATACAAATTCCACTTTGTCTTACTTGATGCCCAATTTGGTTTTCACGTCATTGGTGCAGTCAACGGCTGCGTCGCCCACATAGACGGCAGCACCAGTGGCGAGGTCGAGGACATAGGTGTAACCCTTTTCCTTACCCACAGCGTTAATGGCGTTCTGAATCTTGTCGAGGATGGGCTTCAACAGCTCGGCACGCTTGCTTTCAAATTCCTGCTCGGCGTTGGCCTGGAACTGCTGGATACGGGTCTGGAGGTCAACGATTTCCTTTTCCTTCGACTGTTTCACCAAATTCGACATGGTGGCTTGGTTGGCCTCGTAATCCTGCATCTTGGTCTGATACTCCTTGGCCATGGCCTGCAATTGGTTCTGCAACTCATTGTAATACTTCTCCAAATCCTTCTCAGCCTTGGCCTTGTCGGGCATGACTTCGAGAATCTCAGCCGTATTGACATGTGCAATCTTCACTTGGGCATTAGCCGTTCCACTCATCACAAAGAGGGCAATACCCAAAAACAAAACTTTGAATACTCTTTTCATTTTATTGATTTTTAATGATTTAATCAAACATTAGGTTGTCTAACGAGCCGCAAAGATACGAATAATTTGCTTTGCTCCGTCGATTTCTCCCTTATTTCTTTGGTTTTGCGGTGTTACCTTTGTTTCCACCCGTTGCACCGCCAGTGGAGCCTCCCATAGTACCGACATTGGCCTTGCGGCGATTTTCGCGGCGCACAGTCTGCATCACGTTGCCAAGTTGGTCAAGCACGTCGTCGCTGATGTCGTTCTTGTCGCTAGCATAAAGGATAGAGGTTCCAGAAGCCAAGTCGAAGATAAAGGCGTAGTTCTTGGTTTGGGCCACTTCCTTCATGGCGGTGTAGACCTTCTCCTGGATGGGTTGGATGAGTTCGGTGCGCTTCTGATAAAGTTGGCCTTCGGAGCCAAAATACTGCATCTGCAGGTTTTTGGCTTCCTGTTCCTTGTCGATGATGGCTTGCTCGCGGGCACGCTTCTGGTCTTCAGACAGCAGCAGCATTTCGGTTTGATACTTGCTGTACATTTCCGACACCTTGTCGTAGACAGCCTTCACCTCTTTCTGCCATTTTTCCGACAGTGCGTTCAATTCTTCCTGTGCGTCGCCGTATTCCGGAATGTTCTCCATGATGTACTCCGAGTCGACATAGACGATTTTCTGTCCGCCGCCAACCAATTGCGCATTGGCGGTCATCATGCCGCCACAAATCAAGGCAGCGGTCAAAACTAAGGTTTTAAGTGTTTTCATTTTGTTATGGTGTTTCAATTTGTTTTCTTGCATTATCAATAATCGTTCCATTTTTTCGGCATGGATTCCGCAACGCTCCACCACCTGCCTAACATCCTCTCACCCCTACGGGGTTCGCACAAGCCTATACTCTCAACTAATCGATAGAGCCACCGATGGAGAAGTGGAACTGGCTGTGGTTGTTGCCCGTGGTGCCGTACACGTCGTCGAAGCCGTAGCCCCAATCGAGGCCGAGCAAACCGAACATGGGCAGGTAGATGCGCACACCAAGACCCGCCGAACGCTTCACGTCGAAGGGGTTGAAATCCTCGAACCCAAGCCAGCAGTTACCAGCTTCGAGGAAGGTCAAGGCATAGATGGTAGCCTGCGGGTTCAACGAGAGCGGGTAACGCAGCTCCAAGGTGTATTTCGTCAAGAGGTTGCCGCCATTGCCACCCGATCCTGAGTTGTTGTAGAAGCCTGGCGTCAACGAATTGTTGGCATAGCCACGCATACCGACAAGCTCGCGGCTGTCGAAGGAATAACTGGACAAGCCGTCGCCGCCGAGGAAGAAACGGTGGAAGGGCGTGGGGCCGATTTGGTCGTTGTAGTAGCCCAAATAGCCAAAACGTACGCGGGTCATCATCACGAGTTTGTCGTAAAGCTCGGTGTACCAAGCCGCCTTGAAGGTCCAGCGGTGCATCTCAATCCACTTGTATTTTTCGTTCTCCGACATGCTCGAGTAATCCTTGTTCGAAAGCAGCGAATAGGGCGGCGTGATTTCAAGTCCGATCTGGAACTCAGAGCCGTTGCGCGGATAGAGGGGCTGGCTCACCGAGTTGCGCGACAGCACGAAGCTGTAACTGAAGAGGTTGAACTTGCCGTTGCCGTCGCCCACGGTCAAAAATGACGATTGGTAGTTGTGGAGGTTATAACGTTTGAAGTTCAAGCCTTGATACAACGAGAAATAGTCGTCAGGCCACGTCAAACGGCGGCCCAAGCCGACGGTACCACCCGTCATATTGAACCAGCCATAGTTGACATCTGTTTTTTCGTACTGTTTGGCATAGAACGACTGATAAAACGACACTGTCAGTGAATTGGGTTTGCGACCTCCTAACCAAGGCTCTGTGAACGACAGGCCGTAAGTGAGGTAATAGCGGCCCACGGTGCTCACGCTCAATGAGAGTTTTTGTCCGTCGCCCATCGGCAGGGGTTTCCATGCCTTCTTGTTGAAGATATTACGCATCGAGAAGTTGGAGAACTGCAAGCCGGCTTCCAGCATCAGGTAACCGGCAGCGAAACCAGCCGAGAAACGGATTTGGTCGGCGGCGGCTTCCTCCACAGAATAGTTGATGTCGACGGTGTTGTCAGCGGGATTGGGCTGCACGTCAGGGTTGATGGATTCCTGGTTGAAGAAGCCCAAGGTGGCCAATTCACGCACAGAACGCACCACGTCGCTGCGGCTGAACAGCTGTCCCGGACGGGTGTAAAGCTCGCGCAGCACCACGTGGTCGTAAGTCTTGGTATTGCCCACGAGCGTCACATTGCTGATGCGGGCTTGTTTGCCTTCGGTGAGACGAATCTCAAGGTCGATGGAGTCGTTTTCAACGGCCACTTCCACAGGGTCGACACGGAAAAAGAGGTAGCCGTCGTCCATATACAGCGAGCTGATGTCCAAATTGGTTTCGCTGTAGTTCAGGTTCTTGTCGAGCAACTCCTTATTATATACATCGCCCTTCTTAATGCCCAAAATCGAGTTGAGGGTCTCGGCGCTGTATTTGGTGTTACCCGTCCAAGTGATGTCGCGGTAATAGTATTTGTTGCCCTCGTCAATGACCAGGTCGATGCCTAAGTTATTATCGTCGATACGATACACCGAGTCACTGACAATGCGCGCGTCGCGGTAGCCTTTGGCGTTGTATTTCTCAATGATGAGCTTCTTGTCGGCTTCGTAGCTCTTTTCAAGGTATTTGGAGGCCTTGAAGATGCGCGGACGGTAGTTGTCGTAGAAATACTCCTCCACACCGTTGATGGCCCTCAGGGGATGCAAAGTCACTATATCGGCGATGGTGTTCACAATCAGCGGACCGAGCGGGTTCAAGGGATCGAAATGGCCGCGTTGCTTGGTTTCCTTCATGGCCGCATGAATCTGGGTTTCATTCAGATTCTCATTGCCTATCACGTTGATTTTACCGATTTTGACCTTATCGCCCCTATCAATGCTAATTATCATGTCGATGTAGTTCTCACGAACGGTGTCGGGCTTTTGCTCGATGTCAATAGCCACGTTAAAGTAGCCCTTTTCATAATAGAAATCCTCGATGATGCGAGTGGTCTTGGTCAACAAATGCTCTGTGGCAATGTCGCCGCGCGAGAGGTTAATCTTGTTGCGGATATCGTCGGCCTCGCTTTTCTTGATGCCCTTGAACGAGAACTTCGACACGCGCGGTTTTTCCTTGATGATGATTTGCAGAAAAACCTTGTTACCCACAAAATCGGTAGCATTGACGGCCACGTCCTCAAACAAACCCTGATCCCAAATCTTGCGGATGCCATTCGAGATTTCATCACCCGGGACGGAGATTTGATCGCCTACGTTAAGGCCGGCAATCATGCTCAGCATCGAGCCGTCGACATATTTTGCTCCCTCGACGACCACGCCGCCGATTTCATATTTCTGCGGTCGCGCATAGTCAATCTCCGACAGGTCGTCGCCGATTTGGATTTGGGCAAAAGCGCTGCCTCCGAAACCCAAAAGGGCCACAAGAAACAGCATTATGGGTAAATATCTCAATCGCATAGTTCTATCTTTCAATCATTTGGTGGTCACTTGCTCGCTGGTCTTCCCGAAACGGCGTTCACGATGCTGGTAGTTCAGAATCGCTTCGTAGAGGTCGGCCTTGCGGAAGTCGGGCCAATATTTTGGAGTGAAATACAATTCGGAATACGCCAACTGCCACAGCAGGAAGTTGCTGATGCGCTCCTCGCCGCTCGTGCGGATGAGCAATTCGGGGTCGGGCATATTGGCAGTGGAAAGGTATGAAGAAATGGTTTTGTCGTCGACTTCTTCGGGCTGCAGTTTGCCGGCCTTCACGTCCTCAGCCATGCGGCGCGTGGCTTGGATGAGGTCCCAACGGCCCGAATAACTCAAGGCAAGCGTCAACATCATGCGGGTGTTGTGGCTTGTGTCGGCAATGGCCTGCATCAGCTGGTCGTAGTTGGCTTTTGGCAGGCTCTGCAAATCGCCGATGGCGTTCAACTTGATGCTGTTCTTGTTCATCGTGCTGACCTCGTTCTTGATGGTCGTAGCCAACAGCGACATCAGCCCCGTGACCTCTGCGAAAGGACGGTTCCAATTCTCGGTGGAGAAGGCATAGAGGGTCAGGTACTTAACGCCGATTTCAGCCGAGGCCTCACTCACTTCGCGCACCGACTGAATCGCGCTTTGATGTCCGAACAGACGTTGCTTGCCGCGTTCTTTGGCCCAACGGCCGTTGCCATCCATAATAATCGCGATGTGCTGAGGCAGTCTCTCGCGGTCTATTTGTTGCATCAATTGATCTTTCAGTTCCATAGGTCAGAATTTGCTTAAGTTACAGCCCCTTCCATCGGGCAAATTGAATTTCCATGTGAGCGACACGCGCCCCATGCCGAACCAGTCGTTGAAAACGGAGTTGCCGCGCTGTTGGCCCTCCTTGTATGTTCCGTTCGGAACCTCCGTAGGATTCCCATTGGCATTCACGGGTATTCCATCAGGTGTTGCCGTGGGGTCGGTCAAATCAAAATACAAGCCGTCAACGGTAACACATGCATGATGTTCCGCATCGGGATACACAGTCGCGACATCGTCCAAGTAATCGGTAAAAGTCTTCTGCATCCTCCATTCTATCGTGGCGGCCATGTGGCGCGACAAGGCAAACTTCACACCCATGCCGAAGGGAATCGACACGCCAATGGGGCTCGTCTTGCCAAACATTTTTTTGTACCATTTCAAATTGGGGTCCACAGGACCTTCCGTCGCATAATCACTCAAATCAATCATCTTGCCGTTCACAGTGGTGTAGGCCGTGTATTGGAACACCGAAATGCCGCCGAAAATGTATGGCGAAACATTCCTTTTCGGATTGCCCGTATAATACTCGAGGAAATTGAACTCCGCCACCAAACTAAAATCATTGATGATTGAAGTGAAGTTCAAGCAGCGTTCGGGACGCCATTTCGATTTGGTGTCGTCGGCCATCACCTTGGCACGCGAATAATCGAAGCGGAATGTCCAGCGGTTGTTGTAATTGAAGCGCACTACGCCGCCATATTGCAGTTGTGCTTGCGAAAAAGGAAGGATGGGATTGAGGTCGCCCATATAGTAACTCAACCCCACATGTGGCCCTATTTCAAGGGTTTTGGGGTCGTCAAATTGGGCATATACCTGACCGAAAACAGCCAAGCAACTTAAAATCAACAAAAAACGATATTTTCTATACATAATTCAAGCCTGCAAAATTATGAAATTTTCCAATGAAAACGAAAGAAATCAATTTCTATTGTCTTTGCCCCACATCAATTTGTTGCGGATGGTGCCGAAAAAGTCCTCGCCACGCATCCTAACCAAGTTGAGGCAGAAGTCGGCTTTTCGCACCTCCAGTTGTACGGAAGTGTCTAAGGTACAGTTCCTTGAATCCATGCTGAACACAAATTTCTTCTCGCGGCCTTCCACTTGGATGCGGATAACGCTGTCGTCAGGGATGACCATGGGACGCACGGTCAAATTATGCGTGGCAATCGGCGTGATGACAAAGTTTTTCGCATTCGGCGCGATGATGGGACCGCCAGCACTCAGTGAGTAGGCCGTGGAACCTGTCGGGGTAGCCAATAGGATGCCATCGCCCCAATAAGTATTGAGGTATACATTGTCGACAAACACCTTGATAGCCAACAAGCTATGCTCTGGATTGCGGATGACGTTCAACTCGTTGAGGGCATAACGCACGTCGCCGAAAACATTTTCAGGCGAGACCAATTCGAGCAAAGTGCGCTGCTCCACGGTGTAGTCACCCGAAAGCACACTCTCCACCGCCTTACCGATTTCGTTTTTCGAGATGCTGGAAAGGAAGCCTAAACGCCCCATGTTGATGCCCAACACAGGCATTCCCGAATCGAGGACGAAGGGGACGGTGTCCAAAATCGTACCGTCGCCGCCGATGGAAAACAAGATGTGGGCATTCAAGTCAGCGTTGGAAGTGAAGACGCTGTATTTTACGTCTTCGGGGACGAAGGCGGCGACAATGTCGGCGAAAGGCCGATATACGGTCATTTCCACCTGATTTTCAGATAGTTTCTCAAACAATTGTCGCATATATTCCCCGTTTTCTGGGGCAAGGTTTTTTCCGAATAGGGCGATGGTCATAGTTTTATATTTTCGTCCGGTAGGGACAACGGGGCATGCCCCGTTGTTGGCGTGTTCGCCTATCCCTACAGTTTAGTTATCCTTCTTCTTTCACAGAATCATGGCTTTCATCAGTCATCATTCGTATATAGTTCACATAGCGCCAGTCCGCAATGTCACCGTTTTCGACCGCGGCCTTCACCGCACAACCGGGTTCATGGGTGTGGGTGCAGTTGGCGAAACGGCACTCGCTCATCAGTTCGCGCATCTCGGGAAAACGCTGCGCAAGGGTCTCTTTATCAAGGTCATAGAGCACAAACTCTTTAATGCCAGGTGTGTCGACAATCCATGCACCAAAGTTGAGATGGTGCATTTCGGCGAAAGTCGTGGTGTGCTTGCCTTTTTCGTGATAGTCGGAGATGGCGCCGATGCGGACATTCAACGAGGGGTCGAGGGCGTTCACCAAAGCTGACTTGCCTACGCCTGAATGGCCAGAAAACAAGCATATCTTACCTTGCATCAAGACCTTAAGCTCCTCGATTTGGAAACCCGTCTTAGCTGATACGCCGAACGAGGTGTAGCCAAGTTGTTGGTAGTATTCCATCAAAACGCACATCTCACCAATTTGCTCATCGGTATAAAGGTCACATTTGTTGAAGATGACGGCTGCGGGAATGTGGTAGGCCTCAGCAGTCACTAAAAAGCGGTCGATGAAGCCCGTGGAGGTGCGCGGTTGGGCGATGGTTGCCACCACAATGGCCAAATCCACGTTGGCGGCGATGATATGAGAAGCCTTACTCAGGTTAACCGACTGACGGACAATCACATTGTCACGCGGCTCAATCTTCTTGATGACGCCCGTTTCCTTGCCCGATTCCTGTTCAAATTCAACATTGTCGCCGACGGCCACAGGATTGGTGGAACGGATGCCGTCCAAACGGATTTTTCCGCGCAGACGACACTCCCATTGCCGTCCCGTTTCGTCGAGGACGATGTACCAGCTTCCCGTCGATTTGATGACCTTGCCTAACATTTCTGATACCTTTTGCCCGGCATGGCCATCAGCACGCCGTCGAATTCCAAATTGAGCAACAATGCCGCGATTTTCGTCGTCGGCAGTTCCGTTTTCACGATGATGTCGTCCAAACTAACGACAGAACTGGCACCAAAACAGTCCATGATGAGTTTTTCCTCGGCGGTAAACTCACGGAACAAAGCCGTTTGTTTCTCGGCCTTCGACTCTGAGTCCCAACGCATGATGTAACGTAGGTTGAGCACGCCCTCCATGAGGTGGGCACGGTTGGTGCGGATAAGGTAGTTGCAACCTTGGCTATAAATGTCCATCACGCGGCCTGGATAGGCGAACACGTCGCGACTGTAGGAATTGGCCAAGTCGGCAGTAATCAACGAGCCACCCTTCATCGCGGATTCAATGACGACCACAGCGTCAGCCATGCCTGCAATGATGCGGTTGCGGCGTGGAAAATTCTCGCGGTCAGGTTGGGTGCCGCTGATGCACTCGGTGAGGACGCCCCCACCCTGCTCTATCATGTCAGAAGCCAATTTCTTGTTCGGCGCAGGATAAATTTGCTGCATTCCACAGCCCATCACCCCGACCGTTGGAATGCCGTTTTTCAGGGAGGCTTTGTGCGCGCAAGTATCGACGCCGTAAGCCAAACCACTTACAATCAACACATTGTCTTCCTTCAAATCCTCCACCAATTGGTTGCAGTTTTCCTTGCCGTAGTCGGTGATGTTGCGCGTCCCGACGATGGCCACCGTGCGGTTGGCATTGAGGTTAGCCACACCTTTATAATATAGCATCATCGGGCCGTCGTCGCATTGCAGCAGTCGGCGCGGATAGTCGGAATCGAGGAAAAACAAAGGTCGAATGCCGTTTTTCTCAATGAAGGCTATCTCCTCTTCGGCACGTTTCAAGTATTCCTTGGGTTTGCAAATGGCTTCGATGGAGGCCTCGCGCATCCCCGAAATCTTCTCCAACGATTTGCGCGTTTCCTTAAAAATGGCCTCTGCGCTGCCGCAATACTGCACGAATTTCTTGCCGCTGATATCACCGATACCAGGAAGCATCGTTACGCCGATTTGATAGAGGAGGTCGTTCATATTAATCCAATTTCAAGACCGCCAAGAACGCCGACTGCGGCACCTCGACATTGCCGACCTGACGCATACGTTTCTTTCCAGCCTTCTGTTTTTCAAGCAGTTTGCGTTTACGCGACACATCGCCTCCATAGCACTTCGCCGTCACATCCTTGCGCACTTGGCGTACCGTTTCACGGGCGATAATCTTCGCGCCGATGGCCGCTTGGATGGCGATATCGAACTGGTGACGGGGTATCAGTTCCTTCAGTTTCTCGCACATGCGCCGACCAAAGTCGTAGGCATGGGCACGATGTATCAAAGTCGAAAGGGCGTCCACCGACTCGCCATTGAGCATAATATCCAATTTCACCAAGTCAGCGTCCTGATAACCAGCAATATGATAGTCAAAAGAGGCATAGCCCTTCGAGATAGATTTCAGTTTATCGTAGAAATCGAACACGATTTCGCTCAGCGGCATTTGGAAGGTCAATTCCACGCGGTCGGTAGAGAGGTAGACTTGATTCTTCAGCACGCCGCGACGATCGATGCAAAGGGTCATAATCGAGCCTGTGAACTCATTCTTTGAGATGATTTGCGCGATGATGTACGGTTCCTCGATGTGGTCAATCTTCGTTATCTCGGGCAGGCCGCTGGGGTTGTGCACCTCAATCATCTCGCCGTCAGTCTTGTAGCACTTGAACGACACATTTGGCACCGTTGTGATGACGTCCATGTCAAACTCACGGTCGAGGCGCTCCTGCACGATTTCCATGTGCAACAGGCCCAAGAAACCACAACGGAAACCAAAGCCCAATGCCGCCGACGACTCGGGCTCCCAAACCAAACTAGCATCGTTGAGTTGCAGTTTCTCCAACGAAGCCCTAAGTTCCTCGTAATCATCCGCATCAACAGGATAGATACCCGCAAACAGCATGGGTTTCACATCCTCGAAGCCCAAAACCGGCTCGGCACAAGGACGTTCCACATGCGTAATGGTATCGCCCACCTTGACCTCCTTCGAAGTTTTGATGCCGGAGATGATGTAGCCCACATCACCAGCAGAAAGCTCATCCTTAGGCACTTGTTTCAGTTGCAGCACCCCGATTTCATCGGCATGGTATTCCTTGCCCGTGGCGAAGAACTTCACCAAATCGTTGGTACGGAGGGTACCGTTCATGACGCGGAAATAGGCAATGATACCTCGGAACGAGTTGAACACTGAATCGAAAATCAAGGCTTGGAGCGGCGCTTCGGGGTCTCCTTTGGGACAGGGAATGCGCTCAACAATAGCATCGAGCAAGGCATCCACGCCCTCGCCCGTGCGGGCACTGACACGCAGAATCTCGCTCGGGTCGCAACCCAAGAGGTCAACCATCTGGTCTTCCACGATGTCGACCATAGCACTCTCCATATCGATTTTGTTCATCACTGGGATGATTTCTAGGTCGTGCTCGAGGGCAGAATATAGGTTAGCAATCGTCTGAGCCTGAATACCTTGTGTAGCATCAACCACAAGCAAAGCACCTTCGCAGGCCGCGATGCTACGCGACACCTCGTAGGAGAAGTCGACGTGACCAGGAGTATCGATGAGGTTCAAAGTATAGGTTTCGCCCTTGTACGGGTATTTCATTTGGATGGCGTGGCTCTTGATGGTGATGCCGCGCTCGCGCTCGAGGTCCATGTCGTCAAGCACCTGATCGACTAACTCTTTGTCGTTCAGCGTGTGAGTAAGTTCCAAAAGCCTGTCGGCCAAGGTCGATTTGCCGTGGTCGATATGCGCTATGATGCAGAAATTTCTAATGTTTTTCATCGTGGGCGCAAAAATAGGAAAAAAATGCCGTCCCTCCTGCGTATTTCTAAAAGAATATCCCTAATTTTGCAGTCTGAAAAAGAACATTGCCTATGACACCAGCTTTACCCGACACCTATTCCAAAGAAGAAAAAGAAGAAATCGAGCGACGACATCAGCGGCTCATCGAGGCATGGCAAACCCGCAAGGAAGCCCAAGACCTCGAAGCCGTTGACAAGGCTTTTTATTTTGCAGTCGAGGCGCACAAAGACCAACGCCGACGCTCGGGCGAACCCTACATCTACCATCCCATCGCGGTGGCCACCATTGCTGCCCACGACATCGGATTGGGCCGCACCTCCATCATCTGCGCCTTATTGCACGACGTGGTGGAAGACACCCAATACACCCTTGACGACATCCGCGAGATGTTCGGCGAGAAGGTGGCCAAGGTCGTGGACGGCCTCACCAAATTCGAGCAAATGGACAACGTGGAGAGCATACAGGCCGAGAACTTCAAGAAAGTCATCACTTCGCTGTCGTATGATGTGCGCGTAGTGCTCATCAAGCTTAGCGACCGCCTCCACAACATGCGCACCCTCGACTCGATGCCCAAGCACAAACAGCTGAAAATCGCTTCCGAAACCTCATACCTCTATGCACCCCTCGCCTACCGACTAGGCCTCCATGCCATCCGCATCGAGCTGGAGGACTTAGCCCTGAAATACACCAATCCCACCATTTACAACAACATACGTAAGCGCATGGACGAGGTGCGCGGAACGCGCATGGGCGAGCTCCGCGAATTCATCACTCCCGTCATGATTGAGCTTGAAAAAACGGGCATCAAGGCGCGAGCCGAAATCAAGGAACGCTCCATCAACTCGGTTTGGAGGCGCATGATGGACAAGGAACTGTCGTTTGAGGAACTTTACGGGTCGTTCATCGTCCGCTTCATCACCGACTGCCCCATGGCTCAGGAACGCCTCGAATGTTGGAAAATCTATGCCGTACTGACTGGTTTCTACCGTCCCAATACTGCCAAACTGAGAGACTGGATTTCGTTCCCCAAGACCAACGGCTACGAGTCACTCCACGCTGTAGTGATGGGCACGGCAGGCAACTGGGTTGAGGTGCAAATCCGTAGCGAACGCATGGAGGAAATTGCCGAGAAAGGTTTTGCCGCTTACTGGAAATACAAGACCGACAGCCAGACCGAGAGTGGCTTCGATGAATGGCTGAAAAAGGCACAAGCCCTCATCAGCAACGAAAATACCAACGCCATTGAGTTTGTCGACAATTTCAAGCTCGATCTCTTCGCCGACGAGATTTTCGTCTTCTCGCCCAAAGGCAAAATGGTCACGCTACCCAAAGGCTCCACCGTTTTGGACTTCGCCTACAACATCCACACCGAGATTGGCGACCACAGCATCGCGGCCAACGTCAACAACCAATTGACCCAGCTCGACCGCCAATTGCAAACCGGCGACCAAGTGGAAATCATCACCAGCGACGCCCAACATCCGCAAGAGAAATGGTTTGAGTTTTTGGCCACAGCCACAGCCAAGTCGCGCCTCAAGAACGGCATCAAGGAATACCGCCGCAGTTTTCGCGAAGAAGGCGAGCAAAAGTACGACGAAATCATGAGGAAGCTCGATTTGGAGCCCTCGAAGGCCAACCGCAACCAAGTGATGACCAACGAAGGCCTCACCAGCTCCATCGACTTCTATTATCAAGTTGCCACGGGCAAAATCGACGAGCGCGTCATTCGTGAAGTGCTGAAACCACAAAGTTACGGCAACAGTTTCATGCGCGTCATCACCTTCGGCTTACTCGGCGGGAACAGCCGCACCAAGGTCGACGAAGGTGCCATCTCATCGTCGGGAGAGTTCGACTTCAATGTGTCGTCGTGCTGCAACCCCATCCCCGGCGACGATGTCATTGCCTTCAGTTTCCCTGGAGAACCCCTGCAAATCCATCGCAGCGACTGCCCGAAAGCCATCCAGCTCTCGTCGCGCTACGGCAACAATATCGTCAAGGCCAAATGGCAACCCAAGAGCGAAATCGCCTTCCTTGCCGAGCTGAAAATCACCGCATTGGACACCGCAGGCCTGCTCAACCGCATGACCAACCTGCTCTCCAACGAGATGAATCTCAACATGCACTCGCTGCACATGGAGTCGAAGAAAGACCTCGTGGAAGCCACGCTTTCCATCTATGTGCACAACACTCAAGAACTTGAAAACCTCATCAGCAACCTGAACCATCTGAAAGAAATCCAGAAGGTGGTTAGGAAAAGCTTGTCAAGCACGAAATAATGCAGGTTATTTAGAATTATTCTGAAAAATATTCCTACCTTTGCGCCACTTCAACGCATGGAAAAATGAAAGACTCGTTCGACAACACCTACCTGTCAGTCAAGAAGTTATTCACCGACTACCTGCAAAGGCACAAGCTGCGCAAGACGCCTGAACGGTTTGCCATCCTCAAGGAAATCTACTCCATCAACGGTCACTTCGACATCGATACGCTGTACAACCAAATGAAAGACAACAAGTACCGCGTCAGTCGGGCCACCTTATATAATACTATTGAATTATTGCTGGATTGCGGCTTGGTCATCAAGCACCAGTTTGGGCACAACTGCGCGCAATACGAGAAATCGTACAAGTTTCGCCAGCACGACCACTTCATCGACGTGGAAACAGAAGAGGTGATGGAGTTTTGCGACCCAAGGCTTTGGGAGATACAACGCGCCATCGAGGAACAGTTAGGCGTTGAAATCACACACCATTCGTTGATATTCTACGGACACAAGAAAGAATAATACGGTTCTCGACAAGCTCAGGGGCCTGCAAAAAGCCAAGGTCGTTGAGCCTGTCGAAATCGAAGATTCAATGTAATTAAACGCCGATTAAAGACAAAATACTGAAAAATGAACAAATTGGATATTCTTTTAGGCCTCCAATGGGGCGACGAGGGCAAAGGCAAAGTCGTTGACGCCCTCACCCCGAACTACGACATTGTGGCAAGGTTCCAAGGCGGTCCCAATGCCGGTCACACCATTGAGTTTGGTGGCAGGAAATTCGTGCTGCACAACATTCCTTCGGGGGTGCTCACGCCAGGCTGCATCAATGTCATTGGCAACGGTGTCATCATCGAGCCACATATATTAAAAGGTGAGATTGAAGGTCTGCGCGAGGCCGGTTTCGACCTGCGTCAAACCCTGAAAATCGCCAACCGCGCCCATTTGATTTTGCCCACCCACCGCGCTATGGATGCCGCCAACGAGAAGGCTTTGGGCAAGATGAAAGTCGGCACCACCCTGAAAGGCATCGGCCCGACCTACACTGACAAGACCGCACGCAAAGGTCTGCGTATCGGCGACATTGCCTCGCCTGACTTCCGCGAGAAATACGAAAACCTGAAACAGGCCCATTTGCAGCAAATTGCTGGACTGGGCTTCGAAATGCAAGGTTTCCAACTCGACGGCATCGACTTCGCCGAATACGAAAAATTGTGGTTCGAGGGCATCGAATACCTGAAACAATACCAGTTCATCGATAGTGAATACTACCTCAACGAAGCCCTTGACGCGGGCAAGAAAGTGCTTGCTGAAGGTGCCCAAGGCTCCATGCTTGATGTGGATTTCGGCAGTTATCCTTTCGTCACTTCATCGAATGTAATTGCGGCGGGTGTGTGTTCTGGTTTGGGTGTCGCTCCGAGTCGTATCGGGAAGGTGTATGGCATTTTCAAGGCATACTGCACCCGCGTAGGCACAGGACCTTTCCCGACCGAGTTGTTCGATGAAACGGGCGAAACCCTCCGCCAAAACGGACACGAATTTGGTGCCACCACAGGCCGTCCGCGCCGTTGCGGTTGGCTCGACCTGCCCGCACTGAAATATGCCGTCATGCTCAGCGGCATCACCGACCTGATGATGATGAAATCCGATGTGATGGACGACTTCGCGACCTTGAAAGTCGCCACTGCATATCGTTACAACGGTCAGGAAACCAAGCACCTGCCTTTCGCAGCCTGCACCGAGACAATGGAACCCGTCTATGCCGAAATCCCAGGCTGGCAACAGAAAATCGAGGGCAATGTTCCGCAGAAGTTGGAGGATTATATCAAATTCATTGAAGACTATGTCGGCGTGCCCATCAAGTTCGTTTCCTACGGCCCTGACAGGACACAGAATGTTTGGAGATAAACGGTTTTTGTGTTTGAGAAGTTTTTCGTAACTTTGCCCCGCAATCAACAATCGATTCATTATGAGTACCGAGATGCAACAAACCATAGCCGACTATTTCAAGACCCAACCCATTTTGCGGGCATGGCTTTTTGGCTCGTTTGCCCGAGGCGACGAAACGCCTTTGAGCGATGTGGATTTGCTTGTGCAATACGATGGAGACGGCATCAGCCTTCTAAAACACTGCGCTATGATTTGTGAATTGGAAAAACTTCTCGATCGTCCTGTAGATATTGTGGAAGACGGAATGTTATTGCCATTCGCTGTTGAAAGTGCCAACCGTGATAAAAAATTGATTTATGAGAGAACCAGTTAGAGATCGTGACCGTCTTGAACATATCATCGAGGCGATTGATAGGATTTTAGGTTTTGCTGACGGTAAAACAATTGAGCAACTTAAGGCAGACAATCTAAGATACTATGGTATTGTCAAGAATATTGAGATTATTGGGGAAGCGAGTTATATGTTGACTCGTGCTTTCCGCCTCAAGTATCCTGAGACTCCTTGGGAATTTATAGCCAAAATGCGGCATATATTGGTTCACGACTACTATCAAATAGACACAAAAGAAGTTTATAAAGTCATTCAAAAAGACCTTCGTCCCCTCCGCGAACAAGTTTCTCGCTACTTGGCAGAAACCAATTGGGAAGAATGGGAGAAAAACGAGGTGGTGATTACCGAATCCGCCACTCACAAAGCCCTTATACAAACTGCCACCCGCATGAAGTCGCGCGGTTATGAATTAGATGAAATTTGCAAAATCACAGGCCTCAGTCGAGATGAAATCGAATGGCTGTAGAATAAAATATTTGAAAAATGATCATTTTAGAAAAACCATACGTATCAGCCCCATTGGTGGCTTACTTAGAAGAAAAACAGATTCCCGTGCTGCACAACGACATGGCGGCACAACTTACTGCCGAAGGGCATCATCTCAATTTGTTGGATGACAAGCAATTCAAGGAGCAATACCTCCAAAAAGGGCAACTTTACGCCGTTTCGGAAAACGCTTTGGTGTGGCTTTATGCCCAACTGCCCGAGTCGGAATTGGTGAAGAAAGTCAAGATTCTGAAGGACAAGGTCGCATTCCGTCGCATCTGCCAGCAGATTTATCCCGACTTCTATTATAAAGAAGTAGAGATGAAGGCCTTGCGCAGCCTCAATCCTGACGAATTGCCGTTGCCGCTCGTGCTGAAACCCGCTGTGGGCTTCCTCAGCGTGGGCGTCTATATCGTCCGCAACAAGGAAGAATGGCAGGCCGCTTTGGACGACATCGACCGCAACTTCGCCAAGCAGTGTGCCGTTTTCCCAGAGACTGTGGTACGAAGTGAGAAATTCATTTTGGAACAATGCATTGAAGGCGAGGAATACGCCGTAGATGCCTACTACGATGCCGAGGGCAAGCCCAACATCATCAACATCTTCCACCACATTTTCAAAAGCGAGACAGACGTCAGCGACCGCCTCTATTGCATGAGCAAGCAAATCTTTGAGAGCAACTATCCGGCTTTCAACCAGTTCTGCATTGATTTGAACGGTGCTTTGGGACTACGCAACTTCCCGATGCACGTGGAATTCCGCGTCGACAAAAACACGGGCCGCGCCATTCCGATTGAGGTGAACCCGCTGCGTTTCGCCGGCATGTGCCTTAACGACATCACGCGCCACACCTGCCACCTGCTGCCCGTGCAGGCCTATTTTGAAGGCACTCACCCCGACTACGCCACCATGTGGAACGGCATTGAGAACGACGTGTTCAGTTTCGTCGTTTTGGACAAGCCCTACGACACCAATCGTAAACTCGATTTCGAGCGCATCAAGCGACACTTCCATGGCGTGTTAGAAACTCGCGACATCATGAACCCCGCCATGAGCATTTGGGGGTTCCTGTTCACGCAAACCCCGCCCGAGCACAAGGCCGAATTGCAGGAGATTTTGCACTCCACTTTGGAGGAGTTTATGGTTTGATTTTATTTCCCACTTTTCCGCCGATTGCACTCCCTGCAAAGCATCTGGCAGTTTTCGGCAACGGTCTTGCCGCCGAGATGCCACGGGGTGATATGGTCGGCCTCCATTTGTGAGAGTTCAAAATGCTGGCCACAGTCGGCGCAAAAGCCCATCTGACGTTCGTATGCTGCTAATTTTTGCGCATCGGTGAAGGCACGAATGGAGAGGTATTTCTCCTTGCGCGTAAGGATATATGGATAGATACCCGTTTTCTTCGTCACGTCGTCGTCGAGGATGAGGCGTTTCACTTCATCGTCAACCTGTTTGTAGTCAAACACTTGGTCTTTGTAGCGTTTGTAGAGCATTCCCCAGTCCACGCCTTTCATGATTTTCTTGCGCTCCTTGGTCGGGCGGAACGAGGTTTCAATCCAAGTGATGACCGATTGGAAGAACTGCCACAAGGGTGCCGCGCTCGCATCGTGCTGATGGTTCGACATATAGACCTCAATATTGCCGTCCGAAATCCACGCGATGGCGGTTTCCAAGTAGTCCTGACGGATGGCTGAACCCGTGAGGTAGTCGCTGCCGATTTTTGCGGCGGGGCAGCCGTTCTTGCTGAAATAGCGTTTGGCGTCGCTCACCCACGGGCCGGCATACACCGCATTGCGCAACTCCTGTTCGGTGAGTTCCTCGCCCGCGATGTTGATGGTGCGGAACCATTTCAGTTTCTCGCTGTCGGTGCCGCTGCAAATGTACACCTGCAACTCGTAGTTGAGGATTTGCTCCTGCTCGTCGGGTTGGAGGTTGTGGAAATAGCGGAAGTTGAAGGCGAAGTCGCCGTTGACGAACTGGCAGATGCTGATGGTACGCTGCTGGCCGTCGATGATTTCGTAGGTGTTGTCTTCGCGCACGGCCCAATACATCACATTGAGAGGGAAACCCTGCGTGAGCGTGTCGATGACGGCATCGCGCTGTTTTTCCTTATAGACGAATTCGCGCTGGAACGGCGGCCTCACGTCGAGTTTGCCGCCGTAAGCGCGCACGCCGTTTTCGTTGTTGTCCGCGTAGCCGTTCGTCAGTTCGCGGACGGTGATTTTTGGAGTTCTATGTTCATTTTTTCTGTTGTTTTAGCAGGGACTCACGTCGCCTGATTACTGATATGTCGCCCCTACGGGGCTTGTTTCATTCTCGGCAGGAGTTGCGCTGCGCTCCACAACCTGCCTAATATCCTTCGCCCCTACGGGGCTGGGGCTTCCGCCGCCATCGTTACGGGCATTTCGGGGTGGAGATATTCTACAGGTGTTTGCTGTTTGCGACGGATTAGGATACGCACATAGGTTGGCTTTCCATTAATTGCCGCCTCTTTATCCTTTATCAAACCATGTTCCTTGTATGGAACCATATCTGTTTTTCTATAATCATTACAATTCAGCAATTCAAACTGTTCAGGATTATACTTGTCCAAAAAAGTGATTGGCACGCCCATCACACCATCATAATCCATTGGAATCTCTGAAGTTTTATCTACGTTGATTGCTTTATAATTATCATACACTGGATATTCTTCTGGCATATAAGATTTGTATAATATCAAATCCTCATGACGTTTACTATGATCAAGATTTGTAAACCAACGAACGCCTTTAACTCGTATAAAACGCCGACCATCAGAATCAATTCCACAACCTGCTGCATTCAGTGGATAATAATCAGGCACATTAAATTTTCTGTCGCCACTTGTAATACTCGGACCAAACCATAAACTATTATTCTTTATCAAAGGGAATATCTCCTTGTATGTAATTGCGTTTACATTTCCAATTATCAAAAACTTTTTCTCATACTTCATCAGTTGCGCCACATATTCCCGAAACAATGAAAAAGGCGGATTAGTTACCACAATATCAGCCTCTTTCAACAATTCAATACATTCTGCTGAACGGAAATCGCCGTCACCCTTGAAATAATGGATGCCGATTTCCTCGGGGTCGGGCACACGGTTGCCGTTGCGGTCGCCAAAATACTCCAACCAAATCGCCCGTTCGCTGTCGTTTTGGCTGAACAAGTCACGGTTTTGGTTCTTGTAGCAGGTGGTAATCAGTTTCTTCAGGCCCAACTGCTCGAAGTTGTAACTGAAATAATGGAAGAAGTTGCTCACACGCGGGTCATCGCAATTGCAAAGCACCGTTTTCCCTTTGAAATGCGCTTTGTAATGCTTCAGTTCGTTCTCAATATCAACGAGTTGTGTATAAAACTCGTCCTTTTTAGCGTTTTTCGCTTGATTCAGGTTTTTGTTTGCCATCGTGATTGACAGTTTACGCAATGCTATCAATCACTATTTCGGGCAAAAGGAAAGGTGCGGACCTTTCTATCGCATTCACGAGGAGCGTCGGTTGAACCCCGTTGTCCCACTAGAAATCTGCCCACACCTTATTGGTGCGAGCATCAACTTCATTTGGGACAACGGAATCTAAATCGCTTCCGTGAGATTGCTTTTATCCGATTTTTCAAATCAAGAGTTTCCGACGCTTTTGTTTTGAACGCGAATAATAGCCAATGCTTTGGTTTTTAATATGTCAGTTTGTTCTTTTCTTTCTGTTGTTCAAATTTGGTGACGGCACCGAGGTGCCCTTGTTTTCGGCAAAAATACACTTTTTTCGGGAAACCATCGCTAAGATTATATTTTGGGGCAAATATTTTGTCAACAGATAGACTTTTCAAAAAGTTGCAGAATAAATCAGCAAAAAGTTGCGGAATAACTTATGTATTTCATTTATTATTAGTACTTTTGCAGCAACAAATCTGAAACGAAATGGCTAATTTGGTAGATACTTTGGCTATTGATGCCTACACGCCTTTACAAATCAATGTCTTGAAAGACTCTCTCAAGGAATCCATTGACCGAGAGAGCAACATTGATTTGTTGCGGAAATGTGCTCTGCTTCTTTCGTCCAATAAGGACATGTATGATTTGAACAGAGCCATTTCTATGGACAGCCTCCTGTCGATGGTGAAAGAAGACATCCACACCATGTACCAAAACGCCGCCCGATGAAGTTCCGCGTTGTCGCCTTGCCAGAAGTCAGAAAGTATTTTGCTGAATTGATGCAAATCCTTTATGACAATCTTTCCGATGTTACGACTTTCCTCATCAGGTATGTCAGCAACAACCATGTAATCGCTCAATATTTATTTGATGACAAATAATCCATTATCATGCGCAACACCTTATTAATACTCCTCACCGCCTCCGCCCTGCTGCTTTCGGCCTGCAAGGGAACTGGAGAAACAAAACAAAGCAAACAATTCACCGAAAAAGAAGCCCTCGAATTCCTCTACGCCTACATGCCCCTCGGCGACAGCGTGGACTATGCGGAAGACTATTACCGCGAGTGCATAAACTATGCCTTCCGCGCCAAAGCGGAAATGCCTTGGGGTGCCATCATCCCTGAGCGCGAGTTCAAGCATTTTGTAGTGCCCGTGCGCGTCAACAATGAGAATCTGGATGCCTTCCGCAGCACTTATTACGAGGAACTGAAAGGCCGCGTGAAAGACCTTTCGTTGTATGATGCCGTCCTCGAAGTGAACCATTGGTGCCACGAACACGTGAACTACAAAGGCTCCGACAGCCGCACCTCTGCCCCGATGGCGACGGTCAAGACCTCATGGGGTCGCTGCGGCGAGGAATCGACACTCCTTGTGACGGCCTTGCGCACCGTCGGCATTCCGGCAAGACAGGTCTATACGCCCCGTTGGGCGCACTGTGACGACAACCACGCTTGGGTGGAGGCCTGGGTCGATGGCCAATGGCATTTCCTTGGTGCCTGCGAGCCTGAACCTGTGCTCGACTTGGGTTGGTTCAACGAGCCGGCCTCGCGCACCTTATTATTACACACCCGCGTCTTCGGCGACTACGACGGTCCCGAGGAGGTCATCAGCCGAAGCCACAATTACACGGAAATCAACGTGGTGGACAACTACGGCAAGACCGCCAAGACAACCTTCACTGTCGTGGACGAGAACGGAACGCCGCAAGCCAACCTGCCCGTGGAGTTCAAGATTTACAACTACGCCGAGTTTTGCACCGTCGTGAAAAAGACAACCGACGCGAACGGCCATACTTGGCTCACGGCGGGCTTGGGCTACATGATGGCCTATGCCACCAAAGACGGCAAGTTTGGCTACCAAGTCTTCAAATCGGGTGAAAACGAAAATGTTACCATCGTCCTCGACCATAAGGAAGGCACGGAAAAAGTTATGGAGTTCGAGATGGTTCCTCCCCCGCCGACTTGCGTCTTGCCCGAGGTCACGCCCGAAATGCGCGCCGAAAACGACCGCCGTGGGGCTTACGAAGACTCTTTACGCAACGCCTACATCAAGGTTTGCAAGGACGCGCAAATGGACATCATCGCCAACACGGGCAACAAGACCCTCTGCCGCATTTACGAAAAAACTTGGGGCAATTACCAAACTATAGCCGATTTTGTGAAATACGCCCAAGGCAAGAATCAGGAAATCAAGGCGGTAGAGTTGCTTTCCAACGTTTCTGACAAGGACTTGCGCGACATCAGCCTTGAAGTCCTGAAAGACCATTTCGACCACACGCCCGACCTCACTTCGTCCATCGTTTCCATGCCGCCCGAGTTGTACGGCGAATACATCCTCAGCCCGCGCATCAGCAACGAAATGATTGTGCCGTGGCGCAAGACCCTCACCGAGTTTTTCCCCAAGGATGAAGCCCAAAAATACCACGATAACCCCGCCCTATTGGTCGATTGGGTGAAGCATAACATCCTCGTTGACGACGAGTTAGCCTTGCAGCGCATCCCGATTTCGCCCATCGGCGTGCTGAAAGTCCTTAAGGCCGACCGCCATTCCCGCGACATCTTCTTCGTGGCCATGGCCCGCAGTTTGGGCATCGCCGCGCAAATCCACCCCGTAACGGGAAAAATGCAATATTTTGAAAATGAATGGATTACTGTGGACTTCGAGGCCGAACAGCCCAAAATCGCGGAGATCGGCTATTTGGACATCCGCTACAATCCCATCGCCTCCATGCCTGACCCGAAATACTATACGCATTTCAGCATCAAGAAGTTTGACGGCAACAGTTTCCGCCTTTTGGCCTACGACGCACAAGACCCGGGCATCGACGATGGCATGACTCTGTCGAGTTTCGAGCATCCGACTCCTTTGGAGGCTGGCTATTACATCCTTACTTCGGGCAACCGTCTCCCCGATGGTACTGCCTTGACACACAGCCAGTTCTTCACCATAAAGGCGAAGGAAACCACCACCGTTGACCTCGTGCTGCGCGAGCCTAACGACGACCTCCGTGTCATCGGCAGTTTTTACGCCGACAGCAAATTCACCGACCCCGAAACTGGAGAAACAAGCAATCCAAAACAACTTATCCAAGGCGACTATTTCATCCTCGGCCTCTTAGACCAAGGCAGCGAGCCGACCACCCACGCCATGCAAGACATTGCCGCTTTCCGCAAGGACTTCGAGCAATGTGGCCTGCCAATGATTTTCATCTTCAACAGCAAAGAGGAATACGACAAGTTCAAGTTGAAGAATTTCAGCGAGTTGCCTGAAGAAATCATCTACGGCTTAGACGACGGCACCATCTGCGGTGACCTCGTCGAAGGTCTACATCTTGACAACGATAACCGCCCCATTTTCATCATCGCCAACGCCAACAGCGAAGTGATTTTTGTGAAACAAGGCTATACGATTGGTTTGGGTGAGCAGATGCTGAAGGTGATTGCCAAGATGAAATAATCTTGAAGTAACAGTCATTAGTGTCCCGTAAAAATTGGGACGGTTAAATATTAATCAAACAGCCCCGGAATAAGGGGATCAATCTGTTCTTTGACATCGTTGATATTAGTCT
>CADCML010000002.1 GCA_902802535.1 uncultured Bacteroidia bacterium
CTTCACCTCTTTGCCCGTCAAGGCCATGACCGCCAACGAGTTCTCGAAAGGATACCAAGTGAAGAAGTCGCTCACTTTCAACATTCCCGCTTCGAGGGTCTTGCCGCCGCTGAGGGGCGCGGCCATCGAAATGTCGGCATGGATGCCTTCGGCCTCGACGGTCTCGAACTGGCAACGATGGATTTCGTCGACCCAAAGGCAAGGCCCGCTGAAAACCTCGTCGCTGCTGATGCTGACAGGCAACTCGGCCACTTCACGCTGTTTGTAGGCCTCGGCGCGGTCCAAATAGGGTTGGAGCATGTTGAGGAAGGCTTCGTCTTTGTTTTCGTGGTCAGAGAGCATGAGGCTGATGTTGATGACGGGCTTCTGGCCTTTTTTCAGCATCACCTCGGCCAAGGCGAGTCCCATGCCACGGTTGCCGGAATTGAGCACATAAACGGGGTCGCCGTTGATATTCAACACTTTTTCAGCGCGCGAGCGGTGGTCGTGGCCGTAGAAGATGATGTCGAAGCCGGGCACATTCTCCGCGACCCACTTGGTAGCATTTTCCCTGCCCAAGGGTGTGTCTTCGGGCAGGTTCTGTACTTGTGGCTCCCAGCCGGAGTGGAAGAGACCAACCATCAAGTGAGGGCGTTCCTTTTCTTGGATGATTTTTACCCATTTTTCGGCGGCGGCCTCCAATTGCTCGAAGCGCAGACCGGGCCTCAGTCGATCGGGCACCCAAGTGACGACGTAAGGCGTGAGCAGCCCCAGCACGGCAATCTTGAAGCCGTCGCGTTTCAGTATAATATAAGGAGTGAAATACGGCTCGCCGGTCGTTTCGTCGATGACATTGGCGCAAACCACGGGCATTTTCAGCTCCGAATAGTGCTTGTCGAACACCTTGCGGCCTGCCTCGATGTCGTGGTTGCCGACACCCACTACATCGTAAGGGAAAAAGTTGAGCACTTCTGAAACGAGGTTGGGATAGTCGGGATTTTGGTTCGAACAATACTGGAACACAGTGCCTTGCATGTTGTCGCCGTTGTCTAAGAGGATGAGCTTGTCGCCAAGTTCGGCTTTCATCTGCTTAATGATGAGCGCATCATTGGCAAACTCATCGTAACGGCCATGAGTATCAGTGGTTTCCAAAATCGTGATGGTGGTTTCCTTTGGGGAACACGAAGCGAAAAGGGCTGTCAGAATGACCATAATAATGTGTTTTGCTTTCATTGCAAGTGGCTATTTTTGCGTAAAAGTAGTGATTTTTTCGGAACGCCATGTTGAAACTCCGATATTATTTTTTCATGGTATATTACAATTGTTTGATTTTTAGTTGATTAGTATGTTGTTGCAAAAAAAGTGACGATTTTATGGCAAACGTGTCATAAAATCCGTACTTTTGTGGCACAATTCCAAGACCGTTTGCCACATGGCCGATTTGAGCATCATAGTATCCGAGATTGAATTGAAATTGAGGACGTTGCTCGATGAAAAAAAACGTTTGGCCACGGAAAACAAGCGTCTCGCCGAGGAAAACGAAGCGTTAGACAGGGAAAATCTGGCGTTGCGACATGCGGCGGAGGAGTTGCAGGATAAAATAAATAAATGTACAATTGTTAACGCACTCGATAACGAGAAAGAAGTAGAAGAAGGTAGAAGACTCATCAAGGAGTTGGTCAGAGAAATTGACAAGTGCGTTTCGATTTTGAATAGTAAGGAATAACTCAGATACTTGAAAGTCAGCAAGATGGATGAGATTACGATCAATATCACCCTGTTGGATAGGCCCTACCGATTGTCGGTGGCTCGTGCTGACGAAGAGAAAGTTCGTAAGGCGGGTAACCTCATCAATGAGAGGATAAAATACTACTCGAAGCATTACGCCTACAAGGATGTGCAGGACTTGCTTTCGATGACAGCCTTGCAGTTCGCCACCTCGACGGTCAAGATGGATGCTGAATTGACTTACCGCAACCAGAATCTGGAACGCAAGTTGCTTGAACTGAACAACTTATTGAGCGACCATCATAACTAAGACCCTTAGTGGAACCGTTCTTTGAAGAATTGGAACTGCCTGTTCAGCGCATTTGGTAAACTCAACACTATCAACACATTAATCGGTCTACTCGCGCTCTGTAAAAACAGGCCTCATTCCCCTTGGGGAAGTACCTTTGGTGCCAGTGGACGTTTGCGCAACGCGGTGGCCACAAGCGTATCATTTGGGGTTTACGCATATCCCAACGGGCAGGCAGCTCCTTTTGTTTCTCCTCGCTTTTCGAGTAAAACAGAGTTTTTAAAATGTTATTACTCAACACAACAGCAACTATTATCATTGGCGCAGTGGCCTTGATTGCAGGCCTTGCCATTGGTTATTTCATCACATCAACTTTACTGAAAAAAGCCGTAATCAAAGAAGAAGTCGCGCTCCTCGAAGAAGCCAAGGAAAAGGCTGAGGTCATCAAGAAAGAACGCATCCTGCAAGCCAAGGAGAAATTCCTCCAAATGAAGGACGAGCACGAGAAGGAAGTCAACGAACGCAAACGCGAACTGGCCAGCGCCGAAAACCGCATCAACCAACTGAAACAAGACGCCAACAAGAAGATGGAAGAGGTTCAACGCAAGTCGAAAGAGTTGCAATCTGTCCAGCAGAAACTGGAAAGCCAGATAGAGACCTTCGACAAGAAAAAGGCCGACCTCGACCGCATCTACAAGGAAGAAGCGCAAAAGTTGGAGAGCATTTCGGGCCTTTCGACCAAGGACGCCAAGGAGCAACTCATAGAACTCATCAAGGAGGAGGCGCAGGCCGATGCCATGGTTTACGTGAAAGAGGTTACCGAGGAAGCCAAGATGAATGCGGCGCAAAAAGCCAAGAAAATCGTCCTTGAAACCATTCAGCGCACAGCCTCGGAAACGGCTATCGAGAACACTGTCAGCGTGTTCAACATCGAGAACGACGAAATCAAGGGACGCATCATCGGACGCGAAGGCCGCAACATCCGCACACTTGAGTCGCTGACGGGCGTCGAAATCATCATCGACGACAGCCCCGATGCCATCCTCATTTCCGGCTTTGACCCCATTCGCCGCGAGATTGCCCGCCTGTCGTTGCAGAAACTTGTCACCGACGGCCGCATCCATCCCGCCCGCATCGAAGAGGTGGTTCACAAGGTGGAAAAGCAAGTGGATCAAGAGATTATGGAAACGGGTAAACGTACCGCCATCGACTTGGGCGTCCATAACCTTAACCCCGAACTCATCAAGATGGTGGGTCGCATGAAATACCGCACTAGCTATGGCCAAAACCTGCTGCAACACTCCATCGAGACTGCCAAGCTTTGTGCCACCATGGCCGCTGAACTGGGTCTCAATGTGAAAGCCGCCAAACGCGCCGGCCTTTTGCACGACATCGGTAAAGTGGCTGAGAATGAGGAAGAACTGCCGCACGCCATCTTGGGTATGAAGGTTGCGGAGCGCCTCAAGGAGAAGCCCGACATCTGCAACGCCATCGGTGCGCACCACGAGGAAATCGAGATGGACAACATGATTTCGCCTATCGTGCAGGTGTGCGACGCCATTTCGGGTGCCCGTCCAGGTGCCCGCCGCGAGGTGGTGGAGGCTTACATCCAGCGTCTGAACAAGTTGGAGGACATGGCCATGAGCTACCAGGGCGTTGTGAAGACATACGCCATCCAGGCAGGCCGCGAGTTGCGCGTCATCGTGGGTGCCGACAAGGTGACCGACCAAGACGCCGACCGCATCGCCTACGACCTCTCGAAGCAAATCCAAACAGAAATGACCTATCCGGGTCAAATCAAGATTACGGTGATCCGCGAGACGAGAGCCGTACAGTATGCAAAGTAATCTGACGATGGCCTATGGCTTAGGACTATGGCTCACTTTATGAAAAGGTTGACCTTAGTCGAAAGTGAGCCATAGGCCATAGTCATCAACCATAGTCAAAAATGATAAGAGAAGAAGTCGTTTTTGGTCCCATCCATAGCCGTCGCCTTGGCAGCTCGTTGGGAATCAATCTGTTGCCAGAAAAAGGAAAGATTTGCACATTTGACTGCATCTATTGCGAATGTGGCTGGAACAAGGACGGTCGCGACGACACGAAGTTGCCCACTGCCGAAAAAGTACGCAACGCCTTGGAAAACAAGCTGCAACAATGCAAAAAAGAAGGTATTCCCATCGATTCCATCACCTTCAGTGGCGATGGCGAGCCGACCATCAATCCTGAGTTTCCCCAAATCATTGACGACACGATTCGGCTGCGCGACCAGTATTATCCCAACTCGAAGATTACGGTGCTGTCGAACGCCACGATGGTGCACAAGCCTGAAGTGTTCAACGCCTTGCGCAAGGTCGACAACCCGACGATGAAAATCGATGCGCCGACCAACGAATTGGCAGAGAAAATAAACCATCCGGCGCCAGGCTACGACGTCCATCGCGTGGTGGAGGCCCTGAAGCAATTTGACGGCGACTTCATCTTGCAGACCATGTTCCTGCGCAGCAAGGACTTCGACTCGTCAAGTCCCGAAGTGCTGAACGGCTGGATGGACATCGTGCGCGTCCTGAAACCACGCGAAATCATGGTCTACACCATCGACCGCCCCACGCCCGAGGAAGGCTTGCAGAAATTCACCGTGGACGAAATGCGCCGCCTGGTGCAGCCGCTGATTGACGAGGGCTTTTCTGTGCAGATAAAAGGCTGAGAAAGGTTTTTGAAAAGTTTTTTTCCGTACTTTTGCAGCTTCAAAAAGGCGCAAAATCCGTGAAAAAACATCATAACATATTGATTATTAACAATTTAAATAATCGGGGGGGGGTAAATCTCCACTCCAAACTTTCACGTATGCACCAACCATCCAAGGCAGGCCGTTGTGTCAGCCTTGGATTTTTTTGTTTGAATCCTGAAATGCGAAGCCTCCAAATCCTGAAATCTTGAAATCCTGAAATCTTGAAATCATAAATCTCAAACACTTAATCTAGAATGAACAGAAGTAAATTAAACTTGAAAACCATCGCGTTTTCCCTCGGACTGGCGGCGGGAATGATGCTGCCGGCCAGCGCATCCGCCCAAGGTGTCTTTGGAGACCTGCTTGACAATTATTACGCGGAAAAAGAAGAAAGCAGCAAGAATCGTGGAATGATGAACCGCCAGGGGGGCACCAGCGTTGGGCTTGGTGGTAGTCTTGAAGGCGTAACTTTCCAGCAAGAAGACCCGACCATCCCGAACTCTCCCATCGGCAGCGGTATCGCCATCCTCGTGGCCGCAGGCGCAGGCTATGCACTCTTGAAAAGAAAGGAGGAAACAAAATGAAAAGACTTTCCTTGATTGCAATGGCTGCATTGGCTTTGGTGCTTACCTTCACCCAATGCAAGAAAGAAGTGGCCGAACAACCTGAAGCAAAGAATCGCGTTTTTATCACCGTTCAGGGAAACATTGAACAAAAAGACGAAGAACAAAATGACGAAAGGATGACCATCAACAATCTCGGCCTTGTGTGGTCCGAGGGTTGCACTGAGTACGTCTATGTGGGCGGTAGCGCACATACGGGTTGCATAGGCGTGCTTCATGGCGAAGGAACCGGTACCGGATCCATTAGTTTCGAGGGTTATATAGATGACCCAATAGATGGTGAGATGCTTTATTACTTCTATCTCGGTAGAGGGGACCAAAGGACAGGTGATGATTTGAACATTTTGGATTTTTCCTACCAAGAAGGAGATCCAACGGCGAGTTCAACGACGAATGGGTTAGAACCATACATCGTTGCCATCGCTGCTGCCATCTATTATCAAGGCACTGCCTATTATCTCACAACTTTCAGTTTGCAGACGGCCTTTGCTCGTTTTGACAGGGATGAGTTGCATAGTGCTGATAATTACTATGTTGATTTTTATGCGAATATTATCTATCCTCCATTTCTGTACGGCGACGACATTTGGACTACAGCCACCGTTGACTACCAACATGGCAAGATTGTGGGCAGAACAAAGGGTACCATCATGTGTTGGGACTATACGAATAGGACGCCGACGATTGCATTGATTCCCTCGACGACAAATATGACCACATTGCATTTTATAGACAACAAAAGGTTTGGCGAAATAACATTCTACCGTGGCATTCAACCCGGAAAGTTCTATATGCACGATGATGCGTCTGCTTTAGAAATCGAGGGCCAAGAGATTACCGATACGCCCCTTACTTTTGAGGCTAAGACCGCGACAGCACAAGTAGCATTCATAAGCACTTATTTTTATAGCGAAATTTACCCATATCATCCCGATACTTTGGATTTGGAATACAAAATAAACGATGGAGATTGGGAGCCTTGTTCATTCTATGAGATTATCGATCTCAATTATGGTGACAAGGTGTCTTTCCGAGGCAACAATGAAACTATGGCTGGTTATGCCTTTGATGGAGTTCAAAGTGAACGTCTCGAAAATAGTTCTTTTGTCTGTCTTAATGGCGAGTGCTATTTTTATGGCAATGTGATGAGCCTCCTTTTCAAAGACGAATTTGCCGAAAAGAACTACTTACCTGCGGGCAGCAGCTATACATTCTGTAAACTTTTTAAAGTTATAGAAGGATTTGACGGGTTTTATAGTCATCCGACACTACCGTTGATGTTGCCTGCCATGGCGTTAAGAGACGATTGTTATTCAAACATGTTTGACGGCTGCACACACCTGACAAAAGCACCGGAGTTGCCTGCCGCCACATCATTGGCCCGAAATTGCTATAGCTATATGTTCAAAGGTTGCACCAGCCTGACCACGGCTCCATTCCTTGGTGCTTTTGAGGAGCACATTGATTGCTATGCAGGTATGTTTAAGGGTTGTAGTAATTTAAACTTTGTGAGATGTCTTGCCAAAATTCGTCCCTTTGAGCCGGGTCAAGGTTTTGTTGGTGACTTTGGCGATCACGTCCGATATATGCTTGATGATGTTGCTCCAACGGGTACGTTTGTCATGGACGAAGATATTGATGAAACCTTATGGGATGGTATAATTCCTGAGGGTTGGAATATATATAAAATGAAAGGCATGATTAACCCGGTGGGGAAATAGAAAAGTGTAAATTCAATTCCCACATAATTGTAGAGACGCCACATTGTGACGTCTTTACTTTTTTTGTGCCTGTCGGGGTTTGTTGAATCCCCCTGGCCCCCTTTGTTTCAAATGTGGAAATTGCGTCACCCACTAATCCTTCAAACATCCTATCGGGATGATTTTCACGCCATCAGGCCGCGTGTAAGCCAACTGTCCTCCAGTCAGGATGATGAGCAAATCCGGTTCGCGAAGCTGGTTTTTCGGATTCTCAGCATTGTGTTTTTTTATCAGTTCCTTCAACTGTAGCAGATGACCAGCACCCTCATCTATTTCGCGGCTCCCTAATTTACATTCAATCAGCGCATACCGCCCATCGTCAAGGTGTAGCACGAAATCAGCCTCCAAGTCATAGCGGTCGTGATAATAACTGATATAGCCGCCCAAACTTTGTGAATAAACCCTCAAGTCCCTGACGCACAGACATTCGAAGATGAATCCGAAAGTTTTCATGTCGGTCATCAGCACATCGGGCGACAGACCCAAGGCCGCAACCGCCATTGACGGGTCTGCAAGTTCGCGTTTCAAGCCGCTTCTGATGGCGCTCTTGGAGCGAATGGCTGGACTCCAAGCCTCAATGTCCTGAATGAGAAACAGTTTCTGCAAGGCTTGTTGGTAATCGTCAAAGGTGGGCAAAGAGAGGTTCTCAGCCGTCGCAATGACATCATCCACAATGCTTTTCTTCTTGGCCAATGTAGACAGGTTGCGGGCATACGAGCGCAAAATGGCGTGTGTGAGGCTGGCACTGCGGTTGACACCGTCAATGTTTTGGACGTCCACCTCGCAGACGGTCGTAATGTAGTTTTTTGCTATCAGCAGTTGCGCCTTGTCCGTCTTTCTGCTCAATGATGCAGGCCAACCGCCACGGCAAGCGGCAAACACAAGCCGCTCAATGCTCAAATCCGATGGGATGCCGTCAATGTCGAGGTTGGGGTCGTCGAAAAGTTGGTGCAAAGATACGCTTCCGTTCGACTCCATTGACTCGAACAGGCTCATGGGCAACATCTTCAGCCTTGCGATTCTTCCTGCTCCACTATGCCTGATTTTTGTGCGGTCAACGGCGTTTGAACCAGTCAGAATAAACTGCCCTGGTTCGCCGCGGTCATCCACCATCGTCCTGACAGCGTCCCACAAAACGGGCGCCACCTGCCATTCGTCAAGCAACCGAGGCGTGGCTCCTTTCAATAGAATGGAAGGTTTGGTTTGGGCCGTGGCCAAATTGGCCTCAATGTGATCAGGCTCCTGCATTTTCAGGACACTCTTGGCTTGTTGCATGGCAGTGGTGGTCTTTCCGCACCATTTCGGGCCTTCAATCAACACGGCTCCGAAAGCGTCTAAATATTCAGATAATTGGGTGTCAAAAACACGATGTAAATAATCCATACAAAAACATCTCTAATTATTTGGTGCAAAGGTAATAAATAATTCAATACCGCAATGGAATTTTGTGTTTTTGTGGTATTTTGTTTTATGTTTTTGTGGTAATTTACTTTATGTTTTTGCGGTATTTTACTTTATGTTTTTGCGGTGTTTTTTCGTTTACACCTTTCTTCATCATACTCTTCCGATATTTATTCCCTCCCCACATTCATGCGCCCCATCAGTCGGAGCCAAGGCGAGAGGAAAGCAAACAGGAAATCATAAACAATCAGTCCGGGCAACAGTCCTTTTTCTCCCAGACGCTTTGAGGCTTTGTGGTAGATAATCATTTGGCTGCCAAAGCGAAGCAGGAAGAAAAACACCAAAATCGGGATGTAGAACGCCGCGCCGCCGGTGATGACAAAGGCAGGCTTGGCGCAAAGGGCGATAAGAGCGATGAAGGACGCATAAAACAGTAGCTGCGAGCCGTAAAACAAACTCAGCATCAGCCGCGAACGTCCGTCGTATTTCGAAACGGTGGAGTAGCGGCTGCTCTTTTGCCGCATCCACAGCTTGAAGCTGCTGGTGGGAGTGGTGAGGATGGCGTTTTCGGCATCAATCAGCACCTCTGTGTTCTTTTTGGTGCTTACCTTGTTGATGAACAAATCGTCTTCGCCCACGGCCGTGGTGTAATGCGAGATAAAGCCTTTGTTTCTGAAAAACAGCTCCTTGCGATACGAAAGATTCTTGCCGATGCCCATGTAGGCGTGGTGGTTCAAGGCGGCTGAGAGGTAGAGCAGGCCGTTTTGGAGGGCATCGAAGCGCATGAGGTGGTTGAGGCTGCCTTTCTTTTGCACATAGGGACTATAGCCGATGACGATTTCGGTTTGATGGTTGTAGCGGTTCACCACGCTGCGCAGCCATTGGTCGTTGACGGGCATACAGTTGAAGTCGGTGAGCACGATGAGGTCGTTTTGCGCCGATTTGATGCCCATCGAGAGCGGGAACTTCTTGCCGTTGAAGAAGTTAAGGTGCTGCTTGAGTTGTACAGGCTTCACGCGGGGCTCCCTGCGTTCCAGGTCCTTCAGGTATTCCTCGGTTTCGTCGTCGGAGCAGTCGTTCACGACAACAATCTCAAAATCAGGGTAATCCTGGTTGAGCAAAACGGGAATCAATTCGGTAAGGTATTCGTAGGCATCGCGGGCACAAAGCACGATGGACGCAGGCTCCAGTTCCTCGTCGAGTTTCGGGCGTGCGTTCCGCTTGTAGAAGGCGACTTTCGAAAACTGGGCCCAATGGAAGTACAACTGAATGACAAGGCAAACGCCAAAGACGACTAAGAGAATGAAACTTAGGTTGTTATAATCAAAATTGATGTTCACGGTGATAAAGGAATTTAGTTTTGCAAAGATAATAAATAAGTTGATTTCAAGATTTCAAAAATTTCAAGATTTCAAGATTTCAGAATTTTTTCATCAACAATTGACTACGTCGAATTAAAATTTCAACAATTCAACAACTCAACAATCAACAATTGACTATTTTTGCACAAAATTTCGAGGATGAATTACACGATTACAGCCAACGACCCGAAAAGCAATGCCCGCGCTGGCATGCTCCTCACCGACCATGGCCCGATTGAAACGCCCATCTTCATGCCGGTCGGCACGGTGGGCTCCGTCAAGGCCTGCCACCTCCGCGACGTGCGCGACGAAGTGAAGGCGCAAATCATTCTGGGCAACACCTACCATCTCTATCTGCGTCCTGGTTTGGAAGTGCTTGAAGCCGCCGGAGGCTTGCACAAGTTCAACGGCTGGGACCGTCCCATCCTGACCGACAGCGGTGGTTTCCAGGTGTTTTCGCTCACGGGCATTCGCAAGATGAAGGAAGAAGGTGTCACTTTCCAGTCGCATATCGACGGTTCGCGCCATTTGTTCACCCCTGAGCGTGTGATTGATATCCAGCGCAGTATCGGGGCCGACATCATGATGGCCTTTGACGAATGTACGCCTGGCACGGCCGACTACAAATACGCCAAGCCTTCGATGGAACTCACCCACCGCTGGCTCGACCGCTGCTTGGAGCGTTTCCAGTCGACGGAACCCAAATACGGCTACGAACAGGCCTTGTTTCCCATCGTTCAAGGCTGCGTCTACCGCGACCTTCGCGAGAAATCGGCGGAATACATTGCTTCGAAGAATGCTGCAGGCAACGCCATTGGTGGCCTTGCCGTGGGCGAGCCTACAGAGGTGATGTATGAGATGATTGAGTTGGTCAACACGATACTGCCCAAAGACCGTCCGCGTTACCTGATGGGCGTGGGCACACCCGCCAACATCCTCGAAAGCATTTCGCGTGGTGTCGACATGTTCGACTGCGTCATGCCTACGCGCAACGGACGTAACGGCATGATTTTCACTTCCGAAGGCATCATCAACCTGAAAAACGAGAAGTGGAAGCAAGACTTTTCTCCCGTCGACCCCAATGGCGAAACTTTCGTGGATGCGCAATATTCGAGGGCTTATCTGCGTCATCTGTTCGTCGCGGGCGAAATTCTCGGCCCGATGATCGCCAGCCTCCACAACATCGGTTTCTACCTGTGGTTGGTGCGCGAGGCACGCAAGCACATCATCGCCGGCGACTATGCCGAGTGGCGCGACATGATGCTGCCTAAAGTTACCAAACGATTGTAAATGAAGAAAATAGACGCATATATCTTCAAGAAGTATCTTGGCACCTTCTTCTTTGCCATCTCGATGCTCATCCTTGTCGTCATCATCTTCGACGTTTCGGAAAACATCGATAGCTTTTTGAAACATAATGCGCCGTGGCAAAAGGTGGTAGTCGACTACTACATCATGTCGATACCTTATTATATCAACTTGTTCATCCACTTGTTCGCCTTCATCGCCGTGGTGTTTTTCACCTCGAAGATGGCGGCGCGCACCGAGATTGTGGCCATCCTTAGTAGCGGCATCAGTTTTTGGCGCTTCCTTTATCCTTACATGCTGGCCGCGATAAGTATCGGCATTATGTCGTTGTATTTCGGCAACTTCTTGATTCCCAAAACCAACGAAATCCGCCGGCAGTTCAAGGACGAGTACATGGAAAAGCTAAGCCAAAGCGCAGGACGTAATGTGCATGTGCAGATTGGCAAGGACGAGTTCGTGTATGTGGAGAGCTATAACATCGTCAGGCAACACGGCTACAAGTTTTCGTGGGAAAAATATGAAGATAACGAGCTGAAATTCAAGGTGATGTCGGATATGCTCTATCACGATACCGTGGCAATCAACAGCTGGAACATCGACCCTTACGCCATCCGTAACATCAACGGGCGGGAAGAAACCTTGACGAAAGGCCGCAACCTCGACACTTTGCTTAACTTGTATCCCACTGACCTTTACAAGATGAAGGAGGATTTCGAGGAGATGAATTATTTCGAGTTGCGCGACCACATCCTAAGCATGAAAGAAAAAGGCTCGGAGGGTGTGAAGGCCTACGAGGTGGAGATGCACACCCGAATGTCGGCACCCGCAGCCGTGCTCATTCTGACGCTCATCGGAGCTGCCCTTTCGAGCCGAAAGATAAGGGGAGGAATCGGTATGCATTTGGGCATTGGCATCACCATCGCTTTCGCCTACATTCTTTTTATGCAAGTTTCCAAGTCGTTCGCCATATCGGGCAGCTTGTCGCCTTTCCTTGCCGCCTGGATTCCCAACTTCATTTTCTGCATGTTGGGCATCTATCTGCTGATAAAGGCACCGAAATGATTTGAGAATCAATGGGTTATTATTTTTATGCAAAAAATTGGCCTGGTTTTGCCGACTTTTCCTTAATTTAGCAACGTCTTACCATCCTAAAACAAGAGAATTATGCACATCGCAGTAGCAGGCAATATTGGTTCGGGGAAAACGACCCTCACGGGGCTCCTTGCCAAACATTTCAATTGGAAGCCTCATTATGAGGAAGTTGAGCACAATCCTTACTTAGACAGTTTCTATGAGGACATGCAACGTTGGTCGTTCAACATCCAGATTTTCTTCCTCAACAGCCGCTTCCGTCAGGTGATGGACATCCGCAACAGCGGCGAGGACGTGATTCAAGATCGTACCGTCTACGAGGATGCTTATATCTTTGCCGCCAACCTCTATTCGATGGGTTTGATGGAAAACCGTGATTTTGAGAACTATAAGTCGCTGTTTGAGCTGATGACCAAGTTCTTGCAGCCGCCTGATTTGCTGATATACCTACGCGCTTCGGTGCCAACGCTGATTCGGCATATCGCCAAGCGCAACCGCGAGTTTGAGCAGTCCATCAGCATCAGCTACTTGACCAACCTCAACGAGCGTTATGAAAAGTGGATTGAGGGCTACAAAGACGGCAAATTGCTCATCATCGACACTGACAACCTCGAGCTCGAGAATCCGGAAGACCTCAGCACCGTCGTCGACCGCATCGAAGCCTCACTGAACGGATTGTTCTGAAAATGAAAGTTGTAGGAATCATACCTGCCCGTTACGCTTCTACGCGATTTCCTGGAAAGCCTTTGGCTTTGATTAAAGGGAAGCCGATGATTCAGCGCGTATATGAGCAGGCGCTGAAGGCGAAATTGGATGCCGTGGTGGTGGCCACCGACGATGCTCGTATTGCTGACGCGGTGATGGACTTTGGCGGACAGTATGTCATGACGAGTCCCAACCACCGTAGCGGCACCGACCGTTGCCGAGAGGTATTGGATTTGCTTGAAAACCAGTATGATGCCGTTATCAACATACAAGGCGACGAGCCTTTCATTGATCCGCGTCAAATTGGGATGATGCGCGATTTGATCAGTCGGGATGATACGGTGCTAGCTTCTTTGGCCAAGCGCATTGAGGACGAGGACGAGCTGTTCAGTCCCAATACGGTGAAAGTGGTGATGGATAAGGAAGGTAATGCGTTGTATTTCAGTCGCAATCCTGTTCCTTTCATGCGGAACGTGGACCGAGAGGACTGGTTGGGCAAAGGCGTTTTCTACAAACATATCGGCATTTATGCTTACAAGGCGGAAGCCTTGCGCCAAATTGCTGAAATGCAGCCTTCTACTTTGGAAATGGCCGAATCGTTGGAGCAGTTGCGCTGGTTGGAAAATGGTTTGCGCATCCGTATGGGCATCACACAAGAGGAGAACGTCTCGATTGACGAACCAAGCGATATTGACAAGGCAGAGCGATTTGCTGAAAACCAAACGATTACAAGAAGATGATTTCGATTGTTGAAGCCATATCAGACCTTTTGTTTGTCCGCGACACTGTGGTGGTGCCGGGATTGGGGGCCTTTGTGAAACACCCCCTCTCGGCAAAGGTGAATCCTGTGGCGAACCATTTTTCCATGCCCCATTGCGACATCATCTTTGATGCCAATTTGCGAGAAGATAACGATTTGATTGTTAGTTATATATCGGACAAGGACGGGGTTTCGATTAACGAGGCAAAGACGCAGTTGGTGCTGTTTGTTTCCGATTGTTTCAATAAGCTGAAGCAAGGGAAGAAGTTGACGTTTGATCGTATCGGCACGTTGCGTTTTGATTATGATAACAACCTCGTGTTTGAGCAGGATAAGTCGGTGAATTACAACGCCGATGCTTTCGGATTGTGCGACTTTTACCCCAAGCCGGTGGTTTGCCCGAAATCGAAGGAAGAAATCAAGGCGGAGATTGAACAGCAGCAGAAGGAGAAGAACACGCTCGTTACGGTGGACGAAAAGGCCGTGCACGAGGAAGAGGAGAAGCCGCATCGTAACGGCTGGCTGTGGGCCTTGGTTGGCCTTTTGATTGCCGCAGGTGTCCTCTATGGTTTGCATGAGTTCGGCACCATCCGATTCCCTTGGGAAACTGACCAGCGTGGACCTATGAGTAAGCCTGGAACATACACGTTGCCGTTCTACGAAAAGAAATGGGAGTGGAAAGCACCTGTGAAAGAGGCCAATATCCGCATTGTGGCAGGATGTTTCGGACATGAAGAGGATGCTGCCCGTTTGACCAATTCGTTGCGAAAGAAAGGCTACAGTGCGGCCTTCCGTGAGTTGCGGGGCGACATGTGGTATGTGTCGTTCGGACGTTATGTCACCGACGAGGAAGCCACGGCTGCGCTTCGCGAGATTAGAGCTAATACCAACTACAAAGCTTGGATACTAAAGCCATAACAATAACCGACCATGTCAAAAAAGAACAAACTAGAGCGATTTGCGGAGAACAAGACCTTTCCTAACTTGTTCGAATACAGCTATGAACGTATCATGGCCGAAGGCTTCCCATTGCAAGGAAAATGGCACGCCGACTTCTTCCACAACGACAATCCCATCGTGCTGGAGTTGGGTTGCGGCAAAGGCGAATACACCGTCGGTTTGGCCCGCGCCCATCGTGATATAAATTATATAGGTGTCGACATCAAAGGCGCAAGGATTTGGCGAGGCTTGAAGCAGAGCAATGAGGAAGGCATGAAGAATGTGGCGTTTCTCCGTGCCCGCATCGACCAGATTGAGCATTTCTTTGCCAAGGACGAAGTTGCGGAGATTTGGGTCACCTTCCCCGACCCGCATCCGGGCGAGGGCGTGCGCAATGCGCGTCACCGCCTCACTTCGCCTGAGTTTTTGGAGCGTTACAGAAAAATCGTCCGTCCCGACGGCATCCTCAACCTGAAAACCGATAGCCCCATTATGTATGAGTTTACATTGCATGATGTAGTTGAAAAACAAGGTCTTCCACTGCTCTATGCCACCGATGATCTTTACGCGAATGACGACAACCTCGAAGTGAAGACCATTCGCACCTTCTACGAACAGATGTGGCTCGACCAAGGCTTGACTATCAAATATATCAGATTCAGAATCAATAAAATATAAGCATTATGTATACAGAAGACCATAAACTCTACATCGCGCATTGCGACAACGGACCTATTTATATGGCGGGCAAAATGGCCAATCGCCACGGCATGATTGCCGGCGCCACAGGCACGGGTAAGACCGTCACCCTGCAAGTCTTGGCCGAAACCTTTAGTCAAGCGGGCGTGCCCTGCTTCATGGCCGACATGAAAGGCGACCTTTCGGGCATCAGCCAAGCCGGAAAGATGAGCAGTTTCATCGAGAAGCGCTGCCCCGAGTTCGGCATTGAGAATCCAAATTTCCACGGTTGCCCGACGCGTTTCTTCGACGTGTATGGCGAGCAAGGCCATCCGTTGAGAGCCACCATTTCCGATATGGGACCTCAACTGTTGGCCCGACTCCTCAGCCTCAACGAGACCCAAACAGGCATCCTGAACATCGTTTTCAAGATTGCCGACGACCGAGGCTTGCTCCTCATCGACATGAAGGACTTGCGTCTCATGCTCGACTATGTGGCCAAGAATGCCAAGGAGTTCACCACAACATACGGCACCGTTTCTTCAGTAAGCGTCGGGGCCATCCAGCGTGCTTTGTTGGCTTTGGAAGCCGAGGGTGGCGACCTTTTCTTCGGCGAGCCTTCGTTCAATGTGTTCGATTTCCTCCAAACCGAGGGCGGGCGCGGCGTGATGAATGTGCTGGCTGCCGACAAGTTGATGCTCAACCCGAAGCTCTATTCCACTTTCTTGCTGTGGCTTTTGAGCGAACTCTACACCCAGTTGCCCGAGGTCGGCGACCTGCCGCTGCCTAAGCTCATCTTCTTCTTCGATGAGGCTCACATGCTCTTCAAGGACACCTCGAAGGCTTTGGTTGACAAGATCGAGCAGGTCATCCGTTTGGTGCGCTCGAAGGGCGTGGGCGTGTATTTCGTCACCCAAAGCCCCGACGACATCCCGGATGCCATTGCTGGCCAGCTTGGCAATCGCGTTTTGCACGGACTTCGTGCCTATACCCCCAAGGAACAAAAAGCCGTGAAGGCTGCCGCGCAGACTTTCCGCTCCAATCCCAACTTCAACACCGAATCCGCCATCCTTGAACTCGGCACGGGCGAGGCATTGGTTTCCTTTTTGGACGAGAAAGGTGCGCCTTGCATCGTGGAACGCGCCAAAATCCTGTTCCCATTGAGCCAAATTGGGGCCATCACTGACGATGAGCGCAACAAACTCATCCGCAATTCGCGCCTCTACGGCATCTACGACAAGAGTTTCGACCGCGAAAGTGCCTACGAACTCCTCTTGGAGCAGCAGAAACAGGAAGAAAAACGCCTGCAACGCGAAGCCGAAGAGGAAGAGAAGCGCAAGGCCAAGGAAGCCAGAGAAAAGGAACGCGCAAGAAGCACAAGCTCGCGAAGCACGACCACGCGCAAGAAGAAATCAACGGCTGGCAAGGCTTTGGAGAAGACCATCAACACGACGGCCACGACCATCGGGCGCAGTCTCGGCAAATCCATCGTCCGCTCGATTTTGGGCGGCATCTTCAAGAAATGAACAGAAAACTAAAATCTAAAACTTATCAATATGAAGAAAACAATGAAAGTAATGGCGGCCATAATGCTAACAATGGCGATGATTTGTGCCGTTGGATGCAAAAAAGACATTGCCAAAGGTGATGGCACATTTAATGGACACAACTACGTTGACCTCGGCCTGCCAAGTGGTACGTTGTGGGCAACCTGCAATGTGGGCGCGACAACGCCTGAAGAGTACGGTGACTATTTCGCTTGGGGCGAGACGACTCCGAAAGACTATTATGCCTGGAGCACATACAAATACTGCAACGGTGACTACACTCAGTTGACCAAATACTGCTTCGATTCCAGCTATGGCTACAACGGTTTTACCGATAACTTGACCACTCTTTTGCCCGAAGACGATGCTGCCACGGCCAACTGGGGTGGCGGCTGGCGCACTCCTACCAAATTCCAATGGGAAGAATTGCAATACTACACCACCAGTACTTGGAAAACCCAAAACGGCGTGTATGGCAGACTCTTCACCGCCGCTAACGGGGGGTGTCTCTTTTTGCCCGCAGCGGGCATCCGCTTCGAAGATCGTCTCAATAGTGCTGGTCACTTCGGTTCCTACAGTTCGAGTTCGCTCGATAGGGACAAATCGTACGTGGCAGGGAACTACTACTACGGTCAGAGTCAGTATGATGACTATGTGTCCCATCACTACCGAATTATGGGTCAATCTGTACGAGCTGTCCGCGAGAACTAACTATTACTATTGCGAATGTATTTCAGTCATTCCCAATCTCTTTCAACATTGGCACAAACTTGAAGTCGCCGAATTCCTCTTTTTTAAGTGAGTCATCCTCTAATTTGGTGACTCTCAGCATAGTCTGTCTGTCACCTTCGGCGTTGTCCATGGGGATGACCATGATGCCGCCAGGCTTCATCTGTTGGATGAGTGTTTCGGGAATGCTCGGCGCACCAGCGGTGATGATGATGCGGTCGAAGGGCTGGTAGTTGGGCAAGCCCTCGTAGCCGTCGCCTAAAAAAGTCTTCACTCTAAACGTCAGCTGCTCAAGGATTTCCTTGGTCTTGAAATAGAGGTTGCGTTGCCGCTCAATGCTGAACACCTTGGCACCCATCGCGGCCAAGACGCAGGCCTGATAGCCTGAACCCGTTCCGATTTCAAGCACTTTCATGCCTTTTTCCACTTGCAGCAGCTGGGTCTGGAAAGCCACGGTGTGCGGCTGCGAGATGGTCTGCCCCGAGCCGATAGGGAAGGCCTTGTCTTGATAGGCGAGTTCGACAAAGGAGGAATCAAGGAAAATATGGCGCGGCACCTCGTTGATGGCCGAAAGTACGGCTTCGTCAGTGATACCTTTGGCGCGTAGCTGGTCGACGAGTTGCTTGCGGAGGCCTTTGTGGCGGTAATTGTCTTCTAAAATGCTATTCATGGCGCGAAATTACGCTAATTTCCGACGCCACGAAATGATAAAAAAACTATTTTTGCCGAAATTTTTTCCAAATGCTGAAAATCGGTATTTTAGGTGCAGGACATCTGGGCAAGATTCACTTGAACTGCATCAAACAAATAGAGAAATATGAGTTGGTAGGCTTTTTTGACCCTGCCCTTGAAACGGCACGTCAAGTGGAAGCCGAAATGAACGTGAAGTGCTTCGATTCCATCGATGCGCTGATTGATGCCGTGGACGTAGTCGACATCGTCACGCCCACCATCCGCCATTTCGAATGTGCCTCCAAGGCCTTGCAGAAGCGCAAGCACGTCTTCATAGAGAAGCCCATCGTGGCCACGCCTGACGAAGCCAACGCTTTGAAGAAGTTGGCCGATGAGGCGGGTGTCAAGGTGCAGGTGGGTCATGTGGAGCGTTTCAATCCGGCTTTCGTTGCTGCCGAGCCTTTCATTAATGGGCCGCTTTTCATCGAGGCGCATCGCTTGGCCTTGTTCAATCCACGCGGCACCGATGTGCCCGTCGTCCTCGACTTGATGGTACACGACCTCGACATCCTGCTCACCATCGTCAAGTCGCCGGTTTCGCATATCAGCGCGAGTGGAGTGAGCATCGTCAGCCCGACCCCCGACATCACCAACGTGCGCATTGAGTTTGAGAACGGCACGGTGGCCAACCTCACCTCGTCGCGACTGTCGTTGAAGAACATGCGCAAGACCCGCATCTTCCAAAAGGATGCTTACATCACGATCGATTTCTTGGACAAGGTGGCGGAGATTTTCCGCATCCACGACGAAGTGGACGACTCCAATCCTCTTTCTGCCACCATCACTTTGGGCGACGGCTCCGAAAAGCAAATCACCTATGAACGGCCCGAAATCCATCCCATCAACGCCATCCAAACAGAGTTGGAGAGCTTCTATGACGCTATCATTCACAACACTACGCCCGCCGTCACCATCGACGACGGCATCAATGTCCTGAAGTTAGCCTACCGCATCTTAGCCGCAGTGGATGAAGCTATCGCCAAGGTGCAGAAATAAACGCCGCCTGAAACAATATTCATGAAACCCCATCGTTACCTAATCAAATGTAGTTCTATGACAAGGAAATCTATCTTTTCTGTCATGTTGGGTGTTCTTTTCCTCGCAGTGACAGCCACTTCGTGCAACAAGTTTGAAGGCTCGCAAACGGTGCCTTCCTACATTCATATTGAATCCGTTGATGTCGACTCGCTCACGGATTATTTCGTGTATGGTGCCCCCTCACACAAAATCACCGATGCTTGGGTGTTTGTCGACGACAACCCCATCGGCTGCTTCGAGCTCCCGAGCACGTTCCCCGTTTTGAAGAAGGGTCCGCACAAGGTTTCTATCTATGGCGGCATCAAGGTGAATGGCATTTCAGCTTCGCGCGACAGGTATCCGTTCTACATGCCACGCATCTACCAAAACTTGAATCTCGTGGAAGACAGCATCGTCAACCTGACCCCCTCGCTGAACTATTATCCCATCGGTGAAGGCGTCAACATAGCTTGGATGGAGGATTTCGAGAACACCAATTCCTTGATGCCCGACGAGAGCAGCGACACGAGCATAGTGCGCTTCACCGGCGATGGGATTTGGCATTCGGCCAACTCGTTCTATTCGGGAAAAGTGGAGCTGCCGCCCGACACGATGGACTTCACCGTAGTCACTTCCGACAAGTTCGATTTCTACAGAGGCACCAACGGCGTGTATTGCCTGCTGGAGATGGACTACAACTGCAACGACACCTTCTTCGTTGGCGTTCAGTATGTTAAGAACTACCAACTGACCACGTTGCCTTTGGTGAAGGTGACCCCGACCGACAAGCAGCACGACCGGCCACAGCGTTGGAACAAGATTTATATCAACATCGGGCCGACGATGAACAACAACGTGACTTCCGACTATTTCAAGGTCTATATCACCTCCGATTTGACCACAGTATATGACCCACCCTATCATCCCATCAACGAACCGCGTTATTATTATTTCGATAACCTGAAATTGCTCTATCGTAACTTATGAACAAGAAAAGGCTGGCAACGCTCTATTTTGTCGTCGATTGGTTGGCTTCCATTCTGGCGTGGGTCTTGTTTTATTTTTTCCGCAAGGCGCACGAAGACCTATACATCAATTATTGGGACCGCATCACGAATTCCTTTGCGACGCCGAGTTTTTGGTTAGGGGTGGCCATCATTCCCATTTGCTGGCTCATTCTTCATGCCGTGACGGGTGCCTACGAAAAGGTCTACCAAAAATCGAGGCTGAAAGAGCTGGGACAGACGTTTTTCATCACCTTGTTGGGTGTCATCATCCTGTTCTTTGTGGTCATCCTTGACGATGAAGTGGTTTCATACAAGTCCTATTATCAGTCGTTTATTGCACTGTTCACCCTTCAGTTCTTCATCACTTACATCCCGCGCCTTATCATCACGACCTCGGTGATTTCGAGAATCCGAAACAAGAAAATCGGGTTCAATACGCTTATTGTAGGCAGCAACGACAACGCCTGCGCCATTTATAAGGAAATCGAGGAGGAGGTGAAGCCTTCGGGAAGACGATGCATCGGTTTTCTCAATGTTTACGACAAGAAAGAGTATAAGTTGGGCGAATACCTGCCGCATCTTGGCTCTTACCATGATATCGAGCGCATCGTAAAAGAAAACAATGTGGAAGAGGTCATCATCGCCATCGAGCGTTCGGAGGTTGAGACGATGAAGGTGTTGCTCACGGTGGTCGACACGACCAACGCCAACGTGAAAATCATCCCCGCCATGCAGGACTTGGTTTTTGGCACCGTAAAGCAGTCGGCCATCTGGCAGGCACCTTTGGTGCAGGTTACGCCCGAGCTGATGCCCGTGTGGCAAAGGGTGGTGAAACGCGCTTTCGACATTGTGGCTTCTTCGCTGGCACTCATTGTGTTGTCGCCGGTGTTTTTGATTTGCGCCATCATCGTGAAGACCACCTCAAAAGGGCCGGTCTTCTATGTGCAGGAACGCATCGGTAAAGATGGCAAACCTTTCAATATGGCCAAGTTCCGCAGCATGAAGGTCGATGCTGAGTCGAGTGGGACGCCACAGCTTTCGAGCGACGACGACCCGCGCATCACCAAGTTCGGTAAGTTCATGCGTAAGGTGCGCTTGGACGAGATTCCCCAGTTCTGGACCGTACTGAAAGGTAAGATGTCGTTGGTGGGCTATCGTCCTGAACGTCAGTATTATATCGACAAGATTATGGAAAGGGCACCGTATTACCGCCTGCTGCTGAAGGTGAAACCTGGTATCACCAGCTGGGGCGAAGTGAAATATGGTTATGCTGAAAACGTCGACGAGATGATTGAGCGCCTGAAATATGATGTGCTCTACATCGAGAATGTGAACCTTGCCTTGGATATCAAGATTTTGATTTACACCGTGTTAATCGTTATCCAAGGACGCGGAAAGTGATTCGCGTTCCTCGCGAGCCTTCAGATAACAAGACCTGCACAGCGGTTCATAACTCTCGGTTTCTCCCAAAACAACCAATTTGTCGCCGGCGATGGTACGGTGCGAGAACTGCGCCGGACTGCCACAACGCACGCAGATGGCGTGCACCTTGGTGACGTCCTCGGCAATGGCCATCAGTTTCGGCATGGGGCCGAAAGGCTTGCCCATAAAGTCCATGTCCAAGCCTGCGATAATGACACGCACGCCTTGGTTGGCCAATTGTTCGCATACGTTAGGCAGCTCATCGTCAAGAAATTGTGCCTCGTCAATGCCGATAACGTCCACGTCGTTTGCATAAAAAAGAATCTCGTTTGCGCTCTGCACGGGTATGGAATGCAGGGCCGTGGCGTTGTGCGACACCACATCTTCCTCGCTGTAGCGTGTGTCGACGCCCGGCTTGAAAATTTCCACCTTCAGTTTGGCGATTCTGGCACGTTTCAAACGGCGGATCAACTCTTCCGTCTTGCCTGAAAACATGGAGCCGCAAATCACTTCAATCCAGCCTTGCGACTTGTTGTGAGAATCTTTTTCAAGAAACATAACGATGGTAGTTAGATTATTTGTAATTTAGCACCCAAAAATAGAGATAATTCTGATATGAACGAAAAATTTGAGAGCCAAAAAGAAACCTTGCTTTCCATTAAGCAGGAAATCAGCTTGTTATACCAGCAAGTCAACTACCTTTTAAGAAACGAAAAACCCCTCGAGTTGCTTGATTTGGATGTGTTGATGAACCGCACGCACACCCTTTATGACCAACTTTGTGCCATCAACGTGGGCGACGACAGCCTTGAAGAAGACCTCCCGTTCACTGCCGATGACTTCTCCGGCCTGTTCGGGACAATGACGCAGGAAGAAACGACGGAGACATCGGACACAGAAGTCGCTGAGGAAGAGGTTCCTGAAGAAGTCCATGAAGAAGTTCATGAAGAAGTTCATGAAGAAGTTAGAGAAGAATTTCCTGAAGAAGAAACAGCGACTGAGGAAGTGGAAGAACCGATTGAAAATCAAGTGGTTGAAATACCCGTTGAGGTGGAGCAACCTGCCGAACCTGAACCTGATGAGATACAGTTCTCAATAGGAGAGGAGCAGCCGCAGGAGATGGAAGCCGACGAAACTGAAACATCGGCCGAGGAAAAGCCTTTGGGTGATGATTTTGGGCTCTTTTTCCGGTTTGAGGAGGCTCCCGAGGTGGAAACACCACAGGAAATACTTCCGGAAACACAGCAGAAAATGGAGGCGAACGAAGGCAAAGTGGTACACGTCATGGAAGAGATTCCGGAGGAGGACATTCCCGAGCGCGACCGTGTGCATGGCGACGATTTGGTGAAGGACAACCCATTGATAATGCCGCGTTTGGACGAGGAACGGATGGCAGAGAAGGAAGAGATTGAGCGGGAGTCGTCGGATGTCTTCAACGAGGACGATGCCGAATTTGAGCTGTCGACGGGCGAGACCTTGGGCGAGAAGATGATGAGCGAAGACCATTCATTGGCCGCCAAGCTGCAGCAGGCTCCTGGCCGCGATTTGAAATCGGTCATCGGAATCAACGACAAGTTTTTGTTTGTCAATGAGCTGTTTGGAGGAAGCATGGAAAAGTATAACAAATCCATTGAAAACCTCAATGACCTGAAGACCTTGAACGGTGCCATGATTTACCTCAACGAGTTGAAGATTGAGCTACAGTGGAATAGCAGCAACGAGGCTTACATAAAGCTTAAAGATTTGGTTTCCAGAAAGTTTGAATAACTAATCATGTCGAAACTTTATCTTGTGCCCACCCCGATTGGCAACCTTGAGGACATCACTTTGAGGGCCATACGGGTGTTGAAGGAGGTCGACGGGATTCTTGCCGAAGACACCCGCACTTCGGGCAATCTGTTGCGCCATCTTGAAATCAGCAAGCCCATGACGGCTTTCCATATCCGCAACGAGCATCAGGTGGTGGAACGCATTGCCGATCGCATCGAGGCGGGGGAGACCCTCGCCTTGGTGACCGATGCGGGCACGCCTGCCATTTCCGACCCGGGGTTCCTCTTGGTGCGCGAGTGTGTGAAACGCGGCATCGAAATAGAGTGTTTGCCTGGCCCGACGGCCTTTGTTCCGGCTTTGGTTAACTCGGGCTTGCCAGCGGAAAAGTTCATCTTTGAAGGGTTCCTTCCGCACAAGAAAGGCCGTCAGACCAAGTTGCAAGCCATGGCGGAATATCCTTATACGACCATACTTTACGAGTCGCCCTTCCGCTTGCTGAAAACCTTGCAGCAACTTGCTGAGGTGTGTGGCGCGGAGCGCAGGGCTTGCGTTTCCCGCGAATTGACGAAAATACACGAAGAAAACGCTCGCGGCACCTTGGCTGAGCTTGTCGAGCATTTTTCCAAGAAAGACATCAAAGGGGAAATCGTCATCGTTCTGGAAGGTAAAGACGGTTGCACCGTTTCAACAGACGACGACTCCGAGGATTGATACGGTCAGCATTGCCTTTTATGTCATTCCCTTGGGAATCTGAAAAAGGCAATGCTGATTATGCCTATTTCCGTTGTTTTTGGTAAGCCTTCAACCGAGCTATAAGGCTGTTTTTCACCCCATTGGAAGTATAAGTGGCTCCGCTGATGGCATCCACCTCTTTGTTGATGGCTTCCTCGGGCGTGAGGCCGTTCCACGACTCGAAAAGTCCGCCGTCCACAACACGTTGGACGAATCGTGGCGTTTCTTGATTCTCCAGCAGCACCACCTCCTTGATTCGGCCTTCGGCATCTATTATTATTAATAAAGGTGTAGTTCCATTGAAACCTTCCACTTCGTCGGAGTAAGGCGATGAGAACAAGACTGTGCCGATTAAGTTGCCTTTGGCATCCTTGACTTGGTAAAAGGCCGTGTCGATGGCTTTGGTTTTGGCAGCATCGGCGAAATAGGGCCGTATGTCTTCAATGGGGAGCTCGGGTAATTTTGGGCCGCAACTGCAGAAGGCCACAACACCTGCAGCCATCAGCGCGCCCAAAGTCTTTTTGATGATGTTCATTTGTGGTTGGATTATAAATTTTGTGCAAAAATAAGCAAAACATCGCACAATCCAACAAAACCCTTATCTTTGTGCGTTCTAAACCTTACAATCATGTTAATCATAGGAATCGCAGGCGGATCGGGTTCGGGAAAGACCACCGTCGTAAAAGAGCTGGTCAGACAATTGCCAGAAAACTCAGTATCAGTTATTTCGCAGGATGCTTACTATTTTGACAACGGCAACAAGACGCCTGAGGAGAAGAAGCAAATCAACTTCGACCATCCTGATGCCATCGAGTGGGACTTGCTCATCAACCATCTTGACCGTCTTAGAAAAGGTGAAACCATCCCGATGCCGATTTATACGTATGTGACTTGCGCCCGTTCGCAGGAGGTGATTTACGTGCATCCCACCGAGGTCATCATCGTGGAAGGCATCATGGTGCTGACTCAGGAGGAACTTCGCAAGCGCATGGATATCAAGGTGTTTGTGGATACCGACAGCGACGAACGCCTCATGCGCATCATCCGTCGCGACATCGCCGAGCGCGGACGCACTTGGGAAGACGTGCTGCGCCATTACCAGACCTTTGTCAAACCCATGCACCAGCAGTTCATCGAACCCACCAAACGCTCTGCCGACATTATCTTGCCGCGAGGCTCAAGTCCCGTGGTAGTCGACATTCTGGCTTCAAGGATTCGGATGCATCTGGGAAAGTGAGGGAGACAAAACAAAAACCCGCTGAAAATCAGCGGGTTTTCTTTTTGGTTTTGTGGAGCATAACGGAATCGAACCGATGACCTCTTGCATGCCATGCAAGCGCTCTAGCCAACTGAGCTAATGCCCCTCGTTTGCGGCTGCAAAAATACAACTTTTTTCAATCCGCCAAACATTTTTCCGAAAATTTTTCTTTTTTTCAAGAAAATTCATCTTTTTTCAAAAAAAATGCAGATTTCACTAAGGGTAAAAGACGAGTTGGTAGTCATACCGATGTCTAGACAACAAAACAAACGCGTTTACTATGCATTCGAATGTTCGCATTATGCTTAGGAAAAATGATGTCACCATGCCGTTGGCAGCGGTGCGTTTCGCATTTTATCACAAGAAAACCAATTTAATTCACTTATTTATTCACCAAATCAATTCATTATGAAAAAGAAAGTATTTTCTTTGATGATGACGCTTTTGCTGGCCTTCGTTGGCGTGGCAAAGGCGGAGGTTGTGGAGATTGGTACTGGTACGAGTACGACGTACATGGTGCCTTTTAATTCGCTCTACAACTACTCCTTCACTGAGCAGGTTTTCCTTGCCAGTGAAATTGGAACTGCTGGAAACATCAATTCCATCAGCTTCCACATCGGACAGGCCTACACGTCGGAACAGACCAACGATGTAGTTCTGTACATGAAGAACGTGTCGCGCGAGACTTTCTCGAGCACCACGGATTACGAACCCGTCACTGCGGGCGACATCGTGTTCCAGGGACAATGGACCATCCCGGTCTGCTCGGCCGGCGATTGGATTACCCTTACCCTCGACACGCCGTTTGCCTATGATGGCACGAGTAACCTGATGATTGCCATGGACGAAAACACTGGCTCTTATCAGACCCGTTACTTCTATTGCACTTCAGTGACAAATTCGGGTATCTGCTACTACAGCGATTCGTACAACCCGGATCCGTACAATCTGGATTCGTACAGCGGCTCAAAGGTTCTTCGCTCGAACCGCAGCAACATCCAGCTTGACATCACGGCTGGCGGCGGCGCTGGTGCTCCTTATGAAGCCCAGATCGGTGAAGGAACCAGCACTACCGGTTACTTCCCCTTCTACACGCTTTACAACTACAGCATCTCCGAGAACCTCTTCTTGGCTTCTGAGTTGACTGAAGCTGGCGTGCAACCTGGCCAAGTGACGAGCTTGAGCTGGTATGCCACCAATGAAACTGGCTATGCCCAGCAAGGTATCAGCATCTGGATGGCCAATGTGAGCGACACCGAGTTGACGACCACCTCTCACGTGACCACGGGTATGACCCTGGTTTACACGGGTAGCATGACTCCTGCCACTGGTTGGAATGAATTCCCCTGCAATGCCGGTACTTTCACTTGGGACGGCACGAGCAACGTGTTGATCTTCTGCCAGAGAAACAACGGTGATTGGAACAGCACTGTTTATTGGCAGGCTGGCACTGTCGGTTTCAATGCCATGGCTTACCGTTATCAGGATTCTGGCGCTTATGATGTGACGGTTGCCAATACCATGTACACTAGCCAAATCCGTTCCAACATCATCATTAAGGGTGTTGGCGCTGGCAGCGGTCCTGTCGGTGATCAAATCTTCGCCATTCAAAACGGTGTGGAAGTTGATACTATTAATGTTGGTTCCCGCCCGAACGGCTACTGGATGGAACCCTTCACGTTCCAATTGCGTAACGATGGTCCCGCCACGAACGTGAGCATCATCGACTTCACTCCCACTGACTACTTCACTCTCGTGGCTCCTGAACTTCCTGTTCACATGGCCCATAACGAGGTGATCGATGTCCAGTTGAACACTGGCAACTCTCCTGAGGCGACTGCTTGGCAGATGGCAGCCATCTATGATGGCGGTGGCCGTACTGCCCGCGTTTGGGACATCATGGCTGAGCCTTACGATGCCCAGACTCCTGATGTTTGGGAATTGGCTTGCACTCATCCTATTACCCAAGGATTCCCCTTCGTGGAAATTCCTGCCAATGTCCACAACACCGTCCTTCACAACGACTACACCCTGCCCTTCCCCGAAATTCCGGAAGGCGAGGACGCCGTGTATAAGTTGGTCTTCGACCAAGATGCTATCCTGGATGCCAGAGTGAGCATCGGTGAAAACGGTAAGGTTGCCCTCTATACTGAGGACTTCTACGGCGAAGGCGGCCCCATGGCCACCAACTATTACCAAGGCCCTGGCATTGGTACTATTGCAGCTCCGTATGAGGCTCAGATCGGTGAAGGTACTTCCACTTCTGGCTACCTGCCGTTCTACTGCTTCTACAACTACTCCCTCAGCCAGCAGCTCTTCCTTGCTAGCGAGCTTGCTGAAGCTGGTGTGACTGGTGCCGACATGTCCAGCCTCAGCTGGTACTGCACCGCCACGAACGGTAACCTCCAATCCAACATCACCATCTGGATGGCCAATGTTGCAGAGACCGCTGTCAATGCTGCCTCTCCGCTGACCAATACTATGAATAAGGTGTATGAAGGCAACATGACCCCCGTTGTGGGCTGGAATGAATTTGTCTTCAATGCTGGCGGTTTTGCTTGGGATGGTCAGAGCAATATCCTGATCTGCGTGCAGCGCAACAATGGTGCTTGGGCTTCTGGCGTCAACTGGCAAGTGGGTGTCCAGAACTTCACCGCTGCTGCTTACAAGTATTCCGACACCGAAGGCCCCTACAACATGGAGGCTAATAGCTACAGCATGACCACCACCACCAACCGTGCTAACATCATCATGAAGTCGGACGGCCGCAGCCGCGATGCTTTCACCTTCGACTTTGAAGGTGGCTTGCAAGGCTGGACCAGCATCGATGCTGATTACGATGGAAATAGCTGGTTCTATAGCTTAGATCATGTTTTGTATGATTATTCCGGTATGGGCAACAATGGCTCCGATGGCTTTGCTGCTTCAGCTTCTTATGATGATATGACTGGTCAGTCCTATCATACTAACAACTATCTTGTTTCACCTCAAAAGTATTTAATTGCTGATGGTGGCAACGTGAACTTCTACTATACTTATGGTAGTGCCACGTGGTATGATTACTTTGAGGTTTGCGTTTCAACCGCTACTTATCCGACAGCTTCAAGCTTCACCTCCGTGTGGACTTCGAATGACATGGGTGCCAAGGGACAAAAGTCCTCGGTTCGTTATGATGCCAATCGTAACCGTTCCTGGACTCCTGTCACTGTTGACTTGAGCGCTTATGCTGGTCAGGAAGTGTGGATTGCTTTCCGTCACTATGACTTCGACATGTATGAAATCTGGATTGATGACGTTACCATCAATGCTGCTTCTGAGAATCCGGAACCTGCTCCTGGTACTGTCAGCTTTGGTCCTATCATCAACGATATGCCTGTTGAGGCTGGCACCTACTACCTGGTGGCTTCTTCGACCTCGCCTCACTTCCAAGTGACGATCAACGCCGACGACATGCCTTGCCCGGAAGTTGATGGCTTCGCCTTCAACCCGACTCCTGCCGATGACGAAGACGGTATTGAACCCGGCAGCGTCACCCTGCGTTGGAACATCCCCGCCTATGCCACTGGCTGGCGTCTGATCTTCGGTACGACCTACTATCCGGATCCCGCTCACCCGCAAACCATCATGTTCCCCGAGGATGGCAGCTTCTGCCCGACCTTGGCCAACAGCTACACTGTGCGCCACCTGTGGAACAACACCAACTACTTCTGGAGAGTGGAATTCAACAACAACGGCGCCTGCCCGAACGGCGTGAGCAGCCCGATCTGGGGCTTCACCACGCACCTCAACGTCCCGCAGAACTTGACTGTTGTTGACGAGACCGTGTTCGACGATGAACAAATCATCCTCAACTGGAACCCCGTTGTCGACCGTACCTATCGTATGTACAGAGTGTACCGCGACGGTCAACTCATTGGCAACACCACCACCAACCAAATCAACCTGAGCACCTACACCGATGGTCCTTTGGCCTACAACATGACTGGCTACAACTACTACGTGACCGCCGTGTACGATGAGGGCGAATCCGCTCCTTCGAACACCGTGAACGTGAAGGTCTCTGGCTATGGCGACGTGAACGGCCATGTTTATGAACAAGATGGTACGACGGGTGTCGCTGGTGCCACTGTTACTATGGTTGGCCGCGACGAATTCAACGTTGCTCACACCTACAACTTCCAGACCAACGGTCAAGGTTACTATAGCGGCCACATCTATGCTGGTAGCTATAATGGCCAAGCTGCTAAGGACGGTTATCAAACCATCACCGAGCCTGTCCAGGGCAACCCGATTGCCATGGTTTACAACACCGTGACCAGCCCGATCGACTACATGCTCGACGAGAACTTCGATCCTGTCTGCACTGTGATTGCTCAGTATTATCCTGACAGCCTGGATCCGAACAGCCCGTATGTGAAAGTGTACTGGGGCTGCGGTCTGCCTGGTGAGGAAATCATCGAGCCCTTCGAGACTGGCGACTTCAGCATGTTCGATTGGCAGATCGATCCTACCTATCCTTGGAGCATCACCACCACCAACCCGTATGAAGGTGCTTACTGCATGAAGAGCGGCGGCGCTGGCGTTGCCAACGTCGTGAGCAACATGACCGTGACGGTGAACATCCCCGCCGACGGTGAAATGAGCTTCTGGGGCAAGATCTCCTGCGAAAGCAACTGGGACTATGGTTATTTCTTGATCGACGGTACTCAAATGGGTCAGTACACTGGTGCTGGTTCATGGGGTGAGAAGAAGTTCAACATCACTGCTGGCGACCACACCTTCCAGTGGAGATACACGAAGGATGGTAGCGTGAACAGCAATGACGACTGCTTCTATGTCGACTACATCACCTTCTACAAGAGACCCGAACCCGCTGGTCCAGGTTGGCACACCTATCTTGAAAGCGACTTCGACAACGCTTACAGAAGCAATGTCGGCGATCCTTCATGGGGTTATGAATATCCCACCAGCGTTTTGGCTCAGTATGCTGGCTACAACCTGACCAAGGTTGCTGTGTTCAGCGATGATATGTACGGTGCCGTGGGTGGCAACTTCACCTGCGACGTCTATGTTGGCGGTAGCACTCCTGGTGCTGGTACGCTGGCTTCGACCATCACCGTTGACGTTCCCGTCAGCTTGGGTGCCTGGTGCGAATATGACCTGAACAATGCTGTCAACGTCACTGGTAACGATCCTATCTGGGTCATCTGGACTGTGAACACCTACGGTGGCATGGGTTATCCTGCCGGTTGCGCTTCGCACAGCAGCCAATATGGCGACTGGTGGAATCCGGGCGATGGCTCTGGCTGGGTCCACATGGACGGTGCCACTTGGACGATGAAGAACTACTTCACCAACCGTGGCCGTACCGTGGTCCTCGGCTCTGCCGAGATGGCTAACGCTCCGATGAACGTGATGCAAGGTGCCAATTTCAGCACCAACCTCCGCAAGTATGCCAAGGGTGAAGAAATGAACAACTTTGCTGAAAGCATCAACCCGAACGCCGAAGTCGTTCCGATGACTTCTGTCAACAACACTCGTACCCTGAGCCACTACAGAATTTATCGTACCAACTGCTACAACGATGGTCCTTACACTGAGGACAACACTGTGCTGTTGGCTACCAACTGGCCTGGCGACACCGTCTACATCGACGTTGAATGGGCTGACCTCCCGGCTGGTGTCTACAAGTGGGGTGTCGGTTGCGTGTACGAAGGCAACCGCGGTGAGATGGTTGAGTCACCCATCAATTGGGCTGCTCCTGTCGCTGTGAACCAAGTTGCTCCGTTGTCGGCTGATGCACATTACAACACTGCTTTGGAGATGACTCCTGAACAGATGGCCGCTATGCAGCAAACGATGAGAGGAGTTACCATCAACCGCGACAACGAGGCTTATGCCAATGTCGCTTATGCTCTGAGCTGGGCTCCGGCTGGTTACAACCAGTTTGACATCACCAACCTTTCCAACTACTCGAATCTTGGTTCGGCATTGGTGAACCGTGGTGGTGATTATGCTGATGGCTTCTTCTATGGTTACGACAGCAACGGTACATTCTACAAGATTGATCCTGCTACTGGTACTTCCGTCGATTCGCACAGCACGGGTTATGTCTCCATGGTGGCTATGGCTTATAACTATGCCAACAACACCATGTACGCTATCGACAACAGCACCTCTGGCAATTCTCGCTTAGTGACGGTTGACCTTACCACTGGTGTAACTACCGAGGTTGGTTTCATGGGTGTTTCTATCATGACCTTGTCCATCGACTTGAATGGCAATGCCTATGGTATCCAGATTACTACTGGCGACTTCCATTCGATTGACCTGACTACGGGTGCTACCACATTGATTGGTTCGACTGGTCAAAGTGTGAACTATGTCCAGAGTGCCAACTTCGATCACAACACGGAAACGCTCTACTGGTTCCAGTGCTACTCCGCCACTGAAATGGGTCTTTACACTGTTAATACCACTACAGGTGCTGCTACTTTGGTGCAGGCTGGTATGGGCGAGATTACCTCGTTCTTTGTGCCTTTCACCTACACTCCTGGCCCGACTCCTGGTCCTGGCAGCAACAACCTCAACTGGCTTGCCGAACCTCGCGAGAGCGAGACCATCTGGTCGAACTGCCTCGACAAGGATATGTTCCTCGAAGGCGACGTGACTGTCAACGTGCTGCTCAACAGCGCCGACAGCCCAGAAGGCGTCCAAGTGACCTTCACGAACTACAATGAGGCCGAACAGGAAATGTATCCTATCGCCCCGATCATCCTTGACCAAACTGGCTACTATGTCTTTGATTCGTTCCGTAAGGGCGAATACAATGTCAAGGTTGAATTCGACGGTTATGTGACCATTACCGACAGCGTGAGCATTTGGGAACCCACCGACCTCCGTTATGTGATGACTGAAATCATCTACAACATCAACAACCTCTATGTTTCCAGCACTGGCTGGGCCATGTGGGATGCCCAAGGTATTCCTGGTGGTGGCGGCGGCGGCCAAGGCGGCCAAGGCGACACCTTCAGCGTGAACTTCGACGACAGCCAGATGCCTGCTGGTTGGACCACCATCGATGCCAACAACGACGGCTACGACTGGGTGCTTGGCTCACAAATCGGTGGCGTGTACCTCGTTTCGGGTGCCAGCCTCGCCGGTAGCGGCCACAACGCATCGAATGACCTGATTTGCTCTGGTTCGTACAGTAACTATTCTGGCGCAGCCATCAATCCTGACAACTATCTCGTTTCGCCTCAAGTGAACCTTGCTGCTGGTTCTACCTTCAGCTTCTGGGCTTGCGCTCAGGATGCCGGTTATCCTGCCGAGCACTTCGGTGTGTTTGTCTCCGACAACGGCACGAGCGACTGGACCGAGGTTCAATCGTGGACGATGACTGCCAAGGGCGTTGGTGAAACGATGAGCATTGGCCGCGACGGTCAGATGCGTGCCCAAGGCAACTGGTATCAGAAGACTGTTGACCTGGGTGCCTACGCCGGTCAGAAGTACATTGCCATCCGTCACTTCAGCTGCTACGACCAGTTCATCCTGGATATCGACGACATCGAACTGACCTCTGGTGCCAAGAGCGATGACCGTCACCTCGAGCACTTCAAGGTGATGTGCACCAGCCTCGACGGCGAACCTATCTTCAACGCCAACACACCTGCTGATCAACCGTTCTGCCAGTTGGCCACTGAAAGCCTCGTTCCTGGCGATCACTACATCTGCAAGGTCGCTGCTGTCTACAGCACCGGTATGAGCGACTGGGTGCAAGCCGAATGGCAATACATCCCGTGCGATAACTACGCTGGCACTGTCAACGGTATTTCTGTTAATGGCAACACCGTCACTTGGGATTATCCTGGCGGCGGCACTGGCCCGACTCCTCCTGGACAAGGCGACACCTTCAGCATCAACTTCGACGACAGCCAGATTCCTGCTGGTTGGACCGTCATCGACGGCGGTAGCCCCGCTGGCTATGGCTGGCAGATTGGTAGCATCAAGCTGGGTAGCACCGGCAACGGCCACAACGGTTCTGCCGACCTCATCCTCAGCCAGAGCTACGACAACAACTACGGCGTTGTCTATCCCGACAACTGGTTCATCTCGCCTGCTGTGACCCTCGGTAGCGGTTCACAGTTCAGCCTGTGGGCTTGCGGTCAGGATGCCAACTATGCTGGTGAGCACTTCGGCGTGTTCGTCTCCACGACTGGCACCAACCCGAGCGACTTCACGATGGTTGGCGAGTGGACGCTGACTGCCAAGGGTGACCGTTACGATGGTCCTCGCGGCAACCGCGACCAAGGCAACTGGTATCAGAAGACTGTCGACCTCGGCGACTTTGCTGGCGAAGGCCGTTACATCGCTGTCCGTCACTTCAACTGCAGCGACATGTTCTATCTGGATGTTGATGACCTCGAACTCACCAATGGTGCCAAGAGCAACCGTAATGCTTGGGATCTGATGATGACCTTCACGGCTCCCGAAGGCGGTCACTATGGCGTGGCTTACGACGGCAACAACTTCTATACCTCCAACTGGGGTTACAGCAGTGCTGCCCATAACTTCTACAAGTATGACCTCCAGGGCAACATGCTCGAAGGCTTCGAAATTGCTGGTTGCGGTACGCTCCGTGGTATAACCTACGACGGCACCTACTTCTACGGTGTTGCCAACAGTAGCACGGTCTACTGCGTCGACCTGGCCAACCACAGTGTGGTTAGCACCTTCAGCTCCAGCTATGGTGCCATGCGTGGTATCACCTACGATCCTGAGCGCGACGGCTTCTGGGTCATCGGCAACTGGAGCGGCAACCTGACGCTCATCGACCGCACTGGTGCTATCCAACAGACCGGTCCTGCTCCTGAGAGCGCTTCCGACCTTGCCTACTACAAGGACGAGAACGATGTTGAGCACATCTACTGCTTCAACAACGGTACCAACGATGTGAACGACTGGGTTATTGGTAACACCACTATGGGTGGCTCGGTGTTCAACTTCTCGAATGTTCCTGGTTACGATGCTGGTTCATCCGGCGGTTGCACTGTTGGTAGCTTCAATGGCAAGATTGCCTTCATCGGCGACCTCCAGCAGAGCCCGAACCTCATTGGTATCTATGAGCTGCGTGACGACAACACCACCCCGACGCCTCCTCCGACCCCGAGTGGCGACATCCTTGGTGCTATGATCTTCGTGGACGGCGAATGGGAAGCTTTCGTTCCTGTTCCGACCAATACTTACACCTACGAAGGTGAAGGCAACAACATCTGCGTCCGTATGGTCTACAACGGCACGAACAACCTGCCTGAGGGTAACATCTACTACTCGATGAGCTGCCCCGAGTGCGAGGATATCATTCCTGGTCCTGGCGCTTGCGAGCCTGGTGCACCTATCCATGTCGAGAACCTGTACGAGTCTGACCAAATCAGAGTGTGGTGGGGTGAAGAGCCTCAGCCTCCGATGGAAGACTGGCTGTACTACGACGATGGTCAGAATGTCGACGCCATCGGCCTGCAGAGCGGTGGTTCGTTCTACTGGGGCATCAAGTTCCCGGCTGCCGCCATGTCACAGTATGATGGCTGCTCGGTGACCAAGATCGGTTACTTCGACTACGCCGCTCACACGGGTACTGTCCGCATCTACAACGGTTCGAACGGTAATGCTCCTGCCACTCTGATTGGCACTTACAGCTACACCGCCAATGGTACCGAGAGCTATGTTGAATGGGACATTCCGGCTGTTGCCTTCGATGCCAACCAAGACCTCTGGATTGTGATGAACAACAACGATGGTCAATATGTGGCTGCCCTGGGTAACTACACTGGCGACCCGAACGGCACGATGATTTCGACCGACGGTTCGACTTGGTACACTCTTGAAGATGCCACAGGCGGTGCTCTCTCCGGCACTTGGAACCTCCGTTGCTTCGTGACCAACCAAGCTAAGGGTGGTGAAGTTATTGCCCTTGACGACCAGAAGAACGGCACGCCTAACGGTGTGTTTGTCAACGCTGGTGTGAGCAAGCAAGGCAATGCTCCTGCCTACAACTCGGTGCGTGCCAGCATCGTGAAGTACAACGTGTATCGTTCGACCGACAATGTCAACTACGCTTTGATTGGCGAGGTTGCCGAGGCTGGTCAAACCCTGTACGAATACTTCGATTCACCTGCTCCTGGTACGTATTACTATCAGGTGAAGGCTGTGTATGACAATGGTTGCGAATCAGATCCCGCTCTGGCCTTCGACGACCCGACTCACGACTATGTGATTGGTATCTGCGACGGTATCTCGGAGAACAGCGACAATGTCGCCCTCTACCCGAACCCGACGAGCGGCAACGTGACGATTGAAGCCAATGGCATGAGCCGCATCACTGTGGTGAGCGTCCTTGGCCAGGTGGTCTTCGACACCGAACTCAATGCCGACACTTACACGATGAACATGGCTCAGTTCAACGCTGGCCTCTACATGGTGCGTGTTTACACTGAGGAAGGTGTGACCGTCAAGCGCGTCACTGTCATGCAATAAATGACATTGCGGAATTGATTTCCGCGAAAATTTGGGCGGCATCCTTTTGGGGTGCCGCCCTTTTTTTGTCCCATTGTGCCTCTACAATAGAAAAATATATCTATCTTTGCACGTTTAATATTCCATACCATGTTGTCAGTAGAACCTATGACCGATATTTTGGAAGTTGCACCCGGTACGGAAAAACTTCAACGAAGGCTCCCCGAAGATTGCGTTACTTTGGAGCAGTTTAAGAATGACTATTTCCGTCTATTGAAGCAGCGTTATGAAAGTGTATGAGGTAGTGGTTCATAGACGTGTTTATGAGCAAATAGCAAGTATTCAAGACTATATTGCCAGTATCAACACCTATGCTTCCGCAGTAAAATACTCAAACGCTCTTTTTGATGAAATAAGTACACTTTCTTATCTTGCTGATGTCTTGCCTGAAACGGATTGGGCATCGGCCAAAGAATATCATCCAGAGGCAAAAAGAATGGTAACTCACAATCGGAAATGGAACATTATTTTCCATATTGATGACGATTTTGTCATTATTGACAGCATTTTGGCTTCATCTTCAATGAAACAATAGATATAGAATTATGACTATAAAGGAAATACAAAACAGCATTGTAGAAGATTTCTCGATGTTCGACGATTGGATGGACCGCTACGCCATGCTGATTGAAATGGGGAAGGAGTGCCCCATCATCGACGACCAATACCGTAACGACCAATACCTGATTAATGGATGCCAGTCGCGTGTTTGGCTTCACGCTGAGCTCAAAGACGGCAAAGTATATTACACTGCAGATAGCGACGCGGTCATCACCAAGGGTATCGTCAATTTGTTGATAAAGGTGTTCAATGGACAAACTCCGAAAGATATTTTGTCAGCCGACCTGTCGTTTTTGGACGAAATCGGCTTGAAAGAGCATTTGAGTCCGACCCGTTCCAATGGCTTGCTCTCGATGCTGAAGCAGATGCTGCTTTATGCCGAGGCGTTTAGTTTGAAATCATAAGTAGATGAGAACTGCGCCGCGGAAGGTCATGGTAAGGTGATTTAATACATAAAATCCATCGGGGAATAATTGGCATAATCGCCATCCAAGCCTAATTCGGCCTTGGCCTCGTCGGATAACATGCTAATATCCCAAACGGGGTCGAACGTCAGTTCGACCTCCACTTTTTTTACGCCCATGATAGCCTGCACGCGAGTCTTCACCTCTGCGGGCAGGGTCTCTGCCACAGGACAGTTGGGTGCCGTCACCGTCATCACAATTTTCACCTTGCCTTCTTCATCCACATCAATGCCATAGATGAGATGAAGGGTCCAAATATCCACCGGAATCTCAGGGTCGTAAATGGATTTTAAGACGCTGATGACGGTTTCCTTCAGGTTGTTTCTTTCTTCTTCGTTCATTTCTCAAGTAAATCTTTCGCCATACCCAAGAACATCAACGCCACGGCATTGAAATCCATGTTCAAGTCCTTACTCAGGCCGACTCTGTCCTTGAAGATGGCCACATTGTACCATTGCAGGCATTGGAAGGCGCGGTGGAAATAGAGGCGTTTCAATTCTTCCTCAGTCGGTTTGTGGCCCAAGTATGCTTCAAGCAGCGACAAAGCTTTGTCGAAACCTGCATTGCCGTAACAAGCGATGTCGTAGAAGGGGTCGTTCATGCCGGCAAACTCCCAGTCCAAGACATAAAGTTTGTCGCCGTTAATTACCAAGTTGGTAGGTTGGTAGTCGCAATGACAAGGCACCATTGGCACGCTGACGTATTGCTTACGCAACTCTTCCAGCTTGTTACGGAGATTGAGATATTCTTGCGGGTGAGTGAAACCCATCTCTATGCAATAGTTTTGGTAAGTATCGAGGCGGCCAAAGGCGTTGTAGTCCTTGAACTTCAGGTCGCTGGTGTGGATTTTCTTCAAGGCTTTCACCGACATCTCGTTGTAGGAAACCACGTCGGTGGTGCTCATGATGGTGCCTTCCACGTATTCGGCTAACTTCTCGCCCGAGCGAATTTCCACGTAGGTGGTCACGTTGTTCAATCCGAGGCGGTCCACTTCCTGGATGTTGGCCCATTCGTCGTCGCGGTCCACGAACCTTTCGGCAAACTTACCGGGCACGCGGTAAGTGTACTTTTTTCCTTGACATTCAACAACGTAAGTGTAGTTGCTCATGCCGCCTTCGAGGCGTATCACGATTTTGGCATCGTGGGCATGAAGCAGTGCGTTAACTCTAAAAATGATATAGTCTTCAATAGTCATGACAGTATGTTTTTAATAATGATTGTCTAAACAGTCGGCAAAGATACATTTATTTTTTTTTGCTTGCTTGGATTGGGAAAAATATTGTACTTTTGCAGCCGCTTAGGCTACAGAGCTTGAGGAAGCCGGGGATTTAGCTCATCTGGTAGAGCGTCAGGTTCGCAATCTGAAGGTGGCCGGTTCGAGTCCGGTAATCTCCACGGAAACATCAAGAAAACCCGCTGAAAACCAGTGGGTTTTTGTTTTTATAAATTGAAGTCTCCTTTTTAGGGATTGTCGTATAATTCTAGATTTTTGACTTACCTTGTTGATTGTGTTTATGTTTTTTATACACAAAAGATGCTGACTTGTTACTCTCCAAGAGAATGTCGTTCACAACCGACCATTTTTTGTTCATAACCGTCTAATTTGCGCACAGTCAATCGGGAGTCCCCACCTGAGCACTCCGTACCGGGCCCGTTTGAAGCACCCGACTATGCGGCTTTGGCTTTCTGCTGTTGCGTCAGCCGCTCGGCCAAAAGCACCGCGTTGGCGGTGTGGATGCCGAAGAAGATGTACAGTATCTCCGTCTCCTTCTTCCTCGCCTTGATCCGCCGCATCGCGTAATGCTCCTTCTGGATCCCGAACGAGCCTTCCATCGCAGTGGCCCTGACCCTCGCAAGCTCCTGACGCACATAGTCCTGCTCCTTCTTTTCTTGGGTGGGTCGCCCGCGCTTGACAAAAGAGGTCTGGATGCCGTTCTCCTTGCAGAAGCCGCGGTTGTCCGTGCCGGCATAGCTCGCGTCGCCGCCTATCTTTTTCACGTCCACCCCGAACAGTCGCCTGTGCATCTTGACACAGTGTTGGAGCCTCGTCCCTTCGTTGAAGGCGTTGAACGACATCTTCTCGATGAACGAGATCCCGTCCACCATGATGTTGTTGCACTTCGCGCCGAACTCCACGCTCTTTACCTCCTTGCCCCTGACGATGGGTCTCACATACGGCTTCGACACGCTCACTATCCTGTCGGGGATGCTTTCCCTCCGGTCGCCGCTGTCGAAGTGGTTGCGCTGCTGGCGGTACACCTTCGTGATGATGTCAACCAACGACTTCTCCTTGACGGTCAACAGCTCCGGGACATCGCACCCGCGTTCCATCCTGCGTATCTCTTTTAGTATCTTCCCGAGCAGGTTCAGCAAGCGGCGCGTCATCTTCCTTGTCTGGGTGTTGCTGTGCTTGCGCTGCTTGCGGTACGACAGGCAGGCCTTCTCCACGTCAAGGTACTTCGTCCTCGGGCGATGGACACCCATGCGCCCGCTCACCTCGCACATGATTTTGTATGTCTTCTTGACGCACTCCCACAGGAGCTTCTGGTCTGTCGGGTACCGCATCTCGCTCTCGTAGCACGTCGCGTCGGTGTACATCGTGTCAAGGTCTTTCATGTACGGCTTCCATGCCTCGGCCAGCACGTCCTGCAGGCGTTGTATCTTCAGCTTGTCGGCCAGTTCCTTGGCGATGTCGTCGATCAGCTTGTAGTTCGTCAGCGGTTCTTCGGGGTCGATGCGGATGCCGCAGAAGATCTGGTAGTGGATGTTCCCGTTCAGCTGCTCCATCAGCTTCGGCGCGCTCAACTGCGTGTACGTCTTCAGGAACATCAGCGCAACCTTCCCCTCAGGGGTGAAGTAGGGCTTGGCACCCCGCTTCGGAACCTGACGCTTGTTTACAAGGCCGAAAGTCTCGGCCATCTGCCGCAGTGGCAGCACCTTCTTCATCCTTCCCAGTTCCGTGTTCTCGAACGTCTTGAGGTATAAATCGTAAAAATCGTACTCCGTGAACGGTAAACTTTGGCTTAATTCGGATATTCTTCGTACCTTTGTCATCTATTTTGTTTTTTCGATTCCCCCGATTTTTGCTTTTCCACGGCTTTCGGGGGAATTTTTTTTGTTCCGACCACAAAGATACTAAAAAGTATCCAATTGACAATCAATATATTATATTTTCTTTAATAATATACGACTATCCCTTTTTAGTCCCTAAGAAACCTGATGAAACACTAGAAATTCATTGACAATTAAATAACAGGTGCTTGATGATTAAAGCAAATAGAGAAAACGGATGTAAAAGTCCGTTTTCTTTTTTATTTTATCAATGTGAAGCACAAAGAACTATGCGAAAACCATAGTTTTCTAAAGCTGAAGTACAGCCGTCTTTATATCGAGAATGAACAGAGCATTGCTTTTCGCTGCTATCCCAACTACCACCACGTAACACTTTACTCCCCTTATTCCATTTTGGCCCAAGAGGATTTGCTTTTTTAGCATCGTCGGAAAGAAAATAATCTTTTTCATAGTTGTCCCAACACCATTCAAATACATTACCACTCATATCGTAAAGCCCTAATTCATTAGGTTTCTTTTTGCCTACAATATGAGTGCGATCAATGCCAGTATGTTCGTCAAGAGAATTATCTCCATACCAAGCAATTCCATCTATGTTATCGCTTCCTGCAAATCTTTTATCGGTGCTTTTAACCCCACCTCGTGCTGCATATTCCCACTCTGCTTCGGTGGGTAATCGGAAGCCGTTCCCATTATTGTTGATAGAAACGATTGGTTCGTTTTCGTCTTCTTCATTTATCTGATAGCATGGAATCAGTCCGTGTTTTTTGCTTAATTCGTTGCAGAACCGAACTGCATCAAACCAGCAAACGCTTTCAACTGGAAGGTTGTCACTATTCATTGGTCCTGGAACAAGTCCATCTTTAAAAGTGCTGGGAGTTCTACGTGTAACTTCCTTGTATTGCTTCTGAGTAATTAGGAACTTGCTGATATAAAATGAGTCAACGCTTGTTTGATGAAGAGAGTCGCCATCTCCCATATTAAACACGCCTCCTTCAACATACGAAAATGAATAATCATTACAAAAAAGATTATTCGCCTTTTGATTTCTTTGGGCATCTAATAAGCTAAATTGTGGGATGTTGTCTTTAGGGTTGAAAGGAACCAACCTCATTCGTGCATTATATTTTTCTTTACCGCTTTCACCAAATATTCGATAAATATTACTGGCTTTTTCCTTGAAATCAGCCATGCCGTTTTTCCCCGCATAATGGAAGTATTTTATCCTTTTGCAATGTTCGCTCTCAAACAAATAGCGCAACAATGTTCTATCTCCGTTCGTACAAGAGTGGCCGAAAATGAATATTTCGAAGTCTTCAAAATCTTGATCCGTTGGAGATTTCTTTAAAGCATTCATTAACTCTTGATATTGTCCGCTTTGGAAATACAAAACAGATTTGCTGTATTTTAAAAACTCATTCTGTTTAGATTCAACAATATCAACACTTTCTTGTGCCATCTCGTCTCCATATCCAAAAATCATAGGGTTATTCTCGTCAAACAATTCGCCGTGAATATATATGGGTTTAACTTGGATGCCACGCTTCTTTATTTCTTCTATATATAATTCTGGAGTTCTTGTATAATTGAAATTGAGCAACACAATTCGATGATTCGAGTTCGTACGGTTTTCAGGAGTTGTTTCGATGAAATCTTGCAACATAGAATCAAGCATTTCGGGCATAAATGATAACACTCCTTCGATGTTGAAAACATCTTTTTTCCAGAACAATTGGCATTTTTCATTGTAGTAGGTTTTCAGAAAGCTTTTGAACAAGCTTCTGATTGTATCAAAATCTTCGTTTAACCTCGATATTTCTGACTTTACACCACGTTCTTGCTCAGATGAATATGTTTCCCTGCATTCATTTAGACATTTATAATACAAATCTTCAATGCCAGACCAGTATGGAGTTGTGAGTTCTTTTTCGATGCGATCCCAAAACCTATTCGTTATTGTAACACATCTCCTTAGCTCTTCTCCACATCGAGGTATATACGCTTGATGAATGTCTCCTCCGACGCTTTTGTATGAATAGATTTTTGTTTTCCTTTCAAAATTGTCAATTTCCGGCCATTGCTCGTATTGAGTCTTGATCAGTTTATACTCTTTATCCCAATACCAAGAAATAAAATCATTGTAACTGGTTTTTAACCCATGGGCTAAATCAAATCCGTTGCCTATTAGAATGATACGATTACAATTTGTCATAGTGTTTTATGGAATGAGAGGTTAAACATTATGTTGTTGATTGGATAAATATTGTAGCTACAGTGTCTTATCGGCAATGGCGGTCAGTTGCTGTCTGGTTCTGAGACTACCTTTGCTGTCGTCTCCTTTAGTCATATAAATATAATTGGTCATGTAGTTGCCTTTTGTGAGTGCTGAAAATGTGGGAATAAACAATTGCTCAGAATAGAGACAGGGGTAGCAATATTGGAGCAAGTTCAAATCACCCATGATTATATGTACTTTCTTATAGTAATGGAAAATTTGTTTTTGAGGGTTGGGGCCTTCTATTATTCTCTGGATTTCTCTTGCAATAGCGCTTACTTGTTGCTCTATGATATACAAAAATTCATCGGCATAAATACAGCCTGCCCTAAAGCCAAAGAAATGTAAGTTTTTGTATGATATATTTTTCAGATTCTTTTGGGTTTGTTTCATTGGGAATTTTTCCCCAAAAAATTCCCAAAAGTCTTTTCGACTTCTTTTCAAATCAAGAAAAAGGATGTGATCTTCTGGGTTTATTTCCTTAATGGCACGATAAATAGCAGCTTCTTCGTCCTTATAAGATGAGATGGCAAATAACTCGCCTTTATTGATGTCTTTGTATTTTGTTCCTGTGTCAGGATAATTATTGCGAAAATCCTTATAGTTGTTAGCTAAAGTATTAAGATTTTCCAAAATAATTTTCTCATCGTTACTTTCAATAGGATCCTTGGCGTTGACATTTTCATTGATCCAATAGTTGTAAGTTAAATCGTTTAACGGTAACATAGCCTCGGCGGTTGACTCGTCAATATAATTCCTGCGTGATAGTGTTTTATGTAAACTGGGAATGACTTCAACCCCCGCATTGCGCATTTTGTATTGATGCCAACCGTACGTGTTTTTCTGGTATAAACATTTGTAAATACGAAGCTCTTTTTTAGTGTGGTTGGTAATATCGTCAATGCGGTTCCTAAGCTCCATGATGATGTCAGAGTCAAGTCGAGAGAGAGAAACGTTGTCGTTAGTGTTAAGAATGCCAATGAAACACTTGGTTCGCATCAAATTGATTAAAGCATTAATGGGACAATCCTCAATTTCTTCTGGCGTCAACAACGAAAGACCATCTATCATTATACAATTATAATGTGTGTCCTTTTGCCTCTCCAGTTTTGTCATTAGATTGTAAAATACCGTCCGCCCATCAGCCATTTTATTACCATCATTCAATTGATCCCTGCCCCAAAAATCGATTCGAGGTAACTTTTTATTTTTTAAATCAATCTTTAAAAGCAAAGTGTCGTTACTGTCATCATTTTTGGTCTGCTTCCTTAGTTGGATTCCGTGTGTCCGCGTATTAAAATAGATGACTCCTGAGGACAATGCTTTTTGTAGACAGTCTTTGGTATCATCGTTGTGATTTTTATCGTAATCGCATATTATTTTTTGGTCATTTTCATTGGATGGTTCAGCAAGGAAATCAATTGCTTTTTCCAAAGTTGTTTCTTTAAAATGGGGATATTGTTCTTTTTTAAATTCTCTTTTTTTAAATATTCCTCTGATTTTTTCTAAATCACCACCAGTTTTTTTGTCATCCCATCCATTGGCTTTACTTTCGATGTTCTTTATCAATCGTTTCACATAAAAATCATAATAGAACTCCTCAACCTTAGCTTCGTCTTTGTTTAATGATACAAAAAGCATTTTGGCATTTTCATCATCAGAATTATTTTTGTTTTTTTTGTATGATTTGTCTATTTTTTCCAATAATGATTCTAATGAATTATAGTTTAGATTGCTAACAATATTTTCGATAGCAGTTTTTATATTATTTATCATTCCTTCGTCCTCAAGATTGGCTAATATAGTTTTAGCATCTTCAAATTCAAGTTTTTCAACAAAACTGGAATCTCCAACTTTAGAGATGGCTTGTAATGCCAAGAAGGTTGTGATTTTGTCATCCAATAATCTATTCCATCTATCGGTTTCTATCATTGCATTGTCTTTTGCCAAAGTTTCATTTGCGATTTTTTCCTTAATCGTCAGCTTTGTATATTCGTATGCTGAAACAAATTGAGGATTGTCCTGTGAATCATTGTTCTCCCCTCTATGAAGTCCTTCGGTCTTGATAGAATCGTTCAATCCCTCGCACATTTGCATCGCAAGGTGGATTTTGTTGGTGCCATGCTCTCCTCTGATAACGACCATGAGGTTCGGGTTTTTCTCCTCGAATTCTTCAAGATGAAGTCCTCCGTGGAACAGATTGTCCAAACCATGAATTTTTGTGCTTAGTTTTTTATTGGTCAGATTTGTCTCATTTACTCGTTCTTTCTCATTTGCCATCTTTTAACTCTCCTAGTAATTTGTATATATGATTGAAACCTTGGTTGTCGTATATAACTGTCATCCCATTTTTAGTATAAAACTGATTCTTGATTTTGTTAATGGTGATTGTGTCGTTACTTGCATTCCTTGTAGCAGTAATATAATACAATTTGTTTTTATGCTTTTCTTTGACATAATGAAGTAACCGTTGAGAGGTGTAGTCTTCTAAAGACAAGCCGCAAAAAATGCAAGTGTATTGTGAGAGGAAATGTAGCTGGGACGCGATTTGCCATGTATAGACATTGCGTGAATCCTCATAAAACTCGTCCAACGTAAGAACAATGCTATTGTTTTTTGGAGCTTGTATTTCGTTGTATCGAGGAATGTATCCGTGAACATGATAGATGTTAAAGCTATCTATTGAAAAATCATCATTTTTCCAATCACAAACAATACGTGGTTTCCTATGAATGAAAGAAACGCCATCATGTTCATATTTTTCTGAAAGCAATAGTATAGCATCTTCCAAAAACCTGTCATAATTTTGTGTCACAACGGCTTTTATATTGGCACAATGCAAAACCATATCGGCCAATTGAAACAAAGAATAATAGACGCACACTCTTTTGTGCGAATTAATAAACTCGTCACATGCTTGCCTTAAATCATCCATGGAGCATTGTCTGTACAAAAAATCCTGAATTAGATTAACGTAGGATGTGTTCTTTAATGTTTGCTTTACTATGGTGGATTTGGTCATCCTGGTAAGTGCTTGGTCCACTTGATCTTGTAGTTTTGAGTTTTTATAGCTGAGCGACAAATCCCCAGTTAAAGCATCCCTTATATCTTTTGAGCTTTCGTCATATGGCAAAATCATTTGTATTGAGTGGGTCAACAAATGATTTAACAAATCATCCCATGAAAAGTTTCTCCCATTGCGATAAGATGGAAAATCAATACCTGTTCCCACAAAAAGGACAACGGGCCGTCGCCTTTCGAAGTCCCTTTTCAGATACTCAAAATTAGTTATGTCACTTAATTCTTGACTACCCATAGCATAAATAATTCTTTGCAAAAATATAAAAAAACATAATTGATTCTTTCATACATATAGAAATGATTAAAAAAACGAACAAAAAATGCAGAATAGGCATCGTCAACCCTATCACAAATACAACCAAATCATCTGTCCATTTTTCTCACTAATAGAAGAGATAAAAATGGATGAAATTGTAATCGTCTGGGGAGAATAAGATAATCTTTTGCCCTTTGGCTATTTGTTGATAGTTTTTCGTAAATTTGCCTCCTCTATAAGTATATTCTTTACTATAGATTAATGTATAATAGGCTTTTATGAACAAACAACAACTCGCAGCAAAGATATGGGCTTCGGCCAACAAAATGCGCTCGAAGATAGAAGCCAATGAGTATAAGGATTACATCCTTGGCTTCATTTTCTATAAGTTCCTTTCTGACAATGAAGTTCGTCATTTGAAGGAGGAGGCATATTGGTCGGATGAGGACATCGAGAACGACCTCAACGAACAGGATAAGGAAACGGTGCGCTATTGCCAAGATAACCTTGGATATTTCATCTCATACGACAACTTGTTCTCCACTTGGCTTAGCCTCGGCGTGGATTTCAGCGTTTCAAATGTGACGGATGCTCTAAATGCGTTTACCACTCACATCAGTTCTGAGCCCAACAAGCGGCGTGTCTTCAAAGATATTTTCAAGACACTTTCCGAGGGCATCACCAATCTGGGTGGCACACCGGCTGACCGTACAAAAGCCATCGTTAAGCTTATCCGACTTATCAAAGACATCCCGACCGACGGGAGTCAAGATTATGACGTGTTGGGTTTCATATACGAATATCTAATTGAGAATTTCGCCGCAAACGCTGGAAAGAAAGCGGGTGAGTTCTATACTCCTCATGAAGTTGCACTACTGATGGCAGAGATTGTGGCGGAACATCTGAAAGATCGTGAAAGGATTTCCATCTACGACCCCACAAGCGGTTCAGGTTCGCTGCTAATCAATATCGGTCGGGCTGTTGCCAAATACAAGAAGGATAAGTCACAGGTGATGTATTATGCCCAAGAGCTGAAAAAGAATACCTACAACTTAACCCGAATGAATCTTGTCATGCGGGGTATCGCTGCCGATAATATCTTGGTTCGTTGTGGCGATACCTTGGAAGAAGACTGGCCTTTCTTCAAGGAAAACGAAGAAGGAAAGATTATCGAAGGCACCTATTACAAACAGACGGTGGATGCCGTGGTGAGTAATCCGCCGTACTCCCAAGCATGGAACCCAAATGGTAAAAAAGAAGACCCACGTTTCAAAGATTACGGAACCGCTCCACGAGGCAAAGCCGACTATGCTTTCCTCTTGCACGACCTTTGCCACATCAACAACGATGGCATTGTCACAATCGTGCTGCCTCACGGCGTGTTGTTCCGCCCTGGTGAAGACTATACCATCCGAAAGAACCTTATCGACAACAACAACATTGATGCAATCATAGGCCTGCCAGCCGACATCTTCTTCGGCACAGGCATTGCCACTCTCATCATGGTGCTGAAGCGTAATCGTCCCACAACCGATGTGCTTTTCGTCGATGCTTCGCGACTGTCGGTGAAGGCTGGAAAGAAGAATAAGCTTACCGCCTCTGATATCCGTCGTATAGCCGATACTGTTATCAATCGGACTGAAACACAGAAATTTTCACGTTTGGTGAGTCGCAAGACCATAGAAGAAAACGACTACAACCTCAATTTCCCACGCTATGTGGATTCGTCGGATGCACTTGAAACGTGGGACGCTTACGGAACCATGTTTGGAGATGTTCCTAATCATGAGATTGACATGTTGAACAAGTATTGGGAGACCTTCCCCTCGCTTCGTGCCAACCTGTTTGCACCTAAGAAAGACTCTCCCTGCTCTTGCCTCACAACGGACGATGTGAATAGAAGCATTAGAGAGAATGCAGATGTAATGGCATGGGAAGCTGCAATACATGAGAATCTTCAGTCGCTGCCCGACTATCTTGACGGCCGTATTATTGGTAATATGCTTTCTCTGGACCTTCACCAAGAAGAGGATGTTCTCGCCGAAAACTTGTACAGTCGTTTTGAAGGAAAGCCGCTCATCGACCGTTACGATGTCTATCAGCTGCTCGACAATCAATGGACGGAAATATATACCGACCTCGAAATGCTGCAAACCGAAGGTTTTCAGGCTGCGAAACTTGTTGATCCCAATATGGTAATCAAGAAATCGAACAAGGAAGAAGAAGAGGACAAAGAAATTCAAAAAGGCTGGAAAGGCCATATCCTTCCCTTTGAGCTTGTACAAAAGACTCTTTTGAAGGACGAGTATGACGCTCTGCAACAGAAAAAAGAAGCGTTGGAAGGTACAATAGCATCATTCACCGACTTGATACAGGAAATGCCAGAAGAGGATAAGGAAACCTACCTCAACGATGACAACACAGAGTTTAATATGGACAAGGTAAGTGAAGCCATGCTCGAAGTGCTTGCAAACAGATGCCTTAAAGAAGACAAGGTCACCAAGAAGAATGTGTTGCAGCGGGTATGCAAACTGTCGCTATGGGAAAAATTGCCTGAGGAAAGTCCCGAAAGGGTGTTGGCTGAAGCCGTATGCCTGATAGAACAAACCAAACAACTGAAGAGAGACATCACTGCACGCGAGAAAGCCTTGCACGAACTCACCAAGACCACCATAGAAACTCTTTCCGACGAGCAGGTGCGGATGCTCCTGCATCTGAAATGGGTGGAGCCTCTCTACGAGCAACTGTTGTCGATGCCTAGCACCATTGTGGACAGTTTATCCGCCAAAGTAAATGGACTTGTGACAAAGTATGAAACGGGGCTGGTTGAAGTAGAGCGTCAAATCACAGACGCAAGCGATGGATTGTCCATGATGCTTGACGACCTGACTGGATCCAAGTTTGATATTCAGGCATATAAAGAACTTGAAAAACTCTTAAAACCTCAAAACGATGATGTTGAATAATCCAGATAGCAGGTTTAAAGAGTATGATGTAAACTGGTCGATGTTACCAGCATCTGACATTTTTATGGTGGAAACAGACAAGGGACATCCAGAACTTCCAGTATTGTCTGCTTCGCAGGAATTTGGTATGGTGAAACGCGACAACATAGGCATCAACATGCAGTACAGTAAGCAAAACGTTGCTTCATATAAACGCGTCCAACCTGGTCGATTTGTGATACATCTCCGTTCTTTTCAGGGAGGTTTTGCACACTCTGCCATTGAAGGCATTACCTCTCCAGCTTATACCGTGCTTTCGTTGAAAGAACCTCAAAAGCATGATGACTATTTTTGGAAATATCTTTTCACCTCGCCTGAGTTTATCAAGCGACTTGAACTTGTTACTTATGGCATCAGAGACGGTCGCAGTATTAGTGTTGAAGACTTCTTTGAGCTTCCGTTTTGCTATCCTTCCACTCCAGAAGAACAGCAGGAAATTGCACAGTTCTTTTCGCGATTAGATACACTTATTGCCGCAGAGGATAAGAAACTCGCTAAATTGAAGAACATGAAAGCAGCTTCGCTCGAAAAAATGTTCCCAAAACAGGGTGAAACCGTCCCGCAAGTGCGTTTCAAAGGTTTCTCTGGAGAGTGGTCTATAGGAAAATTGAGCGATATGGCTGGGTACTATCGCCATTCTAATGAAAATGTGCATCATCAGAATCTCTTATCTTTAAGTTATGGTAAGATTGTCAGAAAGAATATCAAAAGCAAGAAGGGCCTTCTTCCAGCGTCTTTTGATACATATCAAGTAATCAAGGAGAATATCATTGTGTTACGTTTTACTGACTTGCAAAATGACCATAAGAGTTTAAGAGTTGGTATCTCTAAAGAAGAAGGAATCATTTCTCCTGCTTATGTTTGCTTAGAGTGTAAAGATAATATTGTCCCTGATTATCTTTATCTTTTGTTGCATTTCTATGATTTGTGCAAAGTCTTTTATAGTATGGGCGATGGAATGCGTCAGACGTTAAGTTATTCTGACATCAAAGACCTTGCAATACAAATACCGAATGATCCCAAAGAGCAAGAGAAAATTGTTTCATTCTTCTCCCGCCTAGATATCTTAATTTCTGCACAAGAGTTAAAAATTTGCAAGTTACGCTCGCTGAAGAAGTCATTCCTTGAAAAGATGTTTGTCTCACAATAAAAGTTTGCGTTATGGATACGAATAAAACGTTGTTTGATCCCGAGGAGATGCAGTCGCCATTTGATGCCATCAAGGAGGTGGACAGTGAAGGTCGTGAATGGTGGAATTCGCGGCGACTGGCGCAAATACTTGGTTACCAGAAGTATTGGAATTTTGAGCGGCTGATGGATAAGGCTGCCACATTCTTGCAACAATCCAAGGGACTCGACTTGAGAGAACACATGGTGGAAATCACGGAGATGGCTCAACTGGGAGCCGGCACTACGCGCCAGGTGACATCTTTGTTGCTTTCGAGGACAGCTTGCATAACTATTGCCACAAACGCCGACCAAAGAAAACCCATGGTGAAAGCCGCTGGGGAATATTTTTCGGACCGAATAACATCGAAGGAATTGGCCACCAGTGTAGAAGGAAATGTGCTGATGTACCGTTCGAGTACCGGCAAAGTGAATATTACTGTTCTTTTCAATAACGAGACATTCTGGCTGTCGCAACGCAGGATGGCGGAGCTATTCAATGTGACGGTCCAGGACATCAACTATCACCTGATACAGATTGGCGAAAGTGGCGAAGTCCATTTGTCCGATGCTATCAAAAAAATTTTGATGCCGTCGGACAAATGGGATGAACAGGGCGTTTTGATGTACAATTTGGACGTGATTATTGCCGTCGGCTATCGTGTGAACAGTTATGAAGCAACGCAGTTTCGAATCTGGGCACGCGAGGTGTTGAAACAGTATATCATCAAAGGCTTCGTGATGGACGACGAGCGGCTGAAGGGCAAGGATCCGTTTGGTGCCGACTACTTTGAGGAACTGCTGGAACGTATTCGCGAGATACGTACGTCGGAACGACGTTACTATCAGAAAATCACGGACATCTATGCCGAATGTAGTATTGACTACGACAAGGACAGCGAGACAACGCGAACGTTCTACAAGACGGTGCAGAACATGATGCATTATGCTGTTACCCACCAGACGGCTGCCGAGATTGTTTACGACCGCGCCGATGCCGAGAAGCCCCACATGGGACTAATGACCTGGAAGAACGCCCCCGACGGACGAGTGGTGAAGAGCGATGTGACAATTGCCAAAAACTATTTGTCGGAAAAGGAGGTAAATGACCTGAATCTTCTGACCACCGCATTTTTGGATATAGCCGAACGGCGGGCTCAACGAAAGATGCTGACAAAAATGGCAGACTGGAAAGCCGTGCTGGAACAATACCTGAAAGTGTCAGATGCTGACATCCTGCCCGATGCAGGCACTGTCAGCCATGAAGAAGCAGAAACAAAAGCATTTGAAGAGTACGAAAAATTCAGGAGAATTCAGGACAGGACACTGCTTTCTGACTTCGACAAGTTTATAGAGGAACTAAAATAAGCCTGCGTATGTACGAGTACGAACACGAACTGCCATTTGAGAAAGACCTTGTCAACCTGCTTGCAAAAGAGAAGGGTTGGGAAGGCGAAATATTTGTAAATCCCTCGGAAGAGGACCTGATTAAGAACTGGGTAAACATCATCTTCAACAACAACAGACAACCCACTCGTTTGGGCGACTACCCGCTGACGGAAGGAGAAATTGCACAGCTCATGGAGCAGATTGACAATGCGGCTACTCCATTGCAGAAAAACGAGTTGATTACGCATGGTGAACTGATGATTGTTCGCGACAATCCCGAACACAAGGAAATGTTTGGAAAGACAGCCACGCTTTACATCTTCGACCGCAATGAGATTGCTCGTGGCAGGTCTATTTACCAGATAGCTCGTCAACCTAAATTTCCTACGGCAGACCCTATCATGCGTGACCGAAGGGGCGATGTGATGCTGCTTATTAATGGATTGCCAGTTATCCATGTGGAACTGAAGAGTTCGAAGGTGAATTTGCATACAGCCGTGGAACAGTTGCAGACTTATAGCGATTTGGGCATTTATAGCAAAGGGCTATTCTCGCTTGTGCAAATCTTTGTGGCAATGAAACCCGAAGACATGTGCTATTTGGCCAATCCGGGCATGGGAGCGAAGTTCAACAAAGACTACATCTTCAAATGGGCAGATGCCGACAACAATCCGCAGACACATTGGAAGTATATCGCAGAGACCTTCCTGTCCATTCCGATGGCTCACCAGCTGATAGGTTATTATACTGTTGCGGACAAGGGCGACAACACGCTGAAGGTGCTTCGTTCATACCAATACTATGCTGCCGACCAAATTGCGAAAAAGGTGGAGATTGTCAACCAGATGCATTGGGATGGCAACGACATTTATGGAGGCTTCATAGAACACACTACGGGTAGCGGTAAGACACTGACAAGCTTCAAGGCGGCGCAACTTATTGCCAAACGGAAACTGGCTGACAAAGTGGTGTTTCTGGTTGATCGTATCGAGCTTGGCACACAATCGAGCGAAGAATATGTCAATTTCACAGATTCTTCGATTGATATTCACGACACTGAGAACACCGACTCTCTCATTGGCAAATTAAAATCACCTGAAAAAGATGGTGAGATACTCATTGTTACCTCCATACAGAAACTCAGTCGTATTCGTCGCGACAATTCCAACAAGGCCGACATCGACAAAATCAACACCAAACACATTGTCATCATCGTGGACGAGTGTCACCGCAGCACCTTTGGCGATATGCTCATCAATATCAAGCAGACGCTCGACCATGCTATTTTCTTTGGCTTCTCTGGTACACCGATACGTGACGAGAACAGCCACGAAGGTATGACTACAGCCGATGTTTTCGGCAAACAGCTTCATCGGTACAGCATTGCCGACGGCATACGCGACCACAATGTCTTGGGTTTTGACCCTTATATGGTGGAGACCTATTCCGAGTTTGATGTGAGACAGGCTGTTGCTTTCGACAAGGCAAATGTCACTTCCGTAGAAGAAGCCTTTGCCGATGAAAGAAAAAAGAAGGTCTATTTGAAGTATATGACCGAAGTGCCAATGGCAGGTTACAAAGATGATACCGACATCTACCACAAAGGGATAGAAGATGAGTTCGGAGCTGTGAATTATGACACCGACAAACATCGTCGAGCGGTGGTGTCGGACATCAAGAAGAGATGGATGCACAATAGTCTTGGAAATAAGTATCATGCCATTTTGGCCACCTCGAGCATTGCAGAAGCCGTTGATTACTATCATCTGCTGAAAGAAGAAATGCCACACTTGAAAGTGACGTGCTTGTTCGACCCCGGGAACTTCAGTGACGACGAGAATGAGGATGGCAATGGCCGCAAACTCACACAGGCAGAGAAGGAATTGGCACTTGTCGAGATTTTCAAGGATTACAAGCAGAACTTCGGAGTAGAATACAAGTTGTCTCAGCACAAGAGTTTCAAAAAAGACTTGGCCCAACGACTTGCACACAAGAAACCTTACCTGAATCTTGCGCCAGAGATGCAATTGAACATCCTTGTGGTAGTGTGGCAGATGCTTACAGGATATGATTCAAAGTGGGTCAACACCCTCTATTTGGACAAAGAACTGAGGAATGAACATCTAATCCAAGCATTCTCCCGCACCAATCGTCTGAATGGCATAGACAAACAGAACGGAATTATACGTTACTACCGCTATCCGCATTCGATGAGACGCAATGTTGATGATGCCTTTAAGCTATACTCAGGCGATAAGCCTTATGACCTCTTTGTGCTGAAACTGCCAGACAATTTGCAAGGCTTGAATCAGACTTTCATAGATATTCGTGAGTTGTTTGAGGGTTGCGGTATTGAAAACTTTGAACGTCTACCCGATGGACAAGCAGATAGAGCCATGTTCGCCAAATGTTTTCAAGATCTCAACAAATTCCTGTATGCTTCCCGCCTACAGGGATTCACATGGGATAATCTCAATCCGACGATGCCTGATGGTAGCACAATAGAAGTGCTAATAGACGAAGAAACATACAACATTCTCTTGCAACGTTACCATGAATTGGCAATGGGCGGTGGTGGTGGCGGTGAAGATATTCCGTATGATATTGATACGCAGATTTCCGAATTGGCTACAGGTAAGATCAACACCGACTATATGAACGCCAACTTCACAAAGTATGTACGTTCATTGCAAGCCAACGACCCGACAGAAGAACAACAAAAGATTCTCAATAGCTTGCATAAATCCTTTGCTACGCTGTCGCAGGAGGAACAAGCATACGCCAATGTGTTCTTGACCGATTTCTTGAATGGCGATATACAGTTGGAAGAGGGTAAGTCTTTCCATGACTATATTGTAGAATACCAGACACGAGCTCGCAACAACCGTACGCAACGCTTTGCAGATGCCCTTGGATTGGATGCCGAGTTGCTGCGTGACGCGATGAGGAATGTGTTTTCGGAATCGGATATTACCAATGCTTTGTTGAAACCGATTAAAGACTCTATGGATTTGGACAAGGCCCAATCCTATATTGAAGCAATTGAGGGAGAACCTGTTCCGAAACGAAAAGTCGTTGTAAAAGTTGACGAACTCATAAGACAGTTTATCTTGCAAGGAGGTTTTGAAATCGAAGTTCCTTCATCCTATGAAGACATGGAGTTTGAGCTATCAATGGCCGCTGAAGGATTTGAGTATTATAAGCTGACTCCTACTAATCATGGCATCATTGACATTTTCGGAGGTGACGACTCTATTCTCGTTGGTTGCTATAAGACCAAGAAACACTTTGAGTGGATTAAGGCCAACAACCTGTATAATATCAGACTAGGAGCCAGAAAAGGCTCGTTGGAAAACGAACAAGCCCTGCTTGAAAGAACCACATTCTTGGTGCTATATAATGTTGATAAACCGAGCAACGTGTTAGCGTATAAGATAATCGGACATCAGGAAATGACAGGGAAAGAGTTGATAGAAATTGGGTATCCTAATCCAAATGCAGGCAAACGGTATATGACATTCAGACTTTCGCCGTCGTCGATAGATTTGTCCAGGCTTGAAGAAGAAAAACTAATTGAAAGGCTGGTGGGGAATATGCCTAATCATATTAACGGTGCTCCAGTGATTATTGAACCGTAATAAAAAAGTTAGTCGTTGTTTAGTCTGAGAGGCTGGAGAAGAATGGAGGAAGACAGGAAGGCCAAGGGGATGCCGTTTTATGGTGATATGGAGAGGCTGGAGAAAGAAATGTGTGACATTTGGGATTGACGATTGAGTAATGAAGGAAAGAACTCCAAGAATAATGTGATAATCAAAGATATAATATATCTGAAATCTGTAATATTTAAACAACAGATAAAGCAATTGTTCAAAAAAACATCCAATTCAATTTGTAGTAATTGTAAAAAGATACTTTAATGATGATTTTTGAGAATATTAATAGTTTATCAATAGTAGATGATTTCGTTGCTAAGTATGGAGATAAAATAATCAATAAATACTCCCATCTTAAAGATTTAGGTATTAAAATCTGTATAGATACTCAAGCACCAGCCTTGTTAAAAGCGTTGGACGATTGTAAAGATTCTCCATATATGAGTAATCCTTCGTGTAATTTAATTATCAAGCATAAGGATACATTCAATAAATGTGGTTTTTTAGTCAACGAAGAGATGGCTATTATTGCACATGAACTTGGACACATTATTGCATTTATTTCGAAAGAAGTGCCAAAAGAACAATTACAAAAAGAATATCAGGCCGATGATTTCTCTATATTTCTGGGATTGGCAGACGAATTAAAATCGGCATTAAAAAAGATGGTAGAAGCTGACATTTGCCCAGATAGTAATAAAGACATGCAGAAGCGGATTGATAGAATTTGTGAAATACAAGGGGATGGATATAAATGACAAATATAATATCAAGATGAAAAAGAAAGGGCAAAAAACTTAATCGTCTGTTATCCTTGTTTTTATGGATGTTACTTTTCTCTGGCCTTACATTTGTACTTTGCATTCCTCATAGAATACTTTTTTATTCATTTTTAAACAACTTCTGATCATTAAAAGATAAAATGGAAGTAAAACAAAGAAACCGCTGTTCCCCATACCTTCATTGCAGATAAGCACGGATAATTCGGACATCTTCAATAGGCCGGTCGTTGGTGTCGGTAGTTACTTGCTGAATGGCATCTACCACATCGAGACCGGAAACCACTTCGCCAAAGACGGTATATTGACCGTCTAAATGTGGCGTTCCTCCGATTGTTTTATAAACTTCACGCATTTCAGGAGTGAGTTTTACCCGACCGTTTGTATAGTTGTCAATTCGTTTCTGGACATAATCCAAACTCTCGTCATCAAAGGTTTTACCCCACACAATATAGAATTGCATTGCGGAACTACGCTGCTCTGGATTCACATCGTCACCCTCCCGTGCCGCTGCCAACACCCCACGACGATGGAATATCCCTTCATCGATCCTAAATTCGGCTGGTATTGTGTATGGTCTATCTCCTTCACCAAGTAGCTGGCCGTGTTCAGCATATTTAGAATCTGGGTCGCCGCCTTGAATCATGAAGTCACGAATCACACGATGGAAGAGCAGCGAATCGTAAGCTGCTTCCTCAACCAACATCTTGAAGTTGTCACGATGCAATGGCGTGGCATCGTATAGTTTCAACTCTATGTTGCCTTTTGTAGTTTCCATAACCACATGGACTTCCTTTTTCTTGCAGGAGGCCAGCAGCGCTATTACAGCTGCGAACGCAATAATCGTTACAATCCTTTTCATAATATGCTTCAATAATTGCCGCAAAAATACAAAATAAGCCAGGTCTTTGCATATTTTGACAGAGGGAATAGTGTTTAAAAGGAGGATATAACTGTAATCGTCCTGGGAAAAAGGGGAATTTTATGGCAGATTGACTACTTTTGCACCATGAAGCAACGAACCTACATAGCCATTGACCTAAAATCCTTCTATGCATCGGTTGAGTGTGTGGAACGTGGTCTTGATCCATTGACTACAAACTTGGTCGTTGCTGATGAAAGCCGTACTGAGAAAACTATTTGTCTCGCCGTTTCTCCCTCTTTGAAATCATACGGTATACCCGGTCGACCACGTTTGTTTGAGGTCATACAGAAAGTGGATGAAGTCAATCGTGAAAGAAAAAGACAAATCTCTGGTCATCGATTCACTGGCAGGTCCTGTTTTGAAACAGAACTGAAAGCTAATTTTGATTGGGAAGTTGATTATCTCATTGCACCACCGAGAATGGCCTATTATATTGACTACAGTACGAGAATCTATCAAGTATATCTGAAATATATCGCGCCGGAGGACATCTATGCTTATTCCATCGACGAGGTTTTCATTGATGCCACTGATTACTTGGATAGCTATAAGATGACCGCCCATGAGCTTACACTGAAGATGATTCGTGATGTCCTGAAGGAAACAGGTATCACGGCTACGGCGGGCATCGGAACCAACATGTATCTCTGCAAGGTGGCAATGGACATCGTGGCGAAGCATATCCCAGCCGACAAAGATGGCGTAAGGATAGCCGAGCTGGACGAAATGACCTATCGGCAAAAATTATGGGATCATAGACCTTTGACGAGTTTCTGGCGTGTTGGCAAGGGTATCGCTAAAAAGTTGGAAGAACACGGCCTTGACACTATGGGGAAGGTTGCACGGTGCAGCATAGAGAACGAGGAACTGTTGTATAATCTCTTCGGTGTGAACGCTGAACTACTTATCGACCATGCTTGGGGATGGGAGCCTGTCGGGATGAAGGAGGTGAAAGCATATAAGCCAGAGACCAATTCCATCAGCAGCGGGCAAGTGTTGTCTGTCGGTTATGATTACAGGAAAGCCAAGGTTGTGGTACTCGAAATGGCCGATGATGTTTCCCTTAACCTCGTGAAACACCGTCTTGTAGCGGATCAAATTGTACTGACCATCAACTATGACGCTGAGAACCTGACCAATCCGGCGTTAAGGTCGAAATATCTTGGTGAGATTACGACCGACTATTATGGCAGACAGGTTCCAAAACACGCCCACGGTACGGCAACTCTTGACACTCCCACATCATCAAGCAAGGTCATCACATCTGCGGTTAAGGATTTGTATGCGAAGATTGTCAACCCAAACCTTCTTATTAGGCGTATCAACCTAACCGTGAACCATGTCATCAGCGAGGAAGAGGCGGCATCATTAGGCAAACCATCTGAGCAGCTTGACCTCTTTACCGATTATGAAAAAAAGGCACAGGATGAAGAAGAGAAAGCCGTCGATTTGGCAAAGGAGAGAAAAGTACAGGAGGCCTTGCTTGACATAAAGGCAAAATTCGGGAAGAACGCCATACTGAAAGGATTGAGTTTTGAGGAAGGAGCAACAGCCAAGGATCGCAACCAACAGATAGGAGGACACAAGGCATGACGGACAACTATGAGGACATTATCAACCTGCCGCATCATGTATCGACGAGGCATCCGCAGATGAGTATGATGAACCGTGCGGCACAATTTGCCCCTTTTGCCGCTTTGACTGGTCATTCCGCTGCCATTGAAGAGACCGCCCGCCTGACCGAATCGCAACAGGAACTCGCCGATGAGGACAGTGAAATCCTGAACCGGAAAATGGCTTATCTCAAAGAAGCTATCAATGAGCATCCCACCATAAGCATCACCTATTTTGAGCCAGACAAGAAGAAAGCTGGTGGCAAATATAAGTCCACCGAAGGCCAACTGCAGAACATCGACGACTACAACCAAACCATCGTCTTGAAGAACGGTGAGGCTATTCCTTTGAAGTCTATTTTGGATATTCAACTGTAGTAAATTTATGCTTACCTTTGCGTCCTGAACAAAAAAAGAAGCAATGAACGAGGAAAAGAACAGAAAACTAAGCGCAAAAGAGCAAAAACGGTTGAATGTTTTTGAAGAGATTTGCGAAAGGCTCTCCCTGGAGGGCTACAAAAAGACGGATCTAACCATAAGCATCGTCAAAGCCAACCTGTTTGTATTCTTGCTTGCCATCCCGGTCGTGGCGATAGGCGTACTCCTTTTCGCATGGAAGAATCCCATATCACTTCTAACGCCTTCCCCTCAAGGAAGCCTCCTGTTTGTCGTGTTGTTCATTGTCCTGATTGTGGCGCATGAGCTTATTCATGGGCTGACCTGGAGTTTGTATGCTGAACATCATTTCAAAGACATTGAGTTTGGATTCATGAAAGAATATCTCACTCCCTACTGCACATGTACGACACCCCTTCTGAAAAGCCACTATATCATGGGTGCATTGATGCCTTGCATTGTCCTCGGCATACTTCCCATGGCGATAGGGATTCTGTTGGGTTCGCACTTTCTGTTTTGGACAGGGATTGTGATGATACTGGCGGCAGGTGGGGATATAATGATTGTGATGAAACTGTTGACATACAAGAGTCAAAGCGGGTCTGAAGAAGTCCTTATCTATGACCATCCCACGGAGGCTGGTTCAGTGATATTTGAGAAGTGATTATGGGAGCCGAATTGATAACAGGACGGTAAGTCTTTTTTTAACCACTTATTGCCATGTTTTGATATAATTGCCAATAATTTTAAGCAATTTTTATTATTATGTTGTTTTAATATCTGCAACCAACTCATCACTGATATTGTTTCCAATCTGGCGGCAGACATCCTGGCTCCAGCGTTGCGCCATCTTGATGCGTGAGGCTTGGTCGTCCATGCCTTGCAGCATGGCGTAGATGTAACCGGCATTGAAATTGTCTCCAGCTCCGACTGTGCTGACGGTTTCTATCGCTTGTACGGGATAAGTCTCGCAGCCTTCGGGTGTATAGACACGTATCGAACGGGCTCCATCAGTGAGTATGAGTGTGCTGCAATGTTGGCTCACTCGTTCATAGATGGCATCTCCATCTTGCAGACCAAGCATATAGTCGAAATCCTCCATCGACCCACGCACCACATCCGCCAGGCGCATATTTTCCTCGATATTGGGCATCACATCCGGCAAGTCGACGATATGGTTCTTGCGGAAGTTCACATCATAATAGAGCCATGCACCCGCCTCGTGTGCAGCACGCAACAAACCGCCCACAACAGGACGTATGGCAGGGTTGATGGCGAAGAACGAACCGAAGAGCACTGCGTCATTCTTATCCATCTGAGGCAATTTACCGTTCATACAAACAGACGCATGGTCCTTATAGAACACATATTGCGCGTCGTTGTGCTCATTCAAGAAAGCTAATGTTATATGCGACTTGACATGCTCATGGCGGCAGACATATTCCGACGACACTCCATTGTCAACCAGGAAGTTGCAAATCAGGTCACCCACATGGTCACCACCCACTTCTGTCACCATGGCGCAAGGCACGCCAGCACGTCCGAGCGAAACAATACTGTTGAATGTCGAGCCACCAGGAACGGCTTTTTGCACTTGGTCGTTCTTGAACAGGATATCCAACACGGTTTCACCTATACCTATTACACGTTTCTTAGTCATACTATTCATACCATTGTTTTTCATTATGGCTGCAAAGGTACGAAATATTGAGGCTGCTGCAAAAAGAAAATCCCTAACCTGAATTTCAACAAGTTAGGGATTGGTTTTGTTGCCCAACCAGGGTTCGAACCTGGACTTTACTGATCCAGAGTCAGTCGTGTTGCCAATTACACCATTGGGCATCCGAATCGGGTGCAAAAATACGCTTTTTTTGAATGTCGCAAGAAAAATGAGGAAATTTTTTCGGATTTTTTTCGCTTATCCTTTTTCGCTGCGCGTAAGAAATTCAAAATCAATACTTGTTGAACCTCTTGCCCCAGTTATACGAGAGCATAAAGGTGACAAAAAGCCTTTTGTTGCGTTCCGAGTCCATGATGGAAACGCCCAGCGGGAAGCACTCGGCCTTGACGTCGATGTTGATGGCATGTACCCGTGTGCGTGTCTTGCCTATCTCGAAACTGAGGCCCAGCGAGGCGTGCAGTCCGGGCGACGGCCGCGTTTCGGCGATGCCTTTGATGAACGAACCCTTGCCCAGGATGTCGATGCCGGGGCTGAAAGTCTGTTCCTCGATGGTTTCATAATAACTGCCACTGCCGTCGGACTGATAGTTGACCACATAGTAATAATACGGTTTGAGCAGTGCTAACGAGGCGCCCGCTTCGTAGGTCCAGCGCGTCTCGATGCCGCCCCAATATGGCTTGCCGAAGATGCGCCGCTCCTCGCCGTAACCGAAACGCACCACATAGACGTAGTTCAGTTTGCCGTAGACATAAGGCCGTGTGTTGTAGGTGGATAGGTTCAACGTCTTGATTTCCTTGAGCGAGCGCAGCGACACCACCTCGGCCTCCCAGTTTCGGGTCAGGTTGATGTTCTTGATTCTCCCCAACTTGAAACCCGCTCCGAAACCCCGCGAATGGATGGCGACGTTGAAAGTGTTTTGGCGTGTGTAGACCAGTTTCTCTTCAAGAGGTTTGTCGCTTTGGTCTTGAATTTCAATGTTTTGTGCAGGCAACAAAAAAGAACACGCTCCGAAAAGCGTGAGCAAAAAAATGCGTAATAGGGTCTGTCTGAGGGCAGTCATGGCCGTGCCTCCCAACACCTATATTAATAACGCGTTTCTTTGATGTACTTTTGCGATTCGCCGTAGGCTGGGCAGCTCTTGTTCGACCCGCATGAGGTCATGATAATGCCTGAAACAAAGGCGATTAGCAACGCGATGGCAAGTTTTCTCTTCATCTCGATGAAATTTGGTCTGCAAAATAACGGATTTTTCTCGGAAAAATTGCCATCTTTGCAGAAAAATTGTGGAAATGGAAGTCAAGAAACCTGATATTGATGAAAGTTGGTACCAAGTGCTGCGTCCCCAGTTTGAGGCACCTTATTTCGCCGAGCTCAAGTCGTTTCTCGTGAGTGAGAAGCGGCAATATGCCGTTTATCCGCCTGGCCCATTGATTTTCAATGCTTTTAACCTGACGCCTTTCGACAAGGTGAAGGTGGTCATTTTGGGACAAGACCCGTATCATGGACCCAGACAAGCGCATGGGCTCTCGTTCTCGGTACCTGACGGTGTGCCTTTCCCGCCCAGCCTGCAAAACATCTTCAAGGAGCTGCACGACGACCTTGGCGTGCCCATGGCGCGTTCGGGCAATCTCGAAAAATGGGCGAGGGAAGGTGTGTTGTTGCTCAACGCCTCGCTGACGGTGCGTGCCGGACAGGCGGCTTCACATTCGCGTCATGGTTGGGAACAGTTCACCGATGCGGCCATCCGAGCCCTTTCGGAACAACGGGAACACCTTGTCTTCATCCTTTGGGGCAACTACGCCATCGCGAAACAGGCTTTGATTGATCCGTTCAAGCATCTGATTCTGAAATCGGTGCATCCTTCGCCGCTGTCGGCAAGCCGAGGATTTTTTGGTTGCCACCATTTTTCACAAACGAACAATTATTTGATACAGAATGGAATAGAACCTATTGACTGGTCTTTATAAATATGAAAGGAACTACGAATTGCACGAATTTGACGAATGATTTTGCGACTTGCGCCGCGAATGAATACGAATTGCTTCGCTGTGCTTGCAAAGACGCGAATTGGGTTCTCTCAATTCGTGAAAATTCGGACGTTTATGTCCCAAATTCTGAATCCTAATTTGTATCATTAACGTCGTTGAATCTTTGATTTCGTGTAATTCGTAGTTAAAAAACATCATTGTATGAAACAAATCGTCTTCGCCACCAACAATAAAAACAAGCTGCGCGAGATGCGCGAAATCATGGAAGGCCTCTACGAGGTCCTGAGCCTCGATGACATCGGCTGCCACGAGGACATCATCGAGGATGCCGACACCATTGAAGGCAACGCCAAAATCAAGGCGGATTTTGTCACGAACAAGTTCCATGTGGACTGTTTTGCCGACGACACGGGTCTTGAAGTGGAGGCTTTGGGCGGTGCCCCAGGTGTGTATTCGGCGCGTTATGCCGGCGAGCATTGCAGCTACCAGGACAACGTGGACAAGATGCTGGCCGCCATGAAAGGGCAGACCAACCGCAAGGCGGCTTTCCGCACCTGCATCGCTTTGAATCTTGATGGAAAATCCTATTACTTTGAAGGCCGTTGCGACGGACAAATCACTGAGCAGCAGCGCGGCACTGAGGGTTTCGGCTACGACCCTATCTTCCAGCCCGACGGCTACGACCAAACTTTCGCCGAGTTGGGCCACGAAGTGAAAAACGCCATCAGCCACCGTGGTCGTGCCACGCAGAAACTAATTGCGTTTTTGAAAAATCTCTGATTGACTTTGTATTCAAACGAGGGAAAACAAGGCATCCGACATCCATAGTCAACCGGTCGGTAGTGCGCCGTGCGGCCTAAGCCGTGCATTCGAATGACAACGTGCTGAGCCTGCGCCGTGAGGTTCATCGTGAACGGGTGTTGTCGGCTCCGGGCAACGGTCAATAGTGGGGGTTCGGTTCGCCCTACGAATGCGGATGCCCTAAAGTTCAGACCAACTCGGTCTGGAAGTTCAGCGATTGGATTTCCATGTCGAGTTGGCGCAGTTGTGCAGAACATTCGTCCGCCTTCTTGCCGATGGCTTTCACGTCGACCACGGTCACCGTCTTGATTTCCGAGCGGGAGTAGCGGTCTTGTCCAGCCGAGGCGGTTTCAAAGATGCTGCGCAAGTTGTTGACGCGCATGGTCAGCACGTCCTTGCGGGCCATGAGCTGTGTGAGGGTGATGCCCTCGGCGTTCTTGGTTTGCATGTTGGTGGCGTTGATGCGCCAGATGAGGTCTTCCAACTGTGTCAGGCACGAGTCGAGTTCCTTCATCAGTTCTGTTGGCTCTTCCGAAGGCGTGTCGCCCTCCTGCACTTTCACGTTGTTCTGTATGCGCTGCCCTAATTGTTGGATGCGCTTCTGCAGGTCTTTCCTGATGCTTAATGCTTCTGCGAGTTTCATAGTGGGTGGAATTTTGGCGCAAAGATTCAATATTTTTCTGACATAGCATACGATTCTTCTTCCTTTTTCTTGATAAAAAGGAAGCGAAAAATCAAGGCCGACATCAATCCCCACGCACAGCCAGCCTAAGGGTCTGAGCCTCAGGCTGCGGAGTGGTTTTTGCAAAACCAAACGACAAGCGCCGCTCCGTGAGGCTCAAGCCCTTAGTCTGTCTCTTGCAAGCGCAGCCTGGATGTCGGCCGTGGCCCGCGCGCCCAACCCAGCCGATGTTTGGCGTTCCCAGTCGAAACCTTTCTGCGTATGTGCAGCAGCCATGTCATCCCTGCTTAGGGCAGGTGCGATGGCATGGGATCTATGGCTGCATATTTTCAGTCAAATATAGGTGAGGTATGGAAAAAAGTTGTATCTTTGTAGATTACAATTTGAAGATGCAATAATGATCAACATACGTAAACTCGAATCTGAACTCTGGGAGTCTGCCGACTTGCTTCGACAAGGAAGCAAACTGACAAGTAGTCAATATTGTATGCCCGTGTTGGCCTTGCTTTTCTTGCGTTATGCCTACAGCCGCTACAAGATGGTGGAGGCTGAAATTCTGCAAAACCGTCCCATGCGCGGTGGAAGGGTGATGCCTGTTGAGCCTAGCGACTTTGCCGCCAAAAGTGCGCTCTATCTGCCCAAGGAAGCCCAATTCGACTATTTGGTCAACCTGCCTGACAATATCATCGATGCTCATCTGAAAACCAAAGATGGACAACCCATCAACTCCCTCGGCGAGGCGGTGAACAATGCCATGCAGCTCGTGGAGGACCAAAGCGAACAACTGACAGGCGTACTGCCCAAAACCTATACGATGTTTGCCGATGACCTGCTTCGCGAGTTGCTCCGTATTTTCAACAACAAGACGATTGATGAGGTGGGCGGCGACATTATCGGGCGTATTTACGAGTATTTCCTATCGAAGTTTGCCAAGGCTGTTGCCAGCGACGATGGGGTGTTCTTTACGCCCAAGTCGTTGGTGAAGATGCTCGTCAATGTGTTGGAACCCAAGCAAGGTGTTATGCTTGATCCCGCTTGTGGCAGTGGTGGTATGTTCGTGCAGACGGGCGATTTTGTGAATGCCGCCGGCATGAACGCCAACACACAAATGACCTTCTTCGGACAGGAAAAAGTGGAATATAACGCCCAACTCTGTCTGATGAACATGGCGGTGCATGGACTGAATGGCAAGATAATTTCTGGCGATGAGGCCAACTCGTTCTACCACGATGCCCACAACCTTGCGGGCCAGTGTGACTATGTGATGGCCAATCCTCCCTTCAATGTGGACAAGGTGAAAGCCGAGTCGGCTTCCGCTGCTGGGCGTTTGCCTTTCGGTTTGCCGGGTGTGAATGCCAAGACCAAGGAGGTGGGCAATGCCAACTATCTATGGATTAGTTATTTCTATGCCTATTTGAACGACCATGGGCGTGCGGGATTCGTGATGGCCAGCTCGGCTACCGACAGCGCCAACAAAGACCGCGACATCCGCGAAAAACTCGTGCGTACAGGCGATGTGGATGTGATGGTAAGTGTAGGCAACAACTTCTTCTATACGCTCTCGTTGCCTTGTTCATTATGGTTCTTCGACCGCAACAAGAACGCCGACATCCGCGACAAGGTGCTTTTCATTGATGCCCGCAATTACTATACGGTAGTTGACCGCACCTTGAACGAATGGACAGAATGGCAGTTGCGCAACCTGCAAGCCATCGTGCATCTGTATCGTGGTGAGAAAGACAAGTATCAGGCGTTGTTGGCGGACTATAAAAAGGTGTTGGGTGATACAACGGTGGCCTCGGCACAGGAAGCCCTTGACCGTCAGAAAGCGGAGGCCAAAGCTGCGATTGCTGATGCTCCACGTAAAGACAAGAAGCGTATCGAAGCGGAACAAAACACCATGATTGCCGCCCTTGAAGATACTTTGGAAACGGCACGCCAGTTTGAGTGGCTTACTGAGAAGTTTGGCGAAGGCGAATACAAGGATGTTCTCGGCCTCTGTAAAGTAGCTACCATTCAAGAAATTGAAGAGAAGAACTACTCGCTGACACCAGGTGCCTACGTGGGCGTTGCTGAGGTGGAGGATGACGGTGTGGACTTCCACGAGCGCATGAACGAGATACATGCCGAGTTGGCGAAGTTGAACCAAGAGGCCAACACGCTGATGGATGAAATACTGAAAGAATGGGAGGAATTGAAATGAGCAAAAAATCAATTCGCTTCTATAACGACCGAGAGGTGCGTGCGGTTTGGGACGAGGAGCACAGCAAATGGTGGTTCTCGGCTACGGACATCGTGCGAGCTATCAACGATGAGGATGACTACAAGAAATGCCGCAACTATTGGAAGTACCTGAAAGGCAAGATGGCCAAGGAGGGAGTTGAACTGGTTAGTGTCACTAACCACTTCAAGTTCGAGGCTCCCGATGGCAAGCAACGTGCTGCCGATGCATTGGATGCCGAGTGTGTGCAGACTTTGGCCAAACACTACCCGAACAACCGTGCCAGTGCGTTTTTGGATTGGTTCACTTACAGCGACAACAGCATTGACGGACAAAGCCGCAAAAAAGCCTATTCGCTTTTTGAGAGCGGCATTCTCGAAGGTATGAAACCTGGAACTGTGGAATGTCTGCAACAGATTCACGCTTACTTGTTTGGCGGGCTATACGACTTTGCAGGACAGATTCGTACAAAGACCATTTGGAAAGACGGTACTTTGTTCTGCCGTGCGGAGTATCTGATGGAGAGTTTGAAGATTATTGAGGCGATGCCTGACGGCATTTTCGACGAGATAGTGGACAAATACGCGGAGATGAACGTGGCGCATCCCTTTATGGAAGGCAACGGACGCAGCACCCGCATCTGGTTGGACTTGGTGTTCAAGAAACGTTTAGGTCTATGTGTGGATTGGAGCAAGATAGACAAGAAGGATTATCTTTCGGCAATGCGACGGAGCACAACGGATGTTACCTCCATTAAGGCTTTGCTCCAAGGTGCGCTGACCGATAAGATTGACGACCGCGAGTTATTTATGAAAGGCATCGACTATTCCTATTATTATGAGCAGGAGGATGGTATAGAGGTGATGGATGAAGGAAAGGAGGACAACCTATGAGCGAGTGGAAGAAAGTGAAGCTGGGAGATGTATGCGAAATCTTTGCTGGTGGAGATAAGCCAAAGATTTTTAGTGAGAATAGAACTGATAAGTGTAGGGTTCCTGTCTATTCGAATGGAATAGATTACGAAGGCTTATATGGGTTTACGGATGTTGCGAAAAGTAAAGGAAACGCAATCACCATAACAGGAAGAGGCGCTAATGCGGGCACGGTTTTTTATAGGAAAGAACCTTTCACACCTATTATCAGATTACTTACATTAAATCCTAACAATGAAGTTCTTGACGCTCAATATTTGTACTATCTTTTGAAAGAAAAAACTTTTTTGAGTACAGGGTCTGCGCAGCCTCAAATTACAGTTCCTAATATAGCACAATATGAAATTGAGTACAATCCAGACAAAGAAATTCAGCACCGTATCGCCACCATTCTTTCCCGCTACGACACCCTAATAGAGAACTACCAAAAACAAATCAAACTGTTGGAGGAAGCCGCACAGCGACTCTATAAGGAATGGTTTGTTGACCTTCGCTTCCCTGGATATGAAAATGCCAAGATGGTAGATGGCTTGCCGGAAGGGTGGGAGAGGAAGAAACTGGGAGAGGTTTGCGAAGTTAATAAGACGAGCATTGCAAAAAACTATGCTTACAACTATGTGAACTATAACGACTTAGGTAATGTTCGTGAAGGCTCGATTCAAGAGCCAGTAAGATATGTTTATGGGCAAGAGCCTGGCAGAGCCAAACGTGTTGCCAAAGATGGAGATGTTATTTGGGGTATGGTCAGACCTAATCTGAAATCATACGCATTAGTTCAAAATCCGAAACCACAAGATGTCTATTCAACAGGATTTGCTGTATTGTCGTCCAAAGCAGTGCCGTTTTCATTTTTGTATTGTGCGGTTATAACTGATGATTTTGTGGGTTATCTTGTCAATTGTACCAATGGTGCGGCTTATCCTGCTGTTAAGGCAGTACATTTTGAAAATGCTGTATTATTAGTTCCATCGAGGTCTCTCTTGGATGAGTTCAGTAAATTTGCAGAGCCATTATTTAGAAAGAGTGGAAAACTATCTTCTCAAATCCGCCTTCTCGCCGAGGCCCGCGACCGTTTGTTGCCGAAGCTGATGGGAGGGGAGATGGAAGTGGACGCCCCGAAGGGGCAACGAGCTACCAGCATAGAGCAACGCTCTGGGCATAACGAACAAACGACCAACGCCCCGAAGGGGCAAAAGCATTGAAAAACATGTCACAATCGCTATGTAAAATATACCTGCACATCGTTTTCCATACGAAAACCACCAGCCCGACGATTGAAACGGAGCATCTGGAACGGGTGCATAGCTATATCGGCCAGCTTGTCAATACAACAGGTTGCCAAGTGCTGCGCGTAGGTGGGACGGAGAACCACATTCATGCGTTGATAATGTTCTCAAAGACGGAGACGGTGGCGCATGTCGTGGAGGAGATGAAACGGAATAGTAGCCGTTGGATAAAGACGCTTTCACCCAAGTATGAAAGATTTGCTTGGCAGGGAGGCTATGGTGCATTCTCCGTCAGCCAATCGCAAGTCGATAGGGTGTTGAGTTATATCGGCAATCAGGCGGAACACCATAAGAAACAGGATTTTAGGGATGAGTATTTGGGCTTTTTACGATTATACAATATTGAATATGATGAGAGGTATGTGTTATCCGATTGATTGCTTTTGCCCCTTCGGGGCGGCGTGGGATGGTCGCCGAACAATGCCCATGGCGTTGCCACGAGCTGGAGTGCTGATGCCCCTTCGGGGCGTTTGCCGTATTGAGCCTTGCGACCGCTTGCTGCCGAGGCTGATGGGAAGGAAATAGAAATATAGAAAAGCAAAACTGAAATATGTCACACGACTACAGCGAAGACCAACTGATACAAAAAGCGTGGCGGAGATTGATGGGAGAAGTGATATGATATAACAAATAAACAGTTGATAATGAAACAAGAAGACTTTGATGAATATATACGGCAGGTGGAGCCCTCGGCGCAAGAAAGTGCGGCGGCGTGGCAGACGGCCATCGGTTTGCAGCAGGTGGATGGGCTGAAGCCTTCGCAATATCTGCTTGATGTGGCACGCCGCAACATTGAAGGCGATATCACCATCGATGAGGTGCGGCAATTGTTGGACACTTACTATAGCAGCAAGACCAAACGAACGCCGGAAGATGATGATGCCGCAGAGTGCGACAAGGCATCAGCCAATATCAAGAAGATTCTCTCCACTAAGACTTTCGCCTTCAACACGAACGGTTTTGTGGCAACGCATCGTCGCATTTTCGAAGGCGTGTTTAAACATGCCGGTGAACTTCGTCAGTTTGACATCACCAAAAAGGAATGGGTGCTTAGGGGCGACACGGTCAATTACTTGAACTGGGAAGACCTTCGCCGCGCCATAGACTATGACATCAAGCAAGAGCGTGAGTTTAGCTACAAGGGATTGACTGAAGAAGAGAAAGTGCGTCATATCTGCCAATTCGTTTCAGGTTTGTGGCAGATTCATCCATTCCGAGAGGGAAACACCCGAACAACGGCGGTGTTCACTATCCAATATCTGCGTTCCTTGGGCTATGAGGCAACCAACGACATGTTCAAAGAACATTCATGGTATTTCCGCAATGCGTTAGTCCGCGCCAACTACAAGAATGCCAGACTCGGCATCGACTATGATTTCAGCTTCCTCGAACGTTTCTTCCGTAACCTGTTGTTGAACGAAAACAACGAGTTAAGGAATCGCTACATGCTCATCAATGCACCTGAAGGTTGGGAACCCACCGACGATAAATCTTCAACAACCGACGATAAATCTTCAACAACCGACGATAAATCGACGATAATTCTGTCCTATCTCAAGGAAAAAGGCTGTTGCAAGACATCGGAATTGTCGGCGCTACTTGGATTAAAGCCAACGCAGACCAAAGCCTATATTTACCAATTGTTGAAAGAGGGAAAGATTGTGGCGCATGGAGCGAACAAAAACAGAACATACACTTTAGCATAAACCATTATGTCACACGATTACAGCGAAGACCAACTGATACAAAAGAGCGCGGCGGAGTTCTTGGAGAAGGAACTCGGCTGGACAAGCGTCTATGCTTTCGACAAGGAAACACTGGGTGCTGATGGCACTCTGGGTCGCAATAACTACCATGAGGTGCTGCTCATCCGCCATTTCCGCAAGGCGCTCAAGACCCTCAACCCATGGCTGACAGAAAAGCAGTTGGCCGAAGCTGTGGAACGCATGACGGAACACATGAGTAGCCAAACGCTCATGCAAATCAACGAGCAGAAGTATCAGATGATTCGCGAGGGTATTCCTGTGACCCGTGTGAAGCAAAATGGCGAAACGGAAGAGGTGAAGGCAAGAGTCATCGACTTCAACTCACCCGACAAGAACGAGTTCCTTTGTGTGCGCGAGTTGTGGGTGCATGGTTCGCTGTATCGTCGTCGTGCTGATATTGTGGGCTTTGTCAATGGCATCCCCTTGCTCTTCATGGAGCTGAAAAACCACGATGTGGAGGTTGAGGATGCTTTCAACAACAACTACCGCGACTATCTTGATACCATCCCGCAGCTGTTTTATCACAATGCCTTCATCATGTTCAGTAACGGCTTGGAGGCGCGTGTGGGCACCATCGACTCGAAGTGGGAGTTTTTCCACGAGTGGAAGCGCCTCAACGAAATGGAAGCGGGCAATATCGAGCTGCCCACCATGTTGAGTGGCATTTGCAAGAAAGAGAACTTCCTAGACTTGTTAGAGAATTTCATCCTTTACGACCATAGCGGCGGCACTACGGCGAAGATATTGGCTCGCAACCACCAATATCTCGGCGTGAACCAAGCTGTGGAGAAATACCGCCAACGTGAATTGCTTGATGGTAAGTTGGGCGTGTTTTGGCATACGCAAGGGAGCGGCAAAAGCTATTCGATGCTCTTCTTGTCACAGAAGATTCGCCGCAAGTTTGAAGGCTCTCCGACCATCGTCGTCCTAACCGACCGCGACGAGCTGAACAAACAAATCAGCGACACCTTCGAGAACTGCGGGCTGTTGGGCAAAGTGAAGGCGGAAAAGTTTATCGCTACCAGTGGCGAGGATTTGAAAGCCAAATTGAGGGGCAATCCGTCATTTATCTTCTCGCTCATTCAGAAGTTCAACGACCCCAATGCCGAACCCATCTATCCCGACCACGACATCATCGTGATGAGTGACGAGGCGCACCGCACGCAAAACGGCATCTTTGCCGATAACCTGATGCACCTGCTGCCTACGGCGCACCGCATCGGATTCACGGGCACGCCGCTTTTGTCGAACGACAACATTACGGCGCGTACCTTTGGCGGATATGTTAGTATCTATGACTTCAAGCGCGCCGTGGAGGACAAGGCCACTGTGCCGCTGTTCTATGAGAACCGAGGCGAGAAACTGAAGGACTTAAAGAACCCTGAAATCAACGAAGAGATTGCTGCTGCCTTGGAACAGGCTGGCGATATGGATGCCTCGCAGTTAGCCAAGTTGGAGCGCGAATTCTCCAAGGAAGTCCACCTTTTGACCGCCAAGAGCAGGTTGCGCATCGTGGCTCGGGATTTCGTCAAGCATTACAGCGACCTTTGGACTTCAGGCAAGGCCATGTTCGTTTGCTACAACAAGGTGACTTGCGTGCGCATATACGATTATGCCCAGGAATACTGGCAGCGCGAAATCAAGGCCTTGGAGCAGACCATTGCCACATGCACGTCGCAACAAGAAGTGCAGGAGCTGACGCGCAAACTGGAGTGGATGAAGGAAACAGAGATGGCCGTGGTCGTCTCGCAAGAGCAGAACGAGATACAGACGTTCCAGAAATGGGGCTTGGACATCAAGACGCACCGCGAGAAGATGGAAAAGCGTGAGCTTGACAAAGAGTTTAAGGACAGTGAATCGAAACTCCGCATTGTCTTTGTCTGCGCCATGTGGCTCACTGGCTTTGACGTGAAGACTTTGTCGTGCCTCTATATCGACAAACCCATGAAAGCCCACACACTGATGCAGACTATCGCTCGCGCCAACCGTGTGGCCGAGGGCAAGACCAACGGCCTCATCATCGACTATATGGGCATTGTGAAGGCACTGCGGCAAGCCTTGGCCGACTATACCGCCAATCCCGAGGGTGGGGAAGGCGGCAACGACCCGACCATCGACAAGAAGGAGCTTATCAAACAGGTCATGGAAACCATGGCCGCTGCCACGACTTTCCTGAAGGAACATGGCTTTGAGTTGAAACAACTGATTGAGGCCGAGAGTTTCCATAAACTTTCGCTATTGAAGGAAGCCGCCAATGCCATGTGTGAGACGTTGGAAATCAGGAAGACCTATTGCACTTTTGCCAGCACCTTGCTGAAGCTATGGAAATACCTTGACCGTGAGGATATTACTTCCGAAATGAAGCAACAAAAGGATGCCATTGAAGTCATCTACAAGGAATTGCAGAAGAAACGTAAGCATGCCGATATCACCGACCTCAGCATGACCATCAACCAGATTGTGAACGAGCATCTTGAGGTGGAAGATTTGACATTCTCCGAAAATAGTTCTCGTCGTTTCGACATTAGCGGCATCAACTTCGATTTGCTGAGGAGTGAGTTTGCACGTAGTAAGGAAAAGAATTTGGTGATGAAGGACATTCAGGAGTTGTTGCAAGAACGGATTGCCCAAATGTTGGCTGCCAATCCGTCGCGCATCAATTTCTATGAACGTTACCAGCAAATCATCAAAGACTACAACCAAGAGCAGAATCGTGCCACGATAGAAAAGACGTTTGAGGAGCTGATGAAGTTGTCGAACGACCTGACCGAAGAGGAGAAGCGCTATGTCAGGGAAGGTTTTGAAAACGACGAACAACTTTCTATGTACGATGTATTGTTTAAAGAAGACTTAACCAAAGAAGATATCAAGAAACTAAAGAAGGTGGCCAAAGACCTTTTGGAGAAGATTAAGCAACAGTTGGCTGGCATGGATCATCCCTTCGACAAGCAGGAGACCAAATCGGCCCTCATTGTTACTATCCGCGATTTGCTATGGGAAGAATTGCCACAAAGCTATTCAGATGAGAGCATTTCCTATTACCGCGATGCGGTGTACAACTATGTTTATCTGCAGTATGGAGGGGCGGCGTGATTGTGGCGAAGATAGAGGAGTTGTTTGGAGTGATAAAACAATAGAATAACATAAACATGGATAACAAATTCAATCCCACCACTGCCAAACGATACCTTCGTCAACTTGTCGAGTTCAGCTATCTGGAGGCTCATGGGGCAAACAAGAACCGCAGTTATAGCAAGAAGTAATCGTGAACGGCTCCGCGGAGCTTGCTGGAACCTAAAGAATTTTCTTTTGTGCCCTACAGTAGTTGTTTGCTGTCGTTTGTTGTCGGGTATAATATTGAAAATGAGAAATATAAAACAAAAAAGGCGCATTAAGCGCCTTTTCCGTTTCTTGCGATTTGCAATTCGTTTTAAATCCTCTCCCTTAGCATCTGCATTGCCTTAGGCAATCCGTCGGCATTGCGGCCACCGGCCACGCAGAGGGTCTTCTGTCCACCGCCACCGCCTTGGATTTCCTTGGCCACCTCGCGGATGAGCTTGGTGGCATCCAAGCCTTTGGCATCGGCGAAGCTTTCGGGCAACAACAGGCAGAGTGAAGGCTTGCCGTCGGCCACGGAGCCGAGGATGGCAATGGTGCTCTCATTCATCTGCTTGAGCAGCAGGGCGATGTTGCGCAATTGGTCACCGCCGCAGGGTAGAGTTTCCATGATGAGCTTGTAGCCTTCGTGGTCGATGGCCTTCTCGTGGAGCTTCTCGGCCATGGCCTGGGCTTTTTCTTGCATCAGGTGCTCCACCTCTTTCTTCAAGGCTGAGTTCTGCTCGTTCAATGAAGTGACGGCCTTCACCAAGTCGGGCGATTTGACGCACTCGCGCAGGCGACCGATGAGGTCAAGTTGTTCGTCAAGGTATTGCTCCACGGCTTCGCCCGTGATGGCCTCGATGCGGCGGATACCCGCTGCAATGGCGCCTTCCGTGACAATCTTGAACATGCCGATGTTGCCCGTGGCAGAGGTGTGGCAGCCGCCGCAGAGCTCCATGGAATAGTCCTTGTCGAAGACCACCACGCGCACCTTTTCGCCGTATTTCTCGCCGAACAAAGCCGTGGCTCCCATAGCCTTGGCTTCGTCAATCGGAATCTCGGCGTAGGTCACGTTCGGGATGTTCTCGCGAATCTTCTGGTTGACAATCTTTTCCACCTGGCGGATTTCTTCAGGCGTCATCTTGGCGAAGTGGCTGAAGTCGAAGCGCAGGCGTTGGTCGTCGACCAAGGAACCCTTTTGTTCAACATGCGAGCCCAACACTTGCCTCAAAGCGGCGTGCATCAGGTGGGTCGCGCTGTGGTTGTTGGCGATGCGCTGACGGCGTGCCGCATCAATCGCGGCAGTGAAAGCCACCTCCGGGTTCTGTGGCAGTTGCTCAGTGATATGGATGACCAAATTGTTCTCCTTGATGGTGTTCACAATCTTAATCGTCTCGTTTTCAGAGGTCAGGGTGCCAGTGTCGCCCACTTCACCGCCCATCTCGGCATAGAACGGGGTTTTGTCGAGGACAATCTCAAAATGGGTCTTTTTCTTGGCTACCACCTCGCGGAAACGCAGGATGTGGCTCTCGCAAGAGAAATCGGTATAGCCCACAAACTCAGTGGGTTGCTCGCTTTCTTTCACGACGACCCAGTCGCCGTTGGCTTTTTCGGCGGCCTTGCGCGAACGGTTCTTCTGCTCTTCGAGGTTGGTCTTGAAGCCGTCCATGTCCACGTTGATGCCCTTTTCGGAGGCCATCAGCTGGGTGAGGTCGATGGGGAAGCCAAAGGTGTCGAACAGCTCGAAGGCGAAGTTGCCGTCGATGTCCTGCTGCGGGTGTTGTTCCACATAGCCCTCGAAGCGCTTGATGCCTTGCGCCAAGGTGCGCAGGAACGAGGCTTCCTCCTCGCGGATGACCTTGCCGACCAATTCCTGTTGCGCCTTGATTTCGGGATAGTTGTGCTCCATCTGCTGCACCAAAATGGGCAGGAGTTGGCAAACAAAGGGCTCTTCGAAGCCAAGGAAGGTGAAGCCATAACGCACGGCACGGCGCAACACGCGGCGGATGACATAGCCCGCTCCGTTGTTGGAGGGCAGCTGTCCGTCGGCGATGGCGAAGCTCACGGCACGCAGGTGGTCGGCGATGACGCGCATGGCCACATCGGTCTTCTCGGCCTTGCCGTATTCGATGCCCGACATCTTGGCAATGGCTTGAATGATAGGTTGGAACACGTCGGTGTCGTAGTTGGAGGTCTTGCCTTGCAGCACGCGGACTAAGCGCTCAAAACCCATGCCCGTGTCAACGTGCTTGGCGGGGAGTTCCACCAGTTGGCCGTTGGCCATGCGGTTGTATTGCATGAAGACAAGGTTCCAGATTTCAATCACTTGCGGGTCGTCCTTATTCACCAAGTCGCGGCCAGGGATTTGCTTGCGGGCTTCGTCGTCGCGCAGGTCGATGTGGATTTCGGAGCAGGGACCGCAGGGACCGGTTTCGCCCATTTCCCAGAAGTTGTCCTTCTTGTTGCCGTAGATGATGCGGTCTTCGCTGACATGTTCCTTCCAATAGTTAAAGGCTTCCATATCAGCGGGTTGTCCATCCTTTTCGTCGCCGCCAAAAACGGTCACATAGAGTCTGTCCTTGTCGATTTTCACCACCTCAGTGAGGTATTCCCAACCGTAGGCGATGGCTTCTTTCTTGAAGTAGTCGCCGAATGACCAGTTGCCGAGCATCTCAAACATGGTGTGGTGGTAGGTGTCGTGGCCTACTTCCTCCAAATCGTTGTGCTTGCCCGACACGCGCAGGCATTTCTGCGAGTCGGCGGCGCGTTTCCATTTCGCGGGCTGGTTGCCCAAAAAGATGTCCTTGAATTGGTTCATGCCGGCGTTGGTGAACATCAAGGTCGGGTCGTTCTTGACGACGATGGGTGCCGATGGCACAATGGCGTGCTCCTTCGAACGGAAGAAGTCCAAGAAGCTATTTCTAATCTCGTAAGCGTTCATTTATAGTGAGTTATGTGGTTTGAACTGAAAAAAACGTTTAAAAAACCCTGCAAAGTTACGCTAATTATTCTATTTTTGCGCAATAGTTTTTGATTTGGAGCGTTAATTATTGCTCTATGGCATGGGATTATGGCAAAACAAAAGCGATACATATTCAACCAGTTGACCCAGGATTTTGAGGTTCTTGACACGTCAAAATCGAAGAAGGTGCTTCGTGTTTTGCTGATTTCGCTGGCCGTGTTGGGTGTCGCTTTCCTGTTCGCCATGTTGTTGTTCACTTTTTTCAAGTCGCCGACGGAAAAGGCTCAGGCACGAGAGTTGGAATACCTGAAATTGAGGTACGAAATCTTGAACGACCGTCTGGATGAGATGGAGTTGCTGATGACCGACATGGAGCAGCGCGACAACAACCTGTATCGGATGATGTTTGAGGCCGACCCTATTCCGAGCTCGGTGCGGCGTTCGGGCTTTTCCGATGCCGACCGTTATGCCGATTTGTATGGCTACATGAACTCTGGATTGGTGGTGAGCACGGCTCGAAAGTTGGATGTCATTGCAAGTCAGCTGTATCACCAATCGGTTTCGTATGACACGCTGTTTTGGATGGCACGCAACAAGTCGGACATGTTGGCTCACATTCCCGCCATTTTCCCCTTGAAAGAGACCGAAATCAAGTATGTTTCCTCGTATTTCGGCTACCGTCCCGACCCGATTTACAAAATCTCTAAGTTCCACAGTGGCATGGACTTTTCGTCTACTATGGGCACCGAGGTGTATGCTACGGGCGACGGTGTAGTGTTTGATGTGGAGCGCAACAATTGGGGCTACGGCAATATGGTGATCCTCGACCATGGTTATGGCTACAAAACCCGTTACGCGCATTTGAAGAAATCGGCCGTTCGCAAGGGACAGAAGGTGAAACGCGGCCAACTGATTGGCTATATCGGCAATTCGGGCAAGACGACGGGCGTGCATTTGCATTACGAGGTGCTGAAGAACGACGTGCAAGTGGATCCCATCAATTTCTTGTATCAGGACTTAACACCTGAAGAATACAACCAAATTTTGGAGCAATCCACCTTACCTACACAAACAATGGATTAGTCATGGAAGAGAGCAACACCACAGGGAAATACTATTACAGCATTGGCGAAGTGGCTGCGATGTTCAATGTCAACACCTCGATGATCCGTTATTGGGAAAAGGAATTCGATGTGTTGCGCCCGCGCAAGAACAAGAAAGGCAACCGCCTTTTCACTGAGCGGGATGTGCGTTATGTGCATGTCATCTATCAGTTGCTCAAAGTGAAAGGTTACACTTTGGCTGGTGCCAAGTTGGCTCTCAAGGAACGCTTCAGCGATTATGAGGAGCGCATCATCATGCTGGAAACGCTCGACAAAGCCCGCAATTTCCTCTTGGATTTGGATAAGGCGTTGGCGGAGAAGCAGAAAAAGTGATTATTCCTCCTCCAGCAAATTCCGGGCCTTCAAATAAACCCTCCATTTTTCCAAAACCTGCTCCATGTCGTTGGGCAGCTCCGAGGTGAACATCATCTCTTCGCCTGTGGTGGGGTGCACGAAGCCCAATTCCTTGGCATGCAAGGCATGGCGCGGCATAATCTTGAAACAATTGTCGATGAACTGCTTGTATTTTGAGAAAGTGGTGCCTTTCAGGATGACATCGCCTCCGTACAAGGCATCGTTGAACAGAGGATGCCCGATGAATTGTGAATGGGCGCGAATCTGGTGGGTGCGGCCTGTTTCCAAACGGTATTCGTTAAGGGTCACGTAACCAAAGCGTTCCAACACTTTCCAGTGGGTGATGGCTTCTTTGCCTTGTTCGCCGAAGGGATAGACGGTCATGCGGCGGCGGTTGCTCTGGCTGCGCCCGATGTTGCCCACAATGGTGCCTTCGTTTTCGTTGAAGTCGCCCCAAACGAGGGCATAATAGCGGCGGTGGATGGTGTGGTCGAAGAATTGTTTGGCGAGTGTGGCTTGGGCGATCTCGTTCTTGGTGACGACCATCAAGCCGGTGGTGTCTTTGTCGATGCGGTGGACGAGATAGCCGATGTGGTTCTCAATATTTTGGTTCGTCTGTTCGAAATGATAGGCCAGGCCGTGCAGCAAAGTGCCAGTGAAGTTGCCGTGGGCGGGATGCACCACCAAGCCCGCCTGTTTGTTGATGACGATGAGGTCGTCGTCTTCGTAGACGATGTTCAGCGGGATGGGTTCCGGCTTGATGTCGGTTTCGCGGGGAGGATAGCTGAACACAATGGAAATCACGTCGTTGGGCTTCACCTTGTAGTTCGATTTCACGGGTTTGTCGTTCACCAAAATGTTGCCAGCCTTGGCCGCGTTCTGTATGCGGTTGCGCGAGATGCTATGGATGCGGCTGCTCAAAAAGGTGTCGATGCGCACCGTGTCCTGACCACCGTCGACGGTGATGCGCATGTGCTCAAACAGTGCGCCGCCTTCGTCGGACATTTCTTTGTCGTCCGAGTCTTCCAAAAGGTCGTCGGTTTCCTCAATGATATCATCTTCGTTTTCAATGAGTTCGTCGTCTAAAATATTGAGTTCGTCGTTCATTTGCGGATGATGAATTTTTGGTTGATGACTTGGCCTTCGTTGGTGATGACCTTGAGGAAATACAATCCGTCATGGAGTTGGCTGACAGGGATTTCTGGTTGGAATTCGCCTTGATGCACCGTTCGTCCCGTGAGGTCGTAGATGCTCACTTGTCCGCCACTGACATTGCCTTCGATGTGGAGCGTGTTGCAAACGGGATTCGGATAGAGTTGCAAGGTGGGTGCTTTGCTATTTTCTTGAACACCAATGAAATAAGAAGGACCAACCACGGGGCGAATCATTAGCGAGCCATGTTTGCTGCTTGGCTGCCACGAGCCGTTGACGTTGACATAGTTGTATTGACTGTTGTCGTTGGAAGTGTCTCTGCCAATGTTGATGAGGCTGCCGGTGCTTTGCTCGATGCCGATGTAGAACGTTCCGGCAAGGGCCACGGTCTGGTCGAATTTGTAGTAGCTGAAACGATAGATTTGATCCTGCCATTGCGGGCGTTGGTCGCTGAGGCGGTAGATTTCTGCGCCCGGCTTGCCGTTTTCGTCTTTCCAGACCACGATGTCGAAATAGTTGTTGTTGGCATCGTTTAGGGTGTGGTTGAACAGCAGCTGCACGCCTTGGATGGTGTCGTAGTCGTTAATGTCGAACCTGACGGCGAACTTGCCACCGGCATTGCTCACGCCATAGCCCAATTCGGGTATGCCATCGTCGTAAGCATAGTAGTTATACATGCCCATGTGATAGACCATGGAATCGATTAAAGGCGGATTGGCGGTGGAGTCGAAAATGTAGTGGCTGATTTGGTAGGAAACCGAATCGTACCACATGCTCAGCGCGAAGAGCTCACCCACGTATGGGCAGGCGGGCGACTCGCCGTATTCGGGACATTGCAGGAAGCCGTAGGTTTGATAGGGGTGAACGGTGGTGGGCTCTACAGCGCGCGTATAGTCTTGGCCTCCACCGATTTGCTGCACCTTATAATAATATTGCGCCTCATGGTCGATGCTGTCGAGGTTGGCGATGTCGATACTCAAGTTCTCGCGAATGAAGGAGCTCGGGTTGACGCGGTACTGGCGGTAGGGGACGGATAGGTAACGGCTGAAAAACGACGGCTTTGGCCCAGAGAAAGTCAGCATGGGGTAGTCGGTGTCATACTGCGAACGGTTGATGTTCAGGTAGACGAAATCGATGTTCCAGTTGTCTTCGTTGCTGCGTTCGGCAGGCAGCGAAGAGTTGACGATGCTGGCGTAGTTGTAGAAACGGAAATAGAAGTCGTCGCGGAAGTATTTCGTGTCAGTGATGGGAATCATCACCTGTTTGAAGTATTGGCCGCCGTTGTTGACCAAGAAACTGTCCAAGCATTGACCAGGAACGCTCCAGACGTGATACCAAGTAGTGTCGGTCACGGTGGTGAACACCGAGTCGCAGGGCACGGCGATGCTGCCTTGCGTGATGGGGGTCAGTGTGTCGGTGATGATGGTGTACAGTCCTGGTTGGCAACCTATCGAAGCCCAAACCGTATCGCCCGGAAACAGCGTGTCGACCTGCATTTCGGCAAAGATGTCGGCGATGTCATAGTTCTGGTAATCAAGGAAAAGGAATTCCTGATGCTGGGTCGTGGTGCCGAACTGAAGCACGAGTGAATCTTGCGCCTCAGGAGGGTTGCCGTTGCCTTGGGGCTGGTAGTAGAAACTCAGATAAATCGAGTCGGCGGGGGAGAGGGCACGCGGCTCAGGCTCCATGATGGAGTCGAGGCGGATGCGGACGGAGGTGAGATATTCCACCACAAACGGGTTGCTGATAGCGTAGTCGTAAACGCGGCCATTCGCATCCAACACATCGAAGGTGGCACCGTTGCGGTTGGGCGGACAGAGCGGGAAACCGTCGTTCACCAGCACGTTGTTGTCGGTCCATTTCGTCGAGTCGGGATAGGTGTTGGTGCGGCTGAAGTCGTCAAAGAAGGGCAGAAAACGCGCTTCGGCCACGTTTCTTCTGACGGGTGCCTTTCCCGTGCTATGGAAAGGGGTCACTATCTCTTGTGCGACGGCAGGGATGGCCACGAAAGCCAACGCCGTAATCAAGGCTAAAGTCTTAAAACTCATCTTCATATTTTTCAGTTTCTTCGTTGTCAATAACTTCTATGATTTGCAAAAGGGAATCAAGTTCAATGTCTTGCGGGATGTTGGCTAATGAATCCTCATGCAGGAGTTCTTGCATTTCTTTCTTGAAATCCAAGGTGCGGCTCGAATGGTACCACACATCCACATAGGTTCCTGCTTTGACGGCACCCGAGCTGATGCCGGGAGTCATGAGCCTGACGCACATGTACTTAAGACTGTCGCTGTCCTCGAAAACTTCCTTCCCGAGGTTCAAGCCGGCCAAGTTGAGCGCGCGTTTCGCTTCTTCGGCGGGCTTGCCGATGAGGTTGGGGATCTTCACTTTGGTCTTGTCGGAACCGATTCCCACTTGGAGCGTGATTTTGCTGCCTTTCACCAATTCCGTGTCCTTTTCGATGGGCTTGCCTTTGTAAAATTGTTCGATGACATTGTTCTTGTAGGAATAGTCCACATAGTCCAAATGGTCGACGTCCAAGCCGCTGGATTCCAGGCGTCCGATGGCTTCGCGGAGCGAGATGCCTTTCAGGTTGGGCATGACGGTCTTTTCGGGGGTCACGGCCACGATGATGGCATACACATTCCTGCCTTTCTTGATTTTTGAGCCGGGCAAGGGGTCTTGTTGGTAGATACTTCCGGGCTCTTGTCCCTTCGGATAAACGCTGTCGATGAGGATGAAGTTGAAGTCTTGGGCGTATTCATGCTTTACTTCCTCAAAATCCAGGCCTACAAAATCAGGCATGGAATAGGTTTCGTCGTGGCGAGTGTATTTGTCTAAGGATCTGAATGTTATCCATAGCAAAACCCCGCAAAGCATGAATATGATAAGCAGGTTGATGTAAAATTTCTTTTGTGTCAAAAAGTGCAGGCGTCCCATATTTTTGTATTTTAGCCGTGTTTTTACAACTCGGTTCCGAGTGCTTTTATTGTTTGAATTTAAACCGACAAAATTACAAAAAATATGAAAAACGTAGCAATTATTTGTGGTGGTGATTCCGGAGAGTTCGAAATCTCCATCAAAAGTGCTCAGGTGGTGAAAAACAACCTCGATCCGGAACTATATGATTCCAAGATTATTGTGGTTTCCAAGAAGGGGTGGTATTGCGTCTTGAGGGACGGCACGCACTTGGATGTCGACAAGAACGATTTTTCCATTTTGGTGCATGGCCACAAGATGAAATTCGACGTGGCCTTTAATGCGGTGCATGGCGAACCGGGCGAAAACGGGCCGCTTTCGGGTTATCTGGAACTGTTGGGCATTCCTTGCACCTCGTCGCCTTTGACCACTTGCGCGCTTACCTTCCACAAGGATTTCTGCAAGCGATTGGTGGCTTCCTACGGTGTCAGGGTGGCGCCTTCGGTGCTGATTAACGAAGGTGAAAAATACGATGCCGACGAAATCATCAAGCAGTTGGGACTGCCTTTGTTTGTGAAGCCGACCTGCAACGGCTCCAGCGTGGGTGTGTCGAAGGTGAAGACGGCGGAGGAGCTTGTCCCGGCCATCTATATGGCGAGGGCGGCTGGCCGGCAGGTGATGTGCGAGAAGTTCGTCGACGGGCGCGAGTTCGGCTGCGGCGCTATGGAGTTTAAAGGCAAGATGATGGTCTTCCCGCTTACCGAGATTTGCAGCAAAAACGAGTTCTTCGACTACGAGGCCAAGTACACCGCCGGCAAGTGCGACGAGGTGACGCCTGCGCAAGTCGATGAGGCTATTGCAACCGAAATCAAGGGGACAACGGCAATGCTGTACGAGAAACTGGAATGCAAGGGTTTCGTCCGCATGGACTATATCGTCAGCGACGAGGGCGTGTTCTTCATCGAGGCGAACATCGTCCCGGGCATGTCGGAGGCCAGCATCATTCCTGCTCAGGCGCGATGCTTCGGCTTGAGCTTGCAGCAGCTCTTTGGAATGGCAATTGAGAATGTGTTATAAATGAAAAAAGGAGCCGAGGCTCCTTTTTTCATTTACACTTACACCGTGAGAATATCCTTGGACTTCAGTTCGGTGAGGTCGTCGATTTTCTTGATGTACTTGTCGGTGAGTTTCTGAATCTCTTCTTGCAAGAGTTTCGACTCGTCCTCCGAGATGGTGTCTTTCTCCAATTTCTTGGCTTCGTCGTTGGCGTTGCGGCGGATGCCACGGATGCCGACCTTGGCTTCCTCGGCGGCGTTCTTGGTGCGTTTCACCAGCTCGCGGCGACGTTCCTCGGTCAAAGCGGGCACGCTGATGCGGAGGATTTCACCGTTGTTGATGGGGTTGAAGCCCAAGTTGGCGTTCAGGATGGCCTTAGCGATGTTGTTGAGTGCGCTCTTGTCGAAGGGTTGCACCACAATCATTCGGGCGTCGGTGCAGCCGATGTTGGCCGTCTGCTCGATGGGCACCACGGTGCCGTAGTATTCAACCATAACGCCGTTCAGCATGGCCGGACTGGCTTTTCCTGCCCTAATGCCCTGAAATTCATGCTCCAAGTGCTTGATGGTGTTGTCCATGCTTTCAGTGGCCTCGTCTAATACAAATTGAGAATCTTCAGTCATAGTTTTTGAAATTTGAGTGCAAAAATAAAAAATTTTCCTTTTCTGCTCAAAAATCTTGCCAATTTTCAATTCAGCGGTTCATAAAGCCCCGTCAAAACAGGGCTTCTCCGCGTGAAATAATAGCTCATTCGGTTCAAAGTCAGGCTGTCTTGGCCTTGGTTCCAAAGGTAGGTCTTGACGGTCTTGCCTTGTGGGGTCAGGTCCTCGTTGAAATTGATGGCCGTGCTGACGATGTTACGGCCTTTGGGGAATTTGCCGCTGTAGGGCGAAAGGCCGTGCCAAAGCAGCAGCGAGTCGGTCGCGGCATCACGCACCTCGATGACGACGATGCAGTTGCGGAGGCTGTCCAAGGCATTCACTTCGGCCACGATGCCTAAGGCTTCCACATCGGCGGGCAGCGAGTCGCAACTGAGGAAATAGGGCTGGCCCCATTCCCAACCGGGCATGGCGAGGGTGTCGTCCGACAAGGGGTGAAGCATGTATTGGGCATCGGCCGTCGGGGTCTTGCTTAGGGTTAGGTAACGTGATGTAAACCAGTCTTTTGTCTTGATGAGGTAAGGGTAGTTGCCCACGGCGGCGGTTTCCCAAATGGGGCTGGCATAGTCGGTCCAGCCCATGCCGAGCATCGGGGCTTCTTGGTGCTCGCTGAGCCAACGGTTGAAGTCGCCCAATTCGGTGTAACGGTTGAAGACGATGCGTTCGTCAATGCCCAAAGGCGCTTGGTAGAACTCGGCCGCCTCGCCAATCTCGGTGCGTGTGGCAAACTGGATTTGGTCGCCATATTGTGCCTTGTCTTGCTTCATCATGGCGGCAATCTGGTCGAAGCCTTGGTGATACATCAGGTCGTAATGGCGACGGTTCAGGATGAGCGAACTTATTCCGACAAAAAGAATTACCGCCACCACCAAAGCATTCTGCCAAGTCGTCAGCGTGCGGTTCTTGAACAGCGAGAACGCCACGATGACGAGGAAGGGATAGCTGAAAATCAGCGTACTGTGTTGCAAAATCGGCTCACGCAGCAGCGAGTAGGCAAAGGCAATGACAAAGATGATGACAAACCAAGCGATGCCCGCCCAGCGCAAGGGATTGCGGCTTTTGTCGCGCTTCCCGATGATGAGGGGCAAAAGGATGATGATGCCCACGGCAAACATGAACAGCTGCGAGTAGTTCATCGTGTATTCGATGAAATCGAGTAGGAAGGTGTTTTTGGGCGCACTCAACCATCCCCCGATGCTGCCGCTCACGAAGAGCTGTTGGAAAAAGATGGGAAGGGTGGGAGCAAACAGCAATACTGCACCTATTCCGCTGATCCAGTAGGCTTTGCGACGCTCCTTCGGCAGGAAAAACAAACCCGTCAAGAAAATGAGTCCCGCCTGCGCGATGGAGAAATACTGCATCAGCGAACAGGCCCAAGCCGAAAGCGCGAAGCCAACATAATCCCTTGTCGTCGTTTTCGTCCCGAAAACAACCTTGTACCAAAACCAAGCCATCAGCAAGACGAAGAACAAGCCCGCCGAATAGGGCCGCGCCAACTGACTGTAGAACACCGTGAGCTGACTGACGGCAAAGAACGCCGCCGCAAACAACCCGACATTGCGATTGAACCATTGCCGACCAATCAAGTAAACGAGATACACGGATCCAATGCCCATCAACGCGAAGGGCAACTTGACCCAAAACTCGCTCATTCCGAACAACTTGACCCAAAACCAAAGGAACAGCTGCACCCCGATGGGATGACTGTCGGGCATCACGCCTTGTTGGATGAAATCGTGGAAATTGTCGAAGCGGGTGCGCAGCAGGGCACTGAACTCGTCGTGCATGAAAGGCACCTGGCCCAATTTCCACAAGCGCAACACAGCCGTCACGGCAATGATGATTCCTATGAGCAGATAGTCCACCTTATGGTCCGGATGGACTTTCGGTTTTCGCAGATGATGATTCCTCATTTTCCTGGATTTAGCGTCGGCAAAATTAGACATATTTCCGCAATTTTATTGAAAAATAAAACCATTACGATGAAAACAGATTGAAATATTGTGAATTGTACATATTTTTGCAAAAAAAATCCATAAATGGAAGAAGAGAAAAAACAATCGAAAAGGATACAGACCTCTCTGCTTAGCGCGGCAGAAAAGAAGGTGTTGATCAAGATTGCCAATCGATTGCCCCGCTGGACCAATTCCGACCAACTGACCTTCATAGGTTTTCTCGGGGCGGTAATAATCGCCATGGGATTCATCCTTGCCAACCTGAATGCACAGTTCTTGTGGCTGAGCATTTTGGGCTTTGTCATCAACTGGTACGGCGACTCATTGGACGGCACCCTCGCTCGAGTACGCAACGAGCAGCGGCCCGTCTATGGTTTTTATATCGACCACACCATGGATGCCGTCAATGAGTTGATTATGTTTTTGGGCGCAGGCATGTCGCCCTACATGCGCTTCGACCTTGCCTGCATATTGCTCATTTTCTACCTTATGTTGACGCTCAACGTTGCGATGAACACACACTTGAGAGGTGAGTTCTGCCTGACCTATGGCAAGTTGGGGCCAACGGAGTTTCGCTTTGTTTGCATTGTCGCTTGCCTTCTGCTCATTGTTGTCAAGCCCTTGCAGACATTTAGCATCACCATCCCTTGGATTGATGGCGTTCTCCTCTTGGGCGCACTTGATATCGTCGGCGGTGTGATTCTGGTTGCACTAATTGTCATCTATTTCCTGACTATCGCTCAAGATGCCAAATACTATTCAAAAATTGATCCAAAACATAAGCATGATTAATATCAAGGAATTGATATTGAAGCGTGTACCTAAGTATTTCGTAGGCAACTTGATTAGCACTTTGGTCGACACGTTGGTCTTGTGGGTGTTCTCGCATTACGTGTTCAGTCACTATGTGGGACAAATCATCATTTCTCCCTTCATCTCGTTTGAATGTGCCGTGTTCACCAATTTTCTGGTGAGCTATTATTTCACCTGGAAAGACAGAATCAGCCAAAAGACGAAAAAATCTTTCCTTCGCCATTATGCGGCCTACAACATTTCGTGCACAGGCGCCTTTTTCATCAAAATGGGGGTGCTGATGCTGATACAATACCTCACCAAATGGGATGTCGTCATTTGCAACTTGCTCGCGCTCTGCGTTTCGGGCGTTTTCAATTTCGTGATGAATGAATTTGTGGTTTTCAAGAAAAAGAAAGTGATATGCCATGGCGTTGATTACAATGGATGACATAGAACGGATCTCGCCTGTTTTCAAGGGAGAAAGAGGGAACAAGTTGGCCAATAAGGTGTTGCGTCTGACCGGCATCGACCAATTGGCGGTACGGTATGCAAAGTACGAGCACTTGTCGGGACCTGAATTTGTGGATGCCTATTTGAAAGACCTTGGCGTCAACTATGAGGTGGGAGGCTTGGAAAACCTGGCAGCCTTGTCGGAAGGTCCGTTCATCACCGTCAGCAACCATCCTTACGGCGGTTTGGATGGTCTGGTCCTCATCGACCTCATCGGGCATTTCCGTGGCGATTTCAAAGTGATGGCCAATCAGTTCCTCACCATGGTAAAGACCATTAAGGACAACTTCATCAGTGTGGTGCCCAACACCAAGGATGTCGCGGCGGTTTCCAAAGAGAGTGTTGCGGGCGTGCGCAAGACCATGATTCACCTGATGGAGGGTCACCCTTTGGGCGTTTTTCCGGCAGGTGCCGTGTCCGATTTCCGTTTCCGTGGCTGCACTATCCGCGACCGTGAATGGCAAGACCAAGCCATTCGTTTGATACAGAAAATGAAGGTTCCGATTGTCCCCATTCGTTTCTTCGACCGCAATTCCAATCTCTTCTATTTCTTGGGTCTCATCAATTGGAAAGTGCGCATCTTGCGTCTGCCTCGCGAATTGCTCAACAAGGGCGGAAAACAAGTCAGATTGGGCATCGGGCCAGTGATTTCAGTTGAGGAACAGAAAAAAATCCCAATCGATGCTTTTGGGAAGATGCTGCGTGATGCGGTGTACGGCATGGATTTGTCCAATGTCCTGCAACCGCGGAATTTGATAAAATTTGATTATTTGAGCCGTCGAATTTCATAAAATCCTATTTTTGCAAAATGATTAAGATTAAGGAAGTTACTACAGGGAAGGAATTAGAAGCTTTCGTTCATTTTCCCAACCAGCTTTATAAGGGCAATCCTTACTATGTGCCTCAAATCGAATCGATGGACCGCGACACGCTGACTCCTGAGAAAAACCATGCCTTTGAGGTGTGTGAAAGCAAGTATTGGTTGGCCTACGACGAAAAAGGCGAAGTGGTTGGCCGCGTGGCAGGCATCATCAACCGCAATTACAATGAAAAGACGGGCGAAAAGGTTTGCCGTTTCGGTTGGATTGACTTCATCGACGACCGCGAGGTGTCGAAGGCCTTGATGGACACCGTTGAGCGTTACGCCAAGGAAAACGGCATGAAGGTCATGTCCGGCCCGATGGGCTTCCTCGAATTTGACACAGCGGGCATTTTGGTGGAAGGTTTCAACCAACTGCCGACTGCCTATGGGAAATACAATGCCCCCTATTACGAGGGCCATCTCGTGGATTTGGGTTACCTCAAGGATGCCGACTTTGTAGAGTATCTCATCAAAGTGCCAGAGGTCATCCCTGAGCGGTATGCCCGCATGTCGCAGATTGTTTCCGTCAAAAACAGCCTTCATCAGGCCATGCTGAAAAGTCGCGCCGACATAGAGCCTTATCTTGAAGGAGTGTTCCGTTGCCTCAATTCGGCTTATTCGCAACTGCATGGTTTTACGGAACTTACGCAAGGCCAGTGCGAAGACCTTAAAAAGCAGTTTGTGACTAACCTCAATGTCGATTACGTTTCCATCGTCCTTGACACCGACGAACAAGTGGTGGGCTTCGGCGTGGGATTGCCTTCTCTCGCGAAGGCCATGCAGAAGGCCAAAGGCAGCCTACTGCCCTTCGGATGGCTCCACCTGCTTAGGGCACTGCGGAAAAACGACACCATTGATCTGCTGCTGATTGCCGTTGACGAAAAATACAAGAATAAAGGCGTGAATGCGATGATTTTTCACAAGTTCGCCGAAGGCATCACCAAAAACGGCATCAAATACATCGAATCGACGCGCGAGCTGGAAGACAACACCAGCGTACAAAATCTATGGCGTTACTTGGAGCACGACCTCACCAAGCGAGCCAGAACTTACCGCAAATCGTTGTAAGGCGTACAGGAGCCTTCGGAAGATTGCCTTATTTCGTCACCAAAGTACCAATATTCTCGCCGCGCAAGACCTTCATGAGGTTGCCGCGTGTGTTCATGTCGAAGACGTACATCGGCATGTCGTTTTCTTTGCACATGGTGAAGGCGGTCATGTCCATCACCTTTAGGTTGCGCTGGTAAGCCTCGTCATAGGTGATGTGCTCGAATTTGGTGGCCGTCGGGTCTTTCTCGGGGTCGGCAGTGTAGATGCCGTCCACGCGGGTGCCTTTCAGGATGATGTCGGCCTTGATTTCCACGGCGCGGAGGGCCGAGCCCGTGTCGGTAGTGAAGAAGGGATTGCCTGTGCCGGCACCCATCACCACGATATGGCCTTCCTCAAGGAGGCGGATGGCTTTGGCACTGCTCATCGTGTCGGCGATGCGGTCGATGTAAAGGCCTGCCAACAGTGTGGCTTTCTGACCTTTACTCTGCAAGGTCGATTGCATAGCCATCGAATTGATGACGGTAGCGAGCATACCCATGTAGTCGCCTTGGATGCGGTCCATGCCTTTCGAGGCACCTTGCAGGCCGCGATAGATGTTGCCGCCGCCGATGACGATGCCGATTTGCACGCCGGCTTGTGCCGCTTCGATGATTTCGTCAGCATAATCGTTCAAACGTTGCGGATCAATGCCGTATTGCTGGCTGCCCATCAGGGCCTCGCCGCTGAGTTTTAGTAATACTCGGTTGTATTTCATTGGATTTAGGATTTAAAATTTAAAATTCAAAATTCAAGATTTAAGATTAGTATTTGAAAACTTTCACCGTTTTTCCTTCTGCCAACTTGATGAAGTAAACACCTTTTGCAAGTGAAGAAAGGTCTATCAAGTTGCTTCCAATGTTGATTTGGTTTTTTATAAGTGCTTGTCCTGTGGTATTATACACGGTAATAGTGCTTTGGATGGCACTTTCAATCGTTATCGTTGATGGGGTGCTGGTCGGATAAACGCTGAAAAGTATTTCGTTTTCCTCTACGCCTTCAGTGGTCTCCACCACAACAGGGCCGACTTGCACCGACTCACCTTCAGGATAGACCGCCGAAAGGGTGTAGCGGTGTGTGCCCGAAGGGATGTCGTAATCGCTGTAAGTCAATTCGGTAACGGTGGCAATGAGTGCGTCATCACGGTAAAGCTTGTAACTAATTGGAGTGCCTTCGACGGGCAGATTCCAAGTTAATCTAACATTGTCGTTGCCGAAAACCTCAGCGGCAAAGTCGGTAGGTGGATAGAGGATGGTAACCTCGGCATATTTCATGCAGGAGGCATAGCCCTGCAAACCGTCATCGGAATAGGCCACGAAAAGGGCTCCATCGTTGGCAATAATGAACGGATCATCCATAGCACCTTCTGAGACGAGGCTTGGCCCGACGTAACTCCATTCACCATCATATTGCATGACACTCAGGTAGTTGGATTGTCCCTCGTTGACGAAAGCCACCGTGAACTTGCCCTCGTTGAAGCAAGCGTTAAGCTCCGATACGGCTCCTTCGGCCAAGTTGTCGCCAAGGCTCTCAAAATCGCTGCCGTTGAAACGGACGGCCTTGAGTTGGTATGAAGGAAAGGCGCAATAGGCAAGGTAAGGCATATCGTTCTCATCGAGCGCAAGGCTTTGGTAGAAATAAATATTGTCGATGCCATTGCCCACCAGAGTCCATTCGCCGTTTTCAAACTTCCTGACTTTTAGGAGATTGCTGGCCATATAATCGGCGTAGGCGATGTAAGGTGTGTTGTTGCTGTCAAAAACCAATTCCTGATGGCAGGCGTATTCGCTGCTTGGTGCATAGATTCCCGTACCGCTCAGAGGCACCCAACTGTTATTCTCCAATTTGAAAACGACCCCGATGTAATTTTGCGAAACATCGCGGGCGACGAGATAGGGCAAGTCGTTGTTATCTAAAACGATATGGGTTTCAACGCTACTGAAGGCACTGCCAATGGCCGTCCATTGGCTGCCGTCCCATTTAAAGGCATGTCCGGTGTCGGATTGGTCGGAGTAGGCCACATAAACTTCGCCGTTGGAGGAAATGTCCATGCCGCCTGCCGAAACAGAGCAAGCGGTGTTGATGCTACCCATCTGTTCCCAAGTGTTGGTGCCCGCAGCGTTTTTGTATAATATGGGCGTATTGCTTTGGTTTCCAAAAATATACAGGTTTCCATCGTTATCCCGTTTTATGCCAAATACTTGAAATGGATTTTGCGAGAATCCGCGCTCACCCACATATTCCCATGTGCCACCGAGGGGTTCATCGACTACGATAGTGAAGATTTGGCTGGTGCTGTTGATGCAGTCGGAGAGCTGAAGATGTACCTCATAACTTCCTGGTTGGTCGGGAGTTCCGTAGAGGCAGGCCGACTTCCCGTCATATTGCTCCAAACTCAGCCAACTTGGGGCTTGGGCAATGCTGATGTTGACATACTGATCGTCGGGGTCGTGGAAATAGACGTTATAGAGATAGTTCAGGTTGGCGTAGGCTTCAGTCTTGGCTGTCGAAGTGAACAGCGGGGCTGCGGTTTCATCACCGTTGAGATACAGACTCTTGGCAGCATTTTCGACGGTGCCATCAGGAGCAATGAGCAGGCCGATGACGCGCACATAATTATAATCGAAGTCCTCATTCAGCGTGCAGGTGAAGCCATAATTGACCGTTTGCCCCGCCTCCAATGAACTTGGGAACGACCCGGCTTGGCCACTATAGTCGCAGAGCAGTTCACGTCCCACATGGTCGTAAGCGATGCGCTCGGCAGGGATGGGGTTGGGCAGGTTCTCGTAGCCGCCCATCGTGCCATGGCCACCACCGCTGTAGGAGTTGGTTTGGTTGTAGGAAGGTGCTGGTCCAGTCACGCCGTCCTCGGTGAGGATGGCCGCAAAACGGTAGTTGCCGTTCATGTTTTCCAAAGCAGTGGCGGTGACGGTGGCCGTCAGTTGGCGTGTCTCAGGGTTGTAATCGCAGACAACATTCAGGTTGGCTTTTGGCGCGATTTGGCTCTCTTGTTCCACTTTGGCAAACCAGTTTTGGGTTTCCTGATCCATGAAATGACGGCCAATGTTAGCCGAAGGCGCACCAACCAATCCCGAGGCGTGATAATAATCATCATTAGCCATCGGATCGCTGCAATGGATGGCGACAAAAATCACATTGTCGTAGGTAAAGCACAGTGAATCACCATAATAGATGCCTCTCGGACACCATTGGCACCAAGTGCCAGTCAGTTCCTCGACGAGAACATTCTTTTGTGCGAAGCCGATGCTAAATGTAAGCATAAGCATTAAGGTAAAGAGTAGCTTTTTCATAATATAGATGGGTTTGATTACGAGGGCAAAATTAACTTTTTTTCTTCAATCGGTTTGCAAGTAGTTTCATTTTTCCAATTTTACGATAGTTTTCATTTTATGGACATTTTTATATTCAAAATGTGTCCACGAAAGTATAAAATTGTCATTTTATGGACACTTTTTTTAAATTTTTATGTCCATGAAACAAAAAATGTGTATCTTTGCGGCATAAAAACAATATGTTATGCAGGAAATTATCGGTAGAAAAACGGAAAGAAAAGAACTTGAAAGGCTTTACAATTCGGGGAGGCCAGAATTCGTGGCGGTCTATGGTCGTCGGCGAGTGGGGAAAACGTTTCTTGTTCGCGAGCATTTCTCAGGGCGTTTCTCATTTTATCACACTGCCATCTCGCCCGCTGATTTTCAAGGCAAGAAAAAGGATTTGAAGCGGGAGCAGCTGCGAGCGTTTTGCTCAAGCATCCAGCAGTTTGGTGGCGATTGGGATACGATGCCTACAGACTGGTTTGAAGCTTTTGCTTGCTTGCGAGCCATGCTGGAACAGCAAAGTGACTCGGGGCGAAAAGTGGTCTTTATCGACGAGTTGCCTTGGATGGATTCGGAGCGGTCGGGGTTCGTGTCGGCACTTGAGCATTTCTGGAATGGTTGGGGCGCGGGCCGAACGGACTTGATGCTCATCGTTTGCGGTTCGGCGGCATCGTGGATGAACGACAAAATCATCAACAACACGGGCGGGCTTTATGGCCGCCTCACCTACGAGATGCACCTCTCGCCGTTCAATTTGGCGGAATGCGAACAGTTTTATGAGTCGCGAGGCATCAGCATGGACCGCTATGAACAAGTGCAAAGCTATATGGTGTTTGGTGGCGTCCCGTATTACCTCAATTATCTCAAGCCGGAAAACAGTCTCGCAGAAAACATTGACAATCTGTTTTTTGCAAAGAATGGCCGACTTCAAAATGAATTTGAACGACTTTACAGTTCCTTGTATTCCAATTCGGAGAAATACATGGAGATTGTGCGGTTGCTGGCCACTAAACGCGGTGGTTTCACGCGAAAGGAAATCGCGGAACGGACTTCTATTGCCTATAACGGACGGCTTTCCAAGATGTTGCAGTCGTTGGAGAAAAGCGATTTTGTGACCACACACACTTATTATGGCGGCAGCGCACGGAATGTCTATTACAAATTGGTGGACAGGCTTTCATTGTTCCATCTGGCTTTCCTTGACGGGAAAAAACCTGTTCGTCAGGGTTTTTGGACAAAAAACATTCGTACACCCGAATTGAACACTTGGCGCGGCTTGGCTTTCGAGGAGGTGTGTCTGCTCCATGAGGCGCAAATCAAGAAGGCGTTGGGCTTTGGTGCTGTTGATGCAGTGGTGGCTCCTTGGCGCAGCAAAACAGGCATTGCACAAGTGGATTTGCTTTTCGACCGTAGCGACCGCGTGGTCAATCTTTGTGAAATGAAATTCGTTGCCGACGAGTTTTCCATTGACAAGGATTATGATGCCGAACTTCGCCGCAAAGTGGAGCGCTTCGTTGAAGACACTTCCTGCAAAAAATCTGTACATTTATCGTTAGTAACCACATACGGCCTTTCCAGAAACAAGTATTCCAATCGTTTCCAGTCAGTTATGACGATGGATGATTTGTTCGCTAACGATTAAAAGTGTCCACGAAAGTGCTTTTTGCCTTTTTATAGACAAATTTTAATATAAAATATGTCCACGAAATAACAATTTTATGCTTTCGTGGACACTTTTTTATTCATTTTGTGTCCATGAAAAAACAAAACCGAGCGGAATTAAACTCTAATTCCGCTCGGTTTTTATGGTTAATGGAAGCTTACTCAGCAGCCTCAAGTCGTCCGTGGCAGTTCTTATACTTCTTGCCGCTTCCGCACGGGCAGGGGTCGTTACGGCCCACTTTCACCTCTTTGCGGATAGGCTGCGTGACTTGCCGCTGTTGTGTGTCGCTGTGTGACTGTGCCAGCAAATCTTGCCGCTGCTCGCGAATCTTCGACTTATCAATGCCCTGTGGGCGCGACTCGCGGACGGTGTTCGGGTCTTGCGTCGGGATGTCGGCGCGCATCAAGAAGGAGATGACGTCCTCGTTGATTCTCTCCAACATGGCCTTGAACAGGTTGAACGACTCCAACTTGTAAATCACCAGCGGGTCTTTCTGCTCGTAGGTGGCGTTTTGCACCGATTCCTTCAAGTCGTCGAGTTCGCGGAGGTGTTCCTTCCAAGCGTTGTCGATGAGGCCGAGGGTGATGCTCTTTTCAATGCAGAGGTTCACTTCACGGGCACCGTTCTCGACCGCCTTCTTCAGGTTGACGATGACGTTCATGCCGCGCTTGCCGTCGGTAATCGGGATGGCGATGTTCTCGAAATGCGTCTGATTCTCGTACACATTCTTGATGACGGGCAGGGTCTTCTCACCAATGATTCGAGCCTTTTCCTTGTAATGTTCCAAAGCGGCGTTGAAGAGTTTTTCAGCCAGTTCCTTGGTCTTGCTTCTGTCGAATTCCTCCTCACTGAACGGTGCATCAATGCCCATACTCGAAAGCAGCTCCATCTTGAAGCCCTCGAAATCCTTGGCATCCTGATATTCCTCGATGAGTTTCTCGCCGAAGTCCATCATCATATTATTAATGTCGATGGAGAGACGCTCGCCAAACAGGGCGTGACGGCGTTTTTTGTAAATCACTTCACGCTGTGAGTTCATCACATCGTCGTATTCCAACAAGTGCTTACGAACTCCGAAGTGGTTCTCCTCGACCTTCTTCTGAGCCTTTTCAATCTGCTTCGTAATCATCGGATGCTGAATAACTTCGCCTTCCTGCAAACCCATTTTGTCCATGATACCAGCGATACGCTCAGAACCGAACATACGCATCAGGTTGTCCTCCAACGAGACATAGAACTGTGAGCTACCAGGGTCGCCTTGACGGCCGGAACGACCGCGCAACTGACGGTCCACACGGCGCGACTCGTGACGCTCGGTGCCGATGATGGCCAAACCTCCAGCTTCTTTCACGCCGGGGCCAAGCTTAATATCGGTACCACGACCAGCCATGTTGGTGGCGATGGTCACCGTGCCCGCCTGACCTGCTTCCTTAACGATTTGGGCTTCCTTGAAGTGCAACTTGGCGTTCAACACGTTGTGTGGGATGTTCTTGCGCGTCAACATGCGGCTGAGCAACTCGGAGATTTCCACCGAAGTGGTACCCACCAGCACGGGACGGCCAGCATTCACAAGGCTTTGAATCTCGTCAATGACGGCGTTGTACTTCTCGCGCTTGGTCTTGTAAATCATGTCCTCTTGGTCGATACGGGCAATCGGACGGTTGGTCGGGATGACGACCACATCGAGTTTGTAGATGTCCCAGAACTCGCCCGCCTCAGTCTCAGCGGTACCGGTCATACCGGCCAGCTTGTGGTACATGCGGAAGTAGTTCTGCAAGGTGATGGTGGCGTAGGTCTGCGTGGCGGCTTCCACCTTCACGTTTTCCTTGGCTTCCACGGCTTGGTGCAAACCATCGCTCCAACGGCGGCCTTCCATGATACGGCCCGTTTGCTCGTCCACAATTTTGACTTTGTTGTCGATGATGACATAGTCGACGTCCTTTTCAAACAAGGTGTAGGCCTTCAGCAGTTGCTGAACGGTATGCAGGCGATCCGACTTCTCGGCGAAGTTACGCATCAGCTCGGCCTTGCGCAATACCTTCTCATCGTTGCTGAGGCCAGAGTGCTCCAGATCGGCGATTTCGCTACCTACATCGGGAATGATAAAGAACGACGGGTCGTTATAGGCTTGGGCTAATTGCTCGCTGCCCTTGTCGGTGAGGACAACGGTATTCAGTTTCTCGTCGATGACGAAATACAATTCGTCGTCGATGATGTGCATGTTCTCGTTGCGGTTCTGCATGTAGAAGCCCTCGGTCTTCTGCATCAGCGACTTCATGCCTTCCTCACTGAGGAACTTGATGAGGGCGTTGTTTTTCGGCAGACCACGATAGGCACGGAAGAGCTGGTCGGCACCGTGTTTCTTCTGTTCTTCGGTGGCAGCGGGGTCAGTGAGGATGCGCTTGGCCTCGGCCAAAATGCCTGTAACATAACGTTTTTGGGCTTCGTACAACTTCACCACATCGGGTTTCAGTTCATCAAACTCCTGTTGGTCACCGCGTGGTGTAGGACCGCTGATAATCAAAGGTGTACGGGCGTCATCAATCAACACGGAGTCGACCTCGTCGACGATGGCGTAGTGGTGTTTGCGCTGCACCAACTCTTCAGGATTGCCTGTCATGTTGTCACGCAGGTAGTCGAAACCGAACTCGTTGTTGGTGCCGTAGGTGATGTCGCAGTTATAGGCGCGGCGACGTGCGGCGGAGTTAGGCTCGTGCTTGTCGATGCAATCCACGGTGAGGCCGAGGAACTCATACATCGCGCCCATCCACTCGGAGTCACGTTTGGCCAAGTAGTCATTCACGGTAACTACATGCACACCCTTGCCCGCCAAAGCGTTAAGGTAAACAGGTAAAGTAGCTACGAGGGTCTTACCTTCACCTGTGGCCATCTCAGCAATTTTGCCTTGGTGCAGCACGATACCGCCAATGATTTGGCAGTTGTAGTGCACCATGTCCCAAGTCACCATGTTGCCGCCGGCCATCCAACTGTTCTTGAAATAGGCCTTGTCGCCCACGATGGTGACGTGCTCGTATTTGGCGGCCAGTTCGCGGTCAAGGTCAGTGGCAGTCACCTCCACGGTCTCATGCTCGCAGAAGTATTTGGCCGCGGCCTTCACCACAGAAAACGCCTGAGGCAGAATCTCGTTCAGTGCCTCCTCGATGTGGTCAAGTTCTTGTTTCTCAAGCTTGTCGATTTGGTTGTAGAGTTTCTCCTTCTCGTCGGGGTCCATGTCGAAGTTGGCTTCGGCTTTGGCCTTCAGTTCGGCGATTTCGGCCACCTCGTTGGCGGTCTTGTTCTTGATGTATTCCTTGAATTCCTGTGTCTTATGCCTCAGGCTGTCGATGTCCAACTTGACGATTTCGTCGTAAGCCTTGAGGGTCTTTTGGAGTATCGGTTCGAGGGCCTTGTTATCGCGTGAGGCCTTGTCGCCGAAGAGTTTCTTGAAGAATCCCATATTCAGTTATTTAATATTCAAGATTATTTAAGATTTAAAATTCCGATGAATTGCAAATTACGCAAAATTCGTGCAAAGGTAGTGTTTTTCCGTGAATTGAGGGGAATTTGTGTCAAAAAGTCAGGTGATTTTTGGACAAATGAGGCGGGACAAAGGGCAAAACGAGGAAAATATTTTGCGATTCTTGCAGTTTTAGACGAAAAACATTTTGCGATAGTTGCTGTTTTTGCGAGAAAAAATTTTGCGATTCTTGCAGTTTTTGGCGAAAAACATTTTGCGATAATGTAAAAAGTTGTATTTTTGCACAGATTTTCAAATGATTATAAAAATATGATTTTTAAGCGGAAATTATATGAAAAGATGCTCCAATGGAAGGACAGTCGAAAGGGCAGTTCTGCATTGCTTTTGAAAGGGGCAAGACGGGTTGGCAAATCCACTTTGGTTGAGGAGTTTGCCAAAAACGAATACGAATCGTATATCCTCATTGATTTCTCCGAAACCTCAAAGGAGGTCGAAGAACTTTTTGAGAACATGATGGACTTGAACTACTTTTTCTTCCGTCTGCAAAACATCTTCCATGTCACACTGATTGAACGAAAATCCGTCATCATTTTTGACGAGGTACAACTTCAGCCTTTGGCACGGCAGGCCATAAAACACCTTGTGAAGGACGGAAGATATGACTATATTGAAACGGGATCGTTGCTTTCCATCAAGAAGAATGTGCAGAACATCCTCATACCCAGCGAGGAAACCCGAATGACGCTTTATCCTTTGGATTTCGACGAATTCCGTTGGGCCACAGGCGACAATGTTTCGCCTGATTTCATGCGACAGGCTTTCGATATGAAACGTCCAATGGGTCAGGCAGTACACCGCAAATGGATGCGCGACTTGCGGCTTTACATGCTTATCGGCGGAATGCCGCAGGCGGTGGATACCTACAACAAAACCAACAACTTGCAGCAAGTGGACGAGAAAAAACGCGAAATCATTATGCTGTATGACGACGATTTCAGGAAGATTGACGCGACGGGAAAGGCCTCGCAAATCTTTATGGACATCCCTGCGCAGCTTTCGAGCAACGCCAACAGATACATCGTTTCGAGTGCAACGGAAAGCCGTCCGACCGAAACGACTGCCGTTGTGATTAAGGACATGGAGGATAGTTTGGTGGTGACTTTGGCCTATCACGCCAACGACCCCAATGTGGGATTGGGCCTGACCAAAGACTACACCCGCTATAAAATGTTCTTGAACGACACGGGGCTGTTCATCACTCTGGCCTTTTGGGATAAAGACTATACCGAAAACACTGTCTATGACAAATTGCTGTCCGATAAACTTTCCGCCAATTTAGGTTATGTGTACGAAAATCTGGTCGCCCAAATGTTGGTGACAGCAGGAAACAGCCTGTATTACTACACTTTCCCCGATGGCAACAACCATAATTACGAAGTGGATTTCCTTCTCTCGCGAGGCAACAAAATCGTTCCCATCGAAGTAAAGTCGTCGGGTTA
>CADCML010000003.1 GCA_902802535.1 uncultured Bacteroidia bacterium
ATGAAAATATAGGGAGCCATGTTCGGATTCCATTTTCTCTTGAGATGGCCGAAATGACAACCGGCATCCAACAGTTCTTCAAATGTTACTTGTGTCATGAGTTTTCTTTTTAATGTTTACATTCGCTAAATACAATCGCCGAGTAGTCTTAACTTTAAGAATCTCAGCAATTTGGATACTAAACAAAATCGCTCGGCTTCTGAGGGCTTAACGTTTGCTGAATTGGAACTTCTTACGGGCACCGGGCTGACCGGGTTTCTTACGCTCGACCATACGCGGGTCGCGGCGCATCAAACCTTTGGCCTTCAGGGTGGGACGATACTCGGGGTTGATTTCGCAGAGGGCGCGGCTGATGGCGAGACGCAGGGCCTCGGCCTGGCCGTTGATGCCACCACCGTCGAGGTTGACCTTGATGTCGTATTGGCCGAGGGTTTCGGTCAGCATCAAAGGCTGTTCAACCACATAGTGGAGGATGCTCGTCGGGAAGTACTCCTTGTAGTCGCGCTTGTTCACCGTAATGTTACCACTGCCGGCCTTCATGTAGATACGGGCAACGGCGGTCTTTCTTCTACCTAAAGCGTTGATAACTTCCATGATTACTTATTGTATTGCTTATGAGTGTTGATTTTGAGTTCTTCGGGCTTTTGTGCCTCGTGATTGTGGTTGGGACCTTCGTAAACGTAGAGGTTCCTGAAGATGGCATCGCCGAGTCTGTTCTTCGGGAGCATGCCGCGCACGGCGTGTTCAAGCACGAAGATGGGCTTGCGCTTCAGTTGCTCAGCAACGGTTCTCGTGCGCTGGCCACCAGGATAGCCGGTGTAGCGCATGTAATACTTCTGTGTCATTTTGTTTCCAGTCAGGACCACTTTCTCTGCATTGATGATGATGACATTATCACCACAATCGCTGTGGGGAGTAAAGCATGCCTTCCTTTTGCCACGCAGAATCATGGCAGTCCTTCAGCGTCGACGACATACCACTTCTTGTTGGCATTTTCCTTGTTGACGCTTACTGTCTTGTAACTTAAGTAGTTCATTTTGCGTTTAATATGATTATCCTTTTCTATAAGACACTACCCTTTTTGGGGCGTGCAAAAATACACCTTTCTTCCTTACGCTCCAACTTTTTTGTGCATTAATTCATTTTCGCCCATAAATCAATGCGTTAGCGCGTTCAGAAGACCGATGATGGACTTAACTAACGAGGCGGCAAAAGTACGACTTTTTTGGTTAATGGCAATGCATTAATTGAATTTTTTGCGGGAACGTCATTGCGAGGAGGTACGACGAAGCAATCCAGGAAGCAAGTTGACAGTCTGGATTGCTTCGTTCCTCGCAATGACGCAAAGCGGCAGAAAAGTCTCGCATCTTCACTTTTTTCCTATATTTGCAGCCTCAAAACCGTTGAAAATGTCCATCGAAATCAACCATATCACTAAGCGTTATGGCGAACAGCTCGCCCTCAACGACGTGACGCTCTCTATTAATAAAGGTATCGTGGGCCTGCTTGGTCCCAACGGCGCGGGCAAGTCGACCTTGATGAAAATCATCACTTGCTTCATCCCGCCCACCTCGGGCACGGTGAGCGTGGAAGGACACGATGTCACTGACGAGCCCATGGCCGTGAAGCGCATCGTAGGCTACCTTCCAGAACATAATCCTTTGTATCTCGACATGTACGTCCTTGAATACTTGGAGTTCGTGGCGGGTGTCCACCAACTGAAAGGCGAAGCGGCCCACAAGCGCATCGAGGCGATGATTGAAGAAACGGGACTCGGCTTGGAGGCGCATAAGAAAATCGGAGCCTTGTCGAAAGGCTACCGCCAGCGTGTGGGCCTCGCCCAAGCCATGATGCACGACCCGCAAGTGCTCATCCTCGACGAACCCACCTCCGGCCTCGACCCCAACCAACTCATCGACATCCGCAACCTCATCTCCAACCTCGGCAAGGAGAAGACCGTGCTGCTCAGCACCCATATCATGCAGGAGGTGGAAGCCATCTGCGAACGCGCCATTATTATTAATAAAGGTGTGGTGGTGGCCGACGACAAGATTGAGAACCTGAAACAGGAAAACTCGGCCAGCAACGTCATCATCGTAGAGTTTGAGACCGAAGTTGACCAGCCCCTGCTCAGCAGCATCCCTCAAGTGGGCCGCGTGCAGCGCGTGAAAGGGAACCACTGGATCCTCGAACCCCAAGACGACACCGACATCCGCGCCAACCTGATGAAGTGGTCGGTGGAGAAAGGCCTCATCATCAAGACTTTGCAGAAAGAGGACTTGAGCATTGAGGAGGCGTTCCAGAAACTGACGAAAGGTTGACTGTTGAATCGTTGACCCGTTCTTGCGAATTTGCAATTCGCAAGCGGTGAGGAGGGAATTTGCAATTCCCGATGCTGGCAATGTGTTTGATGCCGGCAGGGGTTGCATTTCATTCCACCCCTGCCTAATATCCGCCGTCACTCCGTGACTGTTCGATACTGGGGTCGCATTGTGCAGGGACTAACGTCGCCTGCTTACTGGTATGCCGTCTCTACGAGACTTTGTGTTGGCACGCACGGAGAAACCCCGAAGGGGTGGCAGCTCAATAGGCAGGCGGTGTAAACCCCTGCCGATGAAAAATGGTGTGTGAACCCCAGCCGATAAAGCGGTGTGCCCCCACCGACGCGAGAAATTTATGGAAATTCGTGGTACATTCATAGTCATTCGTGTAAAAACAAATCTTTTGTGCCTACCGGGGCTTCCACCTTGTACAAATCCGACATTTTTTTATTGTTTTTCCATTGTTCGCGTGCATGTGCATTTTTTTTGTACTTTTGAAAGTCCAACAACATATTTTTCAATTTAAATAATTATTTGACAATGAGTAATTTGTACAAATCTTTAATGAAAAAAGGTGGGATTTTCATTCTCCACACAAGATTCCTTTTACAATGCGCCACTTTGATGGCCCTGATGATGGCTTGGATGATGCCAGCGAGGGCGCAGCACCCATTCACCTTGACAACTGCATCAGATATAACCAATAGCACACAGCATTATTACCTAATACAATCTATCGACCGCCCCACATTCTATGCCATTCCACATTCAAATGACGAAAGTTCCAAGGTTTCCACTACTAGTATTCCCAATGCCAATATGCCTTGGTATTTCATGGACGCTGGAAGTGATTCCGACCATCAGTATTATTATATTGTCAATTCAACAGGCAGATGTTTGTATCGTTATGATAACAACCATGACGGCATCCAAATAAAGAATACCTATGCCGAACTTTCTTCTTTGTCTGATGACGAATTAAACAAGTACAAGTTTTATCTGACACAAACCGGATCAGATTATTTCATCCAACCCAAGGGCGCTTCGAATTTATATTTGAACAAGAGAGGCGGTAACGTCCCATATGGCAATGGCTATTATTTCAAATCTAGCACATACTCTGACGAGCCTTCTAAATGGAATTTTGTCGCTGTTAGTGATGTTACTTGGCCACAGCCATTTATAACATCCACTAATGTGAACAAACATTATTACAAGTTTCAAAACGTAACCAACACATCGTTTTATCTTTCAAATTCCGAAGAATGGGCAACACTCAGTAGTACCGAGAGTAATGAGGATGTTTGGTATATTCTGGATGCAGGTACGGATGCGACTTATTCGAACTGCCATTATTACTACATCGTGAATGCCATAACGGAAAAGTATTTGTATTACACCGGAGGTACAGGTAACGATGTTGCCACAGTTATGGATTACGATTCTTCTGAAGACAACAACTACCGTTTTCTCATAGTGGATGCGGCTTACAAAACCAACAACAATTATGCAACAGGTTACACCATCGTTCCAAAACTGCGGCAAACCTGTTTTTCCGATAAGGATAGTTTTGCACCCATGGCAATGAATGACGGTTCCCACTTGCTTCTCAAGTCTGACAGAGGCAGTGGCAATTACGCTTCCCACTGGGAAATAGTGGAGACAGTCTATGCTTTGGTTGAAGCACCCACAATTACCAACAACTACGACGGCACCATCTCGCTGAGTACAACCACCCCTGATGCCACGATATACTACACCATCAACGGTGACACCCCCGACAATACTAGCACAGAGTACTCTTTACCCTTCTCCTTGGGTGATGCAACAGTCATCAAAGCTATAGCCTGTAAAGGCTCGGATGAGTCCGTGGTGACCACCTACAACGTGCCGAAATACACCACTCCAATCATTAGTTTCGACAACAGCACTCATGAGGTTACCATCACTTGCACTGGTGCCACGGGCATTTACTACACCACTGACGGCAGTACTCCCACCACTTCCAGCACTTCCTATAGCGTCCCCTTCACCGTCACTTCCGGCACCGCGGTGAAAGCCATCGCCACTCACCCAGGCTATCTCAATTCCGATGTGGCAACAAAGTACATCTTGGGCAATGACTACCCACAGAATTATCTCACATTCAATGTGCTCACTGATGGAACAATTTGTTGGAAAGCTTTTGGATCTGTGGCAAAAGAAATTTCTTACAGAATCAATGGTGGTTCATGGACAGATATAACATCAACAAGTGCTGGTGCCACAATCAATGTTTATGAAGATGATGTTGTAGAATTTAAGGGAGCAAATGAAACTTATGCAACGAGTAAGAGTGCCTATTCCGGATTTGAAGGTGGTACAGCCACTTTCGATATTGAAGGCAATATTCACAGCTTGTTATATGGAGATGATTTCGCAAATAACACTGCTCTTACAAATTCAACATATCAGTTCTGCTCATTGTTCAAAAAAGCTCCTGTAATATCAGCAGAAAATCTTGTACTTCCAGCAACTACGTTGAAGGATTATTGTTATCGTGCCTTGTTCAGCTGGTGTGAAACGCTTGAGGAAGCTCCAGCGCTTCCTGCCACAGCACTTGCACAAGGTTGTTATTGGTATATGTTCGAACAATGTGCAATTTCATCTGCACCAGAACTTAACGCCACAACTCTTGTTAAAGAGTGTTATGGTCACATGTTCGAAAACTGTCCAAACCTTAATTATATCAAGTGTGTTGCAACATCTGGATTTGACAAATCAAATTGTTTACTGAATTGGGTACTGGGGGTTCCGTCTCCAGGAACATTTGTAAACGAACCAATTCCGGCATGGACACTTGGCGCTTCTGGAATACCATCTGGATGGACATATAATGCCTATTTATTCAGTCCTGAAATTAGCTGTGATGGTGTAAGTATAACAATAACCTGTGCTACAGAAGAAGCAGATATATATTATAGATTGAATCAAACCGGAAACTTCTCATTATATAGTTCCCCAATAGTTGTAAATTCAACTACAACTGTTGAAGCGTATTCATCTAAAGGCGACATTATAAGCAATACTGTAATCTATACATTTGAAATATTTGACAATCCATTTGATGAGTCTACAAGATCCATCAATTCTTGGACGTATGCTAACGCTCAAGTCACATTGCCATATTCTGTAAATGGTATAGATGGACATTCATCAAGTTATTCACAAGGGACACATGCTTTTGAAACAACAATAACTATATACAGCCTTCAACCTACTTATTTATGGTTCCAGCACGCTGACCAATCAGCAGACATTTATGTTGACAATACTTTTGTAACTACCCACTGGGGCGGATATAATGCATTTTTTGTCGACATAACTGATTATGTTCAGATTGGAACAAACAAGATAAAAGTTATTCTGAACAACAAAACAAGAAACACTCTTGCCCCTTGTGCAGGTGACTTCAACTTCAATGCAACTCTCGGTAAGGTTAAGTTATTGACAAGTCCAATAATGCCAGATACAACCTATGGATATGATGGATTCCATATCACTTCTTCAGTTTCTGACGCTTCTGCAACTATTAATATAAAGACTAAAATTCCGGTTGGCGCGAATGTGGTTTGTAAGATTGATGCAGATGATGAGAACTATCATTTTACTGAAACTAAACCAAGTACTGGAAGCGAAATCACATTCACAACAACTATTTCAAATCCACATCTTTGGAATGGCATTGAAGATCCATTCTTATATAATGTCACTTTGGAAATCTATCATAACGATACGTTGTATCATAGATATCAACGTCCTTATGGTTTTAGATACTATAATTATGTCATCAATGAACCTATTAACAACGAAAACTACACAGGTTTCTTGTTGAACGGACAACCCTATCTTTTGAGAGGTGTCTGCATGCACGATGATTTAGAGGGAAAGGCAAATGCTTTGAATGATGATGATTATACTCAGGAATTCGCTATCATTCAAGAACTTGGATGCAATTTCCTGCGTCTTGCTCACTATCCTCATCCCAAGGAGGTTTATGACAAGTGTGACCAATTAGGTATTATAGTTCAGACTGAAGTGCCTTGGGTAAACAAGTCGACAATTGATGAAACTGAAGACTATTGGAATCACCTTGAAGGGCAATGTGCCGATATGGTAAATCAACACTACAATCACCCTTGTATTATGTTCTGGGGTGTGGGTAATGAGATTAACACAAGTTATACGAATACAACAGAAGGAAAAGACTTCGTTAAAGGCAAGATTGAAGGCTATAGAAATATCATAAGGACATTGCTTCCGGGTGCTATGGTTGGTTATACAATTAGTCATAACACTTCAGATTTATTGGGAGTATTCAACTCGCCAACTGTTGATTGGGTAGGTGGGAACATATATGTCGGGTGGTACATACAAACAGAAAGCAATGACCCAACGAATGAACTTGACAAACGTATAGCAAAAACTATAACAAACGCAAGTGTTCCTTGTGCATTCTCTGAATATGGTTGCGGCGGTACACAAAGTTGCCACTCTGAAGCCCCACGGACAACTACAACAAGGGGTACTAACCAACCAAGACATGACATAGAATATCAAATGTGGTTGCACGAAGGACATATTGCAGCCATCAAAAACAAACCAGAACTTTTGTTCACATCACAATGGCAACTCTTTGACATTGCAGTATGGAACAGACAGGAAGGTTATAAGGTCTGTTTTGATGGTGGAGAAACAGTATTTGAAAACAACGAACTCAAGTTTTTGAACAACAAGGGTCTTGTTGAGAGAGACCACAAGACAAAGAAGGATCCGTTCTATCTTTACAAGGCTTGGTGGAATCAGACCGACAAATTTGTTCACATCTGCGGAAAGGATTATAAAAAGTTAACTGACAGAGTAATAAAGTGTTATACAAACGATGGTATTATTACAGACAATGATACTATATTGAGACTTTTTGTAAACGATGTGGTGATTGATACTGCAACAGTTGTAGACAACATTGCAACATTCGAAGCAAGAGATTTCAGTCCAGGTGATGTGATCAGGGTAGAGGGTGCAACAACAAATGGTGCAACAACAAATGATACATTTACTTTCACGAATTACAATAATAATAATGTCTTCACAACCGCAGGCAATTGGAACGAAGGCTCCAACTGGAGTGGCAATACGGTACCTGCTGATAGCAGTGACGTGGTCATCATGGCCAACGCCACCGTCCCGAGCGGCTACACCGCCAATGCTGACAACATCGACCTCTACGGCGGCAGTCTCACCCTTGCCGACGGCGGCCAGCTCATCCATAACAACGAAGGTGTGATTGCCACGGTGCAGAAAACCATCGCCGCTCGTAGCACTGTAGACAATGTGAACAAAGGTTGGACATTCATCGCTTCACCAGTAACAACGAATGTCTCGCCGACTTCTGTCTCCAACATGACTGGTACGGACTTCGACCTTTACAGGTTCAACCAATCAGCCGATTTGGAATGGGAAAACTGGAAACTATCGGGAAATCACTACCATTTCGACCTTGTAAACGGCCAAGGTTATCTCTATAACAATGTATCACCTGTAACTCTTGGCCTTACCGGTGCCATCAATCCGAGCAATACTCCTGTCAGTGTTCCCATCGATTCTATTGCTGGATATGAATTTGCTGGCTGGAACCTTGTGGGCAACCCATTCACCTTCAATGCATTTGTAGATAAACCATACTACATGATGAACGAGGGCGGCTCGGCCATTTTGGCTACCGAGCAGACTTCGGGTACCATTGCGCCTTGCACGGGCATCATGGTGCATGTGGGCGAGACAGGCCAAAGCGTCACCTTCAGCAAAGAGCCTCCTACTACATCTCCTTCAAACGGCAACGTGAGCATCACTGTGGTGCAGGCCAACGAGCGTGGTGCTGCGGCCACCACCATCGACAAGGCCATCGTCAGTTTCAACAAAGGCAGCGAGCTGCCCAAGTTCTATTTCGGCTACACCAATGCCAAACTCTATATCCCACAAGGCAACAAGGAATTCGCCATCGCTTGCACCGAAGCCCAAGGCGAAATCCCCCTCAACTTCCACGCCAACGAAAACGGACAATACACGATTTCGGTCAATCCCGAGAACGTGGAGATGAATTATCTGCACCTTATTGATAATATGAGTGGTGCAGATGTAGATTTGCTGACTTCGCCTTCTTACACCTTCACCGCAAAGATGACAGACTATGAATCGCGATTCAAGCTGGTGTTCAGCAGCAACGACGAGGACGGCGCTTCGTCAGGCCAAGAAGCCTTCGCCTTCTTCAGCAATGGCAGCTGGATTATCGCCAACGAGAGTCAAGCCACCCTACAAGTCATCGACCTCACGGGCCGCATCCTCAGCAATGAGACTATCAACGGCTACGTCCGCAAGGCCATCCAAGCTGCGCCTGGCATGTATGTGTTGCGTCTTATCAGCGGCAACGATGTGAAAACGCAGAAGGTGGTCATAGAATAGAATAGAATAGAATAGAATTTTGATTCTGAAAAAATAAATCTGAACGAGGCTCCTCGTTCAGATTTATTTTGTACTTTTGCAGCCTCAATCGTGGAAAGATTTGATTTGATTGCAACCACAAGAAAAAATGCTAAACCAATGCTTTTTCCTTGGGTTCCTGAGCCTGTCGAAGGACCCTTTCAGTCAACACTTCCCACACAAATTCATTATTAACTAACTAATAAACAATTTGTTATGGGTTATTATTTCACTTCAGAATCCGTTTCCGAGGGTCATCCCGACAAGGTAGCCGACCAGATTTCGGATGCCGTATTGGACGAGATTCTCCGTTATGATCCCACCTCCAAGGTGGCTTGCGAAACCTTAGTTACCACCGGCCTCGTCGTTGTGGCAGGCGAAATCCGCACCAACGCCTACGTTGAGATTCAGGACATTGCACGCCGCGTCATCAACCGCATTGGCTACAACAAGTCGGAATACCAGTTCGATGCACAGTCGTGTGGTGTTTTGTCGGCCTTGCACGGCCAGTCAAACGACATCTTCCAAGGTGTCAAACGAGAGGACGAGGAAAACCAAGGCGCCGGCGACCAAGGCATGATGTTCGGCTTCGCCTGCAAAGAGACCGAGAACTATATGCCCCTCACCATCGACCTCTCGCACCTACTGTTGCAAGAACTTGCCGCCATCCGCCGCGAGGGCAAGAAGATGACCTACCTCCGCCCCGATGCCAAGTCGCAAGTGACGGTGGAATACGGCGAAGGATGGAAACCTTTGCGCATTGACACCATCGTCATCAGCACGCAGCACGACGAGTTTGCCGACGACGAGACCATGCAGAAGAAAATCGAAGCTGATGTACGCAATATCCTCTTTCCCAGAGTAAAGAAGCAGTTGCCCGTCCGCTTGAAACGGCTCTTCGGCGACAACATGAAACTCTATGTCAACCCAACGGGCAAGTTCGTCATCGGTGGTCCCCACGGCGACGCAGGTGTGACGGGGCGCAAGATCATCGTTGATACTTACGGTGGACGCGGTGCCCACGGTGGCGGTGCATTTTCGGGCAAAGACAGCTCAAAAGTAGACCGTTCGGCAGCATACGCCGCACGCCATATCGCCAAGAACCTTGTGGCCGCCGGCGTCTGCGACCAAGCCTTGGTGCAGATTGCCTACGCCATCGGTAAGGCCGAACCTGTGGGCTTCTACATCAACACCGACGGCACCTCGCACGTTAAGATGAGCGATGCCGAAATCGCCTTGAAAGTCAAAGAGTTGGTCGACATACGGCCTTACTTCATCGTGAAGCGTTTCGGCCTCACCAACCCTATTTTCGAGGAAACGGCTTCGTATGGCCACTTCGGTCGCCAACCCGAAACCCGCAAGGTGGAGGTCTATTACGAGGACAACGACACCTTCCGCGAAGGCGAACACATCTACAAGAACGTGGAGTTCTTCGGATGGGAGAAACTCGACCTGGTGGACAAACTGAAAGCGGCCTTCGGCTGCTGACCAACGAAAAAAAGCCTGCGTCACCGCAGGCTTTTTTCGTCTTAAGTCAAAGCTGCTTATAAATCAGAGTCAAACTCTTCGACTTCCATTTTCGACATCATGATCAAAGTCATGATTTCCTCCGGCGTCAGACCCAGATATTCGATGGATTTCTGGGCATCGTCAACCAAATCGCTTTCAGGATATTCGTCAATCAGTCTCTGGAAGGTGGCATGGGCTTTGGCCGTATCGTTGAGTTGGTCGTTATAAACGTATGAGCCCAACGTCAACAAGGCTTGCGGAGCCCATCTCGATTCGGGAAATTGCTCCAGCAACTGGTTGCAAAGCTTCTCGCTCTGGTCGGCTTCCTTCAGCAAAACATTGATTTCCATGGCATGAAAGAGCCATTTCACTGCCGCTGTGTCGTTGGGGTTTTGATCAACATACTTAAGGTATTTCTCAGCCACTCCAGGCGCTTCCTTTTCGTTCAGTCTGCCATTTTCATTGAACAAGGTGGATTGGGCCTCTCTCAGCTCCTCAACGGTAATTTTGTGTTTCTCGCCACAGGCAAACAAACCGAGTGCCAACAAGGCGACAGCCATGATTTTCAAAGTCTTTTTCATTGTATTTCGTTTTATCTGTGTTTCTTTTTATGTGGGAATATCATACGATAGTCGACATCACACTTGCCGTCCATGATAGCACGCAACTTGCTTTGCAACAATGTTTTGCGCAACGGTGCTATGTTATCCACATAGACATGGCCTTGCAGGTGTTCATACTCATGCTGGATAATGCGGGCACGGATGCCTTCGAAGACTTCCTCATGCTCTTGGAAGTTCTCGTCGAGATACTTGATGCGAATCTTGTCGGGACGCATCACCTCTTCGTAAAGGTTGGGCAAGCTAAGGCAACCCTCCTTAAAAGGCACCACATCGCCAAAAGTCTCAAGCAGTTCAGCATTGATGAAAGCTTGCTTGAAGTCTTTGGCTGCCGGATAATCAGGATAAAATGGATTGCCATCCACAATGAACAGGCGGATGGACTTGTTGACTTGAGGCGCGGCCAAGCCGACACCCTCGGAGTGCGCCAAGGTCTCCCACATGTCATTCAACAGCGTTTCCAATTCAGGGTAATCGGAGGTGATGGGCTGGGCAATGGCCTTCAGTGTTGGGTGACCGTATGCTACTATGGGTAATATCATATTTTGTGTTTTATCTTTTATTGGGCAGACACACGGGTCTGCCCCTACATTAATTCTTTATTGAATTCATATACGATTGCAGGATGATGGTGGCGGCAATGGTGTCGACCAGTTCTTTGTCCTGGCGTTTTGATTTGCTGAGGCCTGCGTCTATCATGGTTTGATGCGCCATCACGGAGGTGAAACGCTCATCGTAACGCACAATCTTCATGTCGGGCAGCAGTTTCTTCAGCCTGTTGACAATAGGCTCGATGTATTTCGAGCAGTCGGAAGGGTTGTTCTTCATGTCCTTGGGCTCACCGATGACGATTTGTTCGACTTCCTCGTGCTTCACGTAATCCAGCACAAAGTCGACGAGCTTGTGCGATTCCACCGTCGTCAGCCCATTTGCAATAATCTGCAACGGGTCGGTGACGGCAATGCCGCTCCGTTTACGTCCTAGGTCAATGGCCATGATTCTTGACATGTCGTTTGTTTTGAGGTGCAAAAGTACACATTTTTCCGTAAACCAACAAAAAAAGAGGCTCCAACTGAACCTCTTCTTTTCTGGGTGGGAGATGGGATTCGAACCCACGACCCTCGGAACCACAATCCGGTACTCTAACCAGCTGAGCTACACCCACCATCTGTTTCGCTCTCACGAAATCGGGTGCAAAATTACTACATTTTTCCGAAACGGCGATGATTTTTGCGTAAAATTTTCAAATTTTCTTTTTTCGTGGCCAAATCAAGGGCGAAATCCGTATTTTTGACGGCGCAATCGAAAGGTGTAACATGGAAGGAAAACAGACACAAAACCAATCACCCAAAGCTTTGGCTTGGAAGCGGTTCCGCAGCAACAAGCTAGGAATGGTTTCGTGTGGTTTCGTGCTCCTTTGGGCACTGTTGGCCTTGTTTGCCTATCTCATCATCCCCGACAAGACACCCAACGCCAACCGACAAATCCTCGAAATCAGCACCAAAAAGCCAGGTTTCGAGGTGGACATGCTGATGATTCCAAAAGAAACTCCGCCTCAAAAAACACCATTTTTCTCTTTTTTGCTCAATGGACGACCCGATGATTGCATCTACTTGCCTTTCGACAGCATCCATGTTGACAAGGAGAAAACGATTGTGTATCTTTATCAAAGCGAGGAAAGTCTGAGTGTTAGGACGGATATCATTGACAATCAAGAATTAACAAATCTATCTTTTGCCTCATCGAATGAGGCTGACAAATACATTCGATCGCATTGCGTGAAACACCGCAAGTTCCTTTTAGGCACCGACCAATTCGGGCGCGATTTCCTCAGCCGCTTGGTGTTGGGGAGCCGCATCAGCCTCACTGTTGGCTTCATCGCGGTACTGCTCAGTCTGATGATTGGCATCGTGATGGGCAGCTTGGGCGGTTTTTTCCGTGGCAAGGTCGACGACGCGGTGGTTTGGTTCATCAACGTGGTATGGTCCATCCCTACCCTGCTGTTGGTCATCGCAATTACTTTTGCCTTGGGCAAAGGCATCGCACAGGTGTTCATCGCCGTCGGTCTGACCATGTGGGTAGAGGTGGCACGCATCGTGCGTGGACAAATCCTTTCCATCCGTGAAACGACTTTTGTAGAGGCTGGCCGTGCCTTGGGTTTCAGGAACTTGCGCATCATCTTCAAGCACATCCTGCCCAACATCCTCAATCCCATCATCGTGGTTTCGGCGGCCAACTTCGCCTCGGCCATCCTGCTTGAGGCAGGTTTGAGCTTCCTCGGCATCGGCGTTCAGCCACCCATGCCCTCGTGGGGCAGCATGATCAAGGAAAATTATGCCTTCATCATCCTCGACGCGGCTTATTTGGCCATCCTTCCAGGCATCGCCATCATGCTCCTCGTGCTGGCTTTCATGCTGATTGGAAACGCACTTCGCGAGGCCTTGGATGTGAAAAACTGATGCAACCTTTATGTTTGGGAATGGCTTCGCCAGAAATCTTAGAAAATCATGTCAAAATCCATCAGAAATGATTTTCTCTGATTTTCAATATATTTTCAAAGATTTCTACACGCAGTGTATACCATATTAATTTAAGGTGTTTCCCATTTCCCAAAAAAGTTGTATCTTTGCGCCCTCAAAATCGCGGGTGTGGCGGAATTGGTAGACGCGCCAGACTTAGGATCTGGTTTCGAGAGAAGTAAGGGTTCGAGTCCCTTCATCCGCACAAAGTATATATAATCAATAATTTAGAAATGAACATCACACAGACCACAAAAGGAGACAACCTGATCTCCATCAAAATCAATGTTGAGAAAACCGACTACGAAGAAACCGTCAACAAAACCTTGAAGCAGATGCGCCAAAGGGCCAATGTGCCCGGTTTCCGTCCCGGAATGGTGCCTATGGGCATGATTAAGAAGATGTATGGCGCCTCCGCCAAGATGGAAGCCCTGAACACCGTCGTTTCCGACAGCCTCAACAAGCATATCGTCGACAACAAGCTCGACCTCCTCGGCTATCCCCTCAGCGACACCGAGTTGCAGCAACCCACCGACCTTGAGAAGGACGACAACATCGACTTCTACTTCGAGGCCGCACTCCGTCCCGAAATCAATGTCGACTACACCAATACGATGGTCGACTTCTACCATATCGTCCCGACCGACGAGGAAGTGGACAAAGTCATCGAAGACCTGCTTGAACGCAACCCCAACACCAGCCATCCCGAAACGGTGGGCGAAGATGACCGCATTGAAATCAAGATTCGCGAAGCCAAAGACGGCAAGGAAGTGGAAGGCGGTTTCGAGAAAGACGGCCTCTACTTCAACATGAGCCAAATCAAGAACAAGACCCAGCGGAAGAAATTCATCGACAAGGAAGTGGGTTCCGAGTTCATCGTCAACTTCGCAAAGGTGTTCGGTTCGGAAGAAGAAGCCGCCAAGATTTTGGGTGAAGGTGCTCCCGCCGCTTCCGATTTCAACATCATCATCGACGACTCCATCCGCAACGAAAAACCCGAGCTCGACGAGGACTTCTTCAAGAAGATTTTCCCCGACAAGGAAATCAAGGAGCTTGACGAGTTCAAGAAGGCCGTCAAAGCCGAGATGGAGAAGCAGCACGAAGCCGAAATCGACCCGATTCTGTTCAACAAGATGATTGACGAGCTGGTGGCCGCCGTCAGGTTCGACCTGCCCGACGCCTTCATGAAGCGTTGGATTGTCGACAACAGCCAGGGCAAAATCAGTGCCGAGGACATCGAGAAGAACTATGAGAAAGAATACGTGAAAGGCCTGCGTTGGCAACTCATCGAGGACAGCATCGTGAAGGCCAACCCCCAGCTCATCATCACCGACGAGGAAGTGAAGAACTTCGTGCTGAAGCAAATCTTCCCCGGCATCGACTATGCCACCGTTGAAGACGACATCAAGGCCAACTTGGACAAGATTGCCGCCAACTACCTGAAGGACGAAAGGCAAGTGAGTCAAATGAAGAACCAGCTGGCCGACATCAAGATGACGCAATTCCTGAAGGGCAAAATGAACATCAATTATGCCGAAGTCACTTATGCGGACTTCATGAAGAAACTCGAGGAGGAGCGGAAATGATCAATGAATTCCAAAAATACGCCACCAAGCACTTGGGGATGAACACCCTGAGCCTTGAGCAATACATGTCGAAAGTCAGCAGTCAAGGTTACATCAGCCCGACCGTCATCGAGGAGCGCCAACTCAACGTGGCCCAGATGGACGTGTTCAGCCGCCTGATGATGGATCGCATCATCTTTCTCGGCACCGCCATCGACGACTATGTGGCCAATGTCATCCAAGCCCAGATGCTCTTCCTTGAGTCGACCGACTCGAAGCGCGACATCCAAGTCTACCTCAACTCGCCCGGAGGCAGCGTCTACGCTGGCCTTGGCATTTACGACACCATGCAGTTCATCAGCCCCGACGTGGCTACCATCTGCACCGGCATGGCCGCATCGATGGCCGCCGTGTTGATGTGTGCCGGCACCAAAGGCAAACGCTCAGCCCTGCCCCACTCGCGCATCATGATCCACCAACCCATGGGCGGCGTGGAAGGTCAGGCTACCGAAATTGAAATCACGGCCCGCGAAATCCAGAAGCTGAAGAAAGAACTCTACGAAATCATTGCCAAACACTCTGGCCAGACCTACGACAAGGTCTGGGCCGACTCCGACCGCGACTATTGGATGACCGCCGAGGAAGCCAAGGCATACGGCATGATTGACGAGATACTCATCAAGAAGCAAGCTTAAGCTATGGCAAAGAAGTCAGGCGTTTGTGCATTTTGCGGCAGAAAAGCGACAGAAGTCCGGTTGCTCATCCAAGGTCTTGATGCTGAGATTTGCGACAGCTGCGCCGAACAGGCCCACCTCATCGTCAAGGAACAGTTTGGAAACGAAGACAAGACCTTCAGCTCCAAAGGCTTTGCCCTAAAAAAGCCTACCGAAATCAAGGCCTTCCTCGACCAATACGTCATCGGACAAGACGAAGCCAAACGCACCTTAGCCGTGGCCGTCTACAACCACTACAAGCGCATCAGCCAAAAAGTGCAGGCCGACGAAGTGGAAATCGAGAAGTCGAACATCATCCTTGTGGGCGAGACTGGCACAGGCAAAACCTTGTTGGCTCGCACCATCGCCAAGATGCTCAACGTGCCTTTCGCCATCGCCGACGCCACCGTCTTGACCGAAGCCGGCTATGTGGGCGAAGATGTGGAGAACATCCTCGTCCGTCTGCTGCAAGCCGCCGACTACGACGTGCAGGCCACCGAACGCGGCATCGTCTTCATCGACGAAATCGACAAGATTGCTCGCAAGAGCGACAATCCCAGCATCACCCGCGATGTGTCGGGTGAAGGCGTACAACAAGCCATGCTGAAACTCTTGGAAGGCTCGGTCGTCAACGTGCCACCGCAAGGCGGACGCAAGCATCCCGAGCAAAAGATGATTGCTATCAACACGAAGGACATCCTCTTCATTGCCGGAGGTGCCTTCGACGGTATTGAGCGACTGATTGCCGCCCGCAAGCGCACCAATGTCATCGGCTACGGTGCCGGAGGCAACGAGGTCTTAGATAAGAACAACATGCTCCAGTACCTCTCGCCCGCCGACCTCAAGAAATATGGTTTGATTCCTGAAATCGTCGGCCGTCTGCCCGTCATCACCCACCTCAATCCTTTGGATGCCGAAGCGTTGAAACGCATCCTCACCGAGCCGAAGAACGCTCTGGTAAAGCAGTTCCAGAAACTCTTTGCCATGGACCACATCAATTTGATCATTAAGGATGAAGTGCTCGACTTCGTAGTGGAGAAAGCCATAGATTTCAAGGTGGGCGCGCGCGGATTGCGTTCCATCATGGAGGCCATCTTGAACGATGCCATGTTTGAACTGCCTTCCGACATCAACGTGACGGAATTGGTCATCGACCGCGCCTACGCGGAAGCCAAACTAGAGAAATCGGGAATGCAGAAGCTCCATGTGGGAGACTAAAACAATGGCGGCCTGATGGTCGCCGTTTTTTTTGGCACAATACTTGCATACAGTTCCGCGTTGAACTACTAAAAATAGGAGACCAAACGATGAAAAGAATAGCCTTAGCCGTACTGATTGCTTTGTTGAGCCTTAACGGTTTCGCCCAAATAGTTGACAAGGTCGACAAAGCCAAGAAAGTGGTGACCGTCAAGAAAAGCCAACCACAGCAGCCCCAATCCGCCGTGGTCGATTTCTCCGAACCTGCTGAACCCATCACAGGTACGGTGGTCTACGGCCGCATCGATGAGAATGGCGATACCACGCTGATTGTCTATTTGCCCGAAGTCGACATCGACCTGATGCAACGCTACCTGCAAATCACCGAGACAAACAAGGGCCGTCGTTTAGCCCGCAACGTGAAAAAGGTGTATCCTTACGCCAAACTTGCCGGCGCGAAAATGAAGGAATACGACTCGATTCTGGCCAACGTGACCAGCGAGTTCGACCGCCACATGCTGATGAGGCAGGCTGAAAAGGAAATCACCGACCAGTATACCGAGGAGCTGAAGAACCTCACCATCACCCAAGGCCTCATCCTGGTACGTCTCATCGACCGCGAAACGGGCAACACCACATACCAAGTGGTCCAAGAACTGCGCGGCAAAATGCGCGCCTTCTTCTACCAAGGCTTCGCTCGGCTATGGGGTTACAACCTAAAGGAGGAATACGACCCGCACAACAACCCTGAAGACGACGATATTGAAACGATTATGACTTTGCTGGAACGAGGAGTGATCTAACATCAAACGACGGAGCCCAAAGGCTCCGTTTTTTTTCCCTCCTGCTCCTCATCTTTCCCATCCGACGGCAAAACCTCCTTGGCATAGTCCTTCACCAAATCAAAGCCACGATAAACGTAGGGCACCGTCTCCTCAATGTAAGGATACAGTTTCGATTTCTCACGCATTTCGGGTTTCAACACGCCTGTCAGTTGGAAATTGTTGAGTACCAACAGCAAAAGGCTGCACAACAACACACCCTTGGCCACGCCAAAGACAAAACCGCCCAATTTGTTGAAAAAGCTCAAGTTCATGGCTTCTATCAAACCAGTGACCGCCTTGCCAATCATGTTGACAACAATGACCAAAAGGATGAAAGTCAGCACAAAAGCAATGGTATTCAAGTATTTGGGATTAATCTCCATAAAGTCCTGCAAATGGTTCGCAGTGAAGTCGGAAAAATGCATGGCACCATAAATGCCCACTCCGAAGGCCAACAAGGTGACCACTTCGATGACGAGACCCTTTCGGAAGCCCTTGAAACCGAAGAGGAAAAGGATTATTGCTATGATAATGTCGAGGTAGTTCATTTTTTATAGGGGGTAACCAACGTGTCAGCCCTTATTATTTTTATATGTCAGCCTTTTTTCTATTTCGAATAATACAGTATCATCCGTTCAATCGCACGTTGGCAGACGGGACAAAAATCATGGCCCTTGAAGGTCTTCATCAGGCAGTCCATCTTGGGACTGTAGATGCCTTCAGGCTCATAGCCGCCACCTTCAAACACACCAATTGTCTGCTCGTATTTCGGCTCGCGCGGGGTCGGGACGGGAGTTTTTTTGTCCACCATGTCCTTCCACTTCGCGTCGAAGTTGACGAGCGTAGTCAGATTGGGTTCCCAAGGTTCAAGGTTGTTGTTGTACATGTCGCCGTAAGTGTCGTCGTTGTAATATTCATCGGCCAAGCCTGCAAAACCATGCCCGAACTCGTGGATGATGACATCGCTCGAAAAGCCGTTGCTGCTCGCACTCGAGCAATAGAAGTTATAGATGCCGCCACCACCATATTTTTCCGTGTTGACGAGGATATAAATCTGGTCGTAAGGCACCTGTCCGGCCAAATCACGGATGTCGCGGTTATCGGTGCTCATGCAATAGCGCTCCGAATCGAAAGTCCAGAAGCTGAAGCGCATCACCGTGTTCTTGTAGATATGGTCACCTGGCATGGTGCAGCCACTTTCGGCAGAGGGGGCCATCACGCCACGGATGTTGAAGCTCTCGCGATAACGGTCGTAAGGCGCATAACTGAACATGCTCTTCACGAAGAAATCGCAATCCTTGACGAACTTGCCCATCTCAGCCTGGGTGTAACCTTCTGGAAGTATCACAATATCAACGGCTTTCGTATAGTCTTTGTTGCCAATCCAAGCATCGTAAACGGACAAGTTAAGGTTGTCGTAATCGCGGATGAAATAGTCGTCGGGACTAACGGTGAAGCGCATTCCTTCCTTGAGTTGGCCTTCCCAAGTCTTGTAGCACAAGGCAATGTCAATTTTCACCTTGGGAAATGGCACAATGACCGACTCGTCGAAGGTCTTGGTAATCCGTTTGGCCTCGTCGGTGGTCTGCCACTCGCCATAAAGGTTTTGGTAGCCCCTGGAGAACAGCAAGTTATTGGTTCCCGCCTCAAATACCTTGACGATATAGTTGCCGAATTCGAGCGTATCGACAAGATTGTTTTTCGAACCGCTCCAATACGGTTCGCGAATCAGTTCCTTGAGCGAGAACGTGGTCGCATCATGGTTTCCCGTCAAGCCATAATCGACGCGAAGCGAGGCCTCTGCAAAATAACGGTCGAATTGTGCCCAAGCCATACACGGCAAAAAAGCAAACAATAGGATGAATGTCTTTTTCATAATTTATTCGTTGGTATTGGTATTATATATTGCATCAAACACCGCCTTGAGATGGGCGAAGTTATCGGAAACAAAACGCAGCATAAACTTGCCGCTCTCCACCACTTCGGAGTTGCTATTCGCGCTGATTTTCTGCATCTTACCATCCTTATCCGAGGTCTTGTAGATGGTGTGGATGACTTCGCCCGCTTCATCATAATATTGCCGCAACTCGGTTTTGCCCGAATAATTCTGGTTGATTTCATCGTATTGCGTATAATAAAACAACGGCCGTCCATTGTCGTCATAAAGATACTCCTCATAATAGTTGCGTGCGGCCACGTTATAGGTGTTGCACACCATGCGAAGCGCATAGCCCTTAAGGTCAGGCTCTTCTTCGTTCCCGATTTCGTTGTAATAGAACTTCGTTTCCTCAGTGCGTTGCCCCGTGGCAGGCCAGTTTTGTTTCCTGACCACGGTAGCATAGTTGAAAGGCGTTTCCTTATCCTCGTTTTGGGCGACCAAATCCTTGCCTTCGGCATACTTGTCTCGAGCCAACTGGATTCGCGCTTCCACTTTCGGGTCTTTGTTTTGGGCCATCGCCGGCAAACTGAAGGCCAAAAACAGCATAAACACAAACAACACTTGTTTCTTCATAATAAAATGGGGTTTTCGTAACAAAACATAACCGTGATTCAAATTGATTGCACAAAAGTAGTAAAAAAAACAGGAAACCCCAAAAAAAGCCGTATTTTTGCCCTAAATATAGTCTGATGTCCAACGCTCTGTTATCCATCCGCAACCTCAGAGTTGCCTTCAAGCACGAAAACCAATGGTCCGAAGCCGTCCATGGCATCGACTTGGATGTGTTTGAAGGTAAGACCGTAGGATTGGTTGGCGAGTCGGGCTCGGGCAAGTCGGTGAGCTCATTGGCGGTGATGCGTCTGCTCAACGAAAAGATGAGCCGCATCGAGGCCGACAACATCCAAATCGGAGGCGAGGAAATCAAGGACTATGGGGAAAAAGACATGGCCGAGGTGCGAGGCAAACGCATCGCCATGATTTTTCAGGAACCCATGACCTCGCTCAATCCCGTCTACAAATGCGGTTTCCAGGTTAGCGAAATGATTTTGCAACATGAATCGACGAGCAAAGACGAAGCAAAAAAGCGGGTCATCGAGCTCTTCAAGCAGGTAATGTTGCCCCGTCCCGAAGCCATCTACGACAGCTATCCCCATGAACTTTCAGGCGGGCAGAAACAGCGCGTGATGATTGCCATGGCCATCGCTTGCCATCCTCAGTTGCTCATCGCCGACGAACCGACCACCGCTTTGGACGTGACCGTACAATTGGAAATTCTCAAGCTGCTACGCAAATTGCAAACCGAAACCGGCATGGGCATGATTTTCATCACCCACGACTTGGGCGTGGTGGCCGAAATTGCCGACGATGTGGCCGTAATGCACAACGGCGAGATTCTGGAACACGGCCCAGTGCATGAGATACTCCACCATCCGCAACATCCATACACACAAGGCCTTTTGGCCTGTCGTCCACCCATGGACGTACGCCTCAAGCGGTTGCCCATCGTCAAGGAGTTTTTGGATGGACAATGGCAAGGCGGCAAACAACAGATCCTCCGCGACCTGCAAATCACCGAAACAGAGCGGAAAGACCATCTCGCCAAACTTTACGCCAAACCGCCTTTGCTGAAGGTGGAAGGACTGAAGACCTGGTACCCCTTGCGGCGAGGTGTGTTCAACCGCGTTTATGATTATGTGAAAGCTGTCGACGATGTCAGTTTGGAAGTCTTCGAGGGCGAGACACTCGGCTTAGTGGGCGAATCGGGATGCGGAAAAACCACCTTGGGACGTTCGATTCTGCGTTTGGCCGAACCCTCAGGCGGCAAAGTTTGGTTCGATGGCACTGAGGTGACCGCCTTGGAAGGACAAGACTTGCGCGACTTCCGCAAGCAGGCGCAGATTGTTTTTCAAGACCCCTACTCTTCCCTCAACCCTCGCCTCACCATTGGGGAAGCCATCGCCGAACCCATGCGGGTGCATGGAATTCCTTATCGTGAACTGCGCGACGCTGTTTGCGACCTGTTAGAGCAAGTAGGGTTGCAAGCCGCACATTACGACCGCTATCCACACGAGTTTTCGGGTGGACAACGCCAACGCATCTGCATCGCACGCGCCTTGGCCGTCAACCCGCGCTTAGTCATCTGCGACGAATCGGTGTCGGCTTTGGATGTATCGGTGCAGGCCCAGGTCTTAAACCTACTCAACCGACTGAAAGAAGAGCGGCATCTTACCTACATCTTCATTTCGCACGACTTGAGTGTGGTAAGGTTCATGAGCGACCGCGTCGTGGTGATGTACAACGGCAAAACCATTGAAACGAACGACGCCGACGAACTGTTTGAGCATCCCCAAAATGCCTACACTAAGAAATTGATTGCCGCCCTGCCAGGACGAATGTAAAAAAACGGCGGCAAGCAACGCCTACACATCATCGTAAGCGTCACAAGCCGCCGCATGTCTGAGGGAACTCTCTTGCTTCTAGTCATTGCGAGCGAAGCGTGGCAATCCAAAAAGACAACTCGTTATCTGGATTGCTTCGTCGTTCCTCCTCGCAATGACACAAAGCAAACGAACAAATTACTCTTCACGACGTTTCTTGGCCATCATGTAGGCTGCACCAAGGCCGAGCAGAACGGCAACACCGCTGCCTAGAGGAGCATCCTGGTTGTCAGCCAAACCGTGGTTGGGAAGTCTGGGATTGCCTTCAGCGCGTATACCATACAACTCGGTGGCTGCGGGTTCTGAGGCAGCTCCACGTTGGAACAAACCACCATCATTAGGATTGGCAAAAGTCGTCAGGCTGAGGCCGAGGACGATTGCTATGGTCATTGTTAGCTTTTTCATCGTATTTAGGTTTTTAATGTTTGTTTTCTATGTTTTTTAGCTCTTTGAATGGCTGTCAGCTTTTAGCCGTTAGCTATTAGCAACTTTGACGCTGGCTAATAGCTAACAGCTAGCTAATAGCTCAAATTATCTCACCACCACCTTCTGCGTCTTCACATTGTCGCCATTGATGAGGCGGAGCATGTAAACGCCAGGCTCTTGTTTGATGCTGATTTCGGCGTTGCCGTTGATGGTCTCACTTCTGAGCACGCGGCCCATCACATCGACCACTTGCAGGGTGGCTTCACCTATGTTGCTGACGACCCATTCGTTGCCATTGAAGAAGGCGAAGGTATCAGCATCAGCATCAGCATCGGCATTCTCATGAACGTTGGCGTTAGCCTTGAACACCAAGCGGAAGCGCGTGGCATAGTCGTTGGTATTGGCTTCGAAGCTGTAGCTCGGAGTGGCGAGCAGGTCGACATCGGCACCAGTCACATTGTCGATGAGGTGGAGATAGTTCATATTCACGTTCTCAGCATCGACGCTGATGGTATAGTTGCCATTGGTTTCAGCCTTGAAGTTGAGAGGCATTTCGCCTTCGTTGGCACTACGTACTACGGCGTAGTCTTTGTTGCCCTGCGAGAAATAGAGCTTGGTGCTCTCGGGGTTAAGTTGGAATTTTCCAAGCATATTGCCATTATCGAAACGCACAATAGCACGATCATTTAGGGCAACACCACGATTCAATCCGCTAACGGTCAAGTTAAGGGCACGGGCAGCAGCAGGAGCAGTGCGATTGAAGAAATATTGTGTGTTCACATCAGTTTCTTGCATGAAGATGCCCTCCAACGGACGCATATAAGTTTCGTTGCTCGGAACCACTTCATTGCCGCTAATCTTGTAGAAACTGGCGGCTGTACCATCACTCAACACAGGATAGGCATTGCAAGCAAACGGATTGCCGGCAAGGCTCCAACCATTGAACGGGTCGGTTGAAACTTCTTGATAAAGGCCGCCGTAAACGAAATCGTTGTCTGTGCTAGGAGTCACTTCGCCCACAAACTCAAGGTCCGTATTGACACTGTTGGCATAAAGGAAGCCTTGGCCTTCGTTCATCACGAATCCATATTCCTCAGCCTCATAGTTGTGCCATTCCTCACCTGGCATCCAGCTTGCAAATTCATAAAGGTCAAAGTTGTTTTCAAGCATACCATCCACTTGACTGGGATCGACGGAGAAAGGTACAGAAATCAGATAATAGTTGTCCTTGTCGCCAATATAGCGGTTGATATGCTTTTGCATGGTAACATTGATGTTGCCAACGCTGTGAACGAGCTGACCATTTTCTTCAATAACGAGGTTATCAGTGACATCCGAAGCGTATGTCAAAGCGTAAGTACCCATATTAAGGCTGTAGTTGCTCGGGATGATAGATGGGCCAACCATCTCAATGGCTGCGGCAGCCGTTTCATTAGCGAACACGCGGGTATAGAAACTCGTGGTGGAAGTGATTTCACCTTCTTGCTTGTAAAGCTGGATGGGTTGCTGACCAACGTAAGAAGAGGTCTTGTAATAGCGGAATCTGTTTTGATTCGAAGCCTTATTGTATCTTAGGTAAGCTCCACCTTTACCAACGATGTTTACACTATCGCCACCAAATGAAATTGCATTATTGTAAACCGTTTCTGTGCTTGACAGCAATCCATTGGCATCAGTATTTTGGCCGATGTACAAGCCACTTGCACTTTTAATGGAAACAGAATCTCCAACAGTCGGAGCAATGGTAAAGATGGCGGCATTGGTTTCATAATTACCAGAAATGCCGTCGCTATTAAAACGAATACTAACGGTATTATTATCAGCATCCAATGTCGTCAGAGCACCATTGAATGCAACACCATTGTTTTCGCTCACAATAAGATAATTACCAGACCAATCCTCAGGAGTTTCAGTAACTTTAACATAGTTGCCAGAACTAACGGTTCTTGAATAGACAGCATAGAAAACCACACCATCATCCGTGAGTTCATAAGATGAGCCTGGGGCCAAAATGCTTTCGTTTGCCACATCATTGGGATCGAGTGTCCAACCAGCAAAGGCCAGACCACCAACAGCAGCTCCATTGCTTAACGTGATTTCCGTGCCATGTTGAACTGTACCTAATGTACCGTTGATGGAGTACTGATAGGCAAAACCAGATTGGGCGATTTGAACATCCGTCGGGTTGACAAGCTGCAGATTATCGTAGTAGCCAACATTGGCCGTCAGTGAAACCACATTGTTCTTCTCAACACCGCTAAGGTTACGCACTATGATAGTGTTTTCACCTTGAGCGATGGTATAGTTCTGACCACTGATGAGGGTAACGGTAGCGTTCTCAACCCTAACAAGCGTAGCCTGAATTGTGTTATCAATTTGGGCAATGGTTTTCAAAGCAGGAGTAACCGTATGGTTATGCGAAATCACGGTTACAGTAGGAGCGTTTGTACTGCTGCCAATTTCCAAAAGACCGTGGTGAGAAGTCAGTTCACCTTGCACGCGGATTTCATCACCTTTAGCCACTGTAGTGGTAAATGCACCATAGACGACTATACCAGCGGTGTTGTCCTGCATATAAACAGTCTTGGTTCCGTTTCCAGTAACACTGGTTACGACACCCGTCGTGAGCACTACATCACCAATAGTTTGTGCACGAACTTCGGCAATGGTCATTGGCGTTACAATAGTGTAAGTAGCAGTGGCAACACTACTAAAATCTTCACCAACATAGGCAATAGCATTGATAGTAGTGGTTTCCGAAACCGTGATGGCTCCATCGTATTGTGTACTGGTGTTATCAGGTGTTGTGCCATTTGTAGTATAGTAAATGGTGGCACCCTCAGTGGTGCAAGCGATGGTCACATTTTGGGCTTCATAATAAGTGCCAGCCTCGGGACTGAATGTAGGTGTAGCAACTGCGGGAACAGTGGTGATAAGCGTTAAGTCATCAATGTTTCTGACTGCAGTTGAACCTTCGTAACATAACCTAACATACACATCAGTGTATTGAGTAAGATTTGCAGTGAATTCAACCCATGTTCCAACAGACATGCTCGTTGCGCTTTGTGTTGCAACATTAGTCCATGCTTCCCCGTCAGAGGAAACCTGAATATACCAAGCGGAAGCTGTGGTATTGGTAGATTGTCTTGTTACATAGCAGGTCAAGATGTATGGCGTGGCAATCTTTTCTTTTGTAACAATTTTACCAGAGGCTTTGCCGCCTGTAGTTCCATAATAAGTGCCGCCATGAGCGCTAACATTATTAGCACCAGTCTGTTGTGATACTATATTAACGAACTCCCAATCAGTATAAGCGGAAGCAGCATTTTCAAAATCAATCACATAGCCAGGAACTGATGGAATGATGGTATAGGCAGCTTCAGCGATGGCACTGTTGTTATAATTGTTTTTCACAGCCATTGCTTTAACTGTAGTGGTTTGGCTGATTGTGAAAGGCATATAATAAACAGTGCTTTCAATAGTAGGATCTTCACCATCTAAAGTATAGTAGATGGTAGCACCTTCTGTAGCGCAGGCGATAGTTACAGTTTGAGCTCCCGCATACGTGCCAGCAACAGGGTCAAGTGTTGGGGTAGCAACCGTAGGCAATTCAATGACATAAGCAGCCGTTGCCACATTACTATGGTCTTCACCATTATAAGCAATGGCCTTGATAGTAGTAGTTACCGAAACTGTGATAGCTCCATTGTATTGTGTGCTGTTGTTATCAGGTGTTGAACCATCAAGAGTATAATAGATCGTGGAACCTTCTGTGGCGCAAGTGATGGTCACGCTTTTAGGTTCAGTGTAAGTACCAGCTACTGGGCTGAACACGGGTGCAGCAACAGTTGGAGGAACGGTGGCCTCGTATTCAACGGTGATAGTTCTAATCTTACTTGCAGTGGTATTATTAGTAAAAGCAACGGTACTGACTGGATCGCCAGTGGCAGTCCAAACAGAGTTATTAACACCACTCAATGCTATTGTATTGCCATCAAATGTTATCTTTGTAATGGCATTGCCTTCGGGAACAGTGAAAGCCAACGTGCCATTACTATAAACGCGCAAATCAGTATTGCCACTACTATTCCAAACTCTAGTATTTGTTGTTCCATGGGTAATATTCATAGTGACATCACCAATCGTGTAATCCGTATCAGGATCAAGATCTGTTCCAGCACCACTTGAAGGCTTCGTAATATTCAAAGCTTCCAATCCTTCATCAGTGTTGAAGATGAAGGTGCTGCCAGTGACAGGCGTGGTGTCAGTAACTTCAATAGTGTATGTAGCCGAAGAAGAACCGTATGTATCATTACCAGCATAGGAAGCAGTGATGGTCGTGGAGCCTACTGCAACCAGCGTCACAACGCCATTGGCATTAATGGTAGCAATATCATCATCGTTTGATTCCCAAGTCACGGTCGCTCCATCAATCAAATTATCATCATTGTCCTTAACCGTTGCAGTCAACTGACCAGCTTCGGTGCCAATGTACAAATCGGTGTTAGTGATGCCAGAAGCATCAATTGTTACAGTGGTTGGTGTGGTTGTAGAACCGCCAGCTTCAACATATGAAAGGCTAAAAGAATAATACCTAACATTAAAGCCTGTTTCTTTTATATGAGAAATCTTAACTCCATAAGCGTTATTCACAGCTGGAACCGAAACCGTGAACTCGCTTCCAGTTGTATTGGTAATTTTAGTTGTTACAATAGTGGATGTTCCCTCAATTACATTCCCTTCATTATCCAACAAAGCGACAAGTACATTATTATCTAAAGGATCTTTAGTAGTACCACCACCGAGTTTTGCAGTAAAACTAATACTTTCAGGCGTTGTAGTCCAATATGCAGTACTACCTTTTAACTGAAGATATTTTTCTGTTGTTCCAGCAGTACCTGTGCCATCTTGATAATAGCCAGTTTTTGGTTCTGCAACTTTAGTAAAAGTCTGACCCTCTGTGTATGTGTCAGTACTTCCGCTTCTTGAGAACGAAGCTACTGTTGTTTGTCCCCATCCCGTAATCGGAACAAGGAACGCGAGCAGCGTAAGTGCTGCCATCAAAAATGTAAATTTTCTTTTCATTGTGTTGTAATTTTAAGTTGTTAATATTCAATTATTTATTATTTTTCATCCAAAATCCATCGGTCACGCGATAGCGCACAGATAGAGGCTACAAAGATAATGATTAATCCTTTGTAGGTCAAGGGAAGAAAGAATTAATTTGAAAAAGATTTCAACAAGTGTTGATAAGCTACAGCGATTGTGTCAAACCCAACGGAAGTTGCTGATTGACAACAAAAAAAACATCCGCAACACTGCGAAGGCAATGTTGCGGAGGATTGTCTTATGAAAACAGGATTTATTTCAGCAGCACCTGCGGTCCCATGTTGAAATAGATGTCCGTGGGAATGCCGGCGGCGTTCACGCGGTCGAGGTCGGCTTGCAACTGGGGTTGGATGACAGTCATCTCGCCCATCCAGGCCTTGGTGGCATCGTAGTCGCCGTTGCCTTGGTGACGAAGAATGTCGCCCGCCAGTTTCTCCACTGCCACTTTCATCTTCTCGAAGTCGATGGCATAGCGGCCTTCCTCGTTGCGGACGAAAGCACCTTCGTTCTGGAAATAGTTGAAGGTAAGCATGTTGGCCTTGCCGTGGGCACTGGCCGCACCGAAGCGCACTGAACGGAAAATGCCGGCCATGAAGGTGGTGTAGTTGTCTTCCATGGTGGTGTTAGTGTACTCGCCCATTTCGGCTAATTTGGTGACGAGATAAAGACCCAACACATCGGCCTTGGCCTCTTCGAGAGCATTGTATTGGTTGCCAAGGGCTTCGCGCACGGTGCCCTTGCCCGTGATGGTGTTCTTGATGCCCATGCCGTGGGCGGTTTCGTGGAACATCACGTTGGCGAAGAAGGCGTCAAACTTGATGTGTTCCATCGACTCGGGAGTCATCAACTCTTTTGAGATAGGTTCCAAAATCTTGTCGAACTTGGCTTGCATGGCGTTCTTGAGCTGAAGCTTGCGGGTACCGCGTTGCAGCTGCACACGCTCGTCGTTGGGCAGGTTGATGGCGATGGTCTTACTGTTGGCGTTGCAGTCGCCGGCGTAATACACCACATCGTATGCGGCGAGGTCGACGTCACTTCCGGGTACTTCCTTCTTGTACTCGGCAGGCACGGGCAGTTGCTTTTGCAGCTCGGGCACAAACGAGGCGTAGCGGGCCAACTGTTTGGTCCATTCCTGGTCTTTGATGAGGATGAAGCCCTCATGCGAAGCCTTGATGCCGTAGCGAGCATCAGTGTAGTTCTCGATAGGGCCAATCACCATGTCGATGTTGTTGTTGCGCACGTCCATCCACTGCATGTCGCTCTCAAGATAGTCGTCTGTGCGGAGAGCGAGAGCGCGCAGTTTCAGGTATTGGCTGAACTCGGGGTCGCCAGCAAGCTCAGAGGCCTGGTCAAGGAGCGAGGCGGCTTTCTCGATTTGCTCGGCGAAGTAGTCGTGATACCACACACACTTCAGTGCACCGTTCTCGTCGCGGACAATCATGGTATATTGGCTGGTCTTGTTGGGGTCATCGAAGGCGTTCCACTCCTCCTCGGTCATGTCGGCGGGATAGAAGCGGGCACCGGCGGGTTTCGGGCCGATACCTTCAACGAAAGGCTTGTTGCCGTCGAGACCGTCCCAGGGGCCGTAGGCGATGGTGGCTAATTTCTTGATGTCGGCATTGTCGCCAATACGAGTCATGAGTTCATTCTTGTCGCCATAGTTCTCTTGCCAAAAGAGACCATCCATGATGTCGGCGGCTTGGAAGAGCAACGGCAACATTTGTTTCTCGTTGTCGCTCAGGTGGTCGATGTTGGTCGTCAAAGTATACTCGGCATACTTGTCCGACAAATGCGTTTCTTGCTTGACAGGCTCGGCGGTCTGTTCAGGCTTCTTGTTGTTGTCGCAGGCGGTGGCACCAATAGCCAATGCTGCTACGAGGGCTAAATGTTTGATTTTCATTTTTATATAATTTTAGGATTTCAAATTCCAGATTTCAAATTTAAAGATTGATGTGGGTTTGAGCCGCAAAGATAGGCAAAAGTCAGATATACTCCGAATAATTATTAGCGTTCACCACCGCAAATTTAGCCTCTGGATAGGCCTCGGCAAAGGCTTTTGGTGCCGATGGCGACTTCTTCCCCAACTTCATCTCAAAGGCGTTCATAACTCCCGAACCAGTCTCTATCAGGTCAATCTCTTGTTTGTCGTAGGTGCGCCAAAAGTGGAACTCAAGCCCAAGTCGCTCATTTTGATTGCGTTTCATTCGCTCGGTGATGATGTAGTTCTCCCAAAGTGCGCCACGGTCGGCATCGGTACGAAGCGAAAGCGGCTCGAAATTGCGGATGACCGCATTGCGAACCCCGTTATCGGTAAAATACCACTTGCTCGATTTAGTGACCTCTTTTCGAAGGTTCTTGGAGAAGCCGCCCAAACGATACAACACGAACACCTTTTGCAGCAAGTCCAAATAACGCTCAACCGTGTTCTTGCTGATTCCCAATTGTTTGCCGACCTCCTCAAAGGATAGTTCATCGCCCATTTGGTAGGCCACCAAGCGCAGTAAGTCACGAATCTTGGCCGAGTTCTTGATGCCATCGACGGCGAGAATGTCTTTGAGCAGATACGACTCCACTATATCATTAAGGTATTCCTTTTTCTCCACAAACGTATCCAACATAACCACCTCGGGATAGGAGCCGTAAATCAGTCGCGCCTCCAGATTCCGCTTGCTCTCGATGGGCGACTCCACCGTGGCAATCTCCTGTTGCGAAAAAGGCAACAAAACAAACTGCGTTCCTCGACCCACCAAAGGCTCGCCAGCTTGGTTTTTCAGGTCGAAGGAAGATGAACCGCTCGCAATGACGCGAATGCCGGGAACTTCGTCCACGATGAGTTTCAACTTCTTCCCGATGTCGGGGATGTGTTGCGCCTCGTCGATGGCCAACAGATCCATACCCTCCAACACATGGCAATAGTTGGCAATGCTTATCGGCTCTAACATAGCAATGGAATCGGCATCCTCGCCGTTGAGCATAAGCGACTTGCCCTTAAACGATTGCACGATTTGCTTGAGCAGGAAAGTCTTCCCCACTCGGCGTGGTCCGAAAATCAGCATGACCTTTTGTGGCTTCATGCGATCCACCACCCGCTGTTGCAATGCCCTTTGAATCGTATCCATATCATTGAGAATTAACGACGCAAAAGTACAATAATTTCTCCTTCTGACAAGCAAAAAACAAAAATTCCGTCAGTTGACTGACGGAATTTAGCTAAATTGCGTCAGTTGACTGACGCAATTTGCGATTTTCACCTTCAAAAATCAGCACCCAATGGCCCTCGAAATCACCAAACGGAGGATTTCGGAGGTGCCTTCGCCGATTTGTAGGATGCGCTGGTCGCGGTAGAAACGCTCCATGTCGAACTCTTTCAGCAGACCGTGACCGCCCATCACCTGAACGGCGTTGTCGCAGACTTCGGCAGCCACCTCGGAGCAATAGAGTTTCGCCATCGCCGCCTCCTTGCCAAAGGGACGATGCTGGTCTTTCAGCCAGCAGGCATGGTAGAGCAATCCACGGGCAGCCTCAATCTTCATGGCCATGTCGGCAAGTTTGAAAGCCACCGCCTGGAACTTGCACACGGGTTTGCCAAACTGCACACGCTTTTTCGAGTAGGCCAAGGCCATCTCGTATGCACCTTGCGCACAACCCAACCCCATCGCGCCGATTGAGAGTCGACCCGAATCCAATGTGGCCAGCATGATATGTGAACCCTCGCCCGGCTTGCCGAGGATGCAGTCTTCAGGCAGACGCACATCATTGAAAATCAGCTTGCCCGTGTTGGAGGCACGCCACATCATCTTGTCGTGCATGGGTGTTTGCGTGAAGCCATCCCTCTTGTTTTCGACCAACAAAGCCGTAAACTCCGGCTTGCCGTCCTTTTCACCCGAAACGGCTTGTACAGTGGTACCCAAGCTGATAGGCGTCGCGCTATTGGTGATGAAAATCTTGGATCCGTTGAGGTGCCAGAAGGTGCCGTCAAAGGAGGCAGTGGTTTTGGTGCCGCGCGAGTCGCTGCCAGCGTCTTCTTCAGTTAGGCCGAAACCCCAAAGACGGTCTTTACAGAGTTGAGGCAAGTATTTTTGCTTCTGCTCTTCGGTGCCGTAATCCTTGATGGGCCCGATACCCAATGAATTGTCCGCAGCAATGGTAGCGGCTGTGGAGCCGTCCACGCGGGCCAATTCCTCGACGGCGATAATATAGCTCAGGTTGTCAAGGCCTTGGCCACCGTATTCCTTCGGGACGGTCATGCCCAACAGACCAAGTTCGGCCATTTTCAGTGTCAGGCCAACGTCGAAATGCTGGTCTTCGTCGTTTTCGCGGGCTACGGGTTTCACTTCCTGTTCGGCGAAGTCGCGCACCCGTTGGCGGAGGGCTTCCTGTTCTTTTGTAAGGTCGAAATTCATAATATTGTCCTTAATAGGCGGACACTCGGATCCGCTCCTACATTAACTCAATTAATTGCATTTTATTGTCTACCATCTGCCCTTCGGTGACGAGAATTTTCTTCACCTTGGCATTGCCTGAAGCCACGATGTTGTTCTCCATCTTCATCGCCTCCACCACAATCATCACCATTCCTTCGTTCACTTCGTCACCTTCCTTTACATTGATTTTCACCACTTTGCCAGGCATGGGAGATACCATTTTCGACTTATCGTTCACCGACTCCTTGCTGGCATAATCCAAGGTGTCGTTCAATTGGTCAGTGCGGAAACAGGTGAAGTTGAGGCCATGGAAATTGACAATGGTTTTCTGTTCGTCGTTCACCGAACAGTACACTGTTTCCGTTCGGCCGTTGAGCATGATTTTCAGTTGATGGGTGTCGTAGTGGACAAACTCCACCGAGAAAGACATTCCCCCAACCTTTCCCTTGATTTTGCCCGCTTCCGCCGCGCAAATGCTGACGGGAATCCGCTTGCCCTCCACATCAACGGTCAACTGCATGTGGTAACGCCAATAACCAATTTGTTCCCACACGTTTTCAGGCTGCTGTTCCACCTGACGCTTGCAGAAATCAAACATCAGGAAAGAAATAGCTATATCGTTTACATTCAGATTGTTGCGACTCTCATTCAAGGCATTCAGCAAAGCTTCTTGATGCGTGGAACAGAAAGCGGTGTCTATCTTGTTGTCGATAAAGTCGGGATTCTTGATGACTTCCCAAAGGTAAGCCTTGTTGGTGGTCAAACCTTGGATGATGAAGTCTTTCAAAGCATGTTGTGCCGTTTCAATGGCGCTTTGGCGGTCTTTGGCATGGCAACTTAATTTTGCAATCATCGGGTCGTAAGCTTCAGAAATCGAGCAAGTTCCGTCAATGCTACTATCGACACGTGCCCCACGTACTTGGGGCTCATGGTAGGCCGTCACCTTGCCGGGTGTGGGCAGGAATCCGTTGGCAGGGTCTTCGGCATAGATACGCAACTCTATGGCGTGACCTTGGGGTTGGATGGCCTCTTGGGTCCACCCCATCTCCTTCCCTCTCGCAATGCGGATTTGTTCTTCCACGATGTCAATGCCCGTTCGCATCTCGGTGACGGGGTGCTCCACCTGGATGCGGGTGTTCATCTCCAAGAAATAGAAATTCAGGTCCTTGTCGACCAGAAATTCCACCGTACCCGCGTTTCGGTAACCGATGGCCTTGCAAAGCTTTACAGCGGTCTCGCAAATCTGTTGGCGTTTTTCCTCGGTCAAGGTGGGCGACGGTGATTCTTCGATGATTTTCTGGTATCGGCGCTGGATGGTACATTCACGCTCGTGCAAATGGATGACATTGCCATGATGGTCGGCCAACACCTGCACTTCGATATGGCGAGGTCGTTCAATATACTGTTCGATGAAGACTGTGCCATCGCCGAAATACTTCTCCGCCTCGCGCGAGGCTCGTTCCATTTCGGGTTTCAAGCTCTCCTTGTCCCAAACGATGTGCATACCTTTGCCGCCACCGCCTGCCGCTGCCTTTATCAACACGGGGTAAGGCAACGTGTCGGCCATCTGGAGGATTTCCTCGTGACTGCCCATCAAGCCAAAAGTGACGGGAATGCCATGCTTTACGGCCACTTTTCGGGCCTCAATCTTATTGCCCATTAACCGCATCGAAGTGGCATCGGGACCGATGAAAATCAAGTTGCTGGCCTCGCAAGCCTCGACTAATTCGGGGCTCTCGGAGAGGAAACCATAGCCGGGATGGATAGCATCGGCACCTGAGTCCAAAGCCGCATCGATGATTTTACGGATATTGAGGTAAGTGTCCTTAAGCGGCCCATTGCCCAAGGGGTAAGCCTCGTCAGCCAAACGACGGTGCAGGGCATTGGCATCATTGTCGGCAAAAATGGCGACGGAGGCAATATGCAGTTTCCGCAACGTCTTGATGACGCGGACTGCTATTTCGCCACGGTTGGCGACCAAGACCTTATTGATTCTTTTGCTGTTCATGGCGGTCAATTATGATAGCGCAAAAATACAAAAAGAAAGACAACCTTTTCAGATTGCCTTTCTTTTTTTCATTCCTTTGTGTAGACGTTGCGCGCAACGTCTCTACAGCGTCATTAGTACACCATGAACTTCACGCTGTTGTTCTTGACACCTTGGTTGAGGCGCAAGATGTAGGAGCCTGAGCTGAGGTTCTCGGCGCTGATGTTGACTTGGTGTTCACCTTCACTGAGACGGCCCACGTTCTGGTTCATCACCATGCGACCCGTCATGTCGAACACTTGGTAGCTGACGTTGCAGCTTTCCTTGAGCTCGAAACTGAGGGTGGCTTGGCTGCTCACCGGGTTAGGATACATGCTCACGTTGACGGTTTCGACAGTCGGGTTCTCAGTAACGCCAGTAAAGTCTTTCTTATAGTTCTCGCAGCGGAAGATACCTCTACCATAGGTGGCGGCATAGATGATACCCGTGTTCTTCACACCAGGATACTCCGTCACGAAGTCGCCTTCCGCGGTGTGGTTCACCGTGATGGCATCTTCAACGCAGAGGCGCTGTTGCTTGAGTTCCATGACCGGGATTTCGCCGAGCATTTCGCTATCGAAAGTCCAAGCGCTGAGGTTCTTTGACCTGTAAATACCACGTTCGGTGCCGAGGATGACGTCGCCCGTTGCCATTTCAATCACGGAAGAATAGACCGGCATCTTAGGCAGGTTGCCCTGCTTGGAGACGAAGGTGGGTTCTTCGGACATGGCGTTGGTCGAATAGAGCACATAGTCCTCGTTGCCATAGTTGCCCAAAGTGACAAGCACTTTGTTGTTGTCGTTCGGGTCGACGCTAACGGAAGTGATGCATTGCGTGGTGCCCAAATCGATGGTGGTAACGGTGGCGGCATACAGTGAGTCGGTGATGGTACCCGTGCTGGAATCGACGACATCGTTCAAGCCAGTGATACGCATGAACTTGCCATTCTTGAAGCCCACAAACATGGTATTACCATCGGCGGTGATGCCCATGCTGAGCGGATCGCCCTTGAAGCCTGAGTGCGACTTGTCGGCCACCTTGTACCATTCGGCTTCCTTGTCGAACTGCAGAGGAGTGCGGGTCATGAAGAAAGCATCGGTCGAAGCGACGAAGAAGTAGGAAGTGATGGGATCATGCACTTCGATGGAGTCGCCAGCGACAAGCGTAGAAGTCAGCGTATAGTTGAAAGGATACTTGTTGGTACTCATCACCTGGACAGTGGTGCCGACAGGCAGATCTTCCTCGGTTTTATTGTAATACCACACCGTTTCGGGATTCTGCTGGTTGTTATAGTTTTCGACCAGCATGATAGGCATACGGAACATGGAGGTGCTGGGCAGCGAGAGGGCTGAAGTGAAGTTGGACGAAATCCAGTCTTCGCCAGCGGTTTGGGTACGTGACATGTGGAACTTCCACGATTCGGCATCGCCCTTATAGGTCACGAAGAACGTATTGGCATTCAGCGTGGAGATGGCGCAACTACCAGCGTGGGAGATGTCTGAGAAGAGACCCGAGTTGTCGCTCGTAGGATTGATCCATAAACCACTTTCCAAGCTACCAGCCTCGGCATCGCCAGGGATATACACCGTGCCGTGATCGAGGCCACCTGCCAAAACGCGGGTGTCTTTGCCAGAGCAGGCCACACCGAACATGCGGGAAGTGGTGTAGTTGCGGTTGCAGTTGCTGAAAGTGAATCTACCAGTAGCTTTATAGATACCGCCATCGGTACCCACGTAGCACTCGTCCGTGTTGTTGGGGTTGAAGACCATGGCGTGGAGGCCGACGTGCAGGTAATTCGACAGGTAGTAGTACGACTGGTTTGTCAGTTGGTTAGCGATATAGAGGCCATCGTTGGGAGTAGCTGTCAGCGACCAGAGGTTGTAGCCGAGCACATAGACGACATCTGAATCCTCGGGGTCAACAACCAAGCCATGGTTGTAAAGGCCGTAATCGCCATAGATGTTATGGCCCAGGTTGGCGTCAATGCTTGGCAGAATGACACGCCATGTGTTACCTTTGTCAACCGAAACATAAACGCCCATGTGCTTACCATCGGTATTGATGAAACTGGCATAAATCACATTGTCATCCGAGGGAGCGATAGCAAGGTCAACCATACCGTCAGCAGACTGCGGCAGCAGGCTGTCGCCCTGCAAGGCGTTAGTGGTGCCGGAATGATTCACCATGTGGGTGATGTCGGTGCCGACATAGACTTGACCGTCAACAGCAGCTGTGATGGTGTTGTTGACAGCTTTCACGGCAACGGCTTTGCCTTCGATAGCAGTGGCCCAAGTGTGACCCTTGTCGCTAGAGTACATCAGACCCTCGTTGGTGGCAGCCAGAAGTTTGCCGTCGGAAAGAGCGAGGCCGTTGATGAACTGCCATTCGTCTTCGGTAGGCACAACAATCTGCTCGAAAACGTCATTGGTGAGGGTGTACAAACCTGAGCCGATAAAGCTGTTGTCGTAGCCTTGTTGGCTGAGGCCGTTGTTAGTAGCGGCATCGTCGCAGTCACCCGTACCAACGTAAATGACGCCATCGGCATCCTGGACCATGCAGCTGACCATCAGACTGAGGCCGCCCACATGATGCCAACTGACACCATAGTTGTAGGACTTGAAAACACCACCGCCCTTGGAGCCGATGTAAACCACACCGTTGGCATGGCCATTATACAGACGGTTGTCGTACAAAATAGCAGTGGTCTGACCACCCATGTTGTCAGGACCCATGTTGATCCAATAGAGCGGCTTGTCGGCATCATTCCTTGTTGCAGGAGCCTGCATTGCCTTGAACATGTCGGCAGGGTCGATCAAGCCCGTCTTTTGGTTAGCGCGGAGACTGCCCATAAAGCTTTCCGCATTGTTGAGTTGCTTGCGCGGGACATAGTGTCCACCTTGGTCAGCGATAGTCATCGATTGACCTAAGATCATGATTACCAGAAGTAAACTGAAAGGTAAAAATCTCTTTTTCATATCACGAAATTTTAATTAATTCTTTCTATTTCACGTGTTTTGACACTTTTTCACTTTAATATGGTCTGCAAATATAGGACATTCTATCAAAGAAATTACATTTTGAAGAAAAAAAATTCATTTTTTTCTCAAAAAAATTCATTCAGTGTCCCGAAAAGGTCAGAAAGAAAGCATTTTATCCACTTCAAGCCATCCAACACTGCCATTGGCGATTCGAATCTTGTTCCAGCCGTTTGAAGTCTCCAAAATGGTCACTTTAGAACCTTCGTGCAACACAAAGAGGTCGACACTCGTTTCGCTGGGAGAACTCTTCACAGTCACGGTTGGGGTCATGATGATGGCTTGGTCCTGCGTGGCGGCAGCGTGTTTGAGTTGGGCCGCAAAGACCACCGATAGGCCAAAGACAATCATGAAGACCATGCCCGAGAAGAAGCCCAACTTGCGCAACCCAATACTGCGCGAACGTAGGAACAAGAACACGCAAACCAACAGCAACGCGAACGAGGCCACCGAACACCAAGCCCAGAAGTCGCTCGAACACAACGCCCTCAAACTGCGCCACCAACGCACAATGAACGACTGGGGAACAGGTTCAATCTTGTCGACAATGGCGAGGTTGGCAATTGCCAGGTTGGTTTGAACTTCCTCGTTCGACGGGTCGAGCTTCAGGGCCTTCTCATAACAATAGATGGCCATGGGATACTCGCGCATCTTGTAATAGGTGTTGCCCATGTTGTAATACAGCGGCACCGACTCCATGTCCGTGGCAAGCACTTTCTCATATAGCACTACCGCTGTGTCATAATTGCCTGAGTTATAGGCTGCATTGGCCTGTTCGAACCACTCGTCGGCGGGGTTTTGGGCAAAGGTCCAACCCGTCAGGGCGAGTATATATATTAATAAGGTGTATTTTTTCATTGTAGTTCCTCCTTTCATTCCTTGTTTCAAATTACTTTCTCCGCCTTCGAAATGACCTCGATTCCGCGACGATAGAGGTCGTCCATCTTTTCCTCGGCGTTGCCTGGAGCAAAACGGGCAAATTCGCAGTTGTTCAAGGTGTCGACAAACTGTTGGGTGAGGTCGTCGGGCACATTCTTGCCTTTCATGGTTTCGCTGACGGTTTCCATCGAAAGTTTGGAGCGTTCGATGCCGAGCTTGTCGGCGATGTAGCCCCACAAGGCCTGCGACATCTCCACGTAGAAGTTGTCCTGATCCTTGACTTTCAGGAATTGCTCGGCTTTCTTCAGTCGGCCACGGGCCACCTTGTCGGCCTTGCGGTTGCGGTTGGCGGCGTTGTCCTGCTTCAGCGCTTCATGTTTCTTTGAAACGGTTAGCATGATGATGAACAACAGCAATATGGCCAACAATACAACAAAATAAGGCGTAGTGGCAAAGAATGCCGAATGGATGGGTTTCAGGCGCGGATTGCCCGTCATGATGTGGCGGATGTCGCTGCCGAGGTATTTGATGCCTTCCTGGTTGGAGGCATAGATGCTGCCACCGTCTTCGCCTTCGCCGCCAATGCCTTTTTCCACTTGGATGGAATAGGACTCCGACATCAAAGTGGAATAGCTGCCGTTACTGGGGTTGAAATATGAAAACACGATAGGTGCAAGGTCGAAGTTGCCGGCACGACGCGGGATGACAAGGTATTCAGCTTTCTTGGTGCCCGTCATGCCATTGGCGCCATTGCTCGCTGAGGTCGTGATTTTCGGGTCGTACACCTCGAAATCAGGCGGGAAGGTCGGCTCGGGCATCTGCAACAGCTCGATGACACCAGTACCGCTGACGGTCAGGGTCAACGTGAAAGCCTCGTTGGTCTTGAGTTGCGTCTTGTCGATGTCCGACTTGAAGTTGTAGTTGCCCACGGCACCCGCAAAGGAAGCAGGCTTGCTGTTGTCGGGCAGGTTCTTCACTTCGATGCTCACGTTATTGGATGACAACTCTTTACGCACATTGGCGATGTTGCGATTAAAGAAGGGGTCGTTGAAGAAGACATCGAAAGGATCCATGCTGCGGCTGTTGTTGCTTTGGGTGCGGACTTGCGCGATGCACTCGATTGTCATCGGGTCGAGGGTAAGGTTTCCAGCGCGTTGTGGCACAACGATAATCCTTTGGATTTCAGCGGTGGTGTATTCCACCCCGTTGACGTATTCGCTGCTCTGTTTTAGCGAACCGCCATTGTTGTCGGTGATATCCTTGGTCCAAAAACCGGCATACGACGGGGCTCTCTCAATCGACAGCGACGTGACAGGCACCTTGGTGTAAAGCTTGTAGGTCAGTACCACCTGCTCACCGACATAGGCCGACTTTTTGGACGGTATCACCCTAAGGAACAAGTCTTTGCCGCTCACTTGCGGGTCGTTGGTGTTCCGCTGTGCGCCACCTTGTGACGAACTGCCGCCACCAGCGCCTCCCGACGAGGCAGAATAGCTTCCGTCGTCAGGCACCACCTTGATTTCGAACGGCTCGCTGGAAATCTTGCTGCCTTTGACGGTCAACGAGGCCGAACCAATGCGAAACGTGCCTTCCTGCGCGGCTTGCAGCGCATAGGTATAGGTGTTTTTGGTCGTACGGCTTATGGAGCCGTTGACAATCTGTACACTCGAGCTCGTCGAGGTAAACGGTCCACCCAATACATTGAAGCCCTCAAACGATGGCGCAGTGAAATTCTTACCTTCGGTATTGGCCTCAAACGCCACTTGGAACCGTTCGCCCACCATGACCTGACGTTTGGACGACACGGTTAGGGTGGGGTCGTCTTGCGCCCGCAAGATTGTCGGCACAAGGACGCTTAATATCAATAATAGGCTGATTTTTGTTCTCATTTATTCGCTTTTCATTTTGGGTTGCAAAAATAACGTTTTTATGTTGAATCGGCGTTGATTTTTTCCTCCATCCGTCGGGGGTGCAGGGGTTTACACCGCCTGCCTATAATCTGCCGTCCCTACGGGACTGGGGTTACCAATCCTTGTCACTCTTCTTTTTGGGTTGTTGTCTTACTTTCTGCTCGTTCACCTTCTCCATGGTCTGTTTTTCTTGGTTTTCAAGGGCATCCAACATGCGTTGCGCATCCTCCTTCGACATTTCCTGACTTTGCTGCTGCTGTTGCTGTTGCTGCTGGTCTTGGTTTTGTTGGTCTTGTTGTTGCTGTTGCTCTTGCTGGTCTTGTTGATCCTGCTGCTGGTCTTGCTGTTGTTGCTGTTGCTGCTGATCCTGACCTTCGCTCTTCTCGAAGACCGCCGAAACCTCCACGTCGAAGTCGGGCATGGTGAAGAAATTGCCAAGAGGCTGCACCTTGATTGAGGTGTCGCCCACTTGGTGGATGACGTATTCCTTGAACTGGTAGCCCGGCTCGGGTGCATTGCGCAAGGCCACCGTCTCACGGCGCGTGGCTTCCGAAACATCCAAAAGGACATGGCCGCCTTCGAGGGTCGTATCGGGCTGCACCTTGTAATTATCGGTGGCTTCCACGAAGTTGGCCTTCACAGTCACGTCGCTGTCAAGCATTTGGAAGAGGTTGTCGTCACTGACAGGAGCTGACTCGCTACCGTCGTTGCTCACTACGCGCAAGTCACCGAGCTGGAAGCCTTTGTCGGGCTTCACGATAATGGCAATGTTTTGTCCAGGCTTGACAAGGCTGTCGGTCACTGAAATGGTTCCGTTGGAAACGCTATCGATGCTAACTTTCAACGCGGTACGGAAAGTAGCCGTCACCGTCACATCAAAGTCGGGCATTTGGAACACGGTATCGTTAACCGGTATGGTGTCGTTGCGGCTACCAGTTTTGTACACGGTGAACTTGTCCACCATGAAGCCGTCTTCGCCTTGACCTTTCAACACGACCTGCTGGCCTTCGATGGCGCGTTGCTTGTCGGCCCAGATGCGACCATGCTGGATGTTCTTCTCGATTTCAATCTTATGCGCCTCCTTGAACTGCGCCGTCACGAGGACGTTGAACTTGGGCATGATAAAGCTATTGCCACTCACATCGACGCGCACCTCTTGGTTATCGGCCTTCACGACGATGTATTCCGCCAAGGCGAAGTTGTCGTCAGGCTCAGCCTTGAGCATCACCCGCTGGCCATTGAAAGCTTCCTTCTCGTTAGCCTCAATTCTGCCATGCTCAGCCTGCACGACCCATATCTGGCTTTTCACCAAATGGGCGCGGCAATACTCGAGGTTGTAGAGTGCATCGGCATTGTCGGGATTCAGTTTCAGCGACACCTTATATATATTATAGGCGTCGTAGAATTTGTCCTGCGCGAGGAGGCAGTTGCCCATATTGAACACCGCGCTCGACTTCAGCTTGGCGTCGGGCGACATTTCAACCACCTTTTGGAAAGCCTCGTAGGCCGCATCATAGTTTTGCTGGGCAAAAAGTGCATCTCCAAGGTTGAACTGCGCGTTGGCGTTGTTGGGTCGGGCCTCTAAAGCCTTCCTGTACTTGACTTCCGCTTCGGTGTAGTCGCCCCGTTTGTAGTCGCGGTTGCCCTTGCGAATCAGTTTCTCATCGGTTTGTGCCGATGCCGAGGCAAAACAAACACACAATACTATGGTTATCAAATATTTACTTATCGTTTTCATGGTTTCTTCTCAAAAATATTGAACCTTTTCTCCCACCCTTTTTTGCCCGACGAGATGAGCATCTCGATGAGCAGAAGGACGATGGCCGCACCGACGAACCACTGGAACTGGTCCTCGTAGTCGGTGAAGACCTTGGCCTCGATTTCCGACTTGTCGAGCTTTTCGATGTCGTCATAGATTTTCTCCAAGCCCACGTTGGAATTACTCGCACGGACGTAAATGCCATTGCCGGCGGCGGCAATCTGTTGCAGCATCGCTTCGTTGAGCTTGGTGATGATGGTGTTGCCGTTCTTGTCCTTACGGTAGCCCGTTTGGTGGCCGTATTGGTTGTACTGTGGGATGGGCGCGCCGTCGGGCAGACCCATACCGATGGTATAAATGCGGATGCCTTGTTTGGCGGCTTCTTGCGCAGCCTTCACTGCGGCATCGTTCTCATGGTCTTCGCCGTCAGAGATGATGACGATGGCCTTACTGTGTTCCTCATCGGAAAATGACTTGACAGCCAAATTGATAGCCTCAGCAATGGCTGTGCCTTGCGAAGCCACGAGGCTTGTGTTGACCGTCGAAAGAAACATCTTTGCCGCCGAATAGTCGGTAGTGATAGGCAGTTGCACGAAAGCCTTGTCGGCAAAGACGATGACGCCGATACGGTCGCCCTTCATCTCACTAATCAGTTTGTTGATGGCCTGCTTGGAGCGTTCCAAACGACTCGGAACGATATCCTCGGCGTTCATCGAATTGGAAACGTCGACGGCAATATAAAGGTCAATGCCTTCGCGCTTCACCTCTTCCATCTTGCTGCCACTCTGCAAGTTGGCCAAAGCCAAAATCGAGCAGGCGATGACAAAAAGGAAAATGACGAACTTGAAATTGGCGCGACGGGTGGAATAACTCGGCACCAACTGTTCGCGCATCCCGATTTGGGCGAAACGCTCGAAACGGCGCTTCTGACCAAGGCGAAAAAGGATATAAATAATGACCAATACTGGTATAACGAGCAACCAATAAAGGTATTCAGGATGTTCAAATCGCAATACGTTTTCCATGGCTTTAATCGGTTAAAGTTCTGAAAATAGTCTTACGCAACAGGAATTCGAGCAGCAACAAGACCAAAGCCCATGCCACGAGCGGATAAAATTCCTCGTGAAGGCGGCGAAACTCCGTCACCTCAATCTTGGAGCGTTCCAACTTGTCGATTTCCTGATAGATTTCGTCCAGCTTTTGGTTGTTGTTGGCGCGGAAATACTTGCCACCCGTCGAGTTGGCGATGGTGGTAAGTAGTTTCTCGTCAATCTCAACCTTGACTTGTTGTATGACCGTGCCGCCAAAAGGAGTTTGCATGGGCATTGGCGCCATGCCGTAGGATCCCACGCCGATGGTGTAGACACGGATGCCATACAACTTGGCGATTTCAGCTGCGGTATAGGGGTCAACGGAACCGGCATTATTCATACCATCGGTCAGCAGAATGACCACCTTGGAAATGGCTTCACTGTCCTTGAGTCGACTGACGGCCGTGGCCAGTCCATCGCCAATGGCGGTGCCATCGTCGATGAGGCCGTTTTTCATTTCGGCCAGCATGTTGAGCATCACGCCGTGGTCGGTGGTCAGCGGCACTTGGGTAAAAGTCTCACCAGAGAAAATGACCAAACCCATACGGTCGCCAGGGCGGTCTTTCACGAAATCGGAGGCCACATTTTTGGCGGCAGTCAAACGATCGGGCTTGAGGTCACGGGCCAGCATAGAGCCAGAAACGTCCATTGCCATCACAATGTCGATGCCTTCAATGTTGGAAGTCGAATTGGTCGATGAACTTTGTGGACGCGCCAAGGCCACGATAAGCAAACCTAAAGCCATCATTTTCAGTGCAAAAAGCAGATGACGCAAGTAGGCCTTCCATGTCTTCGGCAGTTGGACCATTCCCTTCAAATCGGAGAAGTTCACCGCTGCTTCCTGTTTCTTGTGGCGCAGCACATACCAAATAATGAGTGCTGGTATCAACAGCAAGAGCCACAGCAGCTTAGGATTCGCAAATTCAACGTTTTCAAACATCTTTCACCTCCTCTTTTCCCACTGTTGCTGACTGCGTCCCGCAGTCAGTTTCCGTCTGCGAGGACGCAGACGGCGACATTGTCTTTTGATAATACTCGTAACTCTCATTGACGAATTCCGTCATGCTGGTCAAAGCCGTATCGCTTTCGAGGGTCGAAGCAGAATATTTGGCAAACTTCACCAAATCAGCGACTTCCATTGTGTCTTTCAACTTGTCGTAAGTCTCTTTTTTGAAATGCAACGGCTTGATTTCATTGAGAATATCATCAGTGGTCATCTCTACAGCATTCACGCCGAACTGACCTTCAATATACTCACGCGCAATGTCAGTCAGCGAGGAGAAATACTCCTTCACCTTGCCCGACTGCCACATCTTTTCCTCGCGCAACCGTTTCAGGTCGCCAACAGCCTTGTCGTAAGGCGGAATGACAGGGCCACGAATGATGTTGCCCTCGGCATCCACCTTGGTTTTGCGGTGCTTGCGCCAATACCAAACGCCAAAGACGGCCAAGGCCAACAGCAGCACGGCCAACAGCCACGGGAACACCTCTTTCATTTGGATAGGTGCGGCGATAGGCTCCACGATGGGTTTGTATGGCTGCAAAGTGTCTACAACCATCGTAGTGGCGTATAAATCAATGGGTTCCGTAAAGGCTTGCAGGCGCATCGGGTCGTCAAACGATTGGGCGTAGGTCAGGCCGACTGCGGGCAACTGAATTTGACCCGTGTCAAAAGTCATCAGCGTAAGTTGCTGCTTCACAATGACATTGCTATCGGCATCGGCAGTGCGTTCCACGTTGCCGCGCTTGATGATGTCGATTTGCTCCGAAAGCGTGTCGATGGCGAAATCGTTCCATTCCACAAACCAACCGTAAGGCACTTTGAGACTCAAATCGAGCGTAAAAGGCTTACCCACCTGCACTTTCGTGTCGTTGACCTTGCCTTCCACCTCCACGTTTTGGGCCTTGAGGCCTGTCGCGGCCAGCAGCGCAAATATCAAAAACAAAACAGTTTTTCTCATCTTCTTGCCTCCCTTTTCTTGAAGAGTTGCATCATGGGTTTCACATAGTCCTCGCCCGTGTAAATCAGCGCGTTATCAATGCCGTGTTTGGTAAATTCACGGTTGAGTTCCGCCGATTTGTACTGAATCATCTGAAGATAGGCATTATGCCACGCATTGCTTGACGTGTCCACCCAGCGTTCCTTGCCCGTTTCCGAATCGCGGAACTTCACCAAACCCACCTTCGGGATGTCCATCTCGCGGCGGTCGGTGATGCGCAGCGCGACCAAGTCGTGCTTGTTGGCGCAAATCTGCATCTCCTTCTCGAAACTTTTGTCCGTCATGAAGTCGGAAATCAAGAATGCGGTCGTGCGCCGCTTGATGGCCGAAGTCAGGAAACGTAAGCCCTCGCCGATGTCCGTTCCACGCTCAACAGGCTTGAAATCAACGATTTCTCGGATGATGCGCAGGATGTGCGAACTGCCCTTTTTCGGCGGGATGAACTTCTCAATCTTGCTGCTGAAGAAAATGACGCCGACCTTGTCGTTGTTCTGGATGGCAGAAAACGCCAAAACCGCTGCCAATTCGGCAGTCAGGTCGCGCTTCGACTGTTCAACCGAGCCGAAATCGTTGGAACCCGACACGTCGATGAGCAGCATGACCGTCATCTCACGCTCTTCTTCGAAAATCTTGACGAAAGGCCGGTTGAAACGGGCGGTGACGTTCCAATCGATGTTGCGGATGTCGTCGCCGTACTCGTACTCGCGCACCTCGCTGAAGGTCATGCCACGCCCTTTGAAGGCGCTGTGGTACTGTCCCGAGAAGATGTGATTCGAGAGGCCCCGCGTCTTGATTTCGATTTTGCGGACTTTTTTGAATATTTCTGTTGATTCCAATTTTCGTAATTATTTTTGTTTCAACATTTTGCGCAGGGTTATACCCTACGCCGTTTTTTTCGGCAGGGGTTTACACCGCCTGCCTACGCTGCTGCCGTCCCTACGGGACTGGCTTTTACGGCACCTCAACAGTGTTCAATATTTCGTTGATGATTTCTTCGGTGGTAATATTCTCGGCTTCAGCCTCGTAGGTCAGGCCGATACGGTGGCGCATCACATCGGGAGCCACGGCGCGGATGTCCTCGGGGATGACATAACCACGGTGCTTGATGAAAGCGTAGGCCTTGGCCGCCAATGCCAAATTGATGGTGGCACGGGGCGAGCCGCCGTAGCTAATCATGTTAGCGAACTTCTTCAGTTTGTAATCCGAAGGATAGCGCGAGGCGAAGACGATGTCGGTGATGTAGTTTTCAATCTTTTCATCGAGGTAAATCTCGCGGCACACCTCGCGGGCGCGGATGATGTCCTCTGGCTTCACCACGGCGTTGATTTTTGCGCCAGCACTCGCAATGTTCTGACGCAGAATCAGTTTCTCCTCGTCCTTCTTGGGGTAATTGATGACGACTTTCAGCATGAAACGGTCCACCTGGGCCTCGGGCAGCGGATAGGTACCTTCTTGTTCGATGGGGTTTTGTGTGGCCATCACGAGGAACGGATCCGGCAATTTGAAGGTCTCGTCGCCGATGGTCACTTGATGCTCCTGCATGGCTTCAAGCAGCGCGCTCTGCACCTTGGCGGGAGAACGGTTGATTTCATCTGCCAAGACGAAGTTGGCAAAAATGGGGCCGCGACGCACCACAAATTCCTCCTTTTTCTGGCTGTAAATCAGCGTACCGATGAGGTCGGCGGGCAGCAAATCAGGAGTGAATTGTATACGGGCGAAGTCGGCATCAATGGCGCTGGCCATCGACTTGATGGCCAAAGTCTTGGCCAATCCGGGCACACCTTCAAGCAGGATGTGTCCATTGGCCAATAGGCCAATCAAAAGGCGTTCGGTCATCTGTTTCTGTCCGACGATGACCTTGTTCATTTCGAGGTTGATGAGGTCGAGGAATTGACTCTCCCTTTGGATTTTTTCGTTCAGTTCACGAATGTCTGTCTCTATCATTTTTTTGTTGTTTAGTTGTTCGATTGTAGGGCTGTCACACCGTGGCAGCCGTCTCTTTTTTTGGCGCAGGGACTAACGTCGCCTGCTTGAAATTGGGTCGCCCTTTCAGGGCTTTGCCCTTCGTCAAAAAGCGTGCAAAAGTTGCGGCTGTCAGGTTGAATAACTCCTGTTTTATAAAATTATTGCGTTTTTCAGGCAACAAAAATCCTCCCGCCGAATGTTCAGCAGGAGGATTTATCTTATCTCACGCAGAGCAGAATATTATCTCACGCAGAATACGCAGAATACGCAGAAGCCTATCGGACAAAATTACGTCGCATTGCGATTCATAAGATTCTGCGATTTCTACGTGCCAAAAAAAACCTATTCCACCACGATTTTCCGCGTCACGCCATTCATTTTCACGAAATACATCCCTCGCGGCAATTCAATGGTTGCCTTGCCATCAATGGTCTGCCCAAGGGCGTTTGTGATGGTTGCCGTGCCCGTGCCCTCAATGGTCACGCGGTCTTTGGCAGGATTGGGATAAACGATAAAGGTCCCAGAGCCTGTCGAAGGGCCGTCCTCCTCAATGCCAAGAATATCGGTGGTAAGGTTGGAGAAAGATAATTCCTCCACACCCTTGCCATCGTTAAACACGGCAGCGATGACAGCATAGCCTCCATCGAACTGGTTCACGCCGCAGGTGTAGTCGGTGATGGCGGCATTGACTTGGTCAACCACGGTGATTTCGCCCGTGTTGGGGTCGTACTTGCAGATTTGGAAATAGGTCAGTATGCCTTGGGTGCCGAAAGGGATGTTCCAAGTCATGTTCAGATTGTTATTCACGTCCTGATAGTAAGTGGTATGGATGGTGCCTTTTTGGTCACTAACGGGGCTTTCCTCGCCATCGATAGAGACAGATACAAGGTGGTAGTTTCGTGCGGCATTGTCGCTACCGATGTTATCCAAGAAATAGCCTTGCTCGTATGGAGCGGTACCCACAAGCATCCCGTCCCGATACACCTTCATCTCACTGATGTATTCTGTTTGTTTGGGTGTGGTTGACCAAGTGACCTTGTTCAGGTTGGTTTCCAAATCGACTGTAGCGCGGTAAATCCACTCGCTGTAGTACACATTGATTGTGTCACTTATTTCACCACAATCATTGTAGATGCGAACCCATACTTTGCCAGACATTTCCGGTCCAGTAATGGTGTATTCCCAATCGGTTGAGCCATCTGACCACAGATAGTTCAATGTCTGGGAATAGTAAGATTGGAGTACGGGTGTCGAACCTGGAACGAACCACATCGTGTTTTCTGTCCATGGTTCGGGAACTCCTTCGAAGTCCGTGAATTCAATTTTGAACCATTTATTTGTTACATGGCAATCTGTGTAAAAAATTACGATATTGCTTGCCATTTCTGGTGTAACAACAACATGGTTGGCTAAACCTTGGAAGAAAGTTGTTCCGTTGACGTAGTCTCCAACATGCCAAGTTGCATTATTTTGGCATGTTGCATCCTGATAGATTACGATACTATCTATGTTGGAACAGTAAGAGTTGAGTGAGCCTTCGCCAAATTCAGTGATGTTCTTCTCAATGTAATTTTGTGCATTGGTAAGTGTGCACAAAGTCATTATTAAGATAGCCAAAGTAACCAGTTTTTTCATTTTTTTCCTCCTATTTTTGATTGATTAATAATTTGAATTCCAGCCTTATTCCGCTGAAACGCTCATCATCAAAAGCAAGGAAACTCCGTGATACGAAAGAGGGCGGAATTGTCCTTTGAAATTCGCTTAAGAGCATCAGCTCAGTGCATGTCTATGTGTTTATTCTATTTCGTTCTGTGTGTGTTTTGTTGTTTTAATTGGGTGCAAAAATATGAATTTTTCTATTTATCCAAAAATATCGGAGTGGTGAACATCAGTCTTTCATCAATTGATTGAACAAATCGGCGGCACTACTGGCTGTATATACGCGACCTGCCTTTATATCCTCTTCAGCCTCCTCAAAACCGGACTTTTTCTTTGCGGACACTCTTTCCTTAATCAAGCCCAAGCCCAAAAGATAATTCAAGAGTTGTCTTCCGGCGTTTGTCCTTTCGTTGATAGTCACTGTGTAAGTAGCCATTTCCTCTCCTTTTTGTGTTTTATTGGAGGCAAAAGTAGTCATTTTTCCTAATGAAATGAAAAAGATGGGTGATTTTTTCGGGAAAAACCTTGCCATTTGAGAAATCTTTGTACTTTTGTCCAAATTTAAAGTACAACTTTAAAATTGTCCAATTGTATTGTAATAATATGTACAACAGAGAATTAAAAGAAGAATTATTGCGCCTTTCGCAGCAATGGTCGGTGATTTCAGTGACCGGACCTCGGCAATCCGGCAAGACAACATTGTGCAAAATGGCGTTTCCTGATTACGATTATGTCAATCTTGAGCACCTGCCCACCCGAAGCCGCGTGGCCGACGACATCGACGCTTTCATCAAGCATCATCCCAACGGCCTTATCTTCGACGAGGCGCAATATCTGCCCGAACTTTTCTCATATATTCAAGTTTGGGCGGACAACGACAAAGAGCGTCGCTTCGTTTTGTCGGGAAGCAGCGACTTCCTGATGATGCAAAACATCACGCAATCGTTGGCGGGACGAGTGGCAGTCGTGCGTCTTTTGCCTTTGTCAATCAAAGAGTTGGGAGAAGAAATCTATAATTATTCAACGGAGGAGTTGCTGTTTCGAGGCTTTTTCCCGGGCGTTTGGGGCGACAAAAAATCCCCCAAGGACATTTATGAGAATTATGTCTCAACATATTTGCAACGCGACGTGCGCCAAATCATCAATGTGAAGGACTTGCAACTGTTCCAACACTTCTTGGTGTTGTGTGCAGGGCGTGTTGGAAATGAATTCAATGCCTCGGCCTTGAGCAACGAAATTGGAGTCACCAGTGTCACCATCAAGGAATGGTTAAGGATTTTGGAGACTTCCTACACGGTATTCCGGCTCATGCCCTACTATTCCAATATCGGGAAACGCCTAACAAAAACGCCGAAAATCTATTTTTACGATGTAGGATTGGCTTGCTTACTATTAGGCATAACCGAGGCGAAACAGATTGAAAGCCATCCGCTTAAGGGAGTCTTGTTTGAGAATATGATAGTAGCCGAAATGCTCAAACATCGCTTCAACAAGGGCAACACGAACAACCTGTTTTTCTATCGCGACAAGTCGCAAAGGGAAGTGGATATTATGCAGGTTGAAGGCAACCAACTGAAGGCTTTCGAGGTAAAATCAGCACAACGATACGACACCTCTTTCTATAACAACCTAAAGTACATCAAGGAATTGTTTGGCGAGCAGGTCGTTTCAACGCAGGTGATATACGACGGAGAAACCAACGACTTCAACCCAGACAACGGCATAATCAATTTCAGGAACTTTTTTACTTTTGCACCATCAAAACAAGAACCCAATGATCCAAAAAATCTATAAATTCGGTGGCGCGTCGGTGAAGGATGCCGATGCCGTGCGCAATCTGGCTGACATTGTGGGCCAGCATAAGGACGAGGACATTCTGCTCGTGGTCTCGGCTATGGGCAAGACGACCAACATGCTCGAAAAGGCATTGGCCAATTTTCGTGAACATGACGGAAATCTGGGCATGGATGCCCTGCATGAGGTCATCGCCTACCACGATGGCATCATCAACGGGCTTTTCGGCGAGGATGCCAACCCCGGTTTTGCCGAAAACATCGCCGGGCTTTTCATCGAACTTTGGGAAAAACTGCAAAAGACCGATGCCCCCTACGACTATCAATACGACCAGACCGTCTGCTACGGCGAACTCATCTCGACCAGCATCATCCAAGAATACCTCAGCAAGTGCGACATCCCCACGCGCTGGTTGGATGCCCGAAAATATGTCATTGCTGAAGACGATACCCATTTCCGCGCCGCCAATCCCGATTGGGATGAAATGCGATTGAGAATCAGCAAATTGAACGACGAGCATATTCGTGGCCTCGTGTGCATCACGCAGGGTTTCATCGGCGGAACGGCTGACGGCAAGCACAGCGTCACCCTCGGGCGCGAAGGCTCTGACTTCACTGCGGCCATCTTCGCCAACTGTTTGGATGCCGAGGAAGTCACCATCTGGAAGGACGTGGACGGCTTGCTCAACGCTGACCCGAAACGCTTTGCCGACACGGTGAAAATACCGCATATCCCCTACTCCGAGGCTATCGAATTGGCCTTTTACGGTGCCACCATCATCCACCCAAAGACCATCAAGCCGCTGCAAAACAAAGGAATAACGCTCAAGGTGCAGTCGTTCCTCAACCCCGACCATGAGCCTACCATCATTGACGGAAACCATCGGAAAAGCGACGAGAGCATCCCTTCCTTCATCGTCAAAGACAACCAAACTTTGGTCAGTATTACGCCCCGCGACTATTCCTTTATGAATGTACACAACTTGCAAGTCATTTTTGAAGCCTGTGACGAGTTGCGCATCCACGCCAACATGATTCAGACCTCCGCCTTGATGCTTTCTTTCTGTTTCGACAGCGACGCTCAGCGACTTTCTCAACTTAGGAATTTGTTGCACAACTCATTCAAAATCAAGTACAACGAAGGCCTGCAACTATTCACTATCAGGCATTACCGCGAGGGGTTGGAACTCGATTTCATTGCTGGAAAGAGCATCCTTGTGAAGCAAAGCAGTCGTAGCACGATGCAGTTTGTTTTGGGCGCATAATACATTTTTTGCACAAAAACACAAAAGATTAGCACACCTTTTCGTGTTTTTCCTAAATTTGCGGTCGCTTTTTACGACTCAAAAATTCATTCTATATGTATAAAATCGAAAAACACCCCATTTTGGACATCCCGCAGGAAGACCTTGTGGAATTCCAATATGAAGGCAAGACCGTTAAAGGTCAGCGGGGCAAAACCATAGCCGCCGCCCTTCACCAAGCCGGCTATCCCGTTCACAGCCACAGCCTTGACGGACGCAACCGAAGCCTCAACTGCGGCATCGGCAAGTGCGGTGCCTGCGAAATGTTGGTGGACGGCAAAGTCCGCCGCATCTGCATCACCCTCGTCGACGGCGTCAAGGAAGTGTGCTCCATCAACAACGAGGCCAACATCCTCCCCGAACCTAAGGAGCATCAGCCCCGCGAGGTGAAAATCTACAAGACCCAAGTCGCTATCATCGGTGCCGGTCCGGCGGGTCTCGCCTGCCGCGAGCAACTGAACGCTTTCGGCATCAGCAACATCGTCATCGACAACAACGCCCGCATCGGCGGACAGTTCAACATGCAGACCCACCAGTTCTTCTTCTTCGAGAAAGAGAAGAAATTCGGCGGAATGCGTGGCTTCGACATCGCAAAGACGCTGGCTGGCGACAACCACGAAGGCATTTTGCTCAACAACACCGTTTGGGACTTGCTTGAAGGCGGTCGCGTGGCCATCAAGAACATCGAAAACGGTGAAATAGGTTACATCGATGCGCAACATTTAGTTGTAGCAACGGGTGCCGTGCCTTTCATGCCGACCTTCGAGAACGACGACGTTCCGGGCGTTTACACCGCTGCCGTGTTCCAAAAGATGATGAACCAAGAACACACCTTATTAGGCAAGAAAGTTCTGACGGTTGGTGCAGGCAACATCGGCTACCTGACCTCTTATCAAGGAATGCAGGCCGGTGCCACCATCAAGGCCATCATCGAGGCCATGCCCCGCGAGGGCGGTTTCCCCGTGCAGGCCAATCGTGTGCGCAGGCTCGGCATCCCGATTATGACGGGCTACACCCTCGTGCGCGCCATCCCGAACAAGGACAAGACTGGCGTGGTCGGCGCCGTCATCGCCAAGTGCGAGAACTTCAAGGCCATCCCTGGCACGGAACAAGTCATCGACGACATCGACATCATCAATATCTGCACAGGTTTGATTCCCGACAGCCAGTTGCTCGTCAAGGGTCGTGAGGTCTTCGGCCTCAACACCTATGGCGCAGGTGATGCCATCCGCATTGGCGAAGGCACCAGCGCGGTTTTGCGTGGCAAGCAAGTCGCCTACGAAGTAGCTCAAGCCATCGGCGTGAGGTTCAATTATGACGACTATCTCGAGGTTTCGAGACAATATATCGACTCGCAACAGCATCCCGTTAGGGTGTTGGAGAAGCCCAACCTGCCTACGCCTGAGCGTATGCAACTCAAGGCCTTCGTGCAGGCCGACTGCCTCTATGGTTTTGCCTGTAATCCCTGTTCGTTCAGTTGCCCGCAAGGTGCCATCAGCAAGCCCTCGACCAACACCGTGCCGACCATCGACTACGACAAGTGCATCGGTTGTATGCTGTGCGTTTCCAGTTGCCCGGGTTTGGCCATCTTCGGCTACGACGTGAAGAAATCCACCTGCTTCCTGCCCATCGAATACGAAGCCCAAGAAGGCGCAGAGGTCTATCTCGTTGATAACGATGGCCAAAAGATTGGTGAAGGCGTCATCGAAAAAATCCTCAAGAAGTCGAACAAGACCAATGTGGCCCGCGTGAAAGCCCGTTCCTCACGCCCCTCGGGAGAGGCAAGCATGGTGTTCGAGTTGACGGATGTGAAGGGCTTTATCCTGAAAGACCGTTACAATGCCAACAAGGAACTCACCACTCCCCTCGCCTCAAAGAAAGGTGCCGAGGGCGAAGGCGAGACTTACGTCTGCCATTGCGAGGACATCAAACTCGACCGCGTGCTGCGCGTCATCGGCAACCGCAAGACCATCTCCGTGGATGAATTGAAACACATCACCCGCATGGGCATGGGTCCGTGCCGTGGCAAGCGTTGCATCCCACGTGCCCGCCAGATTTTGCGTTCCTACGGTATCGAGTTGGTCGGCGACGCTACGCCGCGCGCGCCGTTGTCGAACCAAGTCACCCTTGGCGACCTTTACAACCCGCACACCAAAGAAGTCTTTGTCTTCCCCGAAATGAACGACGTGAAGAAAGAGCAGGTCGAAGTGTTCATTGCTGGTGGCGGTATCGCGGGCAGTGCCTTGTTCCGCTACTTCTCGGAAGCTGGCAAGAAGCCCGTGATGATCAACTACAGCCGTGGCGCTTCGTGGCGTTGCATTGGTGGCGGTCGTCCTGCCTTCTCCAATCCCGACATTGCCGACATTGCCGTGCACAACCACGAGATTTTCAAGAACATGCAGAAGGAGCACAACATCAACTATCACCTGACGCATTATGTCAACTTGGTACACGATGAAGCTACTTACAAATCGCTCGATGCCTCACGTGCTTGGAGCGACGCCTACATGATTGAACGCAAGGACTTCAAGAAAGAAATTTCGCCATTGTGGGACGACAGCAAAGACACCTACAGCCACGCTTTGATTACCCGCGACTGCTGGCAGGCCACGCCTGGCCGCGTCATCGACTACATCCGTTGGATTGGCGTACAGCAAGGCGGACGTTACTTCGAGGACTGCGAACTGCTCCACGTGCAGAAAGCCAATGGACATTACATCGCTTTGGTGCGTACCCACGAGGGCGAGTTCATCGAATACACCTGCGACCACTTCGTGAACGCAATGGGTTGGGGTGCTGAGAAGTTCAACGATATGCTTGGCTTAGACACAGGTCTCTATCCCGTGAAGCATCAGGCCTTCATCACACGCCGTCTGCCCATGATGGGACCCAATGGTGGCCCGTTGGACATGATTATCGACCGCCGTCACTACAAAGGCTTCAGCGCCGTCTACGGACAGCAATGGGCACACACCGGCCAAATCATCGGCTGCGCCAGCCCCGACACCGACGCCTACGAGGCTCGTCAAAACATCAAGTACAACAGCAAGGAGTTCTTGGAAATCGTTTCCGAGGTCTTCGCCGAATGGATTCCCAACTTGGGCGAAGTCAGCTTCTTGGCTTGCTGGGCTGGTCGCTACACCGAGCCGCGTTACATCGTCGATCCGGAGGTTGGTATCCTCACTGGCTTGCGCGGCCACGGCTTTATGCTCGGTCAGTATCTTGCCAAACTGTATGTCGACAAGTACCTTGGCAAGGAGGTGCCTAGCTATATGAAGGATTTGGCCCTCAGTGGCAAGGGATTGAGCGAGAATGCGTTTAAATAATTCAAGATTTAAAATTCAAAAATTCAATATTTGTAGAGGCGCGATAAATCGCGTCTCTACATTTTTTATGGGAAATCCATTAGATTTCAAGATTTTGTCTAATTTTGCGGCATGATGAGCAAAAGTCAAGGCAAAAATGAACGAATCGAGGACAAAAAGCGTGTCCTTTGGCAGCAGTTGGAACAAGCGGGTTGCCTGTGGTCGTATGCCAAAAACGCAAACAGCATCAATGACAATCTGCTCATCGAAAAAGCCTTGCTTTATTTGGAGTTTGAAGACCTGCACAAACTGTGCGAGCTATACCCCATGAAACAAATACAGCGCGTGTGGCGTGAGCGTTTGGTTTCGCAGGGCGACTATTACGGCATCCTCAACTGGCTGTTGGCGGTCATGTTTTTCGACATCAAGAAACCCGAAAAAATCAAGATAAAGAAGTAGATTTTAAGAATCGCATGATACCAAAAACGCCCAAGAATCACTTCTCGGGCGTTTTCGTTTTACCTTGCAGGTGTCGTACCACGACAGCCACTTGTCGTCATGGCTGCACAGGCGGCTGCCACGGTGTGACAGCCCTACATGGACGCGTTTTACCTCACTACAAATTTCCGCGTTGCGCCTGCAAAGGTAATGAAATACATCCCACTATGCAATTCGGAAATGTCAATCTGCTGTTTTTCAGCGGTGATGGTGCCTGACAATAGGGTTTGACCCATCAGGTTGGTGATGCGGTAGGTTTGGTCGGGTAGAGACGGTGTGCACACCGTCTCTACAACGAGAACGCCATTGGTTGGGTTGGGATATATATCGAATTGGTTTTCAGCAGATTCATCAAGGCCGTTATGGTATTCCTGATACACCTCGTCGCAGTCGCGGTCGCCGAATTTGTAGATCAACTCGCTGTCACGCCAGTAGCAGCGGATGCCAACCACACGGTAGTTCTTGCCCTTCTGCATCAGCCGCTCTGGGAAGAAGCTAGTCATGTGGCCGATGCCGCAAACAATACTACCACAAAAGACACCGCCTTCATCACTGACTTGCAACATCTTGTGCATGCTGCCTTCAAATTCAAATTGCTCCACGCCATCCACGTGCATAGTCAGGGTTTCCGTGCCTACCTTGATGACCCAACTGTCGCCTTCTTGGGCACCAAGGTCATAAAGCACGGTGAATTCCTGCAAATCCTTATTCCACCAATACACTTTATCATCCTCCTCATAGACATACTCGCGCGTCACTTCAGTGTGTATATACTTGTCGTACAAGGTATTCGTGCGAATAATGATTTTCACCTCCTTATCATTGACAGTCGTATCGGCGGCGTATTCCAGATGTTGGTATGTGATGCTACCGTCCTCGTTCTGTATTTCATAGTACCACTCCGTTCCGACAAAATCGTAGTTTTCGACAAGAACGCGATTGGAGTATGACATTTCGCCCGAACTAAACACGGCAGCCACCACCGCGTCGCCATGGAAATCGTCAGGGTTGTAATTGTATATATTGGCATAATAGCCGACCTCAGCCACGAGACTTAACTCGCCGTCAACCCAATCGTAAATGCGATAGGCTTCAATGGAGGCTCCTGTTTCGGCCTCATAGGGTGTCCATTGCAACACATGGTTGTTTGGGCCTTGCAAATGGTCAAGATGAATGGGACGATTCCAATAGCTTGCCACGGGACACTCCTCTCCGTCAGCAGTCACGCCGACCAAATGGTATTGCCACTGCGTCGCCTCGCTACCGATATTGTCAAGGAAACTTCCTTCGGTATATGGCACAGTGCCGACAAGATGACCGTTTCTATAGACATTGACTTCGGCGATATAGGCAGACTGCGCATCGTCAACCAGCCAGCTGATTCGGTTCAAATTGGTGGCAAGGTCAGTGGACGCAAGAGCGATATCAACACCATTTCGCACCTCAACGCTGTCGGAGGTCTCACCGCAGTCATTATACAAACGTGTCCAATAAATGCCCGGATCAACCACTTCAATCTCTCTCTGGTTCTCACCTGTCGACCACGCATATACCCAGTGGTAAGGATAGCCGGGATTTGGGGGTGCTGTAAGCGTAATCGTTTCTCCTGCATGTTTCCATTCATATTCAGGGAACCATGGGTCAGGGGCAGAAAAACCTTGAAACCAAATCTTAAACCTGAACCAGTTGGCCTCGGGATAATCCAGATATCTCACGACAAAAGAGTAACTCTCATCATCATCACTTGGAATCAAAGTAAGAACTGGCCCTATTTCCCAATAAGGCTCCCCGACACCATAAGGAGAATATATAAACCAATGGTCATTGTATGAAAAGTTATAAACAGTGTCAACAATGACAATGCTGTCATAATCCTGAAGACAAAACCAAAATTCTTGGTCGGGTTCGATGTCATTGATGTACATTAAAAGATAGTTTTGTGCTTTAACGAATAAGCAACTCGCAAGCATCATCGTCATTAGTAATACTTTTTTCATGTTAGTGTCCTTTCTATTATTATTTGCTGTCAATGGATAATCAAACAGATTCTTATTTCATCCAAAACTCAAAATTCCCTTTTTTGTATTGCGGTTTCCAATAACCTCAGGCGATGTGTGCCGTCGGGTTGTGAAACAAGCAAGATTTTCAGCCATCCCAATCGATTCGTTCCATCTTCTTCCCTAATTCTGAAACCAACATATTTCTCTTCATCTAACGGACAATCAAACGATGGATTGTCAATATCGTAGGTTGCTTGATAATAAATGGTGTCGTTTAAATGGTATTCTTCTCCATAAACCTCAAAAGGGAATGCGTATATTGGCCGTGGATGCGGTGCAAAGAAAGCGTCCTTAGATAGCTGGTCGCCAGCATTGCAAAAATGAAGTGTGTTGGTATTATATGTGTAAATATATGGGTCGGATTCTGAAATTGGCTTGTAATTGTTAAAGTGCTCAACAACAATGACGGTGGTATCATTATTATGTATGATTGTAGTATCCGAATGTCTATAGATATCGCAACTAACCCGGTCGCAATACAAATCGCCCATGATAGTAAATTTAGAGCTACTGCGGATGGAGAAATACGAATCGTTTATAACATCCTGATAAGGCCAAAAATTTCCATATCCCAATGAAAAACGAATGTCTTCGTATCCGTCATTATTAAAATCCAAGAAAGTGTCACAACTGAAACAATTTATTTCAATTGTAGGATCCAAATCTCCATGAGAGGTGTGATACCTGAAAAACGTTGAATCATATTCAACCACATCCATGCCCCTTGTGTCACCAAAGGTAATCTTTTTCGTGGCGGGTCCTTCGTCTTGTCCGTTCTCGATTGGGTCTTTTGTGCACGACGGCATGATACAAATCGCCGCCAATGCCAATGCGAATAATAATGTCTTTTTCATTGTTTTAATTATTTGATTATTATTTGTTTATTCGTTTTGGTTTGTAGGCCTGTCGAACCACGGCAGCCGCTTGTCGTCATGGCTGCACAGGCGGCTGCCACGGTGTGACAGCCCTACACGACCGTGATTAACGCACCACAAATTTCCGCGTTGCACCTGCAAAGGTAATGAAATACATTCCATCCGGCAAATCGGAAACATCAATCTGCTGGTTTTCACAGGTGATGGTGCCTGACATTAGGGTTTGGCCCATCAGGTTGGTGATGCGGTAGGTTTCATTTGGTAGAGACGGTGTGCACACCGTCTGTACAAACAAGATGCCGTCAGTCGGGTTGGGATAGAGGCTGAACTGGGTTCCCGTCGGGTCATCGAGACCGTTGTGGATTTCCTGATATACCTCATCGCAGTCGCGGTCGCCGTATTTGAACACCAATTGGCCGTCGCGCCAATAGCAACGCATACCCTCCACGCGGTAAGCCTTGCCCCGCGTCATCAGCCGCTCGGGGAAGAAGCTGGTGAGGTGGCCGATGCCGCAAACAATGATGCCACTGAAGAGGTCGTCCGCGTCGCTCACTTGCAGCATCTTGTACAGCTTGCCGTCATAATAATACTGATCCACCGCGTCCACATGCATAATAATGCTTTCCATGCCCACCTTGATTTCCCATTCGTCGCCTTGCTCGGCACCGAGGTCGTAAAGCACGGTAAACTCCTGCAAGTCGTTGTTCCACCAATACACCACATTGTCCTCCTCGTAGATGTATTCCCGCGTCACTTCCTGATGCTCGCCCTTATCATACAAGGTGTTGGTGCGGATGATGATGGTCACGGTCTTGTCGTTGACGGCGGTGTCGGCGGATTGCTGCAAATGCTGGTAGGTGATGCTCCCGTTCAGGTTTTGGATTTCGTAATACCATTCAGAGCCGTTGAAGCTGACCATACCACTACCGCAGTCTTCGTTGATGTTGGTGAAGCTGCCCCAATTCTCGTCGTTCTGGTAAGCTTCCAACGCGCCACAAGGCACGATGATGGGAATGTCGGCGGGGAAATGCCAGGCATTCGGAGATTCATTACGCCACAATTGAGGAGGAGTCAGAGGTTTTAGCACAATTGACGACAATTCGGTGTGTTTAAAGGCAGGCTCCGCAATCCAGTTGACGGCATCTCCGATGACGATGCGGTCAATCATATAGCACGAATCGAAAGTGCCCATATTGATTCTCTGCACCAAATCGGGAATGACCACCTCGCCCGTGAGGCCCGTGCAACCGCCAAAAGCCCCTCCCAAGACCGTCAGGGTAGACGGAAGTTCGATGTGGTTGAGACTCCGGCACCTTAAAAAGTCACTGGCCCCAATTGCTGTGACCCCTTCGGGGATGTTGATTTCCTCCAAATTCGTACATTCCATGAAGACACTACCCTCAATGGAAGTCAGGCCATCAGGCAGATGAACATGCCTCAAATTGCTACAATAGGCAAAAGTTGATTGTTCCAACCTTGTCCAACCCTCGGGAATGTCAACTTCCGTGAGGCCTTTGCAACCCAAGAACACATATCCTTTTATCAATTCAGATTCTGCGAAAGTGATGTTATGAGGCAGAGCCAATTCCTCGATTCCCTCACAATACTCGAAAGCATGAGGGCCTATGCTGATATTCTCGGGAATAGACAAAGTACCGGTAATGCCACTGCAAGAGCCAAAAGCACTCTTACCAATGCAGGACAATGAATCGTTGAGTGTCAGACTATTGAAGCCCGTACAACCCATGAAAGCGCAATCATTGATTGCCTTCAAGCTGTTAGGCATCACCAAGTCGCCCGTCAGTTGGGTGCAACCGGCAAAGCAATACATTCCGATAGTGTCCAGCGATTGCGAAAGCACGAGATGGTCAAAACAATCGGCGAAAGTCGGAGTATAGAAACTAGGCTGAGGCACAATATATTGAATATTCGTATGGCCCACCTCAACCACCGAATTGGGAAGGACGAGGTCGCCGGAAAAACCGGAACAATTATGGAAAGCACCGTACTTGATGTGGGTCACCGTTTCGGGAAACATGAGATTGCCCGTAAAGCCTGTACATTCTGCAAAAGCATGTTCCCTTATCTCTTTTAAACCATAAGGGAGCATCACACTTGTGAAGCCTGAGCAGCCATAAAAAGCGCTTCCCTGAATTGTGCCGATGGTCGAAGGTATTGTCAGTTGACCCGTCAGACCAGTACAATTCTTAAAAGCTCTTTCGGCAATCTCAGTCACCGTGTAAGTCACGCCATCGTAGGTCACCGTATTAGGAATGTCGAGTTCGCCTTGTGCGTTTTCGCCGTCAATGTGGCCGGTAACGCTCACCCAAAGAGGATTGGTACTGGTGATAATGTAATATAGGCTGCTGGCTTCGTCAAGAAACATCGTTCCGACCGTGTCAACCGTCTGACTGACCATATAACAACTGTGGAAGTTCGGGTTTTGCCAAACGAGGTCTTCGTCCTCATAATAGCAGAGCAGGTCGGTCACATCGCCCATAAGGAACCGTGAGCCAGGCCCAAGGAGGCCATATTCGCTGCCTATCCCTTCAATCCATGTCTCGTAACCGTGGCTTGATGGATAGCCATTCTCTTCGTATCGAAACACATACTTTTTCCTTGTCGTGTTTTCTCCTTCAAGAAGGGTGTCGTTCACACTGAGGAGCTTTAAACAAGCAACGAGTTCCTCGTCATAACAAATAGAGTCGCCTGGCTGCATGGAAAAGTCGTAAAGCAGGGTTTCGCTTCCGAAAGTGTGATTCCAACTGTAATTGCGATGGAAGACTTGCCCGTCGTTAGTTTCTCTAAGCAGGCCGCAAAGTTCCCAATCAGTGTAGTTTTCGTTTTGGGTAGTGAGCAACATTTTGTAGTTTGTGCCCTCCACCAAAGTGTCGCCTTCCAGTTTATAGACATCGGTGACGCGACTAACGGGAGGCCAAGGTACATAAGTTCGTACCACATTCCATTGTTTGCCTTCGGCAACAAGGGATGCAAACTGCTGCGCTTGCATTGTCATCATTCCCGCCGTCATCAGCAGGACCATCAGGGTAAAAAAACTAATGTTTTTCATTGCTTTGAGTATTTAATTGTTAATTTATCTCACCACAAATTTTCTCGTCATATCGCCAACGCTGATGAAATACATGCCCTGCGGCAAACCCGAAACATCAATCTGCCGGGTTTCAGCGTACAGATTGCCTGATTGGACGGTTTGACCCATCATGTTGGTGATGCGGTAGGTTTCATTTGGTAGAGACGGTGTGCACACCGTCTCTACGATGAGAATGCCGTCGGTCGGGTTGGGATAAACGGTTAAGATTTCCGGGCCTGTTGAAGAACCGTCTTCCTCGATGCCGTTGTGCCATTCTTCGTAGACCTCATTGCAATCCCTATCGCCGTATTTAAACACCAACTCGCCTTCGCGCCAGTAACAGCGGATGCCTTCTACACGATAGTCTTTACCACGCGTCATCAGCCTTTCGGGGAAGAAACTGCTGAGATGGCCGATGCCGCACACAATGGTGCCGCTGAAGAGGTCGTCAACATCGCTCACTTGCAGCATCTTGAAAACTCTGCCTTCGTATTCGTACTGCTCCACTGCGTCAACGTGCATGGTGAGGCTTGCCGTGCCGACCTTGATGACCCAACTGTCGCCTTCTTGGGCACCAAGGTCATACAGCACGGTAAATTCCTGTAAATCCTTATTCCACCAATACACAATATTGTCTTCCTCGTAGACATATTCACGTGTCACATCAGTATGCTCACTCTTATCATATAATGTGTTGGTACGAATGATGATAGTCACAGTTTTGTCGTTGACGGTGGTGTCGGCAGCCTGTTCCAAATGCTGATAGGTAATGCTACCGTTCAGGTTTTGGATTTCGTAGTACCATTCGGGATGGCCTTCGCCGATGTTCAGATACTCGAAATCAGCCTTTACCGTCACATCGAAATTAGGCATCGCGAACTTGTTGTCCACCACGGGAATTTTGAAGGTTTCGTCGTCCGCCTTGTAAACCTCAACTGAATTAAGCATATAATCAGGTTGAATCTCAACGGAATAGGTGACTTCGTTTCCCAACATGGCCGAAGAAACTGAAGGAATGATTTGGTTGCCGCCATTGTTGCCTACAACACTGATATTGTGTTGGTTGCAGTCTTCTACTATTCTATTTTCATCAATTATATTAATCCAATCCGATTCAAGATACGAGGAACGACTTCCACAAGGTACAATCACCCGCACCTCTTCACCACATTCATCAAAAAACTGATTACCATTGTCCGGCAAAACAGGTGGAACATCACCCAACATGACAACACTTTGAAGTGAAGTACAACCAAAGAAGAAAGCCTGACCCATAGTTTCCACAGCGTTTCCAATAACTACATTTTTCAATCCTACACAACTGCTAAATATAGAATAACTCATAAATCTAACCGTATTAGGAATGACCACATTTTCAAGCCTATCACATCCACCAAAAACATCATTTGAAAGACTCCTAACATTACCCAAATCAACGGAGGTCAAGTTTTTACAACCGCTAAACGCAAAGAATCCGATGCTGTCGCACAAGGGCGGAATCTGAACTGAAGTAAGGCTGTCGCACATATAAAATGCGTTGTTTCCAATTCTGGTTATGGTATTCGGCATGTTGATTTCAGGAAGACTGGTACATTCGCCAAACAACCAACCTTCAATTGTGGTGACACCATCCGGAATGTTCACTGACACGAGATTCGAGCAACGTTGGAAGGCGCAACCACCTAATGAAGTGACCGATGAGGGAATATGCACGGAGGTCAAATTGGTGCAACCTGCAAACGCACTTCTCCCAATAGTCGTCACCGAATTGGGAATCGTAATCGAGGACAAACCAGTGCAATTGCCAAACGCCGATTCGCCAATGGTAACGATATGGTCAGGCACTTCATAAGACTCCAAGGCCGTACACCTCGAAAAAATACCTATAGGCAATTCGTGGATACCTTCAGGCCAGTGTATCGAAGTGAGATTATAGCATTTGCAAAAAGCATATTCGCCAATTTCTGTCAACGAATTGGGCAAATTGATGGAAGTCAGGCTGGAGCATTCAAGAAAAGTTTCACGGCCAATGCTCCTGATGGCATTTGGGAACGTTATGGAAGCCAAATTGGTACAACCAGCAAAAGCACCGTAATTATACCAAGAATGGCCTTCGATGGTGACAACAGAATTGGGTATCACGATTGAAGTGAGGCCTGTGCAATTCTTGAAAGTAGCGTACTGGATGGTCGTGATGGCATTGGGGAGCGCCACGGAAACAAGGTCTGCACTACCCTCAAAAGCGCCATCGCCAATTAAAGTCACAGTATTGGGAATGTCTACCGACAACAGACCCTCGCAGTATGCAAAGGCATGGGTTTCTATTTCGACCACCGTATAGATGCGATCATTCACGGCAACCGTACTCGGAATGACAATGTTTCCTGAATAGTCTTCATCACCGTATGTGACGCTGACCGTGCTTAATGAATCACTTTTGACATTGTAGCAAATGCCGTTGACTTGAAAATCATAGGCCAAGGCTTGCATCGCGAAGCCGACCAAAATTGCTAAGGTTAATACTAATTTTTTCATTGTTCTAAGTATTTGATTGTTAATTATTTAATTCTTTATTATGGATTGCTTCGTCGTTCCTCCTCGCAATGACGCAAAGCGCGTCATACTGCATTGACTATCTCCTCAAAACTCCGCGTGTCTTCGCCAAGGTTCATCTTCATTTGCTTGATGCGGGTCTTGCGTTTGTAGTAGGACTCGGTTTGGGTGTCCAAGAGAATGGAAATCACTTGGTTGGAGAAACCGTTTTTGGAGAGGCAGCAGATGCGCACGTCCCACGGGCCGAGTTTGGGATAGAGTTCAAGTAGGCGTTGCGAGAAGCCGTCGTAAACCAAGTCGGTGAGGCTGATGAAGTCGGCCCAATCGTCGTCAGTGAGGGCGAAACTCATCGCGTCGGCGGTCACCTGTTCGCCGAGGGTTTGCGCTGTGGCGTATATCTTGTTGCGTCCCATGATTTTGCTGGTCATCAGCAGGTCTTTCTGCGAGAGTGTCTGACGGTCGCGGCGGAGGTCGTCGTTGGTGCGGATGAGGTTCTCCATGTCGCTCACCAACTCATGGATGCGATTTTGGTCGCGCTCCACCTGATTTTGGAACTGCGCCACTGCCAGTTTGTGGTCGCTCACTTTCTTCCTCACAATCAGCACGATAACTAACATGGCAATCACCGCTGCCGCAATGATAAGCCAGAGTTTCAGGCTGCGGTTGCGCATCACGACTTCCATCTCGCTCTTTTGGGCTTTCAGTTCGTACTCAGCCTTCAGGCGTTGCAGGTTGTCCGAAGCGTGTTCCTTGTCGGCCTGCATCATATTTTGCGTGAAAAGGTCTTGGTATTCAAGGGCTTGCTGCAAGTCGCCCTCATTGTAGGCGATGGCGTAAAGCGTTTGATACACCGACATTTTCAGTCCGGCCCTGTCGCTTTGGAGGGCGGCGTTGAGGTGGATTTTGGCCGTTTCGTAGTCCTTGGTATAGTAATACAGCACACCGAGGATCATTTCGGCGATGTCCAAGTCGTTGCCCTCCAAGCCGCCTTGCATGGCGCGACTCACGCACTCGATGGCCTTGGGGAAATTGCCCGTAGGCAGGTAGTAGTCGCGGCCCATTTCGAGGTAAAGGTCGTTCTGCATGGCCTCGTCATTCAACAAGGTGGCGATGCTGAAAGCAGTGTCGTAGTAGCGTTTGGCTTGGTTGAACTGCTCCATCGAGTTCGCCACACGGCCACAGTTGCGCATGGCGGTCATCACTTCGGCGGAGTCGTCCACCTGACGGAAACATTCGATGGCCTCGCGGTGCATCGTGAGCGCATCCTCAAAAAGGCCGTGCTTGTTGTACATCGCGCCGAGGTTGTCTTTGAGTTGGCCTTCCAATCGGACGGTCTTTTCGTCCGTTTCGCCCTTGCCGAGGAGGTCGAGGGCTTGGAGGAAACGCTCGGCGGCGGCTTCCGAGAGGCGTTGTTCGCGCAGTTCGGTGCCTTCTTCATATAAGGTACGCGCACGCTCATAGCGTTTTTCCGGCGTGTCGCAGGCGGTCATCATCGCGCTGAGGGCGACGGCCAAAAGGATTAGGGATTTCTGTTTTGCATTCATAGGCTGTATCTTTTTGACTCATGACATTTCTACCGCTTCGCGTCATTGCGAACGAAGTGAAGCAATCCAGGAATTCGTTTCATTCGCCTCATTCGCCGACCGATAATAACGGCGAATTACGCGAATTGTGCGAATGGATTGCTTCGTCGTGCCTCCTCGCAATGACGCGAAGCGCGTCGAAGCACCATGCTTGTTGCTGCAAAAATATATAGAAAAAAGCCTTGTCAAGAGGTTTTCGGAGCCTCCAAAATTCTTGTCCCTATGATTTTTGGTTTGTCCAAATTCAAAACATTGGATTTCAATGGATTGAATTTTATTGGGACATTTTTTTGTCCCTATGATTTTTGGGAAATCGGCCTTAAATCCGCTCCAACCAGTGCGAAAAAAAGACATCACCGACGGAATAATCGGTTCCTTCGAGGCTGACTTCAGCATTGAGCAGCCCTTTCTCGCTGAGCGATTCGCACAATTGTCGCGAGGCCGAAGCACCGCCAATTTGGTAACGTTTCAAAAAGTCAGTCGCCGTGATTTGCCTCACACTGCCCTCTTTTGCCACCGCAATAAGATATTTCCACTGTTTGTCCGTCATCATCTGCCGGTATTGCAAATAGACACTTTCACTTTCCTTCAGCAATTGGTTGCAAGCGCTTTTCACCTCAGCCAAGTCGATGTTTTTCTTACCGTTGGCATAAAGCGTGTGGCAAAGCCGTTGCGTGTAATAGGTAACCCGACGTGTCCAGTCAAGGATAAATTGAAGGGCTTCATCGGTGATGCTTCGCTTGCCTTTGCCAAACAACCGACGGATAAAGTCAGAATAACGCTCTTCCGATATTTTTCCCAAGGAAACAAAAGCCGTACTTGCATAGAAAGGCTTTCGCTCGTTGGCGAAAATGTCCGTCATGATGTGCTTTTTGCTGCCACTAAAGATGAAAGTGAGGTTTTTGCATTGTTGGATATAGGTGCGCAACAAGGCCTCCATGTTTTGCTCGGGATATTCGCGAATTTGTTGGAACTCGTCGAAAGCGATGACTATCGGGATATTCTGACCATCAAGAAACTCAAACAGACCACGCAGGGTATATTCTTTTTCTTGCGCATTCTGATAGGTGATTTGCAGTTGAGGCTGTCCCGTCAAGGTGTCGTAAGTGACGAGCGGACGGAGCAACTTGATATAGTTCAACAACCGCTTGCCAAATGAGGATTTTTCTGGAATGGCACTTAATACTGCTTCTGCGAACAAGTTGATGAACCCATCCATATTGTCCGAAGCAAAAATGTCAACATATACAGTATAAATTTTAGGATAAGTGTCTTTGATTTCATCAAAAAGCCGAAAAATCAGCCCTGTTTTCCCCAAACGACGCTGCGAAATCAAGGTCATATTGGCCTGATTTAGGCAGTTACGCATTATCAATTGTAACTCTTCTTCGCGGTCACAGAACAAGTCTTTTGAATCGTAATTATTGATAATGAACGGATTATTCATATTTCGACACCATTTTGATTGAACGCTGCAAAGATAAACAAACTTTTTTGATTACACAAAATATGTTACATAAATTATGTAACACAAAATATGTAATCAAAAAAAAGGACGCTGCCTTTCGGTAGCGTCCAAATTCTTGACAAACGAAGGTATTTATTCCTTCTGATTTCGTTCCTTGACGATCTCTTCCTGCTTGTCCTTCGGCGTCGGCATGTACTGGTGGAACTCCATCGAGTAATTGGCACGGCCCGAAGTGAGGTTGCGCAACGCGGTGGCATAGCCGAACATCTCCATCAGCGGGACGAAGGCATCCAACTTCTGCGAACCCTTACGGAAACGCCTCATCGCCTCGATGCGGCCACGACGCTTGTTGACATCGCCGGTTACATTGCCGATGTAGTCGTCAGGCGTGTTGATTTCCACCTTCATCACAGGCTCAAGCAGCACGGGGCTGGCTTTCATGAAGGCCTGTTTGAAGCACATTTGGGCGCAAAGTTGGAAGGCCATGTCGCTGGAGTCGACGGGGTGCGAACTACCGTCCACGAGGACGCACTTCACATCCACGACGGGATAGCCCGCGAAAGGACCTTTGTTCATGGCCGCGGCCAAACCCTTCTGCACCGAGGGGATGTATTCCTTCGGAATCACGCCGCCCTTGGTAATGTCGACGAACTCGAAGCCGCCTCCTGGGTTGGGCTCGAAGCGGATGACGGTATGGGCAAACTGACCCTTGCCGCCGGATTGCTTGGCGTACTTGTAGTTGCACTCGAACGGCGCAGTGATGGTCTCGCGGAACGACACCGAAGGTGCGCCCACCGTGACCGGCACCTTGAACTCTTCTTTCAGGCGGTCGACGATGATTTCCAGATGCAACTCACCCATGCCCGCGATGATGGTCTCTTCCGTTTCCTCATCGAAATGCGCGTGGAACGACGGGTCTTCGTTGCAAAGCTTGGCCAAGGCCTCGCTCAACTTGCTGCGGTTTTTCTTATCGTCCAAATTGACTTTCATTTCGATGACCGCAGGCGGTATATTGATGGATTCCAACAAGATAGGCTGTTTGTCTTCCTGACAAAGGGTGTCGCCCGTCTTGGTGTATTTCATGCCCACGAGAGCAACGATTTCGCCCGCGCCAGCCTCGATGATTTCCTCGCGTTCCTTCGCCTTGATGCGGAAGATGCGGCCCACACGCTCACTCTTCATCTTATTGGTGTTGTAAACGCACATGCCGTTGGTCAGCTTGCCGCTGAAGATACGGATGAAGGTCTGCTGACCCACATACGGGTCGTTGATGAGCTTGAATGCCAAAGCGGCAAAAGGCTCATTCTCAGAGGGATTGCGCTGGTAAGTCTTCTCCTCGTTGGAGGGGTCGTGTGCGATGACGGCACCCAAGTCGTTGGGCGAAGGCAGATAATCCACGATGGCGTCCAAAAGGAGTTGGATACCTTTGTTTTTATAGGCAGCACCACAGAGCACTGGCACCATCATCAGTTTGATGGTGGCTTTGCGGATGGCGGCCATCAGCTTGTCAGTGGGGATTTCTTGGTCGTCGAGGTAGAGTTCGGCGATTTCATCATCGAGGTCGGCGACCTTCTCGATGAGGTTGCGGCGGGCTTCCAAAGCCTGCTCCATCATGTTTTCCGGAATCGGGCCGACGATGCGCTCTTTCTCGATGAAGCGCACCGAGTTCATCTGAACCAAGTCTATCATGCCTTCAAACGTAGCCTCAACTCCAATGGGCAAGTGCAACGGCACTGCGTTGGCACCCAGATACTTGTGCATTTGGTTGACAACTTCTTGGAAGTCGGCACCCGTGCGGTCCATCTTGTTGACGAAAGCGATACGAGGCACACGGTATTTGTCGGCTTGGTTCCACACCGTCTCCGATTGCGGCTCCACGCCACCCACGGCGCAGAACACCGCCACCATGCCGTCGATGACACGCAGCGAGCGTTCCACCTCGACGGTGAAGTCGACGTGGCCGGGAGTATCAATAAGGTTGATCTGATAGCCGTTCCAATGTGCGGTGATGGCCGCCGAAGCGATGGTGATGCCGCGCTCCTGCTCCTGTTTCATGAAGTCCATGGTGGCTTGTCCGTCGTGCGTCTCGCCCACCTTACGGTTGACGCCCGTGAAGAACAAGATGCGTTCCGAAACCGTAGTTTTTCCTGCATCGATATGCGCAGCGATACCGATGTTTCTCAATTTTGAAATGTTTAAGCTCATTATTTATCTGATATTTAATTCTTTGCAAAAACGAATCGGCTTTTTGATTCGGGGTGCAAAGGTAGGAAAAAGTTTTTGAATGGCGATTCGGGGAAAAGTTTTGCTCAAATCCTTTTGTTAATTGCACAAAAAAAGTATTTTTGCTGCCCAAATTACAAAACTATGAAAAGCATAATCAGCACCTTGTTTATTTGCGCATTTGCCATTGGTTCCACCTATGCCCGTTCCCTTAACGACAGCATCGCCCAACCCAGCCATGTCACCTTAATCCGGCATGACGCATCCGGAGAAGTATTAAGTTCGAGTTATAGAGACTTCGGCTATTATGGCGACGGAAAACTCAAGACTTTCAATTATCCCGGAATGGGCAAAACTTATTATTATGACGGAGATTTTCTCACGAAATTAACCATAAGGAATGGTACCGAGCACCCGGTCTATCATGAAACCTTCAGATACTATTATGAGAACGACAAAGTAAGCAGCATCTATCATGATGGAGACGAGTATGGGATAACACACTCCTACAGAATCGGGTTTACATACGATGCATACGGCAGGCTTGAAAAGAAAGAACTTTTCGACTATTACTATTCTTGGGCATACGAAACAGATTCTCTCTGGAGTTACTGGACCTACGAGTATTTTGACAATGGGAAAACGAGAAAGGAAACGATGTATGAGTATCCGTACTCCAAAGAATATGCGTTGACTTCCATTGAAACCTATCGTTATGATGACGATTACCGATTGATTTCCATCCAAAAGGACTCGGAAACATCGCCCCTGACTTTGACAACCTACACCTACACCGATAATGGCGAATTGGAAACCGAAACCAACCAAAACTGGGAAGACGGCCAATGGGTCAATGCGAGCAAGTATGTGAATGTTTTCGGTTTTGAAGGTCGCATTGAGGAACACCAGATGGGCGAATGGTCCGGCAACGAATGGAATCTCAACAAGAAAGCTTTGTACGTATATGATGCAAATGGCCCATGCAAGAACATTTCGATTTTTAGAGAAACCGAGGACCTTTTGGCTTGGGATTATGAGGACGACACCGTTATCTATAACGTTACTTATCCTTATTATCCCTTCAAAAAAAGCATTCCCGTTTTCAACAATCCTTTGCTGTCCATGCAGGAAAGCGATTTGCCCGGGACTTGTGCATACTACAACGAAATGGAGATTGAGTACATTTATACCCAAACCCCAACCTATAATTCCGTTGGAGAGAAGGACAACGAGGCCTGCAAGGTGTATCCCAATCCCGGCAACGGCTTTGTGACCATCACCGCCCCCTTCGAGCGTTCGGTCATCCGTTTTTACGACCTTCAGGGACGTTTGGTTCACGCACAGCTTTTCGACTTCCAAACCAACATCAACACCGCCAACTGGAAATCAGGGCTTTATCTTTGGGAAATCTGGCAAGACACACAAAAGGCCGCCTCGGGGAAGTGGGTTAAGCAGTAAATAAGAATTGCAGACCTTGGGGGCATAAGTCCAATTTTTTATGCGTTAAGACCCGAAAGTTTGCAGAAATTCATTGTGATTTAGAAGTGTGAATTTGTTTCATTTTTCATACTTCGTAACGGTTGGCCAATTCTTTCTTGTAATCAAAATCCTTCGGAGCAGTCGCTATGCCACGCAGACGAGAGGATAAACTTTTACCCTCTGAATCTGCTCTCTTGAGATTCGTTGCATATTGAATTAACGACAGTTCCATTTTACTTTACAAATTTGCCTTTTCTACTCATTCCATTTCCATCCATACCCTCAACCAAATACGCTCCAGTAGCCCATTCAGAAACATCCAAACGAACTTCCGAAACTCCATTGGCTGAAACAGACTTGACCAGTTGGCCCAAAGCGTTATAAATGTTGATGGTTTGCATCCCTTCGGTTTCGATTGTTACAAATGACGAAGCAGGAACAGGATAAATCTTCAAAGATTCCGTTTCATATTGATTTTCAGCAACTCCCGTTGGGTCAAAAGTATCGTTACCGTCGGTAAGCCATTCGAGGCTGAAATTGTAGAACACCGTTGAATACCCTGATGCGCCCGCGTAAGCCTCCTCAACGTAAAGTCCAATGGTGCCGTCAGGCAGGATGCAGAGCGAAGAATAAGCCGAACTGTATGGCACAATGCACTTTTTCACGGGCCAAGTCTCGCCTTCGTCGTAACTGACATAAACCGTCACGTCGGTGCGCGAGTTGCCGTATGGCACTGAATGGAGCAGACGGTTCTTGTCGTGGCCTTGGTTCTCGGAAGTATAGCGAATCATGTCGCCGTTGCAGGCGGGCGCGGTGATGTCGTACCAAGTGGAAGTGGTAGGTTGCCAAGTCTCGCCACCGTCCTCGGAAATGTTGTACCAGCGGTTACCCGCATGGCGGATGCTCATCAAGATGCGACCGTCAACCAACTCCGTGACCTTGGCCTCGTCGCCCGAGGTGGAAGCCCGACCTGACACATGCCAAGTCTGGCCGTTGTCATCGGAATATACGGCGTGGTTGTAAAGCACCTGCTGCGTGTTCTCGCGAATAGCGGCAACGAACATAATACGCCCCGTAGAAGTGCGCAAGCCATTGCCCGAGCCAAAGAACGAGGCGCGCCAAGTGCGCTGCTCAGGAATAATGCAGTCGTCGCCGAAGATGAAATGGGTGATGTCTTCGGGTTCAGTCCATGTCTGGCCGTTATCGTAACTCTTACAAATATAGGTGCGAATCGGATTCGATGGGGTGGAATACCACAAGCCAGGACCACCCACAAAGCCCGCGATGAGGCCGTTGTCGTCGTTGCTCCAAGCCAGTGCGCAGTCGCCAAAGCCGTGGTTGACACCCGTGCCCAAAGCGATGGTGTAAGGCTCGCTCCAAGTATGGCCGCCGTCGGTACTGCGGTTGCAGACAATGTCAATGTCCTCGGGCAGGTCGCCTTCGTTGTATTTGCGTTTGTCGGTGACCGCCACAACGCTACCATCTTTCGCAGTGATGACCGCAGGGATGCGGTAATTGGTTGAATTATAGTCACCCGGCTGCAAAAGCAAGGTGTGGGCAAGAATGATTTCGCGGTTGCCCGCCGGCGATGGATTGTCTATCGGGAAAGTCTGATTGTCAGTATATATTGACTTTAGTGAGGCATCGATGACATGGCCTTCAGTAGCTTGGGACGAGACTTGGGCCACTATCCAAAGGTAGTTCATGCCTGAATAAAGATACCCTCCAAGGGGGACATAGAAGTTGCCCGAAGCAGGGGCGGCACTGCCAATCAAAGTGGCGCCTTGCAAAGTGCGCTCATCGAAGGCATTGACGGAGCCTGTGGAATATACCTTAATTCTTTCAATATCGTTTAGGTCGGTGGTGCCTTCAAGGTTGATAATCATGTCCCACATCATAATCGAGGTATTGTCGCCGCCAAAGTTCACAGCCGCCTTGAGAATCACATCGTTAGGGTTGCCGCGTCCTGTTTTGCGTGTTTCTTGTGTAAGGGTGACATCAAGGATTTCAGGCGGGCCAGGCAAAGGCATATTCACCAATTGGGCCGTATGCCCATTTTCAGAAATATCCGTTACATGGTTGTTGTAAGGATTTATGTTTTCCAAAGAAAAATCGTAGGCAGCAAGCAAATGGTTATGCATGGCTGTAGGGAATTCATAAGGATAAGTCAATTCCATGTCAAAGGCGATTTCATTCGGGTCGAGCGCCATGCTGTAGAAACGGATGTTGCCAAAAGAGCCGTTGCAAAAGTTGGTCGGTACTCCGCCGCTGTTGCCCGCCCCGACGAACACATCATGCGTGTTGGTCACGGCCCAGTCGCCGACTGCCGCCGCCCATGCGCTTTGGGTCTCGCCATTGTGATAAATCCGAATCTCGTTGAGGTCACGGTTCACGACAAGCGCAAAATGCATCCACTCCCCTGCCGGCACCGTTACGCCCGTGTAAACCGACAAGGCATGACCCGAAGTCGAAGTAGGCGTGTTGAGGCCCAAAGACTGGCCCGCACTTCCCGTGCCAAAGAACTCATAACCCGTGCGTTCGCTGCCAGCACCTTGCACCGACATGTCGCGCTTGCAGACATAACGCGGAAAACTGGTATAAGTCTCGTTGCGCACCCATCCCGTGAGGGTAAAACTCTGGTCTGCAGCGATATTGAAGTCTTCATGATGCGGAATGACCATATATTGGTCGGTGCCGTTGAATGTGATGTGATGTGCAGGTTGCGCGAAGGCAGCCGTCATAGTCATTAGCAGGGCAACAAGAGTAAGGATTTTCTTCATGGCGATAGATTTATTGGATTAAACATCAGTATATTGGGTGCAAAACTAACAAACTTTCGGATATTAAACAACATTTTCCTATTTTTGCCTCGCGAATATGCCAGAAACGATTACCATACGAAAAGGATTGGACATTCCCATCGGTGGAACAGCTGAGTTGCTCCTCACCGATGCACGGAGCATCACGACATACGCCGTAAAACCTACTGATTTCGTAGGACTTACACCGCGTTTGGTCGTTGAGGAAGGCGACACCGTTCATGTTGGCGATGCCTTGTTTGTGGACAAGCACGACGAGCGCATTCGTTTCACTTCGCCTGTCAATGGACAGGTGAAAGCCATTGTGAGAGGCGAGAAACGGAAACTCTTGGAGGTGGTTGTAAAAGCGGATTACAAATCCGCGGGTTCGATAGGCTCGGATTGCAAATCCTCGCCAACTCCAAGGATGCAAACTGCTGAAGAAATCAAGGCGGCTATGTTGCAATGCGGACTTTGGCCGATGTTGCGTCAACGACCTTTTGGCACGGTAGCCAATCCCGACGACAAGCCTAAAGCCATATTTGTCAGTGCCTTCGATAGTGCGCCTTTGGCACCTGATTATGATTTCGTTCTTCAAGGCAGGGAAACGTATTTTGCAAAAGGCATTGAGGTCTTGACCTTATTGACCGAGGGGTTAGTGCATGTTTGTTTTAGACCTGATCAAAATCTATCCAATGTTTTTGGAGAGGGCAGACCCATGGGTCTGCCCCTACGGGTTGTTACCCATTATATTAAAGGGCCTCATCCGGCGGGTAACATCGGCACCCAAATCGCCCACATCGACCCTATTAATAAAGGTGAGGTGGTCTGGACGATGAACGTTCAGGATGTGGCCGTGTTGGGCGAGTTGGTCACAACAGGGGTTTACCGTCCCGAGAAGGTCATCGCCGTGGCTGGGCCCAATATCAAGAACCCGCATTATTACCGCATTAAGGCGGGTTCTTGTCTGAATGAAATCGTTAATAGTCAATTGCTTAACAACGAATTTCCCAAGATGGATGTTGACAATTCCGCAAAGGAAAACCGCGTCATCTCTGGCAACATTCTGAGCGGCACGCAAATTACCGCCGACGGTTTCCTTGGCGCTTATGACGATTTGGTGAGCATCCTCCCCGAGGGCGACTATTACGACTTCATGGGTTGGCTCATGCCTGGCTTCAGGAAGTTCAGTTTTTCGCGCACATTCCTCAGCGGTTTCATGCCGAAGAGCACGTTCAAACCATTGGGAATCAATTTACCACGTTTCGAAAACCTTTGGAAATTTGATACCAACACCCATGGTGATGAGCGACCGTTGGTCTTCACGGGCAACTTCGAGCGGGTCTTCCCCTTCGACATCTACCCCAACCAACTCATCAAGGCCTGCATCGTCGGCGACATTGACTTGATGGAGAATCTCGGCATTTACGAGGTTGAACCTGAGGACTTTGCACTTTGTGAGTTTGTTGATACTTCTAAGACTGATATTCAAGCGATTATCCGCGAGGCATTGGAAAAACTGAGAAAGGAGGCTTTGTGATGTTCAACAACTTGAGGCATTTCATCGACAAAATCAAGCCGAATTTCGTGGAAGGCGGCAAATTTGCTTGGCTTCAAAGCACTTTTGAAGCTTTCGAGACTTTTGCTTTCACTCCGAATCGAGTCACGAAACGCGGCTGCCATGTGCGCGATGCCGTCGACCTGAAACGCGCCATGATTACGGTGGTCATCGCCCTCGCTCCAGCCATGCTTTTTGGTATGTGGAACATTGGCTATCAAACCTCATTGCATTTGGCAGATTGGCCTTTTAAGTTGGGTACTATAGCCAGTTGGTGGTACTGCCTTTGGTTCGGTTTTTTGAGGATGCTCCCCATGCTGGCGGTATCATATATTGTCGGTTTGGGCATTGAGTTCACCTTTGCCCAGATACGCCACCACGAAGTGAACGAAGGCTTTCTGGTCACGGGATTCCTTATTCCGATGATTGTGCCTGTTACCACACCTTTGTGGCAACTTGCGCTCGCCACTGCCTTTGCCGTCATCATTGGCAAGGAGGTTTTCGGCGGCACAGGCATGAACTTCCTCAACCCCGCCTTGGTGGCGCGCGCTTTCCTTTTCTTCGCCTATCCCACTCGCATGTCGGGCGACAACGTCTGGATTGCCGCCGACCTCTGGGGCACCGATGCCATCACAAGCGCTACACCTTTGGCGGAATTGGCTGCCGGAATACACCCCTCGGTTTCCGCTTTGGATATGTTTATTGGAACGATACCAGGCTCTACTTGCGAAACTTCGGTCATTGCCATTCTGTTGGGTGCGTTGTTCCTATTGTTCACAGGCATTGCCAGTTGGCGCATCATGCTCTCCGTCATCTTGGGCGCTGGCCTTATGGGCTTGCTATTCAACGCCATCGGCACCAACGCCTACATGCAACTGCCGTTCTACTACCATTACCTAATGGGCGGCTTTATGTTCGGTGCGGTTTTCATGGCCACCGACCCTGTCACGGCAGCACAGACCAACGCGGGTAAGTGGATTTACGGTCTACTCATCGGCATCTTTGCCGTGATGCTGCGCGTCATCAATCCTGCCTATCCCGAAGGCATGATGCTTAGCATTTTGCTGATGAACTGCTTCGCCCCACTTATCGACCACTGCATTGTTGCCCGTAATATCAGAATGCGCCAAAAACGCGCCTTTGTCAAATCTAAAGCCACTGTCCAATGAAGAAAGACATCAATAGCAATGGTTATATCTTCATGTACGCCACAGTTTTAGTGATTGTGGTAGCAGTCTTGCTCACGGCAGCGGCATTGTGGCTCCAGCCATTCCAAGAGCGCAACGAGAAGAATGAAAAACGCATCAACATCCTTCGGGCAGCGGGTATCCCCGATGTGAACAAGGACAACGCCGCAAAGCTTTTCGAGCAGCATTGCACCGCATCGTTTCTGTTGGATGAAAATGGAAACGCGGTAGAAGATGGAACTTTGCCGCTGTTTGTCATCGACCGGAAAATCAGCGTCATTCCCATGAAAGGCAACGGACTTTGGGGACCGATTAGCGGTTACCTCGCCATCGCCGCCGATGGCAACACGATTTTAGGAGCCAATTTTGACCACAAGTCGGAAACACCCGGACTAGGTGGTGAAATCACCACGGAGAAGTTTCAAAGCCAATTCAGCAGCAAGCAAATCAGAAAAGATGGCCAGTTGATTCCCATAGAATTCGATGCCATCACGGGAGCAACGAAGACCTCAAATGGCGTTAAAGAAATGATTGACAATACTTTGGAGGCGTATGCACCTTTCTTTGAAAAACTAAAGCCATGACCAACTTCAAAAAACTCATCATAGAACCCCTGCGAAAAACGAATCCCGTCACTGTGTTGGTGCTGGGCATCTGCTCCTGCCTCGCCGTGACGGCCCAGTTGAAGCCCGCCTTGGTGATGGGCGCCTCCGTGACCGTGGTGACAGCACTCTCCAACTTCATCATTTCCTTGTTGCGCAAAGGCATCCCGTCACGCATCCGCATCATCGTGCAACTTGTTGTGGTGGCTACTTTGGTCATTTTGATTGACCAGTTCTTGAAAGCTTTCGCCTACGATGTCAGCAAGCAACTCTCTGTTTATGTGGGTCTTATCATCACCAACTGCATCATCATGGGTCGTTTGGAAGCTTTCGCCTTATCGCATGAACCTTGGGAGTCATTTTTGGATGGATTAGGCAACGGACTGGGTTACAGCTTGATACTTGTCATCGTGGCTTTTTTCCGCGAGTTGTTTGGCTCAGGGACATTGTTAGGTTACCAAGTCATTCCACAATCCTTCTACGAGGCTGGCTATCAAAACAACGGCCTCATGATTTTGCCACCGATGGCATTAATCGTCGTGGGCATCATCATTTGGATACAGCGCACCCGAAACCCCGAAATGCAGGAAAACAACCAAAAATAAGCGGCCATGGAACTCTTCAACCTCTTCATAAAATCCGTCTTTGTAGACAATATGATTTTCGCATACTTTTTGGGTATGTGCTCATATCTTGCCGTGTCAAAGACCGTCAAGACCAGTGCGGGGTTGGGGCTTGCCGTAACTTTTGTGTTGGTGGTCACCGTTCCAGTCAACTATTTGGTCAACAAATACTTGTTGGCACCTGGGGCTTTGGCGTGGATTAGCCCCAAATTGGCCTCGATCGATTTGAGTTTCCTGACTTATATCTTATTTATCGCCATCATTGCCGCCATCGTTCAGATTTTGGAGATGGTAATTGAGACTTTCACGCCGTCGCTGTATTCTGCTTTGGGTATCTTCCTCCCATTGATAGCGGTGAACTGCGCCATTTTGGGTTGCTCGCTATTCATGCAGGAACGCGGCTTCAGCAATGTCGGCGAAGCGGCAGTATTCGGCCTCGGCTCGGGTCTTGGTTGGCTTTTAGCCATCGTTGGCATTGCTGCCATTCGAGAAAAACTACGTTACTCAAAGATACCAAAAGGCTTGCAAGGCGTAGGCATCTCGTTCATTATCACTGGTTTGATGGGTATTGCCTTTATGGCGTTTATGGGCATAAAACTTTAAGCGTATGAACCTCACCACCACATTGATATTAAGCATCGCCGTTTTCTTAGGCATTGTGCTACTGCTCGTCGCCTTGCTGCTCATTGTGCGCAATAAGTTGATGCCCAAGGGCAAAGTAAAAATCACCATCAATGGGGAAAAGGAATTGGAGGTTTCATCAGGCAATTCTTTGATGGCCACATTGTCTGACAATCAAGTGTTTCTGCCTTCGGCCTGTGGCGGCAAAGGCAACTGCGGCCAGTGCAAATGTCGCGTGGTGGAAGGTGGGGGGAGCATTTTGCCCACCGAGGTCGGTTTCTTCTCGCGCAAGCAAATCCAAGAGCATTGGCGCTTGGGTTGTCAGGTGAAAGTGAAAGAGGACTTGAAGATTTTGGTACCGCAGTCGGTGCTCGACGTCAAGGAATATGAATGTACGGTGGTCAGCAACCGCAACGTGGCCACTTTCATCAAAGAGTTCAAGGTGCAGCTGCCCGAAGGCGCACACATGGACTTCATCCCTGGCTCATACGCTCAAATCCGCATCCCGAAATTCAACCTTAGTTATGCCGACTTCGACAAGGAACTCATTGGCGCTGAATATCTTCCTTCGTGGGAGAAATTCAAGATGTTCGACCTGTGTTGCGTCAACACCGAGCCGACCATCCGCGCCTATTCCATGGCCAACTATCCCGCCGAGGGCGACGTCTTCATGCTGACCGTGCGTATCGCCACACCACCGTTCAAGCCTGACCATTCCGGATTTATGAATGTCAATCCAGGCGTGGCCTCGTCTTATATTTTCTCTTTAAAACCAGGAGACAAAGTGCTGATGTCTGGTCCTTTTGGCGAGTTCCATGTCAAGGAGCATAACACAGCAGAGGACGGCCCTTCGACAGGCTCAGGGACCTTGCTTCCAGAAATGATTTGGGTGGGTGGTGGTGCTGGTATGGCTCCCTTGCGGGCACAAATCATGCACCTGACGCGTACCATGAATGTCAGAGACCGCGAAATGCACTATTTCTACGGTGCTCGCGCTTTGAACGAGGTCTTCTATCTGCAAGATTTCCTGCAACTTGAACAAGATTTCCCGAATTTCCATTTCCACCTCGCCTTAGACCGTCCCGACCCCGCCGCCGATACGGCAAGCGTGAAGTATACCGCTGGTTTTGTGCACAATGTGATGTACGAAACCTATCTGAAAGACCATCCCGCACCGGAGGACATTGAATACTACATGTGCGGTCCCGGCCCGATGAGTGCCGCTGTGGTCAATATGCTTGACAATCTGGGCGTTGCGCCTGAGAACATCCTTTATGATGACTTTGGCGGCGGAGAGAAGAAAAACTAATTTGTATAACTTATATCAAAGCCTTCACGAAATCCATGAACAGTGGATGCGGATGCAGCACCGTTGAGGAATACTCAGGGTGGAACTGTGTGCCGATGTACCAACGAAGGTTGGGTATCTCGACGATTTCCACAAGGTTGGCGGCGGGATTGATACCCACGCATCGCATCCCGTGGCTTTGGAATTCATCAAAATAGCGGTTGTTGAACTCGTAACGGTGGCGGTGTCGCTCCTGGATGAGACTTTGCTCACCGTAGGCCTCCCATGTACGGCTGCCTTTGACAAGTTCGCAATCGTAGGCTCCCAATCGCATCGTGCCGCCCATCTGCGTGATGTTCTTCTGCTCTTCCATCATATCGATGACGTTGTGCGGCGTCCTTTCGTCCATCTCACTGCTGTTGGCGTCGACGTAGCCCAACACATTTCTGGCAAACTCGATGACCATCATCTGCATACCGAGGCAAATGCCGAAAGTCGGGATGTCATGTGTGCGTGTGTATTCGGCGGCGATAATCTTGCCTTCAATGCCGCGCTGACCAAAACCTGGGCAGATAACGATGCCCGCCATGCCTGCCAACTGTTCGCCGACGTTCTCGCGGGTGATGAACTCACTGTTGATGAAATGCGTCTTCACCTTGCGATCGTTGTAAGTACCCGCATGGGCAAGGCTCTCAAGGATACTCTTATAGGCATCCTGCAAGTCGTACTTGCCCACGATGCCGATGTTGACGACCTTTGTGGCACGCTTGCGGCGTTCGAGGAAGTCGCGCCAAGCACCCAGTTCGGGCGTCGGGCCGACCTCCATGCCCATCTTCTTCAGGATGATGGCATCAAGGTTCTGGCGCTGCATATTGACTGGCACCTCGTAGATACTCGGCAGGTCTTGGCTTTGGATGACAGCTTCCTGCTCAACATTGCAAAAATGGGCGACCTTCATGCGAATCTCGTCACTTAGTTCGTGCTCAGTGCGCAGCACCAAAATATCGGGCTGGATACCCTGTCCTTGCAACTGCTTCACACTCGTTTGCGTAGGCTTGGTCTTCAGTTCACCAGCGGCGGCCAAATAAGGCACGTAGGTGAGATGTATGTTCAAGGCTCTACGTGAGCCCAACTCCCACCTCAATTGTCGGATGGCCTCGATGTAAGGCAACCCCTCAATATCGCCGATGGTGCCGCCAATCTCGGTGATGACAAAGTCAAAATGCTCCTTGGTGGCATTCAGCAGAATCCTGCGCTTGATCTCATCAGTGATGTGAGGTACCACTTGGATGGTCTTGCCGAGGTAGTCGCCACGGCGTTCACGCTCGATGACGCTGAGGTAAATGCGTCCCGTGGTCACACTGTTGTCGCGCGTAGTCTGTATGCCGGTGAAACGCTCATAATGCCCAAGGTCGAGGTCGGTCTCAAAGCCGTCGGCCGTCACGTAGCATTCACCGTGTTCGTATGGGTTCAGCGTGCCAGGGTCGACGTTGATGTAAGGGTCAAACTTCTGAATGGTGATTTTATAGCCGCGTGCCTGCAGCAGCTTTCCAATTGAAGCCGAGATGATGCCTTTCCCCAACGAGGAAGTCACACCACCAGTAATGAAGATATACCTAGTTTCCATAGTGCCATTTTTTGAAAAATAAGCCGCAAAGGTAATGTTTATTCCGATAAATGAAAACAAATGTGGAAAATTAGGCGTAACTTTGCAGCACGAAATCAAAATTACCATGAACATCCGATTGGAACAACCTCAAGACTGGCGCGAGGTGGAGAACCTCACCCGCGAGGCATTCTGGAACGTCTATCGTCCGGGGTGCACCGAGCATTATGTGCTCAACCAATATAGATCCAACCCCGATTTCATCCATGAGCTGGATTTTGTGATGGAGGAAGACGGAAAAATCATCGGTCATGTGATGTTTTCAAAAGCCGAAATCACCCTTGATGATGGAACCGTGTTCCCCTCATGGACTTTTGGCCCCATCAGCATCCATCCCGAATACAAGCGCAAGGGCTACGGCTTGAAACTCCTGAACTACGCGCTTGAAAAGGCCAAAGCCATGAGCATCGGACTGCTCTGCATGGAGGGCAACATTGATTTTTACAAACACGCGGGCTTCGACCTCGCCAGCAAACTGAAAATACATTATCACGCCGAGTCGAGAGAATCCGAAGTGCCGTATTTCCTTGCACAAGAGTTGATTGCAGGCTATTGGAACGGTCGGGAAGGCACTTATTGTCCGCCAAAAGGTTACTTTGTGGCTGACGAGAATCCCAAGGCATTCGAGGCGTATGAGGCGACTTTCCCACCGAAAGAAAAGAAAATATTACCTGGACAACTATTTCAATGAACTTTTGAGACCGCATCAGAGTGGATTAACAACAACATTAAAAGATAACAATTATGGAAAACGAAATGAAATTTTGTCAGAGCTGCGGAATGCCTCTGAATGATCAAGTGCTCGGCACCAACGCCGACGGCAGCAAGAACGAAGAATATTGCATGTATTGCTATAAGGACGGTAAGTTCCTGCAAGACTGCACGATGGACGAGATGATTGAGCACTGCGCCCAATTTGTGAACGAAGTCAACAAGGGGCTGCCCCAACCCATCACGAAGGAAGAATACATCGGGCAGATGAAGATGTACTTCCCGCACTTGAAACGCTGGCGCGAAACCATGAAGGTGACGGACGAGGCCATGCCTGAAAATCCTGCCTTGGCGGGTGTTAAGAACCTTATTGCCCAAATGGCTGATACATTGCCTATTACCATGATTTCATCGGTGGACGATGAAGGCTATCCCTGCACCAAGGCGATGCTTTCGCCTCGAGTTCGTGAGGGCATTAAGGTGTTCTATTTCACCACCAACACCTTCTCGCTGCGTGTGGCGCATTACAAAGCGAACCCCAAGGCCAGCATCTATTTCTACGATGGGGAAGGTTTCAAAGGCATGATGCTTCGTGGCACGATGGAGGTGCTGATGGATGCCAAAAGCAAGGAGATGATTTGGCGCGATGGCGACACTGAGTATTACCCCGGCGGCGTAACCGACCCCAACTATTGTGTGCTGAAATTCACTGCCACGGATGGCCGCTTCTATAGCGATTTCTATCCAAGGAGTTTTGTTATTGAATAAACAAAATGGTAAAACTTCAGAAATTCTTGACCTTGTTCATCGGCATCGGTGCAGTGGTCGGTGCCTTGATGATGTGGATTGACCCCTCAGGCCAAAAGTGGGGCATGGAACCACTACTTGAAATGCTGAGGGCCAAAATGCCTTGGCCCGATGTCTTTTTTAAAAACTTCATCCCTTCGGGCTTCGTGTTATTGGCAGTGAATGGCCTCACTCAGTTTTTGGCAACAATTCTTTTGTTCAAAAAACATCGCCTCGCGCCTCACGCTGTTTTCGCCTGCGGCATCATCCTCATGCTTTGGATTGTCCTCGAATGGTGGGTGTGGGGTTTCAATTTTATGAGCAACATCTATTTTGTGTTTGGTTTGGTTGAGGCTGTTGCCGCTGTGATTAGTTTGAGAAGACAAAAAAGTTGATTTTTTAAGGCGTGGCTTTAGGGTTGCTTCTTGAAACTATAATAGAGCGTTTAGGCTTCTTTTTGGCAAATTATTATTGCTTGTTTGCGGGGTTTATAGTATTTTTGTGCCATAATTGTAATGGTATGAATCAAAACGAAAACACGGTTTCTTTGCCTACTTCAATAAACAAAGGCGAAATTGTACTGTATCAGCCCAATGATAACATTAGACTTGAAGTAAGGTTAGACAAAGAAACGGTCTGGCTCACGCAACAACAAATTGCCGATTTGTTTGGTGTAAAGCAACCAGCTATCTCAAAACACATTGCAAATATCTATAAATCAGGTGAATTAGAAGAAAGTAGCACATATTCCATTTTGGAATACATGGGTAATGACGGGAAACAATTGTACTCCACAAAAGCCTATAATTTGGATATGATTCTTTCTGTTGGCTACAGGGTAAACAGCATCCATGCCACCCGATTTCGTCAGTGGGCAAACTGGGATATTCATAAACTGGAATGGAACGAGGAGAAAGAGGAATTTGAATACAACCAATACAAAACGTACGAATAAGGTATTGTGCTCAATAATAACACAATAAAACAATGAGACAATTGCCCAATACGCTATCGGCACTCAGATTGCTCGGGGCAATTGTTCTCTTGTTTTGCGACGTGAAAGGCATCGCTTTTTGGTCTGTCTATCTTTTTTGTGGCATCAGCGACATGCTCGACGGATTTCTGGCGCGCAAACTCAATGCTGCAACCCCTTTCGGTGCTGTATTGGACAGCGTGGCAGACCTTTGTTTTGTAGTATGTTGCTGTTGTAAGTTGATACCCGTATTGGAGTTCCCGTTATGGATGTGGATATGGTGCGGAATGATAGCCATCATAAAATTGATGAACCAAGCATTCGCATTGGTATTATTCAAAAGATGCATCTTTCTTCACAGCATTGCGAACAAGGCGACAGGATTGCTGCTCTTTGTTGGAATACCTTTGGCATTATTCATTGAATCAATAATTCCTTTCATTATCGTAGCCATCATCGCCACCTTCGCTGCGATTCAGGAAGGACATCTTATCCGAACAAAAAAAATTCAAATTGATGTCACCTTTTGCCTTCCAAACTTGTTATAGGAGCGAACTGGTTCAGAAAACAGAAGTCTAACAATTTAAAACAAAAAGAAAATGGATAGCAATTTAGTTTGGTTGAATTTTGTCGACACGATTCCCGTTATTGCATGTGGATGCGTACTTCCTATTGTGTTTATTTGGCTGGAAACGCGTCGTAAAATTAACGAGTCAAGAGACCGTATGCAAATTGTAACGACGGCCATCGAGAAACATCCTGACATGGATGTCGAAGAACTGATGAAAAAAATTTCATCCAAGAAAAAGTCGCTGAAGGAAAAACTGCTCGCGAAACTGCTTTGGGGCTGCATCACCACTATACTGGGCATCGGCTTGATTGGATTTGGCATCTTCCTTATTAATACAATAAGCAAAGATACACAGAAGATTCACATGGCAGACGATGTTCAGACCGCCATTGCTTTCGGCGTGATTCTTCTGGCCATAGGTGCCGCCTTCATCATCAACTATGGCGTGGGTAGAAAGATGCTCGCCAAGGAGATTGAGGCAGAGGAAAAACAGATGACAAAACAGGCATAATCCGTGACGCGTGAAGGATTCATAGAACTTGTGGAACGTGAGCAGGAGGCCTTGCGTGGCTTCTTGCTCTACCTCTGCTGCGGCAACAAGGAAGAGGCTGACGACATCGCACAGGATGCGTTGGTGAAAGCCTATCTCTCGTCGGCGGGCTATCAGGAGAAGGGGAGGTTCCGCTCGTGGCTTTTCAAAATCGCTCACAACACTTTCCTCAACCATAAAGCGAGCCTGCGCTACACGGAAAGCATCGAGGAGGCAAGAACACTCGTCAGCAACAATGCTGCCGATGCTTCTTTCGAGCACCAAGACCTCTATTTGGCTTTGCGCACCCTACCGCCCAAAGAGCGCTCGGCCATCACGCTGTTCTACCTCAACGGATACAATATCAAAGAGATAGCCGCGATTACCGAGGCATCGGAAGATGCCGTAAAAAAACAACTCTCACGGGGACGTGACCAACTGAAAGAAAAACTGAAGCTATGAACAAAGACAAAGCCTTAGAGGAACTTTTCCTCGCCCAGAAACCCCAATTCGATGATAGCGAAGCCTTTATGGCCTCGCTCAACAAACGTTTGGATGCCGTGGAGTACATCAAACAGCACCAAGAGGCCACGATTCGTCGCTACAAGATGGCTTTGGTGGTGGCTTTTGTCGTGGGCATTATCAGCGGCGGCATCACCATCGTCTATATGCTTTCCATGCCCGTCGGGGTGCCGCTTTTCACCTTCCAAGTGCAAACGGGCTGGCTCTCATGGCTTGCCACAAACTCCCGACTGCTGACTACCACGGCGCTCTCTTTATTGGTTACGTTTGGGCTTATCAGCATTGTCAGTAATATTCAGGATATTAGGAACATGAGAGTTGACCATGCGTTGCAATAGTCAAAACTAATAAAGATTATCAATGGGTCACCAAGGGAATCGTACTTATGACTTTGACATAATTGGTAATAATGGCATAGGGATTGCTTTTAACTCCAATTTGACTTTATCTTGGAAATTGTTTTTTGATAGAAAATATTCCTGTAATTCTTTTTTTATCAGTGCTAATGTTGGTACGACAAGCCAAAAGTTCAATTTCTTATCATTGTATTGCTTTGAAAGAAACGAAGATGCATTATAAAGAATCCATTCTATTTTCTGTTTCCCAAAACAAGCGCGAGATTTGGTTGAAAACTTGCACTGGATATAGGCTTTGAAATCGTCTTTGCTGATAATGATGTCCATTCCACCATCAAGAAACCCTTTGTGTAAGCCTAGGTATTCAACTTGGAAACCTTCCTCTTCATATTTTTGGCCAACATACTTTTCGTAAATATAACCCCAATCACTGGAATCTAAATCGGAATATTGGTACTTATGAATAGTGCAGTTGCCTGTTTTAGAAATGATTCTGACAACACGACTATTATGGTCAATTTCTAATCGACCTTTTGACAGGTTTGATGCTACATGCTTTGTCATATATTAGGAAAAACTCTAAATATTCTCATTGGTACATGGTGGAAGCCATACAAATCAAATCCGCTTCAACCAAAGGCCGAGAAAGCGGTCATACACGATGTAACCTTCGGAAGTCTGATAGACCAAATCCTTATCAACCAACACTTTCAATGCCGACTTGACACTGCTGGCACTGGGCAGTTCAAAGCGTTTGATAAACTCATTGCCCAACGGCTGTTCAACAACATCCGCATGGGCAATGGCTTTGAGCAGACTGAACTGGTTGTCGGTCAAAAACGAGACAAGCATCTGATAATGTGATGCCAAGGCATTGACATGAAACAGAATAGCCTCGATCGCTTGTCTGTCCGTTTCCACCTTTTTCCCCTGCTCGTACAACCGATTCAGGATGGCTTGCAGATACCAAGTATAGCCGTCGAAACGCTGATAGATATTATGGAACACCTCTGGGCTGAACGAGCCTTTCTTTGCCTCAAAGAACTTTCTGGCAAAATCATAGTAGGTTTCCTCTTGAAGTGGCTCCAGATTCATCAGTTGCGTACTCTGATAGAAAGGCCTATTGGGAGCACAAAACATCTCTTCCATCAAATGCTTCTTGCTACCGGAAAAGATAAACTTCACATGGTGTATAAACTGGATATAGGAACGCAACATGGCCTCGGTGCCTTTTTCAGGATATTCCGTAATTTGCTGAAACTCATCGATGGCTAAATACACGGGCTTGTTCAGGTCGTTCAGATGGGTGAAGATGCTCTTGAGCGTGTATTCAGCCTGCACAGGAACCACGCTGACGGAAACAGTGGGCAATCCAGTCATCAAATCAGGGGTAATCGTAGGCCGTAATCCCTTGAAGAAATCCAGAACCTTGTTGCCAAACGACTTCTCCCTTTCCAATGCGTCTTCGATAACTGCCCTGCACAATGTTTCCACAAATTCCTGTAGGTTTTTGGTCGAGAAGATGTCAACATAAATGCAAATAGCATCCTTGTTTTCCTTCTTAATTTGATAGAATGCGTGGTTTATTAGCCCTGTTTTTCCTATTTTTCTTGGAGAAATTAGGGTTAAATTGCGCCCATTATTGAGTGCAGAAATCATGTTTTTTGTTTCTTCCTCACGATCGCAGAAATATTCTGGACCTTCATATCCCTGATAAACAAACGGATTATCAAGTTGTTTCTGTTTTGCTTTTGCCATAACGATATGTGTTTTCATTGCGTAAATCTCGTAACGAAACTTTCGTAACGAACTTTTCGCAATGCAAAAATAGATATTTTTGTTTTAATTGCCATATTTTTCGCTGTTTTAGAAACTTTTTTTGTAGTCTGTTGTAATTATTCCGTTTTTCCTGCGACTAAATAAGCAAACGATGAAAGCAAAAATAGAGACGAAAGAATTAGAGAAAGGGCGCAGTCGCAAAGCGATTGCGCCTTTTTTGTATTTTTGCGGCATAATTCCAAAAACATGCCATGAATAAAGCCGCCCAAATCATCAAGAAATACACCAACGTCAGCCTGATGCTGCGCATCTTTATCGGACTGGTCATCGGCGCGGTGTTGGGGTTGTTGGTGCCTTCGTGGACAGGCATCGGCATCCTTGGCAGGATGTTTGTCAGTGCCTTGAAAGGCATCGCCCCTGTGTTGGTTGCAGTGTTGGTGACCTCGTCCATCGCCAAGGCGGGCAAAGGGCACGGGCAACGTTTCGCCGCCTTGATTGGAGTCTATATGTTGAGCACCTTCATCGCGGCCATCTGTGCGGTGGTTGGTAGTTTTTTGTTCCCCGTGACTTTGCAATTGGCAGAAATGCCCGAGATGGAAGGTGCAGCGGGCTCGCTGTCGGAGGTGTTCACCAACCTGCTGACGGGTATGCTCACCAACCCCATCATGGCCATCGCCAATGCCAACTACATCGCCATCTTGTTTTGGTCCATCATCATCGGCATTGCCCTCTAGAAATTGGCTAATAGAACCACCATTGCCGTGGTCCACGATTTTGCCACGGTGATTTCAAAAGTAGTGAAATGGATTATCGAGTTCGCCCCGTTCGGCATCCTCGGACTGGTCTTCACTACCGTGTCGGAGAACGGCCTTGAGGTCTTCACGACATACGGTCACCTGTTGCTGCTTTTGGTGGGCTGCATGTTGGTCAACACCATGGTTTTCAATCCACTCATTTCTTTTGTCGTGTTGCGGAAGAACCCTTATCCGTTGTTGTTCACTTGCTTAAAGGAGAGCGGGCTGAATGCCTTTTTCACACGCTCCTCGGCGGCCAACATCCCCATCAACATGGCATTGTGCAAGAAACTCAATCTCGATGAGGACTTTTATTCCGTCAGCATTCCTTTGGGTGCTACCATCAACATGGATGGTGCCGCCGTGACCATCACTGTCTTTGCACTTGCCGTGGCACACACTGTAGGTGTGGAGGTCAGTTTCGCTTCGGCGGTGTTTTTGGGTCTTATTGCCACCCTCGGCGCTTGCGGTGCCTCGGGCGTGGCGGGTGGTTCGTTGTTGCTTATCCCGATGGCCTGCTCGTTCTTCGGCATCGGCAACGATGTGGCGATGCAGGCTGTTGCCATTGGTTTCATCATTGGCGTGGTGCAGGACTCCATCGAGACCGCCCTCAATAGCAGCGGCGATGTGTTTTTCACTGCCACGGCGGAGTATTATGACAGGAAGAAATCCAATAAACGAATTTGACCAAACACAAAGTAAGTTTTCATCACTTATTTGCCATATCAGAAAAAAGCGTATATTTGCAAATGAAAATGAACGCTAATTGTTTCATTTATATATAAACAGTCAAAACAATAAAATCAAATCATAGAACACTAATAAAATAAGAATAAATAGAATATAAAATAGCGTTTGCAATTTATTTGGCACTGCCTTGAAACCTAGGAAATTTCAATTCGTAGTTACCAATCTGAATAAGTCTTCAAACGTCCTGCGTAAGCGTGGACGTGGACTTATCAATGGTAACGGGCAATTCCTAGGGCCTCAAGGCGTGGATAAGAAAACATCCGCGCTTCTTATGTGCCCTGCCGCATTGCCCGCAAGTCCGATAAATGCCCACGCTCAAACGACAGGACAAATATGATAGATATAGAGAAAAGTCCCATCCTCAACAATCCCTACGAGGAACCGGCTTGGCACTATGACACCGATCTCGAAGGCAACTTGGATTACGAAAGGATACTTGAAGGCCGACGACCATATACGTCACAAATAGGCATCCAGCCCAAACAGGCAGGCAGCGACACGCTGTTTCATGGATCGGACATTGAGGATAGCGACCCCAATGCAGAGTTTATCAACCGTATGAGGCGCATCGTGAAGCAATGGCGTGAAACTGACTATCCTCATACTACACGAGTCACCCGCGAGTTGCTTAACTTTTGGTTTTGCAACCCTGAACGGCAACACTTCCAACGCCTTTTCTTTTGTCAACGTGAGGCAGTAGAAACCGCTATCTACCTAAACGAAGTGGCCGATAGTGACCCAAATATGGGTCGTCATATTCTCAACCAATTATCTACTCGACAGCATAGCGTCTCGGAAGATAGCGCCTTTGTATTGCCACGGACGGCCTTCAAAATGGCTACAGGCACAGGCAAAACCGTGGTGATGGCCATGCTGATACTCTATCACTACATTAACAAGCGCGAGTATCACAACGACACCCGCTTTGCCGACCATTTCCTCATCGTGGCGCCAGGCATCACTATTCGCGATCGTCTTGGTGTGTTGTTTATTGACGACAAGGCCAATTTCAACGTAGCCAACGACTATTATCATAAACGTTGGTTGATACCTGAATCCTATCGTCACTTGATGGGCGGTCTCAATGCGGCCATCACCATCACCAATTACCATGTGTTTGAGCCAAAGATATTTACAGGAAAGAAATCAAGTCCGTTGGATGGCAAGTTGGTGTACAACAGCGATACAGGTGAAATGGAAAAATGCAATGACAAAGAACCTTTCAGCAGTGTCATTTCGCGAGTGTTGGGACGTAACATGAAAGGCAAACGCATCGTGGTAATCAACGATGAAGCACATCATTGCTACCTGCCCAAGACATCTTCCTTGTCAAAAAAGGATGAGGAAACACAGGAAACCGAACAGGAGAATGAGAAGGCTATGGTTTGGTATGAAGGGTTGCGTCAAATGAAACTCCTCGGCTATCGCATTCAGAACGTTTACGACTTGTCTGCTACTCCCTACTATCTGAAAGGTTCTGGTTATGAACCTTATTCTCTCTTTCCTTGGGTGGTGAGCGATTTCGGTTTGGTTGATTCCATCGAAAGTGGTTTGGTGAAGATTCCTTTTCTGCCTACATACGACAACAGCGATGACCTCACCGAACCAAAACTGCGCAATATCTATGAACACATTCGTACCGAGTTGCCAAAGAAAGGACAACGTGGTGCGCGAAAAGCAGCCAAAGCCGAAGGAAAAGACATAAAAAACGAGGTTGAGCAGGCTCCAAGGTTGCCAGAATTGTTGACTATGGCGTTGGAGCAGTTCACTCGCGACTATGAGAAATATGACCAAGGCTTGAGGCAAAACGACGAGTCAAAAATTGACCTTTTCTCTACTCCGCCTGTTTTCATCGTGGTTTGCAACAACACCACCGTTTCCAAAGAGGTTTATAAATACATTGCTGGCTATGAAACTATCGGTGCTGATGGCAAACGCATTTATGTGGATGGTCACTTCAACATTTTTTCCAACTATCACAATGGAATGCCCAAAATCAAGCCACCAACCTTGATTATCGACAGTGAAGCAGTGGACAACGCCGCAGGCACCATTGATGATGAGTTCAAGCGGGTGTTCCGTGATGAGATTGAAACTTTCCGCCGTGAATACGCTGTGTTGCATGGCAGTGGCAGTGCCGACCGCTTGACAGAAGGTGATATTTTGCGTGAAGTGGTTAATACGGTGGGCAAGCCTGGGATGTTGGGCGGTCATATACGTTGCGTAATATCCGTTTCAATGTTGACCGAAGGCTGGGATGCCAACACAGTGACCCACGTTTGCGGTGTGCGTGCTTTCGGTAGCCAATTGCTTTGTGAGCAGGTGGCCGGTCGTGCGTTGCGCCGAGTGAGTTACGAATTGAAAAAGTATGATGCCACAACTGGCGAGGAATTGCCCGAAGGAAGCAAACGGACCAAAGACGTGGTGCTGAAATTCCCGCCCGAGTATGCCCATATCATAGGCGTGCCCTTCAAAACCTTCCGTGGTGGTGCCACTCCGCCTCCTAATCCACCCAAACCCAAGACGGTGATAAAAGCATTGCCCGAACGCAAGGCGTTGGAAATCAAGTTTCCCAATATCGAGGGTTATCGCAGTGAATCACCCGATGGCGAATTACGTGCTGACTACACTGACCATTACAAGTTCTGCCTCAATTTCAACGACATTCCCACCGAAACCACCATGGGAAATCCCATTGAAAATCCTGACAAAAATCATGTAGTGCTCAAAAGTGACTATCGCGAGTTGCGCGATGCCGAAGTGGTTTATGAACTTACCCGACGGCTGATTCACTACAAGTTCAGCGACCGCGAAAACGGAGTCCAATTCCATCTTTTTGGAAAACTGAAACAGATTGTGCAGCAATGGTATGACAACCAAATAGAAATATTGGGTGGTGATGGCAGCAAGGAAATGCGTCGGTTGGTTGTCTTTTGGGATGAGAAAAAGACAGCTGACAACATCTACGAGGGCATACGCAAGGCCAACGCCAACAATGAGCGTATCACCGCCATTCCAAATTATTACAATCCCGAAGGTTCTTCTGAATATGTTTTCGGTTCCACCACCAAGGAGGTATATCCAACCGTGAAGAGCCATGTCAACTTTGTGGTGGCCGATACCGATAGCTGGGAACAAAAGGCCGCCAAAGCATTGGAGCAGTTGCCCCAGATACAAAGTTATGTGAAAAATCATTTCCTTGGATTCTACATTCCGTATTTGGAAAACGGAGTGGAACATCGCTATATGCCCGACTTCATCGCCCAAGTCATTACCGAAGAGGGCGAAATGGTCAACCTCATCATTGAAATCAGCGGTTTCAGCAACGACCGCACTGGCGGCAAGGCGGCCAAACGCTATTACACTACCAACTATTGGCTTCCGGCTGCCAACAACATGCAAACCTATGGCCGTTGGGACTTCTTGGAGATCAATGATATTGACAACATCAAAGCATTACTTATTGAGAAAATAAAACAATTATGAACAACAAGCATAAACCAGTCGATGCCATCAAGCACGACAACGACACCCGCGCCACCATTCCCACCACAGAACTTGCTGGTAGCGAAGCGGCTGCCGTTTCCGATGAAAAGCAAAGCAGTTACGATACCTTTCGCCACGAATTTAACCGTGGTCGCGACCCCGAACTTTATTGGTTGAACAAGTACAACAACGATGACGAAGAAACCCAACGTAGCGACTTACGGGTAGATATTCGCAGTCTCTACGTCCACGAACAGATACGTCCAGAAATGCTTATCAATAATTTGTATAGCATTGGTGAACAACGCCGTAACGAAAATCAAGGATTGCTCTTTGACGAGGCGGAAATCCCCAATGTCATCGAAGACGAATTGGCGCGTGTCACCGAGTATTATCGCCATACTGACAAATGGAAGAATCGTTTGGTGCAAGGCGATTCGTTGTTGGTGATGAATTCACTGTTACGGCGTGAAGGTATGGCTGGCAAAGTCCAATGCATCTATATGGATCCTCCCTACGGCATCAAGTTTGGCAGCAACTGGCAAATGAAACTTAATAGTCGCGAGGTAAAGGACAACGACCAAAATATCAGCGGTGAACCCGAGATGATTAAGGCTTTCCGTGACACTTGGGAGTTGGGCATCCATAGTTACCTTTCCTACTTGCGTGACCGCCTCGTATTGGCTCGTGAACTGCTCACCGAAAGTGGCTCCGTTTTTGTGCAAATCAGCGATGAGAATGTTCATCTTGTCCGGAATATTATGGATGATGTGTTTGGGAGCGAGAATTTTGTTAGTCAGATTATTTGTCAAAAAACAACAGGTGCAGGTAGTCCTGGCGAATTAACTGCGCCCGCAACGGTAGCGGATTATATTGTTTGGTATGCAAAAGATAGAGAAAACTATAAATATAGAAAGGTCTTTTTACAAAAAGAATTTGGAGGAGATGGTTCAACAGCATACAAAAAAATCGAACTTGCTGATGGAACAAGAATGTCGATTAGTGATTGGGAAAAGAAAAACAATACGATATTTGACTATTCGCACAAGCCAAAAGGAGCAAAGGTGTATGGATTAGACAATTTGACCTCACAATCAGGCGGAGAAAATGCGAGATTTCCCATAGAGTATAATGGGAAAATTTATACGATTAATAATGGCAGTTGGAAAACATCAAAAGAAGGCATAAACACTTTACTACAAAAGAGACGAATTGATGCTTCATCAAAAGGGGGGCTTGGTTATATCAGATATTTTGAGGATTTTCAATATATGCCAGTTTCTTGTTTATGGACCGATACAGTAGGACAAAACCAGTTTGGAGGAGATAAACTATATGTAGTGCAAACAGGAAACAAAGTCATTCAGCGTTGCATCCTAATGACCACCGACCCAGGCGACCTTGTGCTTGACCCCACTTGTGGCAGCGGTACCACGGCGTATGTTGCAGAGCAATGGGGCAGACGTTGGATTACCATCGACACCAGCCGTATCGCCCTCAACATCGCCAAGAAGCGGTTAACTACAGCGGTGTTTCCCTACTACGAGCTGTATGACAAAAGCGCAGTGCCAGACATACGGCAAGGCTTTGTCTATAAGACCGTGCCACATATCACCCTTAAATCGCTGGCCAACAACGAACCTGCTGAAGAAGAAGTGCTCTATGACCAACCTATTGAGGATAAGAAACGGATGCGTGTGAGTGGTCCCTTCACAGTGGAAACACTGCAAAGTTACGATGTTACTTCGCCTGATGATGTCGCTCTCACTGCCACCGAAGCGGAGGAAAACTTGCGTTTTCAGCAACGTATCTTCAGTCACCTGCAAGCCAATGGTATACGTAATGGCGACAGCACCCAGCAGGCTAAATTCATCAGCGTGGAAGCCGTTGCCAATCCTTACCTTAACGCCAAAGGCATCTATAGAGATGAGGAAAGCCGCGAGCGGTTGGTGTATTTTCACATCGGGCCAAAGTTTGGCACCGTCAGCCGTCAGGCCGTCAATGCGGCAGTCAAGGAGTTCAGAGAGACCAAGTTACAGGAAGGTGCTTCATGGTTGGTGCTGTTGGGATTCTCGTTCGAGGACACCATCAACGACAAGGACTACAACCTCGGCCAGTTCACCGTCAGCAAGGTGCGTATGCACGACGACTTGATGCAAGAAGGTCTATTGAAGAAAGACACCAAAGCAGGTTCGTTCATCACCATCGGAGAACCCGACATTGTTTTAGTGAAAGACTCCGCTGACACCTGCCACATAGAGATTCGTGGTTTGGACATCTACGACCCCATCCGCGATGATGTGAAAGCCCGCTCGGTAGAAGACATTGCATATTGGGAGTTGGACAGCGACTATAATGGCCAGATGTTCATTGTGCGCAGTATGCACTTCTGTGGTGGCGAGAAGAAAGAGTTTGACGCTTGGCGCAAAGGTCTCAGCAACGCTGCTTCGGCCTTCACCAAAAAGAATGCCGAGCGCACCCTTCGTATGACCTTCAGCGACGAGTTATGGGACACCCTTTATGCTTTCCGCAGTGAGCCACTACCTTACAAACAAGGTACACGTCTTGCTGTTCGCGTAGTTTCACAATTTGGCGAGGAAAGCACTAAAGTGATTGGGATGGAGTAGATTGTTTTATAGGTAATCCTCAATACCGCTCCACAAAATCCCTAACCAGCCTAAAGACAGGCTCATAACTATTGAAAACAGCGTTCTCGTTATGACCTTTTAACCAATTTGTCTGAGTCAAGGATAAGAGTTCTTGTGGAAACGGGACTTATTCTATACTTTTGCAGCATAATAGAGCTACGCAAAATGAGTATGTAAAGACTGCAAATGGCGAAGTTGAAACAACCTCATAAAGATGGAAACAAATAGAATACTATTGCGCCCATGGCGCGACGATGACGCAGAAGCACTTTTCAAATACGCCTCAGACCCTGAAGTCGGGCCTCGCGCCGGATGGCCGCCACATCAGTCGGTGGAGGAAAGCCGCGAGATTATCCGAACGGTTTTCGGCGGCGAAACCATGTGGGCAGTTGAGTGGAAAGAAACAGGCGAGGCCATCGGCTGTGTGGGTTACCTCCCAGCGGCCTCATCGAACTTGCAAATCGACGAAAACCAATGCGAGGTGGGCTATTGGATTGCCCATCCCTATTGGGGGAAAGGCATCTGCACGGAGGCTCTTCAACTGGTCATCGACCATTGTTTCAACGAAAAAGGCTTCACTATCCTCTGGGGTGACTATTTCCTTGACAATCCCGCTTCAGGCCGCGTGATGAAGAAATGCGGTTTCGTGGATACAGATGAGGAAACACGATGCCCCAAGCTGGAAGTCGGCGCAGACCGTCCTGTAAAAGTGATGAAACTGACAATCGAACAGTACCGCCGAAATTGAAACTTCAATACCGCTCCACAAAGTCCCTCACCAGCCTAAACACAGGCTCGTAGCTGTCGAAAACAGCGTTTTTGTAGGTGTCGAAGATGGTGTGGTAGTATGGGAAGGCGTCGCCTTCTTGGTTCTCAAGGAAGATGCATGGCACGTGGCGCGTGGCGAAAGGGTAATGGTCACTGTTGCCGGCCAACTCGCCACGGTTCAGGCTCTTGAAATAGTGCTGTTTGTCGTTGATTTGTTCAAATAGGGCAAAGCCGCGCATTCCCTCATCGCTGACCTCGCAATATTGCACGGGATTGTTGTCCCCAATCATGTCGATGTTGAAGAGATACTTGATTTGCTCCAGCGGCACGATGGGGTTCTTGGCATAAAACTCCGAGCCGCGCAAGTTGGCGTCCTCGCCTGAAAAAGCGATGAAATACATGTCGTATTCGGGGCGGTTTTTCGCGTAATATTCGGCCAAAGTCACGATAGTGGCAGTACCCGAGGCGTTGTCGTTGGCTCCAGCGTAATACACATTTTTGCCGAGGTTGCCGAGATGGTCGTAGTGCGCCGTGAAGACATAGCAACTGTCGTGCTTGCGGCCTTCCACCTTGGCGATAACGTTGAAAAGTCCGTAGTCCTTCAGGAACTTATTGTCAACATCCACGCGGATAGATTTCACGCCCTCGATGGCTTCAGGCGTCACCCAAATGATGGGCTTCTCCACCACGCGATGGCCGTAAGCCTTATAGAATTTGATAGGCGAAGTCCAAGTGTTGATGATTCCCGCGTTGGGGCATTCGCCTGGTTTTTGAAGGCGACCGAAAGCCTCATGATGACGATAAGAGAACCAGAACTCACAGACCACGAAACAGTTGGCGTATTCGGGCTTGGCCAAGTCCGCAAACATCTTTTCTGGGTCAAAATTCAGGGTATCAACATGATATACAGGAAATGTACCGTGTGCACCAGGAGAGTATTCACGCATGGAGAAATCCACGCCTGGGTTGAGTTTCTTTCCGTCGGCCCACATTTTCATCTTTCCAGGGAAAGTGTTGATGTCGATGGTGAAAGGTTGGCAGACGACCTCGTCGACACCCACTTTCTCGAATTCCTTTTTCAAATACGTTCCAGCCTTGTTGGCCCCACCTCTGGCATAGCCACGACCTTGGTACTTCGCGGAGCTCAACTCCTTGACAATCTGCTTGTAATGTGTCAGATTCTGGGCGTTTAGTTGCATGGCAACAAAGGCCAGCATGATAATGAATAGTTTTTTCATTGCTACAATGGTTTAAGATTTTGCAAAACTACAAAATAACTCTATCGCTCCACAAACGTCACATGCACTATGTCACCAAAAGTTTTCCCAATCTTCTTGCGAATGTCTTTCCTAAGTCCAATGATATGGCACGGCGTTCCCATGCGGACGATTTGTCCGTCGTATGGCACTCCATCGAAGGTGGCATGAACCAGTAGCCGGCCCTTGCCAAACAGTGCCTTGATGTCGAAAGGCATCTCCACGTAGGCGGCATCCATGTCCTCGTTCTGGAGGATGACGGCATCGAATTCCAATAATGCTGGCATGGCTTTTATTGGTTTACAAAGTTCTCGTCTTATTCGTAGTGCCTGATTCTTACTTCTACGCCATCGGTTTTCAACATGTCAGCAATGCCGCTCACATCGGTTTGGCCGTAATGGTAGGGGAACAGTGTTTTCGGCTTGATTATCCTTGCCGCGCGCACTAGTTGGTCAACAGTCATGGTATAAGGCTGATTGCAGGGCAGGAAAGCAACATCGATGTCTTTGATGTCGGCCATTTCAGGAATGTCCTCGGTGTCGCCGGCAATGTAGATTCTCAGTCCATCGACGGTGAGGATGAAGCCATTGTCGCGACCTTTAGGATGGAACTGAAGATGCCCTTCGGTGATGTTGTAGGCGGGCACAGCTTCCAAAGTCATTTCGTCATTGAGGGTCAGGCGGTCGCCATTGGCCATGACGGTGCCATAGCCCAACATGCTGGCGCAACGTTGATTGGTGATGAGTTGCGTTTCCTTTTTGGTGAGCGCACGAATGGCAGCAGTGTCAAGATGGTCGAAATGCTCATGCGTGACGAGGATATAGTCAGCCTTGGGGAAAGTTGTGTAGTCGATGATGCGGTCGCCCATCTTGCTCACAGGGTCGATTTCTATCTCCTTCCCGTCAAACTCAATGCGGATGCTGGCATGAGTCAAGGCATGGAAGCGAACGGTCTTTCCGCTCGACGTCACGAAGGTGTCGGTCTCATAAGCATCGGCAGACGCGCCGTGGCCACAGGCCGACATGAGACCTAAAATTAGAGGTAATGCGATGATTTTCATAATATTTGTGCTGTATGATTCTTAGTGTCGACTTTACCAATAGCATCAATAATAACACCCTCTTCATCAATGATATAGGTGGTGCGGAGCGTGCCTTCGGTTACCTTGCCGTACATTTTCTTCTCGCCCCAAGCTTCGTAGGCTTTCAGGATGGTCAAGTCGGTGTCGGCAATGAGGTGGAAAGGCAGGTTGTATTTGGTGATGAAGCGTTGGTGAGAGGCGGCACTGTCGCGGCTGACACCCAAAACGTTATAACCCAACGATAGGAAACGCTCGTAGTTGTCGCGCAGGTCGCAGGCCTCAGCAGTGCAGCCTGGGGTGCTGTCCTTGGGATAGAAGTAAAGCACCAGTTTCTTTCCGGCAAAATCACTCAGTTTGACGAGGTTGCCGTTCTCGTCTTGCCCTTCAAAATAAGGGGCTTTTGTTCTTTTTTGTAGCATGGTTTGAATGTGTTTGATTGGTGGATGCAAAAATACACAATTTGTCTCCAATTCTGACAAAAACAAATAATTTGCCCATCTTTTGAAAAACCTGTACTTTTGCCAAAAATTTCCCAATGAAAAAATACAAGACAGGCATCATTCTATTTATGGTTTTTGAGGCCATTGCCGTTTCTTTGTGGCTTTCGACGGGAAGCCTATTCTTCTTGCTCAACTTCACTTACATCGGCACCTGCATTGCGGTTGGGAATGTACTTATGGTGAAGAAATGGAAGTACGCCCGCGAGTTTGTCCAATTTACCGTGGGAAGCTATATGCTCGTGTTCCTCGGATTGATCTGTCACGAGAATATGCAGATGGAAGGCTTTTGGTATTACCTTTTCTCTGGATTTTTCGGAGCAGGAGTATTGCATTACGCCATCGCCAAAATTTTTGGTCCGCTGTTGTTTGGTCGAGGTTGGTGCGGCTATGCCTGCTGGACAGCTATGATTCTTGACCTGCTGCCCTATAGAACGCCTGCAAGCCCAAGGAAAAGCATAGGATGGATACGCTATGTCATGTTTGGCCTGTCACTTGCCTTGGTCGTTCTGCTCATGTATTTGGGCAAAGCCAACAAAACCACGATGTTTTATCTTTTCGTGGCGGGGAACGTGTTGTATTATGCGGTCGGAATCATCCTTGCCTTGGCATTAAAAGACAACCGCGCTTTCTGCAAATACATTTGTCCGATAACGGTTTTTCTGAAGCCAATGAGCTATTTCTCGGCACTGCGTATCAAATGCGACGAGGAAAAATGCATCCACTGCGGCAAATGCTTGAAAGTTTGTCCGATGGATGTGGAAGTCAACCGCAATGCGCGCAACCGAAAGAACGCCACCGAGTGCATCCTTTGCCAAAAGTGCAAGAAAGCTTGTCCTGTTAATGCTTTAAAATGACCCCGATTTTCGTCCTTCGCACTCTGAAAACAACATGCACAAAACAAGGAAAGCCCTACTACTGACATGGTTTCTCGCTTTTTTTGCGGGACAGGTTTTTGCCCAAGAGCATCCGCGCGTGTTGTTCATCGGCAACAGCTACACGCAGGTCAACAACCTTCCGCAAATGGTGACCGACATTGCACTTAGCATGGGCGAGAACATGGAGTATAGCAGCAACACCCCAGGCGGTTGCACTTTCGAGATGCACTGTCACAACCAGTCGATGACGTTGATTTGCGAAGGCGGATGGGATTTCGTGGTGATGCAGGAACAAAGCCAACTTCCGGCATTTCCGATGGATTCGGTTGAACTCTATGTGTTTCCTTTCGCGCAGCAATTGGTCGATTCCGTGTATGCCCACAATCCCTGCGCCGAGCCAATGTTTTACATGACTTGGGGACGCAAGAACGGCGATACAGAATTTGGCTATCCACCGATGGACACTTACGAGGGCATGGACAGCCTTCTATACGCGCGTTACATGCAGATGGGCGAAGACAACGACGCTTCGGTGTGTCCCGTGGGCCGTGTGTGGCACTATCTCCGTGACCACAATGCGGAAATCGAGCTTTACATGACGGACGGAAGCCATCCCACTTTGGCGGGAAGCTATGCCGCAGCTTGTGCTTTCTATACCATGTTCTTTGGCCGCGACCCTGACAGCATCAGCCACAATGCAGGCCTCGACGAAACCGCCGCCCGTGCCATACGATCGGCTGTGCATGAGGTAGTGTACGACTCTCTTTGGAGATGGCAACGCCCCTCGCCGAAGGCTGGGTTTGTGGTCGACAGCGTGGATTACCTCAACGTCCGATTTGTGAGCAAAGCCAAACTCTTTGAAGAACAAGGATGGTCCTTCGGTGACGGCGAAACTCTGCAAAGCACCGACACCATGGTTTGGCACACCTTCCCCGAGGGTGGCGTTTATCTAGTGAGGCAAGTCGTGAGTCGCCATTGCATGGCGGATACAGCATGGCAATTTATCAGAGTAGAAGCACCTGTGGGCGTTGTAGAAGGAAACAATTTGTCGGCAATCTCAATCAGTCCCAATCCCGCTGACGATGAAGCGGTATTGCATCTCCCCGAAGGAATGGCCGCCGAGATCGTTCTTTACGGCATTGATGGTCGGGAAATATGGCAGAAAGAGATGAAAAATCCTCGCAATACGATTGCATTACAAGGATTTCCATGTGGACTTTATGTGCTGAAAGTCGCTACATCGCAGGGCACCGTGTTGAGACGGCTCGTCAAGCGATGAACTGGTTATTTTGCCGGCTCCCACTTGCAGCGGACGGGCGACACGATGGCGCCTTCTTTCCTTTTGTTTTTATTATTAAAGTAAATAGGGAGTTTCCCTTCAGAAATTTCATTTAGGCTTTCCCATTCACGTGCCAACGAATGATTTTGTTCTTCTTCAAATTAATATTCATTTCCCAATAGCAATCACCGCCGTCCAACACTACGTTGTATCTCTCGGAAAACAATTGGTCATATTTTTCGCAACTGCAATTCACATTCACGCACAAATCACCATCCTTGTTATAGTAAAAGAAATATTGTCTTCCATAATCAGCATATCGCTTGTTGATGTGAAAAAACTGGTTTTCAACTTCTTCATTGCATACACACTTGGCCAACGCGTTCTCTGCAAGTTGCACATCCTCAATCGTAACCGTCTTTTTGAAGTTTACGAAACTGGTATCGCCGACCCAAATGACTTGCAGAAGGGTGTCAATTCCTGTAGGAACAAGTGCATAGCCCACCAACATGGTATCCGAAACACATCGATAGAACATGGTGAGTGTATCGATTGAAAAACTTGAATATTCGATACTGTCAATTGGGGATTTGTAATGCCTCGGATAATGCTCATACAAGGACATTCCTGTTATTTTTATTGGCTTAACTGGTGAGTCGGATGTCGTGGGAGACTCGTTTTCGGAGGAATCAGTCGTCGTAAAAGAACCGCACCTGCAAGAGAGCAAGCATCCTATGATGCAAGTCGTCAGACCGACAAGGAAAAACTTTTTCATGGCTTTCAAATGGTTTTGTCAATGAATTGCAAAAATAAGGGTTTCTTGCTTTCGTTTGTCCGTCTGTCGAAAAAAACACTACTTTTGCAGGCAAAAGCAATCAGTCCAAATACTAATGAAAACACTACTTCAAATATTGAAATTGGTTCCATTTCCAATCGTTACGGCGGTAATCATCCTGATATGGAAAGATGTCCTTTTTGGTGCGATGATTGCGGCGGCTTTATGGTGGCTGACGATACCAGCCATCATCCTATCCATCGTGTTTTTCTTCATGGGATTGCATCGGCGTGATAACTGGGAACACGCAGCAGTCATTTTGGGCATTGCCAATTTGTTACTATTCATCATTTTTCTTCTTGTGCAGTTGCCAAAGCAACATTGCGATGCCGACACTATGGGAAAACATTATGAGAAGTACCATACAGAGATGGAAGAACTTCATTGTTATGTTAAAGCCTCTGTTGCAGACAGTTGTGGCGTTATGTTAGAATTTAGCGGAAACAAAATTGAAAGTTTTCGTGTTCATGGTCCATTGGATGACAAGTATTTTGGAGGGCGAAAAAAGGATGTGCTCCAACTCAAAGACTCTTTAATGACCGTGGTAGGATTAACCGATGAGGAGTTTGATGGAATCCACCAAAGGCTTAAGTCTATGGATTGCATAGGCATCCGTTACTCTCAAACCACCCCTGAAAGCATAAGCATTATGTTCCGTTATGTAGAATTTGTGCTTTACAGTTACAACATCTACTCGCGTCCCATGACTGATGAAGAAAAGCACACTGCAATGAAATACCCTGAATTTATTCCTTATAATGAATACTGCACTTTTGAGTTTGAGGGTGGAGCCATTGGGCCTCAATCCTGGGGTGATGAAAAAGATGACTATTTAAATCAGCATCAACCGTGGTAGTGTTCGTTTTAACCAAGAAATTTTATCCATAATGAATCTCCCAAAAATACACTCCATTTCAAAGAAAATCTTTGTGGCACTTCTTGGTGCCTTCTTGAGCATCTTTCTATTGTTCCATGCCGCCGCCAACCTGCTCATTCTCCGCAACGACGGTGGCAAATGGTACAACGCTTTCTGCGATTTCATGGGCACAAACTATGTCGTCAAAGTGTTTGAAATCATTTTGTTAGGCACATTTCTGCTCCACATTGTCCTATCGATTTGGTTGGCCATCACCAACAAAAAGGCGCGACCTGTTGGTTACCACAAACCCCAGCGCAGCAAGACGCACACCGGCTCGAAACTGCAAGTCTGGACGGGCATCCTCATTCTCGTCTGCCTCATAGCGCATTTCATGGACTTTTATTTCGTGAAAATCGGCCTCGTGGACGGCAACCTCAACTTCTATGAGCAGGCGCGCGAGAAGTTCCAAATTCCACATATTGCCATTGCATATTTGATATTTTTTGTTGTGGTTTGGTTCCACATGCGCCACGGTTTTGCGGCCATGTTCCAAACTTTAGGTCTTTACAATTATAAATACGGCAAGGCCATTGAGATTATCGGCATCATATTCGCCACGGTCGTCTGCCTGATGTTTGCCGTTGTTGTTATCGTCACATTCTTTCAAGCCGCTTGATATAAAATAATGAGCAAATTCAGTTTACATAATAGACGCAAGACTACGAGACGTGAAACTTAACATCGCTTTGCGTCATCGCGAGGCACGAAACGATCCAGGGTTGAAAATGAAACCCTAAATGGATTGCTTCGTCGTTCCTCCTCGCAATGACGCGAAGCGGCAGAAAAGTCCCGCCGTCCCGTGTTGCGCGTCAAAAAACATAGATAATGAATTTAGACCCTAAAATACCAGCCGGTCCACTCGCCGAGAAATGGACCAACTACAAAGCCTCGCAGAAATTGGTCAACCCGGCCAACAAGCGCAAACTCGACATCATCGTGGTAGGCACAGGCTTGGCTGGAGCCTCGGCAGCCGCTTCGTTAGGTGCCTTGGGCTTCAATGTGGATATTTTCTGCATCCAAGACTCGCCGCGTCGCGCCCATAGCATTGCTGCCCAAGGCGGTATCAACGCGGCCAAAAACTACCAGAACGATGGCGACAGCGTGGAACGCCTTTTCCGCGACACCATTAAAGGCGGCGATTATCGTGCCCGTGAAGCCAATGTCTATCGTTTGGCCGAGGTTAGCGGCGCCATCATCGACCAATGTGTGGCGCAAGGCGTGCCCTTCGCCCGCGATTATGGCGGATTGTTGGATAACCGTTCTTTCGGCGGCGCACAAGTCAGCAGAACCTTCTACGCCAAAGGCCAGACAGGACAACAACTTTTGCTCGGTGCTTACGGTGCCTTGAGCCGTGAGATAGCACGAGGTACGGTGCGATTCCACGAACGCCGTGAGATGATGGATTTGGTCATAGTCGATGGTCGTGCAAGAGGCATCATTGTCCGCAATCTCGTCACTGGCGAATTGGAACGCTATGCCGCCCATGCCGTGGTATTGGCCACCGGCGGTTACGGTAATCTTTATTATCTTTCCACCAACGCCATGAATAGCAACGGCAGCGCAGCATGGGTGTGTCACCGGAAAGGTGCTGCCTTCGCCAATCCTTGCTATGTGCAAATCCACCCGACTTGCATCCCCGTTCACGGCGATTACCAATCGAAACTGACCTTGATGAGCGAGAGCCTCCGCAACGATGGCCGCATTTGGGTACCCAAGAAAAAGGAAGATGCCGAGGCCATCCGTGCGGGCAAGTTGAGAGCCATCGACATTCCCGAAGAAGACCGCGATTATTATTTGGAACGCCGTTATCCCGCTTTCGGTAACCTCGTTCCCCGCGATGTGGCTTCTCGTGCCGCCAAAGAACGCTGTGACGCAGGTTACGGTGTTGGCACGGGCTATGCCGTCTATCTTGACTTTGCCGATGCCATCCAACGCCTTGGAAAAGAGACCATTGAAGAAAAGTACGGCAACCTCTTCCAGATGTACCAGAAAATCACCGACGAAAACCCTTACGAAACGCCGATGATGATTTATCCCGCCATCCATTACACAATGGGCGGGCTTTGGGTGGATTACGAATTGCAGACTACCATTCCTGGTCTGTTCGCCGCCGGCGAGGCCAACTTCAGCGACCACGGCGCCAATCGTCTCGGTGCCTCCGCACTGATGCAAGGACTGGCTGACGGTTATTTTGTGCTGCCCTATACTTTGCAAAACTATCTCGCCGACCAAATCAATATAGGCAAGATTTCATCCACAACCCCCGAATTTGACGCGGCGGAAGATGCTGTACGGCAACGCATTAACCGTTTGATGAGCGAGCAGGCAAATCGTTTGCAACTACAGAAGTCCACGAAAGCGAGGCCTAAATTTTATACGGTTGATGATTTGCATAAACGTCTTGGAAAGATCATGTGGGAATATTGCGGCATGGAGCGTAACACCGAGAGCCTTACGAAAGCCAAGGAACTGGTTTCTGAATTGGAAGCCGATTTCTGGAAATACCTATTGATTCCCGGAACGGCCAACGAATTCAACCCCGAGCTGGAGAAGGCCTGCCGTTTGGAGGACTACTTCGAGCTGGCGCAACTCGTCATCGCCGATGCCTTGCACCGCGAAGAATCCTGTGGCGGGCATTTCCGCTCCGAACATCAGACTGCCGATGGCGAAACCCTCCGCGACGACGAGCATTTCATGTACGTAGCGGCATGGGAATACCAAGGTCACGGCCAACCTGAGACGATGGAGAAGGAACCGCTCAATTACGAACATATTCAAATCGCTACGCGAAATTATAAATAACCGAATCCCTGGATTGCTTCGTTCCTCGCAATGACGCGAAGCGTCAACAGAACAACTGACAACTATGAACTTCACACTACATATTTGGAGACAGGAAAATGCCCGCGCTAAGGGTCATTTCGAGACTTATCCTTTGGATAACATCTCGCCCGACTGCTCTTTCCTTGAGATGCTCGATATCCTGAACGAGCGGCTCATTAACGACTGCATCGCGCATCCCGTTTGCTTCGACAACGACTGCCGCGAGGGCATTTGCGGCATGTGCGGACTCTACATCAACGGGCGTCCTCACGGCAACGACGACGGCATCACCACTTGTCAACTCCACATGCGCAAATTCCACGATGGCGACGACATCTGGATTGAGCCTTGGCGTGCCAAGCCTTTCCCCGTCATCCGAGACCTTGTGGTGGACCGCTCCGCTTTCGACAAAATCATCCAAGCGGGAGGCTACATCAGCACCACCACTGGCGGTGTCCCCGATGCCAACACCATCCTGATTCCAAAACATGCCGCCGACATGGCTATGGATGCGGCTTCGTGTATCGGTTGCGGGGCTTGCGTGGCGGCTTGCAAGAATGCCAGTGCCATGCTGTTTGTTGGTGCCAAGATAAGTCATTTGGCTTTATTGCCGCAAGGCCAAATCGAGGCCGCAGACCGTGTCAAGAAAATGGTTGCAAAGATGGATGAGTTGGGTTTCGGCAATTGCACCAACACATACGCTTGCGAGGCCGAATGCCCGAAACTCATCAAACGGCAGAATATCTCACGGCTCAATCGGCAATGGATTGGGGCGTTGTTTGGACGAGACCGAAAGGATTGAATCAGCTCCCCCAATTGTCCCTGTCCAAACTCCTATAATTAATAGCCTCCGCCAAATGTCCAGTTTGAATGTTCTCGCTGTCATCGAGGTCGGCGATGGTGCGGGAAACTTTGAGGATGCGGTCGTAGGCGCGGGCTGAGAGTCCGAGACGGTTCATGGCGTTCTTGAGGATGTTGCGGCAGTCCTCGTCCAAGTCGCAGTATTTCTGGATGAGTTGAGAGGTCATTTGTGCGTTGGCGTGGATGGTCGGATAATCCGCATAACGTTTCTCTTGTATCTTCCTCGCCTTGATGACGCGCTCGCGCACCACCCCACTCGACTCGCCTCTTTGCTTGTCGGCCAAATCCCGATAGGCCACAGGCACGACTTCAACATGCAGGTCGATGCGGTCCATGAGCGGCCCACTGATGCGATTAAGATACTGTTGCACCATACCGGGCTTGCAAGTGCATTCCTTGTCAGGATGATTATAATAACCGCAAGGGCATGGGTTCATCGCAGCTACCATCATGAAATTGGCCGGAAAATCAACCGTCATTTTGGCTCGCGAGATGGTCACGATGCGGTCTTCCATTGGTTGGCGCATCACTTCAAGGACGGTGCGCTTGAACTCGGGCAGTTCGTCAAGGAAAAGCACACCATTATGAGCCAACGAAATTTCTCCAGGCTGCGGATAGGTGCCGCCGCCCACCAAACCCGCATCACTGATGGTGTGGTGCGGACTGCGGAACGGCCTCGTCCTGACCAATGAAGCATTACGTCCAACCAATCCTGCCACAGAATGGATTTTGGTGGTTTCCAAAGCCTCGGCCATGGTCAAAGGTGGCAAAATGGTGGGCATCCGCTTGGCCAACATGGTCTTACCACTTCCTGGAGGACCAATGAGAATCACATTGTGACCACCCGCAGCAGCAATCTCCAAGGCACGTTTGATGTTTTCCTGCCCTTTCACGTCGCTAAAATCGAATTCGCAGTTGACCTCCTGCCACGACTCTGCCATGTCGACGGTCACGGGTTGGATTTCCTTGCCGCCGTTCAAAATCGAGACGACTTCGTGGATGTTTTCCACGCCATACACTTCCAGTCCCTCCACTACGGCGGCTTCGCGCGCATTGGACTTGGGAACAATAAGTCCCCGAAAGCCGTCCTGTTTCGCTTTGATGGCGATGGGTAAAGTGCCTTTGATGGGTTTGAGTGTGCCGTCAAGGGAGAGTTCGCCCATGATGATGAACTGCTCCAGCAAATCCGTATTCACTTGCTCCGATGCCGCCATAATGCCAATGGCAATGGGCAAGTCGTAGGCCGAGCCTTCCTTGCGGATGTCGGCGGGCGCCATGTTGATGACGATTCTCTTGTGGGGATAATAATAGCCAAGGTTGGCGATGGCCGCCTCAATGCGTTGCTGGCTCTCCTTGACCGCGTTGTCGGGCAGGCCGACCAGATAAAAGTTGATACCTCTGTCGATGTTCACCTCAATGGTGACCTGAATGGCTTCAATGCCGAAAAGGGCGCATCCGAATGTCTTTACTAACATGATTGTGGGGGTTTAAAAATTCATGCTGCAAAGATGCAAACCTTGTCAAGAAAAAGCCGTTGAACAAACGTTTGTAGTCGACTGTAAACGTTTGTTGTCGTTTGCTGTCGGATATATTGCTGATTATCAGAATATATTACTTTTTCGGTTTGTAACCTGAATCTTGAAAGATATTCTGCAAATCCTTCCGCTGCATCAGTTTTTGGAGTGTGGTTTCATTGTTTGAAACGAATGAGCGGATGATGTTCAGGCCGAAAAACTCGCCAAGGCGCGAGGGGGCGTCGTTGCTGTAGGCCTGTGTAAAAGGACCGTCGCCAAAGAACATCATGTAGGCATCCAATCCTGCATCGTAGAGACGGCGGTTGCCCACAACGTCGGCCCACATTTGGCCTTCATTTTCCACCGCCCAATGCCATTGGTCTGACGAATATCCAAGCAAAACGCTATCAGGCATTTCGGGGCACATCGCCTCAACGAAGAAGTTCAAGCGGCCGCAAAACACCATCTCGTCCACCACCTGACCTTGTTTCCGCCATTCGTATATGTAACTCATATACAATTCCTTAGCTACATCTTTCGCTAAGGTTGCCTTACTTGTGCGCACCTGCATGTATCTCGGCATCCCGATTTGGTCGTAGATCTCTTCATCATCGAGATACCAATCCAAGGAAATCACCAACTGGTTATCAATAATCTGAACGGGCGGCTCATCGGGATGGACACCCGTGATGCAGGTGAAAGCCTTCTTAGGAAGCTCAATGTCAGGGTAATAGTAATGGAAATGCGCCAACACATCCTCCACCATCGGTTCCACTTGCCTCAAATCGGGGAAGACGGCTTTCGCCTTTTGATACAAGACGATGCTGAACGGGTCAGTGGCAAAATCCTTGAGATATTGCACCGCCTCGAAATTGGTGAGGTCACCGCTGAGGAACACGCGATAGCGGTCTTGGATCTTCATCAGCTCGTTTTGGAAGTCGGCCGTGTCGAGAGCGAAGAGCTCAGCTTCGTACCGATCGAACTCAAGGTCGTAGGGCTCTGTTTTGATATCAAGTTTGGCCTTGTAGGCGGGCTTTTTCTCTTGGCATGAGGCCATCATTAGGCAGATGGCGAGGATGGATAGTATTCTGTTCATTATCTTTGTGTTATGGGCAGGGACTTACGTCGCCTGCTTACTGGTCTGTCGCCCCTACGGGGCTCGGTTAATCAGTTATTTGCTGGCGCAACATCTCATAGGCCATGATGGTGGCGCGGTTGATGACATTCTCGCGATCCTTGCCAAAATTGAAGCGTTTGGAAACGATACCTTTGGCGGAAGCCACGCCAATCCACACCGTGCCGACGGGGTTTTCGTCCGTGCCGCCGCCTGGACCTGCAACACCCGTGGTGGCCACACCAAAATCAGCTTCCATCAGCTCGCGGACGCCTTTAGCCATGCTCTCAACGACTTCCTGACTCACGACACCGTGTTCTTCTATCGTTTCGGCAGGCACACCCAACACCTTGGTTTTCATCGATGTGGCATAAGTGACCGCCGTCCCTTTGAAGACCTCCGAACTGCCCGGAATCAGGGTGATGACATGAGCGATATTGCCACCAGTGCAACTCTCCGCCGAGGCGAAAGTCATACCTTTGTTTAATAAAAGGTCGAAGACCGTGCGCTCGATGGGCTGGTCTTGCATGGAGAAGATGTACTCGGAAATCAATCGGGTCAACTTTTCGACTTGGTCGTCCAAAGTGGAGTGAAGCAAGTCAGCATCCTCATGTCTCCCGCTCAGGCGCAGGCGCACCACGCCATATTGCGGCAAATAGGCCAAGGAAAGGAAATCGGGCATAGCGTCTTCCCAATCCCTTATCTTGTCAGCCAAAAACGACTCGCCGATGCCCGTGGTCATGATGACACGCTTCTCGTAAGGAACGGCATGAAAGCGCTGCTTGATGCGCGGAAGCAACTCATCCGTAAAAATACCTTTCATCTCAAACGGCACACCCGGCATGAAAGCAAAGACCACACCGTTTTTCTCCAACCACATGCAAGGAGCCGTGCCGTAGGTGTTCGGAATGTATTCACACGCTTTCGGCAACATCGCCTGACTTCGGTTGCGCTCGCTCATCTGGAATCCACGGCGATTGAACAGTGAAACCACATTGTCGTAGGCCGCTTGGCAAAACTCCAACTCGGTGCCAAAAAACTTGCAGACCGTCGGCTTAGTGATGTCATCGGCAGTAGGTCCCAATCCGCCCGTTACCAAAACGAGATCGGCATCCATGCAGGCGTTAAAAGCATCAAGGATGGCTTTTTCGGAATCGCCGATGGTGAGTGTGGAAGTCAGCTGGAAACCCGCAGCCGAAAGTTGTTCGCCAAGCCAAGCTGCATTCGTATTAATCACTTGACCGATAAGCAGTTCGTCACCAATCGAAATGTTCTTTATGACTATTTCTTTCATATCCGTCCAAATTTGTGCAAAGATAGGCCATTTTTCGGCTATCATCATGAAAAAAACGTCAATTCAAAATATTTCGTATTTTTGCGGTTTTTAAAATGAAATTGATATGAATCAACCCATCCCAGCATCGCAACTGATCCTCAACAACGAGGGCGCGATATACCATCTGAACCTGCATCCCGACCAACTGGCCGACGATATCATTTTGGTCGGCGACCCCGGCCGCGTCAGCGAAGTTTCCACTTTTTTTGACAAAATCGAGGTGAAACGCCAAAACCGTGAAATTGTAACCCATACAGGTTTCTTCAACGGCAAGCGCATCACCGTGCTCAGTACTGGCATGGGCACCGACAATCTCGACATTGTCATGAACGAACTCGATGCCTTGGCCAACATTGACCTGAAGACGAGGATGCCCAAGGAAGGGCACCGCACTTTGAACCTTATCCGCCTCGGCACCAGTGGCGCGCTACAGCCCGACATCGAAGTCGAAAACAGCTTTGTGGCTACACGCTATGCCATCGGCTTGGACGGCTTGCTGTATTTCTATGAGAAACACAAGGAAGCAAATGAAATCGCTTTGCGCGACGCTTTCATCGAGCAGATGGACTACCCGAAGGATCTGCCTCTCCCCTACGCCGTGGAAGGCTCAAAGGAACTGTTTGACCGTTTGGGACAAGGCTATTATCATGGCATAACCGCCACAGCACCAGGTTTCTATGGACCGCAAGGCCGCACTTTGAGGACACGTCTTGCCTATCCCGAACATAACCACAAAATGGAAGCCTTCAACTATAATGGCTGGCGCATCTGCAATTTCGAGATGGAGTCGTCGGCACTTTACGGCCTCGGCAAGATGATGGGCCACAACTGCTTGACTATCTGTGCAGTGATAGCCAACCGCGTGACTGAAAAGTTCGCCTCCGACTATCATCCTTACATAAAAACATTGGTTGTAAACACATTGGAAAGACTCTCATCAAAATAAAGAGGATTCCTTACACGAAAAAGCCTGACGGGTTCAATACACCGCCAGGCTTTTTCGTTTTCTCCAATCCAATGGTTTAATGCATCACGCCCACTTCGAGGCCGATAAAATTGTTGCGAAGGATGCTGCCCGTCTGTTGCTCCAAGGTTTTTACGAAAGTGTTGGTAAAAGCATGGTCGAAGGTAAACTGGACAAAGGCCGACAGATTCCTGTTGATTTCGTATTCCGCACCCACGCCGAAAACCATCGATGCTTGAAACAAGCGGTATTGGTTCGTGCAATTGTTGTAATTCTCGGACGAAACCCAATAAAAAGTATAGTTGTCCTTGCCGATGTCCCTGACATTGAAACTCATGCCTCCACCCGCCTCTACAAAGGCCTTGAACGAATCCACGATATCGAATTTGACCTTAATCTTGAGCGGAACCTCGACATTGATTGCCTTCAGTCGGCGCGCCACATGCACATCGGTCTTTTCCAAGAAATCATCCACATAACGGTGGTCGGTGAAAGTGTATCTCATCCGTATCAAATTGAGGTTGGCACCCGAAGAAACCGCGATGTTTTCCGTCAAATGATAGTCGACCACCAAACCCGTACGAAAGCCCAATCCGAGGCCGTCGTTTTTTGCTGCAATGGAACCCGAACTGGCCCAATTGAACGTCGGACCAAATTTCAAGCCGATTCTCGTCTGAGCATAGCCACTCATGGCAACCACAACTACAAAGCTGATTATCAATGATATTCTTTTCATAACAACAAGATTTTGAGCTACAAAAGTAATTATTTTTGCCGACATTTCCCCAAAATTGAAAAATGATTCTTACTTTTGCCGCAAATTCATCAAATTATTCACTAAAACTCATTGAAAATGAAAAAGACGTTTTTACTGATTGCAGCCCTGCTGATGATGGGTAGTGCAGCATTCGCAGGTGGCGGCTTCGACATCGCCATCGGCCCGAAAGTCGGTTTCCAAACCGCCAAACTCTCCTACGAAAAAGCCGACATCAAAGCGGGATTCGCCAACCATTTCACCGCTGGCCTCTTTGGCCGCGTCACCATTGGCCGTCTCTATGTGCAACCCGAAGTGCTTTACTTCAAGACTTCCAACCTATTTGATGTGAATGTCACGGGAGAAGACGAATATTTCAACATCCCGACGGGTGCCAACGTGAACCTCACCCTGAACCAAATGAACCTTCAAGTGCCTGTGTTGATTGGTGTCAACATTCTTGACCTCGACCTGCTCACCTTACGTGCCCAAGTGGGTCCGACGGCCAACTTTGTCCTCAAGTCGCAGACCTTGATCGACTACACCGTTTCCGCCACTGGCAGCGACGGCTCACAAATGACCCAAGAAGGGAATGTCAGTTCGGATTCCGACCAGTTCAACACCAAAACCATCTCTTGGGGACTGCAAGCCGGCCTCGGTGTCGACGTGTGGAGATTTACGCTCGACGTCAACTACAACTTCGGCCTGAGCAAAGTTTTCGGTGCCTTGAATGACACACCGCTTGGCGAAACCTTCGATTTCACCAACGTCGACAACACCAAGCAGAACCTGTTTATGGTGACCGTGGGCTTCAAGTTCCTGTAATCCATAGATTTAAAAACAAAAAAGAGCGTTGTACATCTTTACGATGTGCAACGCTTTTCTTTTTTTGACATTTTTTTGCCGCATCAAGGAATTTTGTCTATTTTTGAAATTCCAAAATCGCATGATATGAATACACCTATTCCAAACCGCCTTTTCGTCAGAAACAGGGCCAATTTTGCGGCACAACTGCCGCCCAAGTCGGTGGCCGTTTTCACCGCCAACGAACCCATGCCGCGCAACGGCGACCAGTTTTTCCCGTTCCGCCAACAGTCTGATTTCTTTTACCTTACAGGCATCAACGAGGAGAACGCTTTTCTCCTCATCGCACCCGATTATCCCATTGAGGAATTGCGCGAAATCCTTTTCATCGAGCCTTACGACGAGGTGAAAGCCACTTGGCAGGGCGAGATGCTCGACAACGCCCATGCCGCCGAGCTTTCGGGTGTGAAAACCGTCAAAGGCAGCGACGCGTTTTGGTCGGTGCTGAACGACATCGTTTTTTCGGGCTATGGCGACACGATTTTCCTGAACAGCTATGAATACCCGAAATATGAGTGCAACACGGAAACTATTCAACAGCGTTTCGTCAAGAAAACCAAGGCGTTGTACCCTATGCACAACTATGGTCGCACCGCCCCGATTCTCAATGCTTTGCGCATGGTGAAATCGGAGGAGGAAATTAAGATCATTCAACAGGCCTGCGACATCACAGGCAAGGCCTTCCGCCGCTGTTTGGAAACCGTAAAGCCGGGGATGAACGAATTTGAGGTACAGGCTGAAATCGAGTACATCTTCAAACGCAACAACGCTTCCGGCCACGCCTTTGCGCCCATCGTCGCGGGTGGAAAGAACGCCTGCTGTTTGCATTACTCGAAAAACCAAAGCCTCCTGGACGAGGGCGACTTGATTCTTTTCGACATCGGCTGCGAACTGAAAAACTATTCCTCCGACCTCAGCCGCACCATACCTATTAATGGCAAGTTCACCCAACGGCAAGCCGACTGCTACAACGCCGTCCGCCGCGTGATGAAGGAAATCATCAAGCTCTATCGCCCCGGCGGCACCATCAACCAAATCAATGAAACGACATACAAGTTGATGGAGCAAGAAATGATAAAACTTGGTTTGTTCACCGCCGAGGACGTGAAAAAACAGAATCCCGACAAGCCGCTTTACAAGAAATATCTGATGCATGGCATATCACACCACATTGGCTTGGATGACCACGACAACATTGACAAGTTCAAACCTTTTGCGCCTGGCATGATACTCTCCTGCGAGCCAGGGCTTTACATCCGTGAAGAAGGCATCGGCATCCGTATTGAGGACGACCTTTTGATTACCTACGGCGAACCCATCAATTTGTTTGAGGGATTGCCAACGGAAATCGAGGAGATTGAGGCGGCGATGAAAAAATGATTATTTTTGCAATTTAAACAAAACCAACAAAACAATGCAAAACTTCAACATTGAACGGATGCGGCTCGGCAACCGCCTCGACGCTGGAAAGGAGCCGGTTGGCGACTTTCCACGTGAGAAAAAAGTTTTGGAGGTTTTGCAGGTTTTGTGACCAAACAATTAACAACAACAAACAAATCAACAACAATATGTTCAACAAAGACGTTTACAGTGGCCGTCGCGCCACATTGAAAAAGATGATTCAGAAGGGCATCGCCTTCTTCCCGGCCAACAACGAAGCACCCTTCAACTACCCTGACAACACCTATATCTACCGTCAGGACAGCAATTTCTCCTACTATTTCGGCCTCAACCACCCCGACTTGGTCGGCGTCATCGACTTTGAGACGGGCGAGGAAATCCTCTTCGGCGTGGAAGTCACCATCGACGACGTGATTTGGTGCGGCCCCCTGCCCTCGCTGAAGGAACAGGGCGACTGCATCGGCATCACCGACTGCCGCGACTTCAATAAATTCGGCGAATACATCCAACAGGCTTTGGCCAAAGGTCGCCAAATCCACATCCTGCCGACCTATCGCGCTGATACGAAGATTCAATGCTCCGAGTGGCTTGGATGCCAAATTAATAAGGTGCAGGAATATGTCAGCCTCGAACTCATCAAGGCCGTCATCGCCATGCGCGAGGTGAAGAGCGACCTCGAAATCGCTGAGATGGAACGCGCTGCCAACACCGCCTATTACATGCACACCACAGCTATGAAGATGTGCAAGCCCGGCATGATTGAGCAAGAGATTGCCGGCGTGGTGGAAGGCCTCTCGCTGTCGGGCGGCGGCCCTGTGTCGTTCCCCGTCATTTTGAGTGTCGATGGTCAGACCTTGCACAACCACGGTCACCACAACGTGCTGAAGGAAGGCCGCATGATGGTCTGCGACGCTGGTGCCGAAACGGAGAACTATTACGCCTCCGACTTCACCCGCACCACGCCCGTAGGCGGCGTGTTCAACCAACGCCAGCGCGAGATCTACGAGATCGTATTGGCTGCCAACCAAGCCGTAGCCGAACAAACGCGCCCCTACATGCCTTACATGGTGATGCACACCCTCGCCTGCCGCACCTTGATTGAGGGTCTGAAAGGCGTCGGCCTTATGAAAGGTGACACCGAAGAAGCCCTGATGAACGGTGCCCATTGGCTGTTCATGCCTCACGGCCTCGGCCACATGCTCGGCATGGATGTGCACGACATGGAAGGCCTCGGCGAGACCTACGTGGGCTACGATGACATCACACCACGCTCCAAAAAACTGGGCTTCAGCGGCTTGCGCTGTGGCAAGACCCTAAAACCGGGCTTCGTGGTCACCGACGAGCCTGGCATCTACTTCATCCCGACCCTCATCGACATGTGGAAAGCCGAAGGCAAGTTCAAGGAGTTCATCAACTACGACAAGTTGGAGACTTACAAGGACTTCGGTGGCATCCGCATCGAGGACGACCTGCTCATCACCGCCGACGGCAACCGCATCCTTGGCAGACCGATTCCCAAGACCGTCTCAGAGGTCGAGGAGATATGCGCCCAAGGGCGGGAATGGATTAAGATGACGGGAATGTATTGATTATTTTTTCTCACGCAGAATCCGCAGAACCATGGGACAGTATTCTCAAGATTCTGCGGATTTTGCGTGTAATAGAATCAAAACTCCATCACCAACTTAACATTGACATACCTCGGCGTCAAGTAATTCGGGGCGCCGTAGTAACGGTTGTCGATGTATTTCACCCAGTTGTAGGAAATCACATTCGGGATGTCCAAAAGGTTGAAGACATCCACGCTGATGAACATGTTGCGAATGTAGCGCAGCGGATTGCCCTTGCTGAAACTGGTAGCTTCGCTGATGAGCTGCTTGCTGAAGCCGATGTCGACGCGGCGATAGGCAGGATAACGGCTCGAAGTGGAATAGAAATCGGAGTTGTTGTCGTTGACGGGCAGACCCAAGCCGAAGGTCAAGGTCATGTTGACGCGCCACGTTGGGAAACCAGGGATGTAATCCTGGAAGAACAGCGAGAAATTGATCAACTGGTTGGACGGACGGTAATGCCAGCCCAAGGCTACGGTATCGGCCACTTGGTCGTCACTATGATTGTAGAACGGAAGCGTATCGCCATGAATACCCACCAAAAGATAATCACCGCGGATGTCTTCCCTTGCCCGCATGAACGAAAGGCTCGCCCAGCTGTCGATTCCCTTCACGAACTCACCATTCACCTTGAAATCGAGACCCGTGACATAAGCTCGCGCCGACTGGTCGGCATAATAGCGGATGCGCACATTGTCGATGTCGTATGGAATAACATGGGTGTACCATTTGAAATACGCCTCCGTGGTCAGGATGAAAGGCCGATTGAAAGCACGGAACTTGAAGTCGTTGCCCGCCACAATCTGATACGACTGCTGCGCCTTGGCATCCTTGAAGAGGCTTCCATCGCGGTTGCGGATTTCGCGATAAAACGGCATTTGGCTATACACGCCTCCCGAGAGCCGATAAACGGTTTCATTTTTCACATTCTCAGGCTTATAGGCAATACCTGCCCTTGGGCTGACATACACCTTTTTATTATAGCCCCAATAACAGGCCCTCAAACCGCCCGTAATGACCAACTCGCCCTTTTCCTTAACAGGAATGGTCCAAGAGTTCTGCACAAAGCCATCCAAGTTGTTGATGGAAAGCACGTTGTTCGTTTTATGTATGAAGTCCATCCCGATTTCCGGCAACACTTCAGGATAGCCGCCAATCACATCGGGAACATGGGGCAGACTATAGCCCGCCGAGTCCATCATCTGCCATTCGTCCACCACGTCGTTGATTTCCTGATGTTGGAAACGGAGGCCCCACTTCAGCAGGCAGTTGTCGAAAGCATAAAGGCCTTTGTGGTCGAGGTTGTAGACTTGCGCGTAGAAGCCGTTACGGGCATGTTTGGTGAGTGTTCCCACCTCATGGTTTTCAATCACTTCGCCAAACTCCTCGGAACCGAATGACGTGTTGCGGATGCCGAAGAAATACTGTTCCCGTATGTCGAAAGTTTCGGTCTCGTAGGCCGAATAGGCAGAGGCTATCCATTTCAGGTTCAAGTCTTTATTGGGTTTGTAAGACAAAGTCAAGGCACCGAGACCCGTGGTATAGTCGTCGATTTCCTGACCGTCGAAATACACGTTCAGCTGCAACGGGAGGTCGATAGTGCCGAAGTTGATTTGCGCATTTTGGGGAATCAGCATGTAGCGGTTCTTGGAGTAATAGCCCAAAAACGACAGTCCCCATTCCTCATTGAATTTAAAGTTGAACAAGGCTTGCGCATCGGTGAAGTTGGGCCTGTAGTCGCCCTTGGTGTTCATCATGCCGAGGGCCAAGGCCGTGTTTTTGTAGCGCGCCCCGACCAAATAGCTGAACTTTTCGTTTTTCGTCGCACCTTCCACATGGGCTTCGGCACCCAAAAGGCTCAGGTTCAAAGAAGCCGCAAACTCACGGGGAGTTTTGTATGTCACGTCGAGCACCGACGACATCTTGTCGCCATACTCGGCTGCAAAACCGCCTGCCGAAAACTCGATACTGTTGACCAACTGCGAGTTGACGAAACTCAGTCCCTCCTGCTGCCCCGACCCAATCAGGAACGGACGATAGATTTCGATACCGTTCACGTAAATCAGGTTCTCGTCAAAATTGCCGCCACGCACTCGATACTGCGAACTCAACTCGTTGTTCGACACCACACCAGGCAAGGTTTTGATGAGGGTTTCCACTCCCCCACCCATCGAAGGCAACAAGGTCGCTTGTTTCGCATTGAGTCGCGTCAAGCTTGAAGCCTCGGTGGCACGGTCGCTGATGATGGCGTCGGGAAGTACCGTGGCGGATGATTTCAGCACCATATCCAATTTCCGTTTCTCGCCACTTTTCAGGCGTACCGTGGCCTTCTGGGGTTCATAGCCGACGAACGAAAAATGGATGGTCCAGGTGGAATCTGACAAGAGCGATAGTTCATAGTAACCTCGCGAGTTGGTCGTGTAGCCCACCAACAATTCGGGGACAACCACATTGACCATTTCGATGGGATGTCCCTGTTCGTCGATAACCTTGCCGTAGACCGTTGCCGTCGGCAGCTGCTGGGCCGAGGCAAAAAGGGTGAAGAACAACAACGCTGTGAGGATGAACTTTGCTCGCATGAAAGGATAACTGAAAATGTCTGAAAATATTATCTGTCCCACCCGATTTGGGGCAATTCAAACAAAAAAGCCGCTGCGCAAGGCACAGCAGCTCTATTATGGTTCACATCGGCAATGGATTACCAACGTTCAAGGTTACCCTTTGCAGAAGCATCCAAGATGGCTTGATAGATGCCCTTCTTGTTGATGGTACGCATGCCGGCAGCCGAAACCTTCAGCACAATCCATTCATCCCATTCCGGAACATAGAACTTCTTGATTTTCAAATTCGGCTCGAATGTTCTCTTGGTCTTCTTGTTGGAGTGAGAAACATGGTTACCGTGCATGACCTTTTTTCCTGTAATTTGACAAACTTTTGACATGACTCTTTATCCTTTATTATTTACACTTGTCTTTTTCTAATGGGCTGCAAAAATACACAAAATTTCGTTTCGCAAACCTTTTCGTGAAAAAATGTGTCAAAAAAAAGTGCTTTTCAATCCTCAGTTCTTCACATGCACATCCACCTGCGGGAACGGGAAATGAAGTCCTTCCTCTGGGAAAGTCTTGTAAACCAATTCGTTCATCCTGAAAAACACTGCCCAATAGTCTTCGGGCTTCACCCTCGCACGAACAGTAATGTCGATGGAGTTGTCGCTCATTTTGATGAGTTCAATAATGGGTGCAGGCTCTTTCAGGATGCGTGCATCGGCGTCGCAAAGGCGTTGCAGCACGGCCTTGGCCTGGTCGTAGTCGTCGCCGTAAGAAATGGAAAACACCCAGTCCAGACGGCGGTCGGTTTCCTTGTTGAAGTTGGTGACGGGTCCTGTAGAGAGCGCACCGTTGGGTAAGATAACCGTCTTATTGTCAGGGGTTAGGATATGCGTACTGAAAATCTGAATCGAGTTGACCCGACCCTCATAGCCTTGTGCCGCAATAAAATCGCCCACCTTGAAAGGCTTGAACAGCATGATCATCACGCCGCCCGCAAAATTCTGCAAGGTGCCGCTCAACGCCATGCCGATGGCCAATCCCGCCGAAGCCAACAACGCCACCAACGAACTGGTGTTGATGCCCAAAATGCCGACGATGGCCAAAATGAGGAAGAAGGTCAACAGCACCGAAACAAGGCTCATTACAAAAGAATTGAGCGAAGGGTCGGTGTTGCCGCGCAGCAACACTTTCGTCAAGCCCTTCTTAATCAGCTTAATGACCCAACGGCCCAAAATCAGCACCACGATGGCCGCCACCAGCTTGATGCCAAACGGGACAAGGTATTCCTTCACCAAATCCGGAAGCCAGTCCGACACTGGCGAGGTGGCCAGTTTCTTTACGCCTTCCACCATCGAATTGACTGCGGTAGTGTCCTGAATGTTCTCTGCTACTTGCTCAACAAGGGTATCGTTTTCCATATTTCCAAAAAATTTCGGGTGCAAAGGTAAGCATTATTCATTTATTATGTAATTTAGCACCCCAAATTCGTATTATGAACCTTGACAAAATAAAATCCTACTGCAATGACCCAAAAAACCGCAGCACGGTCAATGTTGGGTTGTTTATCTTGTTGATAGTCAGCTCTCATTTTCTCTATTTAGGATGGCAGGCGTTGGATTACTGGCCCGTCGGAAAGCTGGTTCACAAGCTGATGGTCTGGTCAGTCGATTTGGTCTACAGCCAATCTTGTTGGATGTTGGAGCACGTTTTCCGCATCGACATCACCACCATCACATCGAAACGACTCATCACCACGCTTAACAACGAAGGCGGCTGGGCTCGGGTCATCATCGCGCCCGAATGTGCCAGCCTGAAACAATGGATGCACTGGCTCTTCTTAATGATTCTTTTCCCCGGTCCGTGGAAGCACAAACTGTGGTACATCCCCGCCGGATTGGTCATCATCGAATGGACCAATGTCATCCGCATTTGCGGCGTGCTGATGATGCAAATTCCGTGGCCAGGCTCTTTCCACCTCGCGCACGACTATATATTTAAGGTGTTTTTCTACCTTGTCATCTTCCTCATGTGGATGCTCTGGGTGGAGAAATTCTACAATCCGTCATTAAAAGCCAAGCAACATGAATAACAGTCCTATCATCCTCATCCTCGATGCCGGCGGCACGGGGTTCAAGTTCTCAGCCGTGCAAGACGCCCGCGAAATCATCGAGCCTTTCACCATTCCTTCGGCGGCATCCACCTTGGAAGAGGTGCTGCAAAAGCTCATCACGGGCTTTCACGAATGCGAAAAACGTTGTGGCGCCAAGGCCGAAGCCATCAGTTTCTGCTTCCCGGGTCCCGCTGACTATCCCAACGGCATCATAGGCGACCTGCCCAACCTGCCCACTTTCCGTGGCGGCATCCCACTGAAGCAAATGCTTGAGAATGAATTTCATGTGCCTGTTTTCATCAATAACGATGGTGACCTATTCGTCTACGGCGAGGCCCTCGGTGGACTTCTACCCGAGGTAAACCGCATCCTTGAGGAGCGAGGCAACCCGAAACGTTACAAGAATCTTTTCGGCGTGACGCTCGGCACGGGCTTTGGCGGCGGCATCGTCATTGATAAAGTGCTGCTCAACGGCGACAACTCGGCCGGCGGCGAGATTTGGTGCTCGCGCAACTGCCTCTATCCCGACGCCATCGCTGAGGACAGCGTCAGCATTCGCGCCGTGCGTCGTGTCTACGCCCGCGAGGCCGGCATCGCCTTCGACGAGGCACCACAGCCTTACGACATCTTCCGCATCGCGCAAGGCGAGCAACAAGGCAACAAGGAAGCTGCCCTAAAAGCTTGGGACGAACTGACTACCGTGTTGGCCGACGTCATCGGCAACGGTCTGCGTTGCACCGACGGCCTTGTGGTTATCGGTGGCGGACTGTCGGGCGCATGGCCAGTTTTCATGCCTATGCTCGTCAGCAAACTCAACGAGCCTTACCGCGCCAACGGCAACGTCATCCCGCGCATGGAAACCGAGGCCTTCAACCTGATGGACCCCAAGGACATTGAGAGGTTCACCGCCAAGTCGGGCAAGATGGTGAAGGTGCCGTTCAGCGACCAAGAGGTGTGGTACGACCCCTCGAAACGCGTCGGCATTGGCATCACCAAACTCGGAACGTCATCGGCAGTGGCCGTCGGAGCGTATGCTTTCGCGATGGAGCAGCTGAAGAAATAGCCTCTATCCCCTATCTTTTTGACTATCAAAACGGGAAAATTTATCAACACCCTCTGTTGAAAAATAAACGCCCAAAAAAGCGTTTTTTCACGGCGGGATATGCTCTTCTTTCCTATCTTCGCATACTGATTTCAAACTGAAAACGAGCATTTTGCTTTTGCTTTAATACCTTAATTATCAACAAAATGAACTCACACCATACCACTTTGGAAACCGACGGGGACTTATTCAGCGGCTTGGATGAAGCCACAATAGAACAGCCGAAGCCCGTTTCATACGACAAGATTATCGAGACCCGAAAAAACGCCAACTTCGCAGCCGAAAGCTTCGAGGCTTTGGATGAGGTGCAACTTGTCGAGAAAAAGGCCGAAACGGAGCCTCTGGAGCAGCCCAAAGTGGAGGAAAAACCAAAAATCGAGTATCACGCCCATCCCATCGAGGAGGTGAAGGAGGCCGCCAAGCAATATTTCCACGGCGATGCCTTGGCCGGTGACGTATGGGCCAACAAATACGCCCTCAAGGACAGCGACGGCAACACCTACGAACTGACACCCGACGAGATGCACCACCGCATCGCCCGCGAGATAGCCCGCATCGAGAGGAAATATGCCAACCCGATGAAGGAAGAGGAGATTTACGAGGTACTGAAGGACTTCCGTTACATCGTGCCTCAAGGCAGCCCCATGACGGGCATCGGCAACGACTTCCAGATTTCGTCGCTGTCGAATTGTTTCGTCATCGGCAACAACGGCGACTCCGACTCCTACGGCGGTATCATGAAGACCGACCAGGAGCAGGTGCAGCTGATGAAACGTCGCGGCGGCGTGGGTCACGACTTGTCGCACCTTCGCCCCACGGGCAGCCCGGTGAAAAACTGCGCTTTAACCTCCACCGGTGTGGTGCCTTTCATGGAACGCTTCTCCAACTCCACCAAAGAGGTGGCCCAAGACGGCCGTCGCGGCGCCCTGATGATGACCATCAGCATCAAGCACCCCGACTCGGAAGCTTTCATCGACGCGAAGATGACTCAAGGCAAAATCACCAACGCCAATGTTTCGGTGCGCCTCACCGATGAGTTCATGCAATGCGTCAAGGAAGGTAAGCCTTTCATCCAGCAATATCCCATCGACTCGCCCAATCCGAAAATCACCAAGGAAGTGGATGCCCGCGCCTTGTGGAACAAGATTATCCACAACGCATGGAAGTCGGCTGAGCCTGGTGTGATGTTTTGGGACACCATCATCCGCGAATCCATCCCCGACTGCTACGCCGACCTTGGTTTCAAGACCTTGAGCACCAATCCCTGTGGTGAGATTCCGCTCTGTGCCTACGACAGCTGCCGACTTTTGGCCATCAACCTTTACAGCTATGTCGACAACCCGTTCACGCCCGAAGCACGTTTTAACCACCAACTCTTTTCGAAGCATGTGGCCATCGCCCAACGCATGATGGACGACATCGTAGACCTTGAAATCGAGAAGGTGGACACGATTTTGGCCAAAATCGAAGCCGATCCCGAAGAAGACGAGGTGAAACGCACCGAAATCAACCTTTGGAAACACATCAAAGAGAAGTGCCTGCAAGGACGGCGCACGGGCATCGGCATCACCGCCGAGGGTGACATGCTGGCCGCTTTGGGCAAACGCTATGCCTCCGACGAAGCCATCGCCTTCTCGACTGAAATACAGAAACTTTTGGCTTACAATGCCTATAAATCGTCGGTCAACTTGGCCGAAGAACGCGGCAAATTCCCCATGTACGATCCCAAACGTGAGGAAAACAACCCTTTCATCAAGCGGATGCGCGCTTTGGACGAGGACCTTTACCAGAAGATGATTCGTGTGGGTCGGCGCAACGTCGCCATGCTGACCATCGCACCTACGGGCACCGTCAGCATCTGCACCCAGACCACCTCGGGCATCGAGCCCGTCTTCATGGTGGCCTACAAACGCCGCCGCAAGGTGAACCCCAACGACAAGGACGTCCACGTGACCTTCACCGACGTGACGGGCAACTCGTTTGAGGAATACAACGTGTTCCACCACAAGTTCATCACATGGCTCGAAGTGAACGGTTACAATGTGGATGAGGTGCTGCATTATGACGACGAAAAACTCAACGCCGTCATTGCACAATCACCTTATTATAAAGCCACTGCCAACGACATCGACTGGGTGAACAAGGTGAAGATGCAAGGCTCGATGCAGAAATGGGTTGACCACAGCATCAGCGTAACGGTGAACGTACCGAAAGAGACAACCGAGGAGCTCGTCAGCCAAATTTACATGACCGCCTGGGAAAGTGGATGCAAAGGCATGACCATCTACCGCGACGGCTCGCGCGACGGCGTACTGGTTTCGAAAGACGAAAAGAAAGACGGCTCTTCGACAGGCTCAGGCTCAAAAGAAGCCAAGGCGCAAGGCAACGCCCGTCCCGACGACATCCACGAGAATTCCGCCCCGCCTCGCCCGAAGGAGCTGGAATGTGATGTAGTGCGTTTCCAGAACAACTACGAGAAATGGATTGCCTTCGTGGGCATACTTCATGGCAAACCTTACGAGATTTTCCTCGGCAAGGCCGAAGGTTTCTTCCTGCCGCCGTATGTCGATAAGGGTGTGATTATCAAGGAGAAAATCAAAGGCGAGTCCTCGCGCTACGACTTCCGCTACACCGACAAGGACGGCTACGAAGTGATGATGCAGGGACTGTCGCGCTCGTTCAACAAGGAATACTGGAACTACGCCAAGTTGATTTCTGGCATTTTGCGCCACGGAATGCCCATCCAATATGTGATTGAACTGGTGCAAAACCTCAACGTGGAGGAAGACAGCATCAACACATGGAAGAACGGCATTGCCCGTGCACTGAAGAAATACGTCCCCGATGGCGTGGTCGACGAAAAAGAAAAATGCCCCACCTGCGGTGAGAAGCTCGTCTTCGAGGACGGCTGCAAGCACTGCCGCAACTGCGGCTACTCCAAATGCGGGTAAGCTAAGACAGAAACAGTTGTTTTTTTATCTTCATAATGGCGGGTCGCCGGTGCTCTTGTGCCGGCGACCATTTTTTGGATTCCCTTCAGGAATCTCACAATTGGAACAAAGCCTTTGCATTAGCCGTCGTAGCAGCAGCCAATTCCTCAACGGGAATTTGTAAGATTTCTGCAATCTTTTGCGCCGTATGAACCAAAAAAGCCGGCTCATTGCGCTTGCCGCGACAGGGAACGGGAGCCAAATAAGGCGCATCGGTTTCCAAAACGATTCTATCCAAGGGCAAGTTGGGCAGATAATCTTTCAAGCCACAATTCTTGTAGGTCGTCACGCCGCCCAAACCGAGGTGGAAGCCCAAATCAAGGTAGACTCTCGCTTCGTCTTCTATCCCTGTGAAACAATGCATGATGCCATGTAAACCGCCATCCTGCTTGTGTTCAAGGATTTTCACCATCTTGTCGAAGGCATTGCGGCAGTGGATGGAGAGCGGTAGTCCAAGTTGTTTCGCCCAGTTGAGTTGGGTCTCGAAAGTGTCGATTTGCTGCTTCTCGAAAGTCGCGTCCCAATAGAAATCAAGACCGACCTCCCCTACTCCGACATAAATGCCTCGTTCCAGTTCCTTTTCCATCTGACTCAGCACTTGCTTGTAGTCCTCTTTGACTTCTTCAGGTTGTAGGCCCATCATCGCGCGAGTACAGTCGGGATATTGCTCATGCAATTCGAGCATTGGCGCGATGGTCGAGGCATCTACATTGGGCAGGAGCATCATTTTTACTCCTGCTTCCAATGCTCGTTGGATGGCCTCGTTACGGTCAAGGCTGAACTGGTGGTCGTAAACGTGAGTATGGGTATCGACGAAATACATAATCAATACAAGAAATTATCATACGGATACCGTATCGCGTGCATATCGCGAATCTCTTTGTAAAGCAAATCCCTAAACTCCTGATAGTTGTCGCGGTTTTTGGCAGAGATGAAGATGCAGTTGTCGTTCATCTTGGCCATCCAGGTCTGTTTCAGTTCCTCATATGAGACATTACGCTTGGTGGGCGGAGTGAGGTCATCGGGGTCTTTCTCCTCCCAAGTGTAGGCATCGATTTTGTTGAAAACAACGATGGTCTTCTTGTCGGCGCAGCCCAACTCGGCCAAGGTTTGGTTCACCACCTCCATCTGCGCCTCGAAGTCGGGATGCGAAATGTCAACGACATGGAGCAGGATGTCCGACTCGCGTACCTCGTCCAAAGTCGACTTAAACGACTCCACCAAATGATGCGGCAACTTGCGGATAAATCCCACTGTATCAGACAATAGGAACGGCAAATTCTCCACCACCACCTTGCGCACAGTCGTGTCGAGCGTGGCGAAAAGCTTGTTCTCGGTATAGACCTCCGACTTGCTCAACAGGTTCATAATCGTGGATTTGCCCACGTTGGTATAGCCAACGAGCGCCACACGCACCAATTTACCACGGTTCTTGCGCTGCACGGTCTTCTGCATGTCGATTTCCTTCAGTTTCTCCTTCAAGAGCGCAATGCGGTCCAAAATCAGTCGACGGTCGGTCTCAATTTGGGTTTCACCCGGACCGCGCATTCCGATACCACCGCGTTGGCGTTCCAAGTGTGTCCACATGCGGGTCAAGCGAGGCAAAAGGTATTGGTATTGCGCCAGTTCCACCTGCGCCTTAGCGTGTGCCGTGTGTGCATTGGAGGCGAAAATGTCGAGAATCAAACTCGTGCGGTCGAGGACACGGCACTCCAAGGCCTGCTCCATGTTGCGGGCTTGGGTCGCGCTCAGTTCGTCGTCGATGACGGCAATCTCGATGTTCTCCGCCTTGATGTACTGGTGAATCTCCTCCAACTTGCCTGAGCCTAAATAAGTTACGCTGCTCGGATGATCCATGGCCTGCACGAAACGTGCCACGGGCACGCCGCCAGCCGTTTCGAGCAAAAACGCCAGTTCGTCCAAATATTCGTCGGTACGCTCGCGGCCTTGCTTTTTCGAGGCCACAGCAATCAGCACTGCCCTTTCGGGAATTTTTTCGTATGTGATAAAGTCGCCCATTAGTATTGTCTAAATCCAATAATTTTCCTCACCTCATTCAAAGTCTTCGCCGCGCTCTCGCGGGCCTTTTCGGCACCCATGCGGGCGATGCGGTTGAGTCTTTCTTCGTCAGAGGAAAACTCCACGATGCGCTCACGGATGGGCGCGATGGTTTTCACCAAGTCGTCGGCCAACTGTTTCTTCATGTCGCCATAGCGAATGGAGCAGTCGTTCCATTTCTCATCGAAGTATTTCACCGTTTCGGGCTCACTGACGATATTCATCATCGTGAAGAGATTTTGAATCACCTCGGGCTTGGGACTGTTGGGCTCGGTCGGACCGCTGTCGGTAACGGCACGCATCACCTTCTTGCGCATGGTCTTTTCGTCCTCGAAGAGATAGATGCAGTTGCCATCGCTCTTGCCCATCTTGCCGCTGCCGTCCAATCCCGGCACCTTGATGGCATCGCCACCGAAGTAGTAATTTTGCGGTTCGGGGAAGAAGTCCACCTTATATATATTATTGAAACGGCGGGCGCACTTGCGGGCCATCTCCATGTTCTGTTCTTGGTCCTTGCCCACGGGCACCCATTTGGCGCGGTGTTGCAGAATGTCGGCGGCCATGAGAGTCGGATAGGTGAAGAGGCCGGCGTTCACATTATCAGGCTGTTGGCGAGCCTTTTCCTTGAAGGTCGTCACGCGGCCCAGCTCACCGATGTAGGCGTTCATGTTGAAATAGAGATACAACTCAATCGTCTCAGGCACATCACTTTGGATGTAGATGGTGGCCTTTTCAGGGTCGATGCCGCAGGCGAGGTATTCGGCCAAGATAGTGCGGGCCGATTTCTGTATGTTTTCAGGCGTGGGATGCGTGGTCAACGAATGCCAGTCGGCAATGAAGAAGTAGCAGTTGTAGTCTTCCTGCATCTTCACAAAACTGCGCACGGCGCCATAATAATTGCCAAGGTGAAGGTTTCCTGTGGGGCGAATGCCGCTCAAAACGATGTCTTTTGCCATAGTTCTAGAATTTGGTTGCAAAAGTAAGAAAAAAAGCCCGCTCTAAGAGCAGGCTTTTCGAGGTTTTTTTGTGGCAGCACTTCCTTTGGCAGGCTCAGGAATCTCCTTTAGAGCTTGATGTCGTCGCCGTTGGCGTTTTGGAAGTTGTACTGCAGCATGTGGAACTCGGGCATCGACTGCACCTTGAATTTCTTGCCGTATTTCTTCATCCATTTGCGACGAATCGAAAACAGCCCGTCTATGCAGAGATAAGAATAAATGAAGGGATGCACCTGCAAGGTCAGATGATTCTCGTTCTGGTCGACGAGGAGGTACTTGAGGTGGTTTTCGATTTCGTCGATGAAGAGGATGGCGGGGCGGATTTTGCCTTCACCGTCGCAGACGGGGCATTTCTCCTGCACTTGCACCTCGGTCTCAGGACGCACACGCTGTCGTGTGATTTGGATGAGGCCAAACTTGGTGGCGGGCAGAATGTTGTGCTTGGCGCGGTCGTGCGACATGGCTTCAACCAGCACGTCAAACAGTTCCTTGCGGTGTTTGGCTTCATGCATGTCGATGAAGTCGACGATGATGATGCCGCCCATGTCGCGCAGCCGCAGCTGTCGGGCGATTTCCTTGGCGGCCATGACGTTCACCTCGAAGGCGTTGTCCTCTTGCGAGTTCTCCTTGTTCAAGCGATGGCCACTGTTGACGTCGATGACGTGCATGGCCTCGGTGTGTTCGATGATGAGGTAGACACCGTTTTTGATGGTGACCACGCGACCGAAAAAGCCTTTGATTTGCTTGGTGACGTTATAAAAGTCGAAGATGGGGTCCTTGCCTTTATAAAGTTGCACGATTTCAGCCTTTTTCGGTGCGAAGGCCTTGATGTTGTTCTGGATTTCTTCATAGAGTTTCTCGTCGTTCACATGGATGTTGTTGAACGACTCGTTGAGCAAATCGCGCAGCATGACGCTGGTTTGGTCCATCTCGCTAACCATCTTGCCGAAGTTGGTCATCTTCTTCATCTCAATGGTGCATTGCTCCCATTTGGAGATGAGTGACCTAAGGTCGGCATCAAGGTCGGCCACCTTCTTGCCTTCGGCGACGGTGCGGATGATGACGCCGTAGTTGGCGGGCTTGATGCTCTGGATCAGTCGGCGCAAGCGGTTGCGTTCCTCGCTGCTGCGGATTTTTTGCGATACCGAAATGCGGTTGGAGAAGGGGACGAGGACGAGGTAACGGCCTGCAAACGAGATTTCTGCCGTAATTCTCGGTCCCTTGGTGTGGATGGGCTCTTTGGCGATTTGCACGGGCAACAGGTCGCCCACAGCAAGCCAATCGCCGATTTTGCCGTTCTTTGGCAGGTCGGGCTCAAGCTTGAGCTTGTCCATGGCCACATCGTCGCCGGCCACGACCTGTTTCTTGTACTTGATTAGCGAGCTGGCCTGCATGCCGAGGTCGAGATAGTGCAAGAAGGCCTCCTTGGGATAGCCCACGTCAACAAAGGCTGCGTTGAGGCCCGGCAGGATTTTCTTCACCTTGCCCAAATAAACATCACCAACCGCAAACTGGTTGTTGGTCTTTTCTCTGTGAAGTTCGACAAGTATGTTGTCCTCCAGAAGAGCGATGTCAACCTCCGAAGCGTGCGAATTGATGACCAAATCGCGCGTCACTGTCTTCTCTTCCAATGCAACCTCTTGCTGTTGTTCTTCAGACATAGTGTTTTACTTTGGGGTTAACAATTTGATTGATAAAACAATAACACAACATCGGGATTTCACCGACGCTGTGTTATCATTCTTGTTTAGGCTCAAGAAGAGCTTATTTCTTCTTGTGTCTGTCCTTTCTCAAGCGTTTTTTGCGCTTGTGTGTCGACATCTTGTGTCTTTTGTGTTTCTTACCGTTTGGCATAGTATAAGGATTTTACTAGTTGTTTCTTACTTGACAGCGTTCATGAAGGTCTTGGCAGGCTTGAAGGCCGGAATCTTATGGGCCGGGATGGTGATGGCGATGTTCTTGCCAATATTACGGCCAGTCTTCTCAGCTCTCGTCTTGATGATGAAGCTGCCGAAGCCTCTCAAATAAACGTTTTCACCTTTGGCCATGGAGCTCTTTACAACTTCCATGAAATTTTCAACAACATTCTGGACAGCACCTTTTTCAATGCCGGTCTTGCTTGCGATTTCAGCAACGATTTCTGCTTTAGTCATTTTTTCTCTTATTTTATAGTTAGTTATTATGTTTGTTGTAAATTTGCGGCAAAGGTACGAACATTTTCGATACGTAGACCCAATTAATGCAATTTTTTTTCTTCTAATGAGTTATAAATAAAGAATTTCGCAGCAAAAAGGCGATGAATCACATACAAGACACCTTAATTAATTGGTACGCCGCAAACCGTCGCGACCTGCCATGGCGACACGACCCGACACCTTATCAGGTGTGGATTTCAGAGGTCATCCTGCAACAAACACGGGTCAATCAGGGGTGGGAATACTACCTCCGCTTCGTCGGGAAATGGCCCACCGTAACCGACCTTGCCGCCGCCTCCGAAGAGGAAGTGCTGAAAATGTGGCAAGGGCTCGGCTATTACTCGCGTGCCCGCAACCTGCATACGTGCGCCAAACAGGTCGTGAAGCAATACAGCGGAGCGTTCCCCGCCGATTTCGAGCAGCTCAGAAAACTGAAAGGCATCGGCGACTATACGGCTGCGGCCATTGCTTCCATTGCCTTCAACCTGCCCCATGCCGTGGTTGACGGGAATGTGTATCGCGTGTTGGCCCGCCTCTACGACATCGATACACCTATTAATATTAATGAGGGGCAAAAACTCTTTGCCCGCCTCGCCGACGAGCTCCTCAACCGCGAGCAACCCAGCCTCCACAACCAAGCCATGATGGAATTCGGCGCGTTGCACTGCACGCCCAAAAATCCCAACTGCCTGCTGTGCCCGCTGCAAGCCCAATGCCTCGCCTTCGCCCACCAAACCGTGATGCAACGTCCCGTGAAACTGCAAAAGCTGAAAGTCACGACTAGGTATTTCAACTATTTGGTTATCAGAATTGAAGGCAGCATTTACCTCCACAAACGCAGCGATGACGACATCTGGAAAAACCTTTACGATTTTCCGTGCATTGAAAGCGAACAGCCGATGACGGTGGAAGAAGTCATAAGTTCGGAAAAGTTCGTTCATCTCATTGAAAACAAACATTTTACCATCATCAAGGTTTCACCAACTTTCACCCACAAACTGACCCATCGCACCATCCTTGCCCAGTTCATCGAAATAAAACTTGAACAAAAATTGTTGCAGATTGAAACAAAAGATTTAATTTTGGCCCGTGAAACGGAATTGGGTAGCTTCCCCATCCCTCGCTTAATCGACTTATACTTAAACACTTAAACTCTTAAAAAGACAGCAACATGGCAAGCTTAAACAAAGTCATCTTGATAGGCAGACTCGGGAAAGACCCCGAAGTGACTACTTTCGACAACGGCAACCGCAAAATCACAGCAACCTTGGCTACATCCGAGCGCTACCGCGACCGTGAGCAGAATTGGGTGGAACAAACCGACTGGCACAACATCGTGGTTTTTGGCAACCTGGCCAACGACATCGCTGATGGCCGCCGCAACTACTCGAAGGGCGACCTCATGTATGTGGAAGGCAAGCTGCGCAACCGCCAATACACTGACCAGCAAGGAATTGTACGCTATATCTCGGAGGTCATCGCCGACAAGATGATGCAGATGGCACCCGCACGCCCCGTCCAACAGTCGTCCTACGGCCAGCCTTACACCCCCGCCCCAGAACCCACACCAGGCTACATGCCACAAAGCAACCCAACCGCACCCGACGAAGGCAACGACTTGCCATTTTAACGGAATTATGCGCCATGTCAGAATAATTTTCTAATTTTGCCGCGCAAAACATAAATGATACGATTTTGGAAACACCCGACCCTGACCCTCTCATAGGACTCCTGACCGTTGTTTCAAACAACTTTTTCACTGGATTTACCGTCAACGCCATTATTGGACTGGTTGTACTTTTGCTGCTCCTTATCGCCTCTGGCCTAATTTCGAGCAGCGAAACGGCGTTTTTCTCACTCCAGCCTGCCGACGTCGACGATTTGGAATCGCGCGACGACGCCAAGAGCAAACTTGTGCTCAAACTCCGTGAAAAGCCTAAAACCCTGTTGGCCACCATCTTGATTGGCAACAACTTCGTCAACGTGACCATCACTCTGCTGTCGACCTACATCATGGCGCAGCTGTTCGACATGGCCAACTACCCCGTGGCGGCCTTCTTCTTGGAAGTGGTTATCGTCACCTCCCTCATCCTCATCGCCGGCGAAATCACGCCGAAAATCTACGCCAGCAAGCGTCCCGTCAAAGTGGCCCGATTCATGGCTCGACCTTTGCGTTTCCTCATCGGATTATTCAAGCCGTTGAGCAAGCCTTTGGTCAACTCCACTTCGTTCATGGACAAGCACTTGGAAAAGAAAAAGGGCGAAATCTCGATGGAAGACCTCTCGACCGCCGTCGACATCGCCACCGAGGAATCGACCCCGCTGGAAGAAAAACAAATGCTGAAAGGTATTGCCTCTTTCAGCGAAAAAGAGGTGAGCGGCGTGATGATTCCGCGCGTCGACATCATCGGCGTGGAGAAAGGCATGGAGTTCACCGAAATGCTGGCCATCGTCATCAAGAGCGGATTCTCGAGGATTCCCGTCTATGACGAGACGTTGGACAAGATGACCGGCATCCTTTATGTGAAAGACCTCCTCCCCTACCTTGACGCGCAATCCTATGAGTGGCAGAAACTCGTCAGACCCGCGTTCTTCGTGCCCGAAAACCGCAAGATCAACGACCTGTTTCAGGACTTCCGCGAGAAGAAAATCCACATCGCCATCGTGGTGGACGAATATGGCGGCACTTCAGGCCTGATTACGATGGAGGACGTCATCGAGGAAATCGTGGGCGAAATCAACGATGAGTTCGACCAAGTCACCGAAGAGGAACACTACAAGAAGCTTGACGACGGCAGCTATCTCTTTAAAGCTCAGACCAGTATCGTCGACTTCTGCAAGGTATTCGGCGTGGATGAAGGCTATTTCGAACCCATGCAAGGCGAAGCTGAAACCCTGGCCGGACTCATTCTCGAAATTGAGGGACGCATCCCTGAAATCGGGTTCAAGTTCAACTTCGAGAAGTTCCACATGGAGATTACCGATGCCGACACGAAACGCATCAAGGAAGTGAAAGTTATATTTGATGAAGAATAAGATATCCATATTGCTTGCGGCCTTGGCCATCGTCCTAGGCGCCATTTCGTGCGACGACGACGACAACTATCTGCCCAAGCCGCGCGGCTATTTCCGCATCGACCTGCCCGAAAAAGCCTACGCCAAAGTGGACACCATAGAACGCTACAGTTTCGAGTGCCCGCAATACGCCCTTATCACACACGACCCCTATTCGCCCGACGAAAAGAACTGGGTCAACATCGAAATGCCCGATTTCAAAGGCTCCATCCACTTGACACACAAGTCGGTGGACGGCAACTTAGGCGAGTATTTGGAAGACGTCCATACCATGGTCACCAAGCACCTACAAAAGGCCAATGGCGTGCGCGACAGCCTGATTGTCAACGAAGAACATGATGTTTACGGCCTCTTCATTGAGATGGACGGCAAAGGCGTGGCCACCCCGATGCAATTCTACCTGACCGACAGCACCCGCAACTTCGTCCGCGGTGCCCTCTACTTCAATTTCCAGCCCAACAACGACTCGATGCAGCCCGTCATCAACTTCATCCGCGCGGACATCGACCACTTGATTGAAACTTTTGAGTGGAAATAATTTGAGGTTTTTGCCCTTTCTTTCAACAAAAATCCCTATTTTCGCGGCGCGAAAAATATTTGCGCCGATGTAAACACAGTATTCACTTTTAAAGAAAGGGGGAAGGCCTATGATTAACAGCCTGAAAATCGGGAACTTGACTTGGCGTCATCTCAACAACCCAACCGAGGAAGACTTTGAATTCCTGAAAGACCGATTTCACTTCCATCCTTTGGACATCGAAGACTGCAAATCCGTCAACCAACGCCCGAAAATCGACATCTACGACGATTATTATTTCCTCATCCTCCACTTCCCCAACTTCGACCGTCAGAACAAGTTCGTGAAAATCAAGGAAGTGAAGATTTTCTGGGGCAAGGACTACATCATTTCCATCGAGAAGAACCCTTGGGGCGTGTCGCAACTCTTTGAGGAATACGAAGAGCGCATCCAAAACGAGGAGGAAATGAACATCCGCACCTCCGACACCCTGCTCTACCGCATCCTCGAAAAACTGATGACTGAATCGGTGTACCTGTTGCGCAAAGTCGGCTTGGACGTCGAGTTAATCAATCGCGAGTTACTGCAGGAAAAACAGGTGAAAATCATCGAACGCATCAGCGTGACGCGCAAGAACCTCATCCTCATCAACACCATTTTCAAGCCGCAGTTGAGGCTCTTCCACCTCTTCGAAACGGGCAAAGTGCGTGGCTTCACAGACGATGTGGAGTACATGGAAGACTACTGGGGCAACATCCTCGACTACCTACAAAAGGTGTGGGACATGACCGAGGATTACGAAGAATTGATTGAGGGTCTCTCCATGACCTTCGACTCGATGCAGACCAACAAGACCAACGAAACGATGAAAATCCTGACCCTCGTTTCGACTATCATCCTGCCTTTGACCTTCATCACGGGCCTTTATGGCATGAACGTTGCCCTGCCGTTACAGGAGTTCCCTTGGGCATTCTGGGCCATAATGGGATTTATGACAGTGGTGGCGGCTGGATTCTATATCTATTTCAGGCACAAGAAGATGATGTAATCATTTCACCAACAATTTCTCGTACTTCACCACGGAATTGTTGCGCATCAGCTTGACGATATAACAACCTCTGCTGAAATCGGAGGGTAGCGTCATGGTGAAATCGCCGACAGCATTACCAGTGGCTTTGAGCAACTTACGGCCACTCAAATCGCAGAGGACAATAGCATCAAACTGGTTGGTGTTTCCGCTTACATGCAGGGTTTGCCCGGCTTCAACGGGATTCGGAAACAGGCAAACCGTCCCGGTAACTTCCTCGATGGCGTTCCAAGTTGGATCCCAAATCATGCGGGCATATTCTGGATGGTCGATGAAGGGGTTGCGGTTGTGCTGGTAGTCGTTGTAGATGGTCTCGTTGCGTTCTTTTTCCTTGTCGCTCACAGGGTCTTGCTCATTCCAGCGCATCAGCATATTGATGGCCCACTGTTTTATTTCCGATTTGTTGGTCATGTCGCTTGAGCCCCAACCGCCGTCTTCGCTGTAGTAGCGCACGCTCATATACATCAAAGCGCGGGCAAAGTCGCCCTTGTATTCGTCGATAGGCTCAAACGCCGTTCCCGAAAAGCCAGAGGTCTTGCAAGTACCTAATTTTGAGCCGTTTCGTGAAGTCCATGATGCTGCTCCGACCTCACCAAAGGCATTGTTGCCACGCTTGTTGTTGACGTAACCGTCTACAGGAAAGATGTGGTGCAAGTCGGAACGCGGAATCGATTGGTCATTGAACCAACTCGAAGGCCACGAGTGCTCGCGATTGTAGCAGTCGCCTTCGCTATCGTATTGACCACATTGGTCTTGGCCGAGGTGATAAATGTAAGGCGGGTTGCCGTTGGGCTTGTCGGAATACATATCCCACACCACACCGTTACCTTTGTTGTCGGTGCTCCAGAAAGCGCTCCACAGGTTGCTGTAGGAAACCTGAGTATGCCCTTTGACAATATTGTGCAAAGCCACCTTCAACTGATTGCCTGTCAATCCGTTGGCAGAATTGTAGTAGTTGGCTGGCTGCGCTGAAACCATCAGCGCGAAAATTAGACCTATAAACAAGAAAACTGTTTTTTTCATGGAATTTTAAATCCTTAAATCTTAAATCCTTAAATCTTAAATCATCAAATCCGTAAACAAATACAATATCGCGATGATGAAGAGGAATACCGCCGCCGAGAACTCAACGAAACTCAGCTTGCGAATCATCTTGGGCTCGAAAGGGATGCGAGCTGCGAAAAACGACCACAGGAAGCCTGCCGCTGCCACGACAAGAAAGAACCATCGGCCGAAAGGTAGGAAACAGAAGCCCATGAACGACATCAATAGCGTATTGAATGCTGCCATGATGGAGAGCAGGATGAAATCCCATTCCTTGCTGACGGTGTACATCATCTTGCCTTTGAGGATGCGCATCGAGTCGACGAACAACTTGACGGCCACCACAAGCATCATGGCGAAGACCAGATAGGGCGCGAAGTCGTCGACAAACAAGTGTGACAACAATTTGCCTAAGTAATAGCCGACAAGTGCCATCAAGCCTTGCGACACACCGAAAACCAAAGAAACGAGCCATCGCTGCGACGGTTTGTCGTCAACCGCGACCAAGCCCACCGAGCGTGTTGCCACGGCTGTGGTCAGGCAGAGAATGTAGAGGATGCTGATGATGATTGAAGCGGTGGTCATAATGCCGCAAAATTACACAATATTTCCTAATTGTGGCTGTTTTGTGACAAAACAATTCGGGGAAGCCGAATCTTCGGCCTCCCCGAATCATAATCGTTTGCGCTTCAGAATCAGCCCAATCTCTTGAACTGGCAGGTGAAGTGGCGCATCAGTTCGGCTTCCCAAGTGATTTCGAGGCCACGCTTGATGCTGTCGCGACGGTCGTAGACGTTCTTCAGGGCTGCAGCAATCACGTCCATGTGGTTGTTGGTGTATACACGGCGCGGGATGCAGAGGCGCACGAAGTCGTTGCCACCAAAGCGGTTCTGGCGGGTGACCGGGTCGCGGTCGGCGAGGACGTAACCAATTTCGCAGGCGCGAATGCCAGCTTCAAGATACAACTCGCAGGTCAAGGTCTGGGCGGGGAACTCTTCCTTCGGGATTTGGGTCAACACCTTGTCGGCATCGACGAAAATAGCGTGACCACCGGCAGGACGCTGGTAAGGAATACCGTATTCATCGAGTTTGGCAGCCAAATAATGCACCTGCTTGATGCGGGTCTCAACCATCTCAAATTCAATGTTTTCCTTCAGACCGACGGCCAAAGCGTCCATGTCGCGGCCGTTCATGCCGCCGTATGTCAGGAAGCCTTCGAAGGGGATGCAGAACAACTTGGCACCTTCGTACCAGTCCTTCTTGTTGGTGGCGATGAAGCCGCCCATGTTGACGAGACCGTCTTTCTTGGCACTCATGGTCATCGAGTCGGCATAGCTGAACATCTCCTTGCAGATTTCGCGCAGGGTCTTATCTGCATAACCTTCCTCGCGGGTCTTGATGAAGTAGGCATTCTCAATGAAACGGGCACTGTCGATGTTGACCGGCACACCGTATTTGTGGCACAATTCGCAGGTCTCGCGGATGTTTTTCATGCTCACGGGCTGACCGCCAACGGTATTGTTCGTCACGGTGAGGACAAAGAACGGCACGTTGCCCTTGTTCTCTTTCAGCACCTTCTCCAATTTCTCGAGGCTGACGTTGCCCTTGAAAGGCACTTCAAGTTGGGTGTCGTAGGCTTCGGGCACGGTCACGTCGATGGCAAAGGCCTTGCGGCTCTCGATATGGCCCTTGGTGGTGTCGAAATGGGCATTGCCCGGGATGACTTGTCCAGGTTTTACGAGATATGAGAACAACACATTCTCGGCGGCGCGGCCTTGGTGAGTCGGGATAACAAATTCGAAACCAGTGATTTCAGTGATGGTGTCTTTCATGTGATAGAACGAACGAGCACCGCCATAGCTCTCGTCGCCCATCATCATCGCGCTCCACTGGCGGTCACTCATGGCACCGGTGCCACTGTCGGTCAGCAGGTCGATGTAGACGTAATCCGATTTCAGCATGAAGATGTTGTTGTGGGCCTCTTCGAGCCACTTTTCGCGTTGTTCGCGGGTGGATTTCTTGATAGGTTCAACCATCTTGATTTTCCACGCTTCTGCAAATGGTAATTCCATGATATTGTTTGATTTAAAGATTTAATATTGAAATATTTAATGTTTGGATAATTTGAAAGCTATTGATTCAGAAAAGAAAAACGGGACACTTTCCTGAGAAGGTGCTCAGAAACGGTCGCGTTCCTTGATGTTCAAGTAAACCATATTACTAAAGATGTGGGGCATATCAATAATAAGGTGCTTTCAAAAAACGCTCAAAGATACGGAATTTTTGGGTTTCACAAGCGATTTCAACAAGATTTTTCCTATTTTTGCTTCAAATTTGAACCTCATGAAAAAACTTATCTTAACGCTATTGGTTTGTCTGACCACAACACTCGCCATGGCAGGCAACGTTCTCAACGAAGGCTTCGAATACGCCAACCACGACCTCGAAAAGCCCGTCGGCTGGACTTGCGACGACAATTCCTGGCTCTGCGGCTACCTCGAAAAAGACCACAGCAGAATGCCGCATACGGGCAATTGGTATGCTTTCAGTAACGCTCAAGACTCGTGGATGTACATGCCCATGTACCTGATTGAGAGCATGAAATACCGCTTCACGCTGTGGGCGATTACCGACGGCAGTTTCCAGTTTGAAATCTGGGCCGGCAGCGCGCCCCATCCCGATGACATGCACACGCAATTCTTTTCCACGACCATCGAAGGCGGCGAATATGAACGGATTTCCGCTTTTGTGGAAACAATTCCCCCCGATTGTCATTATATCGGCATCCGCGCCATCGGCGACAACCGCGACGCTTATCTCACCATCGACGACATCGAGATTGACATGGTGGAACAATATAGCTTTGAGGCTGAACCAATTACAGGCGATACATCAATGTATCCTGGCACCCAGGCCGTCTTCCATTATCTCGTCCACAACACGGGCTACGACCCCGTCGATGTCTCCATGCATCCCTCCAACGAGTACTTCACCGACTTCAGTTGCTATGCCAACGGTGTCAGTGGGATGACCATTGCCACACAGCCTGACGAGACCGTCGAAGTGACCATCTACGCCACACTACGCCCCGAAGTGGAGCCTGGCACGGTGGCTTGGCTCGACATCATGATGACCATCCCTTGCAATTGCAACACGGCCATGGTGACCTTCTGGGTGACACCGCTCGACCCCACTGGCATATCGGAAAGCAACATGCCGATAATCAATGTTTTCCCTAATCCTGCCATCAATTTCGTAACTGTTGAGGCAGAGGATTTGCGACACGTCAACGTGTTTGACGAAACAGGAAAAATGATAAAGAGCGTCTCCGCCAACGGAAACGCTCTTCAACTTGACTTAAGCGACTTGAAACCTGGCGTTTATTTCATCTCCATCAGCACCCGCGCCACTTCCTCTTTCGTGAAGCCGATTCTGAAGATGTGACTTGGTAACAGGTTGAAAATCCTGTGTTCGGCGAGGAAACGACTTTCGCCGCCGCCCGTGATGTTGAGCATCACCACATCATTCGTTTTCACCACATCCTTTTCGATGGCTTGCTGCAATGAGGCTGTCGCCACGGCTGCGGCATGGTAAATGTCGATGCCCTCGGTTTCCTCAAACAATGCCTTTGCAGCATTGGCTTCAGCATTACTGACGGCAAAGATGTCGCCGTTGGTGTCCTTCAGCGCATCATAAAGTCCTCCGGCAAGGCTGTATGGCGGTTTGCGGTTGGAAAGCACGGGAGCGCAAATCTCAGCGGCATCGCGACGGGCTTGGTCGGCATCGTATGGCAGCATAGGGCGCGAGTCGGCACGCCAAGCGTCGTACATCGGGACAAAAGGTTTGTTTTGCGACACCATCAAGCGAGCCTTGTGGGTACCAAAACGGCCATCCTCAATGAAACGCAAATTGGCCTCCCAAGCGGCGATGGCACCCGTGCCGCTGCCAACGGCCTGGAAGTAGAAATCAGGAGTGCGGCCAATGAAGGTCGTGGCCGACATCATCGTGGTGCCCATGCCATCGCGGCGGGCGATGTTCTTGGCTCCGCCTTCGGCCAAATACCCTTCCAACTCACAAACCACATTCGAGAGGTTGATGGCATCGAAATAATCGCTACCCGATTCGGTGGTGATGAGTTTCACGCAGGGATTCAACGGCTTGTCGAACCACAGTGCCTTGATGTTGTCTTGTGGAACACAAAGCAGCAGACGGATGCCGTTGTCGGAACACACCTTGGCGAAAGCGCGAGCGGTGTTGCCTGCCGAGGCCACCACCAGCACCTTGTCCTTCAACTCGTCGCCCAATCGGGCACACACCGAATAAGCTTCCATCTCTTTAAACGAGCAGGTCGTCATGCACGCATTGCGTTCAGGCCACCATCCGTTGAAGGTGATGTACAAGTTATCTAAGCTCAATCGTTGGGCTAATTTTTCACTCTTGTAAGTAACAGGTTCTGAAGGGTTTTGCAACATCGTCTTGATGGGCAGCCAGTCGGCGTAACGGTAAAGACCCAAGCCCTCGCCTTCCTTGACGGTAAGTTGTTTCTTCTCGTAGACAGGACGCACCATACTCGGTTTGTCGCATTGCTTGTCGTCCAAAGTCCAGCCTTCGTCGCTGAAAACACGGCCTGTGGCCACGGTTTGCAGCTGATATTTCGTAGGAGTAAACGTCATGATTTTCCTGTTTTGCAATTCTGCTGCAAAAATAGGAAAAAAGTAAATATACCGATTGTAAAGACCTTTACTATTTTTGTCAGTCCAAAAAACCTACTGAGCCTTGAACACCAAACGGAACCGAGAAACGTCGTCTGTAGTTTTGGCAGTGAAGGTGTAGGTGGCGGGTTGTCCTGGATTGTTTCGCTCCACTCGCAAATGCTCTGCATTCAACGGAGTTAATGACGGAGAGAGGAGATCTACATCGGCACCCGTCAATTTGTCGATGAGATGGAGGTAGTCAAGACCGAGGCCTTGGACATCCACCGTAAGGGTCTGTGTCCCGTCACAAAGCGATTCGAAACATAGGTCCAAGACATTGACACCATCGCGCACCAGCATTACAAATGGTTTGCCCTCACTAAGGAAATAGAGACTTGAATGTTGCCCCTTCATGCTCAGCAGTGGCATACTGACACCCTTGTTCAGCTTGACATAAGCCTTCTCCTCCCCCACGCTGACGCAAAGGTATTGGTCCTCCACAGGGCTTTCGCCTCTATTGTTTTGCGGATTAAGTGTCACCGTCTGGTTTTCAGCATTGGCCTTCACCAAGAAACCGTAACCCACTGGAACTGTGGCAGCTGTGGTATAAACCCAATCCTCATTGTTATTGAGATAATAATAGCCGTCTGAAACGCTTTCTGTCTTCTCAAAACTGATGTCATGCGCTGTAGGGTTGCCTAGCAAGTTGAAGCCGCGGATGGGATTGACAGTATTGGCATAACCCAGTTGCACAGTTTGCTCCACATTGCCGTTGTTCAACGTGCCAGTCATGCGCAAAGTGGTGGCAGGATTATGGGCATAGAGATAGCCTTGGCCTGAAACCATACTGAAACCATTCCCCTGTTTATGGTTCTCCCATTCCAAAGTGCCGCCTTCGTTATAGGCATAAAGGTCGTAGTCGTCGCCCGTCATCGTCCCGGCAGGAGCATACGAAATGAAAGGCGAAGCAATGGTGTACCAACCGTCATTGCCCGAATAAGCGTTGACACCTTTCTTCATCGTGGCCATCACGCCGGCATTATGGTGGATGAGTTGTCCCCCATCTTCAAGAACCAATTGATTGGCATTGTTGCAGGTAGCCGTACCGCTGACCGTAAGTGTGACACCACTCTCGACAATGTGCTTGTCGAAAGAGAAAATCGTAGCAATGGTTTCACTTTCGGTGTGGTCGTATTCCTCGCTGCGGATGAAAAGGCAAACCGCCTGCTGACCTGAGGCATAACAAGAGAATATGTTACTTGAACTATTATACATAATGGTATGCCTATTCACATTGGAATCAATGGTTTTGATGGTCGCCTGATTATTCCCATTCAAGGCAATCGTCCATTTTCCGGCATTGGTCAGATCGGTTTGTGTTTTCAGAGAATTGTTATTACCAGTACCAGCGGCATAGAGATACCCACCATTATTGCCCCAATTGGCATCATAGAAAGTCCAAGCACCGCTTTGTCCGCCCAAAGTCAATTCGCAAACGTTGCTGCCAATGCTTGCAATGACATTGTTGCTGATCGTGACTGCTGCGGCAGCACGATTGTTGGTGTTCTGGGTTTTCCCCAAGGCTTTTCCAGCCGAAATATTCACAATCAAATATGTCCTTCCAGTCACGAGTTGGTCGGTGGAAGTGACCAAATAATACTGCTGCTCAAAAGGCAACCCGACATAAACGAACACCGCACCCACCGTGACATCGCTGGCGGGCATCACAAATTGGTTATTGTCGACCGTAACAGCGTTGTTTTGGGCATCCCTGACCGTCCAATGGTCGAGTTCATAACCTGCGTCGGGAGTAGCTGTAAGGGTGATGGTGGTGCCTTCAATGGCTTCCTCCTCATCAGCACTGATACTGCCGTTTTCCACATCGGCAAGATTAATGCCGTAAACCTCAATCTTTTTGTAGAGCTGGATGGTTTGCTGATTAGTATATGAACTTGACTTATAGTATCGGAAACGAGTTTGATTATTAGACGCATTGTACCTCAAATGGCTCGAACTGCAAACAATGTCCGCATTGCCATCAATAATGGAAATCGTATTCACATAGTCATCGGTTGGGCTTGTCTTCAACGCATTGCCATCGCTAATATTGCCGATATATAAACCACTTGCGCTCTTGATGGAATACCCACCAGATTTGGCGGTAATCGTAAAGACGGAGGCATCTGTGCTGCTATTTGACTCGATGTTGTTCGCAAAAATCGTGACTCCAATCGTGTTGCCAACGGCATCCAAAGCGTCCAAGCTTCCATCAAAAGCGAGGTTCCCGTTTTCATACACAATCAAATAATTGCCATTGGTAAGTTCCTCAGAACTGGTCACTTTCTCATAACCACCGATGCCTCCGTGCCAATTTGGGTCCCAAATCATGCGGGCGTATTCCGGATAGTCGATGAAAGGGTTTCGGTTGTGCTGGTAGTCGCTGTAAATGACATTGTTTCGGTCGATTTCCTTCTGGCTGACAGGGTCATTGTCGCTCCAGTCCAACAACATTGTGATAGCCCAGTCCTTGATGTTGGATTTGTTGGTCATGCCGCTCGTGCTCCAGTCGGAATCCTCGCCATAGTAGCGCACACTCATATACATAATGGCGCGAGCGAAGTCGCCCTTGTACTCATCGATAGGCTCAAAAACGATGCCGTAATAGCCCAAAGAGGACTTGCAACTGCCTAACTTCGAGCCATTTTGCGAAGTCCATGACGCGTTGTTTACCTCACCGAAAGGATAATTGCTCCTTTGGGCGTTCACAAAGCCGTCAGAAGGAAAGACATGGTGCAAGTCGCGGCTTGGAATGGTTTGGTCGTTGCCATTGAACCAACTCTGGGGCCACGAGTGCTCACGGTTGTAGCAGTCGCCTTCCTGCTCGTATTCGCCGCATTGGTTTTGGCCAATGGAAAAAGTATAAGGTGGAGTTCCATTAGGAATGTCGGAATACATGTCCCACACCACTCCGTTGCCTTTGTTGTCGGTGCTCCAGAAGGCATTCCAAATGTTTTGATAGGAGATGGTCGTATGATCTTTGATAATCTCGTGCAAAGCCACTTTCAATGAATCGCCGGTTTTTCCGTTGGCATTGCTGTAATAACCGTCGGGGATTTGAGCCCACAAATTAAAGCTCGTCAGCACGAGCACAAGGAGGGTTGCCAAAAGTCTGGACATAATGAAGCCTGTTTTCAAATGGATGGGCAAAAATATGGATTTTTGGGTTTGAACTGTATCAAGGTGCATAAAAAAGGCGGCAACTTACGTTACCGCCCATGAGGTTTGTTGATGGGAGAAACTTAGTTCTCCAAGACACTGCCTTTCAGTGTCGTGTAATTGATACGGAAGGCACCCACCTTACGAAGTTCCTGCTTCACGTCGGTGACGACACCCATACGGGTATCCTTGTGCACCTTCAAAGCCGTGGTCAGCAAGGGGATGTCGGCAGGGTTGCGCGAGTCGCGTTCCTTCTGGATCCAGTCGGCGATGTCGGCCGGAGTGGCGAAGGCATCGTCCAATTGGATACGCGATTCGGTACCGAGTTTACTATCGCGCGGTGCGCCGATATAGATGGAGCTCACCAAAGCCTTGTGCTCGAGTTTCTGGATCTCAGAAGCCTTCGGCAGGGGTGATGCCTTCACCTTCAGTTCGACATCACGCATCGTGGTCGTAATCATGAAGAAGAATATCAACATGTAAACGATGTCAGGCAGTGAAGAGGTGCTCACTTGCGGCACTTCTTTCTTTCCTTCTTTTCTGAATCTTGCCATATCTCTATCCTCCTTTACTTTTTGTAGTCAACGGGCTCGGCCTCACTGACACGCACAGGCACAGCCTCGTTGAGCGCCTTGGTTTGATCTTCATTGAGTTGGCTAACCGACTTGTGCCAGGTCTTCTGGGCCAGTTCTTCCTTCATCTCATTGAAGGCGCGTGCCAACTCATTCTGCACACTGATATACATAGCATACGACGTACCGCGGTCATTCTGCAGTGAGATGACACCTTTCGAGGTGAGGATTTCGCCAATGCCTTCGCCGAAGGTCTTGGGTTCCACCTCAGGAGCGGTTTCGTCGTTTGGACGCGGGGTCATGAATTCTTTGGCGAGGTCCTTCAACATGCTAATGTCGGAAGGACGGCCATTGACCAACAACCTGTCGCTCTTGTTTACCAT
>CADCML010000004.1 GCA_902802535.1 uncultured Bacteroidia bacterium
CATGAACTCATGCGACACGCGGCCACCCATCATGCCCGAATCGGACTTGACGGCCACCACTTGCGGCACGCCGCAGCGGGCAAAGATGCGGTCGTAGGCATGGTAAGCCTTGGCGTAGTATTGTTCCAAATCCTCCTGAGAGGTGTGGAAGCTGTAGGCATCCTTCATGGTGAACTCGCGGGTGCGGATGAGGCCACCGCGCGAACGGGGTTCATCACGGAACTTGGTCTGGATCTGATAGATCATGAAAGGATACTGCGTGTAGCTCTTCGCGGCGTCGCGGGCCAGTTGCACGGCGGCTTCCTCGTGGGTCATGCCCAGCACCATGTCGATGCCGTTGCGGTCCTTGAAGCGGAGTAACTCCGAGCCGATGCTGTTGTAACGCCCCGACTCCTGCCAAAGCGTGCCCGGCATGACGACGGGAAACATAACTTCCTGACCATCGATGCGATCCATCTCCTCGCGGATGATATTTTCTATTTTCCCACCGACTTGATATATCCACCGCGCACCATAAGTGCCTGACTATCAAACACGCAATCGGCTGGTGCTTTCTTGAAACGCTCGCCTAATAATGTTGCTACTTTCATATCTGTATTCTTTTTGTTTGTTCTCAATTGAAGCCGCAAAGTTACGGTTTTTTTTGGTATGTTAATAAAAAACCTCCCGTCGTTGCCAACAGGAGGTCTTGTAGTTGAAGGTTTGGTGTTCTTAATTCTGGATCATCACCTTCCTCGTCACCACTTGGCCACCAATGACGTGGACAAAATACATGCCCGACGGCAGGTCGCTGACGTCGACGGTGGTGGAGCCTTTCATGCTGAAGCCGCGCACCTTGGCACCTTGCGGGTTGATGATGACGACGCTGGCCTTACCCTTTTCGTAATCCGTCGTGATGGTCATTTGGCCTCTGGCAGGATTGGGGGTGATGGTCACTTGGAAAGGTTCAGCATCGATATTGGGCAACTCGGGGACTTCCGTCAGGATGTCGGTGTTATGGCTGTAGGTCACCAGCTTGCCGGAAACCTTAAGAATCGGGTTGCTGGAATTGTTGCAATCCGGGCAACTGTTCTGGCCGCTCACGCAGTCGGGATAGTTGGGGTGGCACTGGTCGACATAGGTCGGGTCAAACTCATAAAGCACATCGGCGTGGCCGTTGGCGAGATAGTCGTCGAGGCTATAATCCCACACCATTGACATGCTGCCAGGGCACCAACCGGCACGGTTGTATGTCCAGGTACCGTTTTGAGGCTGGCAACCTGCGGGGTTGGGATTGCAGGTCTGCCAGAGATCCTGTGTGAACATCGTGGCGCCATTGATGTTGACGTTGTGTACAGCATGATAGAACTCAGCGGCGTTGCCCGTGTTGTAGGCACCGTTTTGGGTGTCGCTCCAGTTATGTCCCGAAGTGGTGATTTGCAGCTTGGCTTTTTCGACACAAGGGTTGAATTCGACCGTACGCATCGGAATGGGGCACAAGTTCTCGTAATCGCCGAATGCATAGTTTCCATACCACAACTCCTGCATGTCCACGTATGGATAATCGGGTTTGCCTTTGGTGTATTCAAAGATGGCTGTGGGGTTGTAGCCTTGACCCGTTGAATACTGCTCGCTATAGTATTCAAATTCGACGAGACCTTGAAGCACGGAGGTGAAGTCTGTCACGTCAAGGTCATCGACACATTCCACACCGAACGGGGTGATGTAGCGGCAAAGCTCCACCCATTCGCCACGGTAGTTTTTCACGCGGAGGTAGCTCTGGTGGTCGTAGGTGTTGCAGTCGCCGTTCACGCAGTTGTGCAGATAATGCAAGTTGATGGCATTGAAAGCATTGACGTGGGTCGGGAAGGGATATTCGCCGTAAGCGGTAAACACCGTTGTGTTCACCACCACCTCGCCGTTGAGGGCAGAAACATTGATGTCGCCGAAGTCGGTAGTCACATCAAAGGTGTTGGAGGCCGTTGTGACCTTGCCGCCGGTTTGGGTGATGCTCACGGTCATATTGTAGGTGCCTTCACCCGAGGGCGTCCATGTGGTGTACCAATAGCCGTTGTCCGGATTGTCGGGATAGTCTGTCTTCATGGGCAGCTCCTGTCCGTCGACGTTGCATTTCACTTCTTCGAATTTCAGCACATTGCCGTGGTCGATGTAGGCACTCAGCACCACCATGACGGGGTTCTGGAAGTCGGGCATATACACCTTGGTGCCTTCGTAGGGACGGCGGATGGTGATTTCAGGAGCGTAGTTTGCGGGGTCAACCACATAGAAAGAACGGTTCACCGCAGGGGCGGGTTGCCATTGTGTGCCGTCGCCAGGCTGTGAGGCCTGCACTTTCACGAGACCTTCTTCACCGGTGAGGGTAAGGATGTTGCCATTGATGGTGGCGGGACCTTGTACGACCTCAAAGTTCACAGGAAGTCCTGACGTAGCAGAGGCTTCAAGGGTGATAGGTTCGTTGTAAACCAATTGGTCAGGGATGTCTGCAAACTCAATGAACTGGGCCGTCAGGCCGCCGGGGAAATGGCGCACGGTGAAGTTGTCGAAGCCACACCAGCCGCTGTTGAGCATGAAGATATGATGCCATGTTGCGGGGTCGAACTTGTCGCCGCTGCCCGGGGTCAAACCAATAGTGACACCTTGGCATTCCGGCACGGCTTCCCACTCGCCGTTTGGCACGTTTTCATACATACCATAAAGGGTGACAGCACCGGCTCCGTTGTTGGCATCAAGGTCGATGGAAATCTTCCAACGAACCCATTCCTTCTCTGGTACTGGAACAGGAAAATTGCAGGCCGGATTGTTGTCGGGCAACACCACACCCTTGATGAATAGAGGATCGGTGTCGCTACCTGTGAGGAGCATATAGATGCCGCCGTCGGGGAGGGTGCTGTTGGGGTTGGGTGTGATGGGTTCGTAGAGGGCATGACCCGGAGCCGCCATGATGGGAGGAAGCACAGAGCCGTCGCCGTCGCCATCATAGCCGATGCCGAAAAGGGTGCCCCACCACTCGCGCAGCTGGTCACATTCGATCTCGATGACTCCGCCATTGGAGAAGTCGAAGCCGTATTGGGTGATGTCGTGGGTGGCGATGTCGCCAAAGCTCGTGCCGGAGGCGTGTGAAAACACACCTAAGGTTTCGTCGGCGGTGGGAGTTTCGGGCGTGGTGCCCCAGAAATGACCGAGGTAATCGGTGTACATGGGACCCATGCTACCATTACCTGCGCTGTGTACACGGACATACCAGCCGTCTTGACCGTTAAGGATTTGGCCTTCGCCATAGTTGTTGAAGTCGAAGGTCTTTTCAACTTGGGCCATCAGCCCGATGCTCATTAGCATCATCACAAGGAGAAATAATGTCTTTTTCATAACAATAGATTTATAATTTCAAGATTCGTTGCCTTTTGCGGGCAAAGATAAAGGTTTTCCCGAAATTACAAATGCTTTTTGAATTAAAATGATTAGCCGTCCTCCAAAGTGACGCATATCGGCCTTGTAGGGCTGTCGTACCACGGCAGCCGCCTGTCGTCATGGCTACAAGGGCGGCTGCCACGTACAGCTATTTTTTTCGCATTGCAAATGCTGATGTTCGACGCTTCCGAATTGCAAATTTGGAAGAACGGGCTATCTCAAAAACAACGATTAACAACAAAGCTTATTGATAAAGGGAGCAATAAAAACAGGCCAACAATCATAAACAAAAATATCATCCATCCCTTCAACTTGCCATTTAAGGCACATGATTTGTATTTCTTGCTTAAAACTTCTATTTTGCCGCCATAATACTTGTAATTAAACCAAGCAAAGACTGCTCCTGTTGCGATTGCTAAAACAACAGTAGTAGTTTTACTCAAAGTAACATTCAATGGAAAAAACATCATATAAGTCAAGATTGCATTATACACAAGAAGAATTTGGATGGCTCCTACTGCAATAGCAGCAGAAAAATGAACAGGATGGTCAGCTTTGTAAGCCTTTTTATAATAATGACAGGCAAACCAATAATACAAATATCCGAACATGATGGAAAAACTTTAATACACGATTGAAAATGTTTTCAAATCAACCCCTATGTTTCCGCACCAGGTATTTACATTAGCCCCGATGGATTGTCCTGTAATGGCATACGAGCAAATGTCAACCGCAAGATACGAAGCCCCGTTCCAGCGGATTTGCAATCCGCTGGCCTTGAAACGGGGATTTGCAATCCCCTTTTGTGCGCAATCAATTCTCATTTTTTAATCGTTCAGCCTACAAAGGTAATACTTTTTATTTGATTTCGTATGCACTGCATTGAAAAACCATTGTCGGATTTTCCCTCCGTGAATCTCTATTCCCTCACCACCTTATCCGAAAATACCATCCCGTCCTCCAAAGTGACGCGCAACAGATAAACACGGTGCGTATTTTAGATTCTTCCTTGGTTCATCAGCATTTTTATGTATAATTCAGCGAAGAAGACAACAAATGGGAGTACCGCAAACAAGACCGCACCGATGTTCTTTTTCCCTTTCCACCTTGCCTCGTTTTTTCCCAATATCCTAACATATTTGTGTTTATGTACCAGCAAAAAATACAACAAGACAAAAGATAATACAAACAGAATTATTACACTTTGTATGCCAGGCTCAGAATAATTCTTGCTTGACGAGAAAAAAAAGAAAAAAGTACTCAAAATATCCAAATAGATGAACTCGACAACCATAGATATAAAAATGATTGCCGTATATTCAGCTATAACCGCATTCCCTACTTTGACTTGAAAGTAGTAGTACTTGAAGAAAAGATATTCCAAAAATCTCATATTCATCCCTTTCTGTTTTCAATATTGGATTTTACCCCATCCATTAAAACTGTCTGTGGCTACATCGATAACAAAATAGGTCATGCTTATTCCAAAACCAATAGGCCCCAAAAACCTACCACACCCATAGCGATATCAAGACCACCCTTGTAATAAACATTATAGTCTTGACCACCATGCTTATTATAATTTTACATTTCATAGCCCTCAACACTAGTTGATACCGCGAAACATGCTCTTCCCGCTAGCTTCGTAACTTTCAACATACCGACCCCTTCTTTCGTCAAGGCATTTACATATTGAGCCTTCGACAGGTTAACCAATATCCCGTTCCAGCTGATTTGCAATCCGCTAAAGTTGAAACATCGTTGAACTATTCAATCTTTGAAACATTTTGAAACTTCGTATAATATGCAATAATAAAATCCAGTTTCTCTTCGTCTGAAAGCGAAAAAAGGTAGTTGATAATGTCAAAATTGTAACAAATCCTTTGTGATGATGCAAGACTTTCAACAGTTTGAATGTGTCTATTGATATATTTGTCCAATAAGTGTTGTGTTTGTGGCAACTGGTCAATAATTCCTTCTTCGGGAAAAGATAAATCGCAAAAGAATGGAAAATCTATCATTTTTGAAAGAAAGAGCCAAGTACTGATGCTATCTTGCAAGTCCTGGCTAAAGGAATCCATAGTGAGATTGGCCTCAATTCTTGCAAAATAGTCGTGGCTATCAGCTAAACTATCGACTAGAAAAACAAACTTCCAGGGATTTGCTTCATAATTATCGGGCAAATCCATCTTCAAACGGTCATTGCAACCGAGCATGTATAAGGCAACTATTATTTCTTTTCTATAGGTGTGACTAAGAATTTTTGTGCTATTAGCATTATTACTATCTTTGGCAACATTATTCTCTATAATAACTTGATTGGCGGTATGATTACATCCGCAAAATAGAATAATGATTAAAATGTATACGATGTTTCTTTCCATAGTTTTAATAATAAATACATTTGTAAATTGCAGTTGGAGGTTTTGTACCATTATTGAGATATTGGTACACACCTGTTGCAATCTCACGACCGATAATGCTGTAATTGTTAATGATGTTGTTTCTATTCGCTTCACTACTAATTCCACCCATTTCCAGTAAAATTCCAGCACTACCCTTAAAATACTTTAATACACCTATGGTTTTAGTGCTAGGAATAACTGAATTATTAGCAGGTGTCATAATGCTCAAATTTTCCATAATATAATTTCCTAATTCAATTGAATTTTCTTGTTGCCATTTTAGACCATTTCCTCTTACTTCATATACAGCAAAAGCTTCTTCACTTGAACCCCGTTCCAGCGGATTTGCAATCCGCTGGCCTTGAAACGGGGATTTGCAATCCCCTTTTGTGCGCAATCAACTCTCATTTTTTTATCGTTCAGCCTACAAAGGTAATACTTTTTATTTAATTTCGTATGCTCTGCATTGAAAAACCATTGTCGGATGTTCCCTCCGTGAATCTCTATTCCTTCACAACCTTATCCGAAAACACCTTCCTCAAAAGTGATGCATATCGGCCTTGTAAGGCTGTCGTACCACGGCAGCCGCATGTCGTCATGGCTGCAAAGGCGGCTGCCATGGTGTGAGAGCCCTACATTGATGAAAGCATCATAATTATAAAAAGTGAAGCGCAACTAAAAAACTGGGCAAAGAAAGCAGCACAAACAAAACTACTAAAATTCCTTTGATATGTTTTAGTTTTTCTTCTTTGTATTTCTGGTCCAATAAATCGAAATGGTTCTTGTCGTTTTTTAGAATCTCATCTGAAAACAAGTAGGCTATCGCAAAAGGAATATCTGTAATGATTACATACCACACATTCATTTTGATTCCAAAGAAAGAAAGAATAAATGTCTCGATAACCAACAGATAACAAAGCAATGACAAAGATAGTATTAGTAAACCCCAGTCGTAGCAACTCAAGATTAATAAGTACCCCGGTGCTTCTTCTATCCCAAATATTTTCCGATAGAACCTTGTTATCCGATAATACATGTATTCTAATGTAGTTTTCATTTTTTTCTATTTAAACGGTTGGTACTCAAGTAAACCCGGGTTCATTCCGTTTTTCATCATTTCTACCATCGTATTACCATACTGAAAAACAAGCTCTCTCCCACCAAAAAACCAAAACATGCTTATCCATGTACCTCCAGGTAATAATCCAATTCCTCCAAACAAAACATCAGCACTGTACATTATTTTGTCATTGATTGAAGTAGAGGTATAACACTGGACACTGGTTCATGTCTTTTCGTTGCTGTTTCGATTTAATGAATGCTAAGACATTTGTAAACCTATAATTCTCTTTGGTTTAAGGAGAAACCTTCATAGGGATGAACAATTCAACAACAAATAGTATAAAAGGCACTACAGCAAAAAGGACGGCGCCAAGATTCTTCTTGCCTTTCCATTCAGTTTCATGAATCTCAAGGACTTTCTTGTATCTTCTTTTGTAAAGGAACATGAAAGAAAAACCAATAACTGCTATAGTAGTAACAGACAATATACTATTTGAGTTATATGAATCAGGAGAACTACCTGGAATAAAAAAGTAGTAAAAATTGAAAATGTCAGCAAAAACAAACATGAATACGAAACCCATAAACAACACTGTGGAAAATGGGGCAACGTCACCATTGCCTACTTTGACTTGAAAGTAATAGTATTTGAAAAATAGGTATTCTAAAAATCTCATATTCATCCCTTTCTGTTTTCAATATTGGATTTTACCCCGTTCCAGCGGATTTGCAATCCGCTGGCCTTGAAACGGGGATTTGCAATCCCCTTTTGTGCGCAATCAACTCTCATTTTTTAATCGTTCTGCCTGCAAAGGTAATACTTTTTATTTGATTTCGTATGCTCTGCATTGAAAAACCCCTTATCCGAAAACACCTTCCTCAAAAGTGATGCATATCGGCCTTGTAGGGCTGTCGTACCACGGCAGTCGCTTGTCGTCGTAGCTGCACAACGGCGGCTGCCATGGCAAGAGAACCCTACAAGGGTTATAACTTCAAGTGCTTGTTCATCTTGCCCTTGGGCAACAGCCCAAAAACCCTCAACTATCTGAAATCCATCCACCACACCTTGGTCTGCCTCGTGTCGCCGTGCGACATGCGGGCCAATTGCGCGGTGTAGTTCTCATAGTTGTATTCTATCTCTTTCTGCGGATATTCCATGCGCATCGAGGTCAGCTTGACATGGTCGGTGGTGGTGGGCGTCGCATGGGTGCGGCGTGCCAAGGCCCAGGCTTCCCACGGCTGACGGAAGAGGTTGAGCCAACGTTGCTGGTAGATCATCTTCAGGTAGAACTCCTGGCTGCCGTCGTATTCGGGATTCATCCACACGGCATAGTTCATCACATTGGCCGCCATGTTGTTGCAATACGACCAAATATCCAAATTGCCGATATAGTTGGTGTACGGCGTATAGAAATAGGTCCAGCGGCTGGTGTTCTGCGGGATGTGGGTCCAGAAGAGGAACGACTGGTAAACGCCCGAACGGATGGATTCGTCGGCATTAAGCGGAGGCGTGATGCCGCCAATGTTTCTTACCTCGATTTCGGCCTTCATGAAGAGCACGTCGGCGTAGGTAACAAGGATTTGTGGCACATATTTCTCGTCGCGGGTCAGGTAGTAGTTGAACGGCGAAAAGAGGCACGATGGGCCTTTGAAGGTATAGCTGCCGTCGCGGCTCTGGGCGTAAGGCGAACCGCCCTCGGTGGGTGTTTCAAGGGTGCGGATTTGCGGATAGGGCCGCCAGGCACCGTCGGGGAAACTGTCGTTTTTGTGGCTTGTGTCGAAGAAAAGGTAGGTGCGGTAGTCGAAGATGCCACTGCCGTCCATGTCGTCGGTCGATGAAAGGCAGCTCCAAATGGTTTCGCCCATGCGGAGGTGCTTGTGCTCGCGGAACGACCAATTGACGTCCCAGCTCGTACCCAACGCACTGGGCCACAAGCAGATGCCACCACCCAAAGCCGAACCTCCTGAAGTGCTCATCTTCGCGTAGATGAAGTTGTAGGCATCAACCAACAGCGGCGTGGCATAGTTGGGGTCTTTGTCGTACATACGCAGGGCGTGGCGCAAGATGAGCGAGTTGGCAAACTCGGCCCAAAGCGTGTAGTCGTTGTTGAGCAGCACGTCGTAGGGCAGCTTGTAGAAATCGTTGCCCAAGGCGGTAGCCACGGTGTCGGTACGCAGCAGGTTGCGCGACCAAACCAGTTCTTCCAACAGCGATTTGTAGATGCTTTCCTGCGTGTCCCATTCGGGTTTCATGGCGGCCTGCGAAGCGGAATTTGACCAGATTCGACCCGCCTGAGTATAAGGCATGTCGCCAAAAATATCCGTGACCTTAAAGGTCTGGTAGGCCTTCAAAACGTTGAGCTGGGCACGCACCTTGTCGCAAACGGCGGTGTCGGCTTGCTCCAAACCGTAGGCATCGAAACGTTTTTCCAGTTCGCGGATGTTGGCCAGCATGAGGTAATAGTCTGACCACACATTCGAGGTCCCGATTTGGGAATTGCCCCAAGCCTCGGAAGTCAAGGCGCCGAGCTCTGTTTCGGGATACCAAATCTCGTTTTGCAGATAGAACTGCTCGTTCATGCTCTGCTGCAGTGAACTCACCACGCCGTTAAACAACGCCTCGATGGTTGTGCCCGTCGGCGAAAACGGGTCTTGGTTCATTTCTTCGAATTTCTTGGTACATGAAACCAAGGCAAGTGCTGCACAAATGATGATGATATATTTTTTCATGATATTTCGATTTTAGAGACTGACTTTAAGGTTAAGCATAAACGACCGCGTACCAGGATAGGAGGCATATTCAAGGCCTTGGGCGTTGCCTGAGCCTTGGGTGCCTTCGGGGTTGATGTTGTCGGGCAGGGATTTGTAGAAATAGAACAAGTCGCGCCCCACAAGCGAGATGGAGGCCTGCTTGAAGAAGTTCTGCTTGTCGAGCCACTTGCGCGGGAAGTCGAAGGTCAACGAAAGTTCGCGCATCTTGATCCATGTGTTGTTCACTATGCCCGGGGTGCTGAGGATGTTGCCCCAGCCGCCGAAGTTGGGCATGTATTTGTAGAGGTAATGCACCACATGATCGTTTTCAGCGGCTTCGCCCGTTTCGGTATTGATGCAATAGCCGGGCAAAATGACGCCGTAATTGCCTAACAGTTCGCCGTTTTCGTAATAGGGCAGACCGTTGCCATCACGTTCATAAAGCGTAGCGAGGCTTTGACCCGTTTGCATGGCCACCACGTAGGAGGCGCAATAGATTTGGCCGCCCAATTTGGCATCAACCAAAGCATACAGCGACCAGTTCTTATAGGAAGCCCTCAAGTTGATACCACCCGTCACCAAAGGAGCGCAGTTGCCAATCGGCACGCGGTTGTCGGTCTTCAGGTAAGTGGTTCCCGTTTCGTTCAGCAACGGCATCGGTTTGCCGTTGGCATCGTAGAACGGACCCACAATGGTGCCGTCGGGCATGGTGTATTCGTAGACATAATCCCATCCATAGATGGTGCCGTATTCCTCCCCTTCTTCCACAGCGACAGCGGGACCGTTGGAACCCCAAATCTCAGACAGGGTGTACATGTTGGCACCGGAAAGGTCGACAATCTTGTTTCTGTTGCGGGCCAAGTTGAGGCCGACTTGCACGCCGTAATCCTTGCCTTGTGCAATGTCGTAGGTCATGATGGCCTCGATACCCCTATTGGTCACCACGCCCGTGTTGATGGTCACGTTGTTGGCACCCGACGAAGGAGCGAGCGGCGAGGAAAGAATCTGGTCCCAGGAATAGATGTTATAATAGGTGAAGTCCAAGTTGAAGCGGGCTCCCAAACCGATGTCGAAACCGAGTTCATAGCTGCGCTGACGCTGGGGCTTCAGCTCCAAAGGCGGCACTACGGTCGGCAGAGCGGCCGAAAGCTGATGTCCGAAGGAACCTGTAGTGTAGGTGTAAGTCAGCTGGTAGGGCTCGGTGTCGCTGGCGGTCTGTGCCCACGAACCTCTCAGTTTCAGGTAATTGACCGGACCCCAATTCCAGTTCTTGAAGGCCGAGGTCGGGACAAAACTCAATGTGGCTGAGGGGTAGAAGTAGCTGTTGTTGGTGATGGGCAGTGTCGACGACCAGTCGTTGCGGCCAGTGATATCCAAGAACAGCCAGTCGCTGTAGCTCATATTGAAGAAGGCATAAAGCGAGTTGACTTGTTTCTCCCACATCGACTCGCCAAAAGTGCGTTCGGTGGCGTTGGAATAGTTGTAGATGGTGTAAAGGTTGGCGTAGGCCCATTGACCCGAGGTGCCGTTGATGCCATCGCGAAAACCGTAATATTGCTCGCCGCCTGCCGAGAGGCGCACGTTGAACTTCGAGCCGAAAATCTTGTCCTTGTAGGCGGTAATCAGGAAGTCCATGTCGCGGATCATCGAAGTCGACTTGCTCTTCGAGTAATAGCCGCCCGCCATGCCGTCGATGGTGGTGGGCTTGTGCTTGGTGGTGTAGTTGTCGGCCGTCCAGTCCAAGGCAACCTTGGCACTGGCTGTGAGCCAAGGAGTTACATCATAAAGCAAACGCACCGAACCGTACATCTTGTCGCGGTCGAGGGTCGTGTTGTTGTTGTAGAATGTCCAGAACGTGCTGTTGTAGATATACATGTAAGGATAGCCGTCGAACTGGTTCATCGTGCCGTCCTCGTTTTCGTAGCTCGTGACTTCGAGGCCTTTCCAGCTACGGGGCCAGCTGTAGAGTAAACCCTTGTTGAAGTTGCTATTCGACTCACCGATTTCAGGCGAGTTGAGGCGGAAGTAGTCCAAATAAGTGAATGCCACGTCAACCTTGATTTTCTCCGACACATTAATCAATGTTCCCACATTGACGGTCGTTTGCCGCAGGTTGCAGTTGTCGATGATGGCGTTGGTACGCGAGTCGGTGAAGGAAACACGGACGCTACCGAAGTCGCCGGCATTCTGGAAGGCGATGTTGTGGTTCATCGTGTGGCCGTTCTTGAAGAGCATCTTCAGGTTGTCGGGTTGGGGGTCGTACTTGCGAATTTCACCGTCCCACCAAAGGACGCTTTCGCCGTTCATCGCGGGACCCCAGCTTTGGGCACCGCCATAGTAGCCGAAGGTTGTGTTGGTGGGTTCGCCCGCCGGACCGTTGTCAACGCTGTAGATGCCCGGATATTCGTAGACTTGGTTGCCGTTGTCGTCATACAGACCATCGATGGGCGTCAAGGTCGGCGTGTGGAAAGTGATGGGGCCGCCTGCACCATATTTGTTTTGCACCCTGCGATACAAATACGGCGTTGTCAGCTTAAAGCTTGCGGAATAGCTGATGCCGAGGCCGCGTTGTTTCGTACCTTTCTTGGTGGTGATGAGCACCACGCCGTTGCCACCCCGCGAGCCATAAAGGGCTGCCGCCGTGGGGCCTTTCAGGATGTCGATGCTCTCGATGTCTTCTTGGTTGATGTTGTTGAGGGCCGTACCCCAGTCGCGGCCACCGCTCCAAGAAGTGACACCGCCTTCGTTCGACATGGGCACGCCATCGACCACGATAAGCGGCTGGTTGTCGCCGAAAATGCTGTTGTTGCCGCGGATGGTGATACGCGATGCGCCGCCGTCGACACCGTTCGGGTTAATGATTTGCACACCCGCCGAGCGACCACTCAAGGCACTGATGACGCTCCCCGAGCCCGACTTAGCGATGAGTTCGCCGCCGATTTCCTCGGTGGCATAGCCCAATTCGCGTTTTTGTCGCTTGATACCGAGTGCGGTAACCACCACATCGTCAAGGGTTTGTGAGTCCACCTCAAGGGTGACATTGATTTTGGTTTTGCCTTTCACGGCGATTTCCTTGGTCTTGTAGCCGACGAAGCTGAACACCAGCACGTCTTGGCTATCGGCATTCAGGCTGTAGTTGCCGTCCATGTCGGTCACGGTGCCGTTAGACGAGTTTTTCACCTGAATGGCGACGCCGGGCAGCCCGTAGCCATCGTCGCTTGAAATGACTTTACCCGAGATTGTAATCGTTTGGGCAAAGGAGGCCAACGGGGTCAGCAAGGCCAACAAAAAGAAAAAGAGTAGCGTTTTCTTGTTCATAGACATAAGGTTTTACATAATTATGAGGCAAAGATAGAAATTATTCGTATTGACAAGGCAAAATTGCATTAATTTAAAAACTCTTGCCTTTTGGCACGGCCATCAGCCCGAGCAGCAAGAGCAGCAAAAATGTTTTGGTTACACACGGGTTGTGCCTGTGGTTGACCTGTGGTTTTTTCGGGATTTTGTGCGATAAAAAGTGCAATTTTTCAAAAAAATGCATGTTTTCTCATGCAATTTTCGGATTTTTGCACCAAACATTCACCCATGTCAAATAATCAAGAAGAACCGTTGTTTTCGGAAACCACTGAAAAAGAGACCGACAAGAAATGTCCCAACTGCGGTGCCACCGTCGTCTTTAACCCCAAAACGGGCATGATGCACTGCGAGTATTGCGGCTATTCGTGCGAACTGCCCTCGGCCGAGACCGAGAAGGAAATCTGCGAGATGGATTTTGAATCGGCCATACACACCGAGAGCTTCAACTGGGGCGAACAAAAAAAGGAAGTGCAATGCAAGCAATGCGGCGCCATCAGCATTTACGATGCTTTGGAAACTGCCGCCGTGTGCCCATTCTGCGGCTCCACCAGTGTGATGCCCGCCGCTACCGAAAACACCATCTCGCCAGGTGCCGTCTGTCCTTTCTCCATCACCAAGGAACAGGCTGGACTATACTTTCTCAAATGGCTCAAAGGCAAATGGTTCGCTCCGGCAAAGGCCAAGAAAAATGTCTTTCGAAAGGCCTTCCAAGGCGTGTATCTCCCCTATTGGACTTACGACGCACAAACCACCTCCAACTTTACGGCTCGAGCTGGCTACACCAAACCCGTGAGAAGCAAAGACGGCAGAACACGAATCGAAACCACTTGGAGGAATGTGAGCGGCATTTTCCAGAAGTCTTTCGACGATGTGACCATCATGGCCTCGAAGCGACAGGAAGACTCGGGCGTGAAGGAATGTGAGCCTTTCGATTTCTCGAAACTGATACCCTATTCCCCGAAAGTGGTGGCTGGATTTACCGCCGAGCGTTATTCCATCGGTTTGAAGGAAGGCTGGCAAATCGCCCAAAAAAACATAAAGTCGAAACTGAAATCGGACATTGGCAAATACGTCTGCAAGCATTGGCACGCCAACTGCTATGATTCCGTCAGGTTCTCAACGCTCTACAGCAACATCACTTATAAATACCTCCTCGTCCCGACTTGGATTTCCTCGTTCAGATACAAGGGCAAAATCTACCAATTTGCCGTGAACGGGCAGACAGGCAAGGTGGGCGGCAAGGCACCAGTTTCGGCATGGCGGGTGTTTTTGGCCGTCTTGATGGGCATTGGAATCCTTGTTGGATTATATTATTTTCTGAATCAATAAGTTGGGCTTTACCTTAACCACGCCTCCAAATCCTTCATCGCCTTGCGGACGGGACGGTTCTCGTGGAGAATACCATAGGCTGTTACAGCGACGGGCATTTGCTTGCGTTGCTCTTCAGAAAGAGTGGCCACCAACTTGGAGGCAAAATAGCCCTCCGCTACCATGGTCATCTCATTCAAGGCGGTCTTTACCGTATTGCCACGACCGATGAGCATACCGAGTTGGCGGTTGCGGCTGTGGCTTGAGTAGCACGACACCAACAAATCCCCAAAGAAATTGGATGGGCAGAACTTCGTGAGGTCGTTGACGCTCTGAGGATCAAGCAGGTAGTACATTTCCTTGATGCAGTTCGACACCAAAACCGAGATGAAATTGTCGCCATAGCCCAGGCCCATAGCGATGCCAGCCATGACAGCATAAATGTTCTTCAAAACCGAAGAACGCTCCAAATAACTGATATCTTTCTGGCAATTAATCTTGATGAACGGAGTCTTTAACTTTTCGCCAACGACGCGAGCATTCCCGACATTGCGGCAAGCCAAAGTCAAATAAGTGAGTTGTCCATGTCCCACTTCTTCGGCATGGGTCGGACCGCAAATGAAACACAAGTGCGAATCGGAAAGGCTGTAACGCTGTTTCAGATATTCGGTAACAAACTGTTTTTCATCGAGAATGATACCTTTAATTGCCGAAACCACCATCTTTTCCTTTATGGAAACATTCAAATCGGAAAGATAACACTTTAGATATGCCGCTGGCGTGACCAAAAAAAGAATGTCGGCATTGGAAACGGTTGCGTTCAAATCGTCGGAGAGGCGGATACGGTTCATGTCGAACTCAATTTCGGAGAGATAACGGCAGTTGCGTCCTTCGTTGCGCAACGACTCCAAAACCTCGGCATTGCGGACATACCAACCAACCGACAACTCGTTCATCGTCAACACTTTGACAAGAGCCGTTGCCCAACTTCCGTGCCCAATGACGGCACAGCGCGATTCCCTGCTGATATGGATGTTGTTTTCCATCACCATCAAATTACGGTGCAAAGATAGTGGATTTATCTTTCATTTTATCCTTATTCATCGTGCTCAGCTACGGAATGTGTGCTGTTGTCTATCGGATTGGCGTAAATACCCAAGAAAATCTCCTCCAATTCCTTGCGGTTCATTTCGGGATAATCGTCCATCCATTCCATATAGTGTACGAACGTTTCTTTTTGCTCGGCGGTGTAATGCTCGGCATAAGTTATAGTGCCGTCGCGCAAGTCGTGGGCGATGTAATTATTGGGATGGAGATAGAAATTGGGATTGATGCGGTTGTCCATCAGCTCGGCTACGCGCATGTAGAACTCGCCCGAAGGGCAGTCGTTCAGGGCCTTCAAGTCGTCCTCAGTGACCATCGGGCAGATATGGAAATGCATGTGCCCTTTGGGCTGCATGATGCCCGTCAGGATGCTGTTGAGGTCTTCGTTGGGTTGCTTCTCATAGTGGCCGTTTTTCCTCGTCAGATACAGCTCCAAGGTCTTCAGTTTGTCGCACGACTCCCATTCGTATGACACCGCAACAGGTACAATGTTCAACTCCGCCAACGAAACCACGCGGTCGTCGCGACGGCTCATCCCGAACATCTTGATGATAGCTGGGTCAGTAGCATCAATACCATTTTTGGTGCGCCCGTTGCGCTGCGCAATCCACACCGATTCATGCACCTCGGTGATGACGTGGCGCATATATTCCGACATGTGCAACATACTATTATAGAACTCCTTGGGTGTACCGCCGCGCTCGGTGCGGAACATTTTGTTCACCTTGCCGAAGTCGATGACAAAAGGATGCGACATGAGGTTGCTGCCAAAAGTAATCTGGCAGGTGTTTTGTCCGACCTTGTTCAGAATATATTGCAGAAACATGGCATCGAGCACAATGTCGCGGTGATTGGAAACAAAAAGATAAGGCTTCTTGTCGCTGATGTTTTCCAATCCCGACCAATCAAATCCCGTGATGGTTTTGCCCATCAAGGTTTCAACCATCTCATTCAGCAGTCCCTGTTGGAATTCCTGAAGGGTCTTGATGTTTCGGATTCTTTCGCGAAGTGCCTCGGCGGGTAGGCCAAAATATTGCGCAATGGCGGGAATCACTTCACTATCGGCCATGCGTTGCATCGCGGCGGGAATTTCGTCCGCGTTGTAGGGTCTTATATCATCGAAATTGGTCATTATCTCTGTCTTAAATCAATGAATTTTACGGGTTTGCGGGTCTTGGCCGGATAATTAATCCTTTGGATTTCCTCCACGGGATGCACCTCAATTTGCGGTGCCACGCGGATGCGCGAACGGAAACTGTCTTTCAGTGCCTTGACCACATCAAATTCAGGGGTGTATTTCAGGCCGATTTTCACTACCACATCATCGGTGCCGGCCTCGCTTTGGCGCACTTCTATGACATAGTTTTCCACATAGTCGGTGTTGTCGAGCACATCGTTAATCGCTGGTGGATAGAGCGTTGTGCCTTTCAGTTTGATCATATTGTTCTTGCGACCCACGAGTGGTGTGAGGCGGTAGGAATTGCGCCCACACTTGCATTGTTCCATGATTTTGGCGGCAATGTCGCCCGTGCGGAAACGCAACAGCGGCATAGCCTCCACGCCAAGGGTCGTCACTACGATTTCACCTGGCTCGCCATCGGGAACGGGAAGTCCATCCTCGCCGATGATTTCCACAATGATAAGTTCAGGATGCACATGCCCGCCCTGTCCGTACTCACATTCCGAGAAAGTCGCGCCCATCTCTGTCGAAGAATAGGTGGCAAAGAGTTGCACGTCCCATTTCTCCTTGATTTTGCGACCCAAAAGGTTGAGGTCGAAGTTTTGTTCGCGCAAGCCCTCACCTATGCCGATGATGCGACGAACGCTGCTGTTCTTGTAGTCAATGCCGTGTTCCTCAGCGTATTGTATCAATTTCAGGATGAACGAGGGCACACACATGATAGTGTCGGGCTTGATGCGGCGGATGGTGTCCCATTGCAGTTCGGGGATACCGTTGCCCACGCGGATGACACCTGCACCCAACTCGCGCAAACCGAGGAAATAGGCCAGTCCGGCCATGAAGCGCTTGTCGAGGGTGGTCATCAGTTGCACCACATCCCCAGGCTTCACGCCCGCGCACTCAAATGATTTTTTTTCGTTGTAGGCCAAACGTTGCAGGTCCTTTTCGGTGCAGCCGAAGGTCACGGGATCGCCGAGGGTGCCGGAAGTGGTGATGTAATCGATGATTTTGGCCTTCGGGCAGCAAAGAAACTCGTCGTTGAAAAGTTGCAGGTCCTTTTTCTCCGTGAAGGGAATCTTCACCAAATCCTCGATATGCTGGATTTTGTCAATATGGATGCCGTAACTCTCGAACATCCGCTGGTAATACGGCGAATGCGCTTGCAGGTAAGCTAAAGCCTCATGAAGCAAACCCTCCTGATAAACCTTGATTTCTTCTGCGTGTTGATATTCTATGTCGTTGATTATCATAGTTATAATATTGTTTTTTAATCGTTGAATTGTTGAATCCAGTTAAGAAACTCCTGTTTCCATTGGCGACATTCCGCCGTTCCTTTTTCCTCGCTCGCGCCAAAGCCGTGGCCACCGGTCTGGTATTGGATATAACGGTGGTTGACTTTGTTGGCGGTCAGGGCGGAATCGAGCAAAATCGAATTATGATACTCCACCACAGGGTCATCGACGCAATTGACGAGAAACACGGGCGGGCAATCGGCGGGGATATGGCACTCCAAAGAAAGCGAATCTATCATTATTGGATCGTGATGGCGTTTTTCACTCAGCAAGGCGCGTCGCGAACGCTTGTGAACGTATGGTTCGCGCATCGTCACCACGGGATAAATCGGTGCAACAAAAGTCGGTCTGAGGCTGACTTCTGTATCTATTCCGTTGGCTTCCAAAAAGTTGACTTCATTGAAACAAGCCGCCGACATCACCAAATGACCGCCTGCCGAAAAGCCTATCATGCCCACCTTGTCGGGGTTGATGCGGTACGCCTCGGCATGTTCGCGCACCCATTGCAGGGCACGTTGTGCATCTGTAATCATGTCGGGATGCTGTTTGCCGCGAAAGATGCCGCGATAATACCACAAATAGGCGAAAAAGCCAATGGTACGGTAACGCAACACAAACGCCGTTATATTGTTGTCTTGCAGCCATTTGGCTACTTTTTCGCTTTCGTTTTCCTTGTCAAGCCAACAATAACTGCCACCCGGACACACGATGACCGCAAGCCCGGTTTCGTTATGCTCAGCCACAAAAGGCGTCAGCGTTACCTGATTGCCGTAGTTCACCTTGTAGCCTTCCCACAAAGGGATGCTTTCTTGACCGAAAAGCCATCCCGAAAAGAAACATAATATGCTTAATAACAATAATTTACGATTCATCTTCTCAGTCGTTGGATTTGCAAAATTACAATTTATCCTTGTTTCTTCAGCCATTGGTTTTCATTTATCTTTCGCACAATCGTGTTGTGCCCGACCAAAGCCTCAGCCGTTTCGATGGCGGTCAGCGAAACGCCGCAAAGCCCGTGGATATTGACATTCTGCCCCGTCAGGAAAAGATTCCGAACTTTCGTTGACACAGACATTTGCGAGAGCATCAGGTTGTTGCTGTCCTTTCGGAAACCGTAATTGGAACCCTCCTTGTTGCCGTAAAAGTCGCGAATGGTGAGCGGCGACGCGGCAAAGGCAAATTCGATGCCATCGCGGAAATCGGGATAGAGCCGTTCCATGAAAGCCAGCACCTTGTCCGTCATGGTTTGTTTCCATTGTTCGTAAGCCACGCCGCGATGTCCCGTGTGGGTGTTTTCCCACGGTTTCACCCAATCGAAAGCTATCGGGGAAATGATGACCATCGTCTGGGCAAACTCGCCCTGATACGCAACAGGCGGAGTCACAAACATCAAACTGCGTGGCCAATCAGATGGTTGTATTCCACTGAAATCCAAATCGTTATCCTCAAAATCTGACAAACAAAAATGCGAGTGATTCAGATAACGAAACGCCTTTTCCTTGAACTTGACAAAGACCTTGAAACTTGAAACCGTTTCGGGCACCGATTGGACACGGGTCTTGAAAGCTGTCGTAAACGCCTGTGGGTCAATGATTCGCAACAACACATTGGGATGCACGTCCGATATGTAGTTGTCGGCCTGATAGCGATGGCCTTTCGAGGTTAAAACACCTGTAACTTGATGGTTTTCCACCTCGATTCTCACCACTTCTTCTTGGGCAATCACCTGACCACCAGCGTTTTCTATCACTTTTGCCAAGGCATCTGCCATCTGCTGACTTTCACCAATGAATTGGAAAGTCCCGTTGATGTGTAAGGTACTGAGCAGCGCATGGATATAAGCCGGCGTGGTATCTCCAACGCCACCCATCAAATCGTTGAGGTAACCCAACAAGGCTTTCAGTTTCGGGTCTGTAATGTATCTGTCCCTCAGCCGATTGACCGAACCCAAAAAATCCTCGCTGTGCGAAAGATGGTCTGCGGATGTCTCACGCAAATAGAACAAGTCTTCCTCCTCGGAAAGTTCAAAAATTCGGTCGAAATAATTCCTAATTTGCTCTTTTTCAGCGGGAAACATCGCTAAAAGATAGGCAATATACTGTTCCTTGCCTTGCGGCAGTTGATAAGTCTTTCCTTCGCTCAAAACCGTGACCACATCGGAGATGTTTTTGTCCATCGGCTGGAGTGAAATCTTTTCTATAACACCCAAATATTCAAACAGTTTGCGCAAGTTTCCACCTTCCTGAAAGCCGCCAAAAACGTGCATCCCCGTCGGGAAACTCACGCCGTACCTCTTGAAAGTCTGCAAACCGCCGCCGATGATGGCGTTCTTCTCCAAAACGGTCACCTTATAGCCTTCCTTGGCCAATAATGCCCCCGAAACCAATCCGCCAATGCCTCCCCCGATAATTACGCAAGTCTTCATTTCAGAAATATTTGGTTATCAACGATATAATCGCAATTGGGCAGTTCCTCTCCTTCGGGAATGAAGTGCAGGTTTTCAGGGATGTAACTCGTGTGCGAAGCAATCAGATGTTTGTCCGTGTCGGCTTCCACGGCATAGACTTGAGTGTCGCGATGCACCAAGGCCATCGTCCAAGCCAATTCTCCCAAACCGCTGTTTTTCAGCAAAATGCTTCTAAAATCCAAGGCATCGATTTCGGCGGCGTGGGTGCGGATGCGTTTCAGGTTGCGGCGACATTCGCGCTCTGCCTCGTTGCCTTTGTAAACGTACTTATAGCGCACAAACGGCAACACATATTCCGTGTTCTCGCGCTGGCGCCGAATCTCCCCGAAATGCTCAATGTAATACTTATGGAACCGCGAAGTCAAAGCCCGTGTCTCGATGGATTTCACCTCTTCAGCGGGCATCCTCTCCCCTATTTCCACATAAATTTGACCTTCGCGCAACACGAAATCCTTCTTCGGCATCACATGGCTCGCGCCATGGACGAACACGGGCAAAATATCCACATTCAAGGCCTGCGCCAACTGGAACGCACCCTTGTGGAAACGGAGAATCTCGCCCGTTTCGGAGCGGGTACCCTCGGGATAAACGACCACGGAATAACCACGCTCCACCAAGTTTTTTAGGCGTTCCACATTCTTGTCGTAACCATCGGAAACGGGATAAAACTCTGCAAATCTGATGATTACTCCATAAACTGGATTTTTCCACACCCAATCGGTCGTGAGCAGCACCACCTTGGGATTGAGCATCATCGTGCAAAGCAAATCGAGATGCGACTGGTGGTTGGCGATGATGACCGCAGGCTTCTCAAAAGTCTCTCCAACCTCGTTGTTCAAGTGGAATTTTACGCCAGGCAAAAACTTCAAAGCCGTACGCATCACCCAGGCAATCATCTGGTGGTAACGGTAGCGTTTTGTCTCCGTATTCGGTCCTAAAAGCATGTAAATCAATGTCAAAGGCGTGACGATAACGAAAGCAGCGATGAAAAACACAAGCAGGGTTAGGAAGGTGTAAATCATCCGTTTCAGGGTCAAAGGCACCTCGCGGAGTTGGCCTTTTTTCTTGGTCAGCCAGCCAAAGATAACAGGCGGCAGGTAGCAAGCCATGAGCACCACAACGGCCATGCCAATGATGGCCACCTCGGCCAACGAGCGCATGGCGGGATGCTTGGCAAAAACCAGCGTCCCGATACCAATAAACATCAGTATTCCACTCAAAATCACGCTGTTGCGGTAGTTTTTCAGCATCTTTTTTCCGTAGGCGTACTCATAAAGCAAACCTTCCGTGATAAAAATCGTGTAATCGTCGCCCTGACCGAAGATGAACGTGGCCAAAATGATGTTCACAATATTGAACTTGATGCTGCCTATGTGCATGATTCCCAATATCCAAGCCCAACCCACCGTCAGCGGAAGGAAAGCCAACAGCGACAACTCCAACCGCCCGAACGAGAGGCAAAGGAAGAAGAACACAACGATGCTGCACACATATAAAATATAATCAAAATCGTCGGACAAGGCAGAAACCAAATTATTGCCTACATCGCTGATACTGAACGCAAAACCTGTGTTTGGCAAGGCTTGGCGCAACTGCTGTTTCAATGATTCGGAAGTCGAAACGGGAACTCGCACGAAATTGACCACCCGCGCCATCGAATCGTGCTGTAAGGTATAGGTCTGGCACAACGCCCGCAAAGGCTTCATCTCGGCCTCGGTCAAAGGCTCGTACTGCTTCGCAAATCCCTCAATGAACGGCGAAAAAGCGTCTTCCTTGAAACCCGTTTTTATTGCTTCGCGCTTGACCTCATCAGCGATTTCGGGATGCCGCTCCCAAAACGCCGACCATTGTGCCAAGGATTCCTTTTGCTTTTCGATGGAAGGCAACAGCCCATCGGGACCGGAAATCACAGCGGAAACGCTGTCGGGTAACAGGCGACGGCAATCGGCCATCATGGTTTCATTTTTCATCAAAGCATCCTGTAAATCAGCACCTTCCGAAACCACATAAATCAAGTCCGTTTCGCTTTCCTTTTGCAGCGACTCGCTCAAGATGGCCAAGTCCTTTTGCTGCTGCTCGGTCATGAAATTGATACTATGCAAATCGGCATCGAAGGCCGTTTCTTGACTAAAGTAACTGAGTATCAATGTAATGATGACCAAAGGCCAAAAAGCGTACAACTTGATTTTGCGCCAAGTCTCGGATGATGCTTTGCCGTCGTCAATGAAAAGCCTTTTGGTTTTCTTGGGCGCGACGGCGAACAAAGGCAGGAAAACCATTACGAAAAGCATGGTGCCGACCAGCATCAGGGCACCAAATAGGCCCAAGTCGCGCATGGCCTCGGCCTTCACGAAAATGAGGCAGGCGAAGGCCGCCACTGTAGTAAGGTTGCCGATGACCAAGGGCTGGATGACGTCTTTCAGGGCCTCGCGCTTGTCGGGTTGTTGCTTGATGTGGTCAAGGAAATGGAGCGGATAGTTGACCGCGATGCCCACAATGACCGAGCCGATACCAACCACGATGATGGAAATGCTCGACTTGAACAAGGCGATGACCGCCAAAGCGAAAATCCAACCGAAAAGGACGGAATTGCCGAGCCAAATCAAGTTGCGTTTGCGTGCCATAGTGAACATTAAGATGCCGAAAATCAACACGATAGCCAATGCAACGGAGAGATAACTGTCTCTTTTGATTTGCTGCGCGTTGGTGACAGCGATGGTGGGCGCACCCACGGCGGAAATATGCACATCGGGCGAAATTGCCTCGGTTTGTTCGATTACCTTATTAATTAACGCCACGAGTTGCGCGTTGCCACGGGTGTCGCTGCCCGAAAACGGCGAGGAGAAAAAGGCAAAACCCATGTCGCCGCGCCCGTTGAAAAGGTATTCGTCCTCCACACGGTAGCCTTCTGTGGCGTTCAAGGCATTGAGACGTTGCAGCGTGGGCGAATATAGGTTGAGCGGGTCGGCCTTTACCCCATCGACCACAAAACTAACCGTCGGCATCGACAATATCCGCTTAATGTTGCCCATGCAGGTGGCCACATAATCCGGCTCGGCCAATAGCGAGTCCATGCGACGGTAGTCGGCCTCGGTCAGGAACAAGGCTTGGTTTTCGCGAATGAAGTCGATGGCATCAAACACTTGGCTTTCATCGACTTTGCATCGCAAATCGTTGATCAACAATGCAGTATCTTCCGTTTTCCAGTTCGTTTCAAAGGCATCCATAGCGTCCATCAGGGCATCAAGAACCTCGTCGCCAACGAGTTTTGTGGTGTCAGCGGCAAAAATGACCGTGATTTGTCCTTGGTTGCTGAGGTCGTCGTAAACCGAGGTGTATTTTTCTTTTTCGGGGTCAGTAGGCAGGAAGTCGGCGATGTTCTCCTTGTAGTCCAAACGCAAAGCCGAAAACACACATAAAGCCGTGACAACCAGCAATAAAGCGATTGACAGTGGCTTGTTGCGTGACAGGCGATCGTAGATGGAAAGGAAGAACTTATTCATGCTGCCTCCTTGCTTTTCGGATGAGGCGTGAGGGCCATCCGTAAACCAGCGCGACCACGCACAAAACGGTGTTCAGCACACTGATGCGGAAGAAGTCCCAAAACGGGCGGAAATGCGATACACGCTCCTCGCCTTTAGGATAAAACACATTGATTTTGATGGGAATAAGGTCGGTGCCGCGCCATGCTGAGAAGACAAGCAACTCCAACTCGGCCTCATAACGCGAGGTGAGCAAAGCCAAACCAGACATGTTTCTCAAGGGATAAAGCCGATAGCCCGTCTGCGTGTCGGGCAGGTCGATGCCCGTTTGCACCTTGAACCAAAAATTCGAGAACTTGTTGGCGAAAGTATTGCCGCCGGGCATGTTTTCTTGATTCAAATTGCGGCTGCCCACAATTAGGGCGTTGGGATGTTTTTCCAACGCATTGACAAACAAGGGAATGTCCTCTGGGAAATGCTGTCCATCGCTGTCGAGAGTAAGGGCATAATCAAAGCCCTTGGATTTGGCTTTCCTGAAACCCTGTTTCAGCGCATAGCCTTTGCCTCGGTTGCGGCCATAGTCCACCACGGTGATGCGCTCGCCAAACGAAGCCAAAATTTCAGCCGAATGGTCGGTGCAGCCATCGTTGACCACAATGACATCGGCACAAAAGGGAAGCACACGCTCCACCACATCGCGCAGTGTGCCGCCGTTGTTGTAGGTCGGTATCAGCACGCAGGCTTTCAGTCGCTGCATCGTCGTTCGTGTCGCTATGGCATCAGAGGGGTTCATAACTGAAAGTCAGCGACATCTTGGTATAAATGGTGTTTTCGTCGGCAATGACGACCTGCGCCTTGCATCCCGTTTCGCTTTCCGCGACATGCGAGAAACAGAACTTGACCTCCTTCCCCTCGGCGGGAATCAAGATAGAGAGGTACTTGATGTTCTTGGACGATTTCAGGAACAGCGGTCGGCCCATTTTCTGCTGCATCAGTGCGCCCGCCGTTTGCAGCAGGCAAGCCCCCGGCGTGATGGGATTGCCCGGAAAATGCGCCCGATAGACCGGGTGTTCGGGATTGCACCGCACAACGGCTTTAAAGCCATCGTCGGTTTCCGTTATGGATTGGGTTGGGAAAAGGTTGTCCAAGAAGCTCATCTCTGCTTTATTTGGTCGTTAAACAAATTTTCCCCTATCGCCTCATTCACCCTCATCTCCTCAAACCGAATCAAAGTGACATCACCGTCCGAGCCGATGAACTCCACATGGTCTATGATTTGGGTCTTTTTGTCGAAATGGAATACCAATTGGCTGAACATCCGCTTCATGTCGCGGCGTTTAGGAGTCATCTCGGCCTTCCAAAACGTGTTGTCGTCGTAAAGTATCACATCAAAAGTCGAGGTATCGAACAAATTTTTGCCCGATGCGCTGCCCATAATCATGCTCACGATGCTTTGGTACATTCTCCCAGAGTTACCCTCCAAAACTTCGACTTTGCCGTCCGTCACCTTGACGATACGCTCACCATTGACGACCAAGGCGAAAGGATAAGGCGAAACATATTCCCAACGCAAACGGTCGGGCGAGGCGAAATACATCCTGCCTTCCGATACCGAAGGCTCGACCAGCATAGCCATCGTCTTGCTTTGCACGAAACGGCATTGCATGGTTTGCATCGAAGTGGCGGTCTCTGTCAACGAAGCCATTATTTCATTACTCTGTGCTTCAGAAAGTTGCGTTTGTGCCGAAACATATAGGCCAATGACAATAAATAGTATGGATAACCCAAGCTTCTTCATCTCATTTCATGATTAGGAAACAACCCAACACCACAAGAACCAGGCCAATCCAGCGCGAGAAGGGGATGCTCTCGCCAAAGACGAGCCACGCGGCAATCATGCCGAACACGAACGAAAGGCTGGTCAAAGGATAGGCTTGGCTGAATGGGAATTTTTTAAGGATATAAAGCCAAAGTACCGTGGCTGCACTGAAACTGATGCCACAGGCCAAGAGCCACCAATCGGTGAGCACACTTTTGAAATAGGCCCAAGTCCATTCAAATTTGCCCAACTGCTGCAACGCCAATTTGAGCAACACTTGACCTCCCGAGAGGAAGAGCGTCTGCAACGCAACTAATCCCAATAATCTCCACATAATTATGCCTCCAATATAGTTAATGAAACATTCTTCCCGTCGGAACGGTTGTAAAGCAAAATGCACTTAGGTTGTCTGTCGCTGACTTCCTTTGAATCCACGAACAGCGAAGCCGGCACCCGACCCGCTTTCAGGCATTGTGCCGCCACATACAGTCCGATGCCCGAGGCCGTGAAACTCTCACCAAACAGGTGCTTGTATTTCAACAAAGGCTTGTCGCCGAAAAGGGTCTTGGTTTCTTGCAGATAAGCCTCATCGTTGCCGTGGTCGCCACTGATGCCTGTAAGGATATAATCCACATCGGCAAGACTCTTTCCAGCGGATTGGAGCATCTTTGCAACGACATCCTTTAAGGCATTCATCGTGGGTTGATGGAGCATTTCGAAGCCTGACAGTTTGCACAAAGGCATCATTTCTGGATAATTTCGCCGTACCTCCTCGCAACGACTGGCAGAAGCCAACACGACTGAAACGGCGGCCTCACCACAGCGTTCGTCGTCCTTCCCCATCACACCGCCTTTTTTCAAAATGTGATAAAAAGTTTCCGTCATTTCATCGTGGCCACCTATTAAAGCGGAATTGATTTTACCAAGTTTGAACTGCAACCATGCATCCTGTAAGGCACTATCGAACGAAATACCTTTGTGGGCGTATGTGACATTATAGCCGTAATTCTTCATCTGGATGGCCACCAATGAGCTGACGGTATTGTGCGTCGATTGCATGAAATAGGTCGGTTTCAGTAGTTGCTCGCCTTCGCGCGACAAGGCGTCAAGGAAAAACTCGGTATTCTCAATGCAACCATAGCCCGTTCCCGTGATGATAGCATCAACGGTGTCCAAGCCCGAAGCATTCAAAGCCTCTTTCGAGGTGGCCACGGCGCGTTTCAAGATTTTGCCCATGCGTCGCGCCTCGATGGGTGATATATAATTTTTGAAATTCGGGTCGATGGAGCGGACAAATGGCTCCTTATAGATGATAGGTTCACACATCCAGTTTTCGCTCAAGGGCTGTTGGATGGAGATTTGCTTGGCGGAGAGGATATAACAGATTGTTGGGTCTGATGTATGGGCCGGCCCTTCGGGAGGCTCAGGAACCTTAACACTTGACAACAACAAAGACGAGTCATTCCCGCCAAAGCCGAAAGCATTGCATAGCACATGCTTCAGTGCTTTCCTCGTCGGTTGCGAAACGGGTACGATGCCGTTTTCCATGGGCTGCGACCAGTTCAAATTGACGGGCAAGAAGCCATGCTGCAAAGCCAAAATGCAAAACACTGCCTCAATGGAACCCGATGCGCTCGTGGTGTGACCCGTGAAAGGTTTCGTCGATGAAACGGGCGGCACTTTCCCATCGAAAAGCCGGATTATGGCCTGACTTTCGCTGGTATCATTGTTGGGCGTTCCCGTTCCGTGTGCGTTGATATAATCAATGTCAGAAGGCTGAATTTCAGCCAGTTCCAAGGCTTCCTTCATGGCAAGATAGGCACCTTCGCCCTCGGGTGAGGAAGCCGTTTGATGAAAAGCGTCACAGGCGTTGCCATAGCCCGAAAGCAGGGCTTGCGCCTTCGCGCCACGCCTTTTTGCGCTTTCTTCCGATTCCAAAACGAGATAGGCCGCGCCTTCGCCCAGATTGAGGCCATTCCGTGTGGCATCGAAGGGGCGACAAGGCTTGGTGTCGAGAATCATCAGCGAGTTGAAGCCGTTGAGGTGAAACTTGGTGATGCACTCGCTGCCACCCACCACAACTATGTCGGCCTCGCCACAACGTATCATATTGGCTCCCAAGATGATGGCGTTGGCCGCCGAGGAACAGGCCGTGGATAAAGTAGTCACAAAAGCAAACTTACCAAAGCGGTTGGCCGTCATCTCGGTACAGTTGCCGCAGTCGTGGGCCGCAATATATTCCTTGTGCGCCTCGCTGTTGACAAAATCGAGGTAGAACTGCTCGCTCATGTCCATGCCGCCTACGGTGGTGCCTGAAATGAAGCCCACTTTCGTCAGCATTTCTTGGCTCAGATCGGCATCTTGCAAAGCCTCTTCCAAAGCCAGCATTCCCATCAGCGCAGTGCGTGTGGAGATGGCATCTTCGGCCAAGCCGAGATGTGTCCGCATCTCGGCATCGGTCAGCTTCACCTCGCCGACGGGAAACTCCTTGTGCCCCGTCTTGAGGTATTGCAGAGGACCTACGCCCGAGCGAGCGTTCAGCAATGCCTCCAAAGTCTGCGCTTTGCCGAGACCTATCGCCGAAACGACTCCTGTTCCCGTGACCAAAATCGGCTTCATCGCTTATTTCGTGCGGTTCTTCGATATGTAATCGGCCATCACTGCCACCGACTTGAAGATTTCTTTGCCTTGGTTCGGGTCTTTCAACTTGATGCCGTAGTTCTTCTCCATCAGCACGATGAGTTCGAGAGCATCAATGGAATCGAGGCCGAGACCTTCGCCAAACAAAGCAGCATTCTCGTCAATGTCTTCTGGAGTCATATCTTCAAGGTTCAGTGCCTCTATGATTTGTTGTTTTAGGGTGTAAATCAGTTCGTCCATAATTGTGTATTTAAAGATTTAAAATTCAAAGATTTAAGATTTAAAGATTAGGGATAATTTTGCTTCAAAGTGGTTTTCGTCGGTGCAGTCGAGCCAGCCGCCGAGGATGCTTTTCGTCATTGGGTCTTGAAAGGCGTTCTGCAATTCCCGCGCCATGATTTTCTCGTTTTTTTCGTCCATGACGATGAACGAAGTCTCGCCAAAATACTTGTTGCGGATGGCAATTTCACCCGTCACGATGTTGGGCAAAGTGTAGACGAAAGCCGCCGGACTGGGGAAAAAGTTTTCTGGGTCTTTAATGGTGGCTTGATAGACAGTGTCGGCCTGCAAGGAGGCGTTGCGGTTGAAGAACACCACGGCACGGTTTTCTCGCGGCTCGAAACGCGGTGCGCCCTCGGCCTGCAAAAGCAACTCGGAGGCAACGAAACCCAACTTGCACAGGGTGTCCATCTTGAAGAACTTTGGATAGTCGCCGATGTGGGCGCGATACAATTCCGTGAGCAAGGCAGCACCTTTTTCCTTGTGGTTCAATGCCTTGCCGTCAACCATAGCCATTTCGGGAGTAATATAAATTTCATGTTGCATCATGCCGCACCTCCTTTCTTCATCAGCAGGGCAGCATTGCAACCGCCGAAGCCCGAAAGCAGTTTGATGAAAGCTCGTTTTTCAGTCGGTTGGTTTTGATTGGAAAGCACTAATGGATGCGTGACTCCGATGGTTTCGAAACCTTTGGTAGCCAATATGTTGTTGTCGTCTACGGCCTGCATGGAAAGAATGGTTTCCAAGATGCCTGCGGCACCCATTGTGTGGCCGTAATAGCCTTTCAGTCCATTGACGGGAACTTGGGAAAGTCCCGCCCTTTCGATAGCGACGGATTCCATTTCGTCATTATACGGCGTCGCTGTGCCGTGCGCGTTGATGAAAGCGATTTGGTCAGGGTTCATGTCGCAGAGGACGGCCCGCAAAGCGCGGTAGCTACCTTCGCCCGTGCGCGACGGCCCGCTGATGTGGTTGGCATCGTTGCGGATGGCTCCTCGGCAGACCACCCAGTCGTTGTCATCGACTGTTTCCTTTTGAGTATAAATGATGGTTGCGGCAGCATCGCCGAGGTTGAGGCCACAGCGGTTGGCATCGAAGGGCTTGCACGGCTCCACCGACAAGGCCTTGAACGACTGGAAGCCCGAAACAATGAAGGCCGATTGCACATCGGCACCTACCGAAACGACATAGTCGAAATGGCCGCTCTCCAATTCGCGCATGGCTTGAATTTGGGCGCACACACCTGATATGCAGGCGTTTGAAACCACTATCGGCGTGTTGGGATTATGGAAAAAGTCGGTCATTTGCTTAGCTGCCATGCCCAAACGCACACGTTCTTCGGGGAAACCCATTTCGCGTTTGTCCAAAAGGAAGACATTGCCTTTTGTGGTGGAAAGGATGAACAGCACTTTGTCGGAAGTCGGGTCAATGTCAGTTTGCTCCAAAGCCCTCGCTGTCGAGAGGATAATCATCTTCTCGAAGAATGTATATCGCTCATTGTCAGCTAACTCAGCAAAAGCCTGTTCCACTTTGTTTCTGTCCATCAGCGAGGCCGTGAAAGGCTCGGGCAGGTTCCATAGGCCGTCGTGACGCTTCAGCTCGGAGCGACCTGCTTTCACCGCCGCGTAGTTCTCGGCCGTGCTCATGCCCAAAGGCGAGATGATATTGTCCGACACCTTGACAATCATACGTTTACATCCCTTTTTTGCTTCCATTCCTCATTAGGTATTCTAAGCATATCTTTTCCTTTTCCATAACTTTCATCCTTGCATGTCGATGTTCATCAATGCGACTTTCATATTGGCTTGGACTATCGTTTCATCGCCGCATCTGACCACGGCTTTCACCAACGTGATTTGGAATAACTCCTCCAGCACTTCTATCGTGGTGAAAATCCGTTCGCCGACCTTTGGGGTACGAACGATTTCAAAGTTGCTAACTGCTCCGATGACACCGATTTTTACTGCCTTTTTGCTGATCAAGTTGATGTAACCCGTGCGAGCGGCACAAGTCTGGGCAATGTTCTCCATCAAGCCCTCAGCTGAAAGTCTGCCGTCCTTGCAGAAAATATTGTCGGCACGAACCTCCAACTGCGTCACCGTGAAGGTCTTGTCGAACGAGAACAGCTTGTCAATCATCACAAACGGCGGTCGCTGCGGAATCAGTTCCTCTAATACTATGTCCTCAAACTCCTTCATTGCTCCCAAAAATCAAAATAATTGAACCACTGCGTAGGATAACAGCGAATGATGGTTTCCAAACGGTTGGCAAAATCCTGCGCCATTTGGGCTATCTGTTCGCGTTTGCTACCTTCACGATTGCATCCAACCTCCTGAACGTATGCATGATACTTCCTCATGCGCCCCTTCATCACGAACACGGCCAAGACAGATACGTTTTTCTGTACCGCCAAGGCAAATGCCCCCATTGGAAAACGCGCCGTTGCACCCAAGAACTGACACTCAACATTCTTTTGTGAACCGAAAATACGGTCGGCTGGCAAACTTACAATCTCTCCATTGTCGAGGGCGGCATTCAGGGTAAACAGATGCGAGAGGTCTTCCTTGACGGGAACTATTTGAATGTTGTTTTGCGACAACACCCGTTGGCGATTCTCCATCACCGTTTCCGTCTCACCAGAAAAAACCAATGCGTTGAATTTCTTTATCTTAGGCTTCATTGAATAGCCCGCCATCTCGTAATTGCCGACATGACTGCTTAAAATCACGAAGCCCTCAGGACGCGCTTCCAAAGCGTCCACCAGCGACTGCCCGTCGATTTCAAAACGATATTTTTTGCCCGCATACACACCGAAACGGTCCAAAATGATTTGCCCGAATCGGAAATGGTTGGCATACACCGACCAAAACGACTTCCATTTGCCATAGCCCATCCGCTCATGGAAAAAACAGTACATGGCCCGATAGCCTTTCCGATTGAAAATCATATAGAAAGGCACCACAAAGGCCATCACGCCGTAGAGCAGCCACAAAGGCAGCACTCGGAACATCGCAATGAGCGAACGCTGCATCCAAGGCAGTCCGTCAGTCTTGCCCGACCATTCGTTATGTTGCAGGGTGTCGACCATTCACAATCAGGCGAGCTTGGTTTCAATATAGTCGCAAAACTGGCTGAATGTCTTCACCTTAGCCATCTCTTCCGTCTTGATTTTGAAGCCAAACTTCTTTTCGACGATGACCACAATATCCACGAAATCGAGGCTGTCGATGCCAATGTCTTCCTTTAGACGGGCCTCGGGGGTGATTCTTTCTTCGTCAATCTCAAGGTCTTCGATGAGAAATTCCTTGACCTTTGCTTCTATTTCTTGTCTGTCCATATTTTGTAATTCAAGATTTCAGATATAAAATTTAAGATTCAAGATTATGATTTCTTGCAAACCATGATGCTGTGTCCGTAGCCTAAGTCATCATGAATCGTTTCGATTTCCAATCCTGCTGTTTCAACCAAACGTTTCAAATCGTCGCTATGATACATCTTGCTGTTTCCGTTGGCCATTGCTGTGAAATAAAGACTCGTCATCGTAAGGCAGAAGGCTGCTGTCTCGAAACGTTGACGATCCCAAAGGGTTTCCATGATATACAATCGGCTGTTGTCGTCCATGATTTTGGCAGCCCTGCTCACAATGCTGACAATCTCGTCCTCACCAAAGCAGTCGAGGAACTGACTCATCCAAATAATGTCGTAATACTTGTCGGTAGGGAAGCTCTGTGAGGCATCCAACAAGTTCATTTTATAGCCGTCAATACGGTCGGCACCCGGCTTTCCAGCAGTTTCACGGCGCATCATTTCCAATTGTTGGGGCAAGTCCACAATCGTCACCTTCACATCCTTATCGAACGCTACGCACTGTAAAGCCCAACGGCCTGTATTACCACCCACATCGAGCAAGGTCTTGGGTTTGTTGGCAAGCACCAGTTCCAATGCTTGTTGGAACGAGCTGTCGCTGTAGAAATGGTCGAAGCCAAACCAGCTCTTCTGTACCTGTGGCGGCAACTGCGAAAGTCCTTCGTACACCGTCGACCAAGGGCCAAAATGCTCCAAACCGGCTGGACGACCTTCTTTCAAGCTCTCCTCAAGATGGAACCATCCTTCATAGTTCACATCGTGACAAAACTCCGCATTTACATTGACGGCGGGGTCGGTTAGGAAGCACCAACCTGTCTTGCTCAATGTGTAGCGGTCGGTTTCAGGGTCAATCAACACCGTGCCTATGGACAGGCTTGCCTCTAACAACACCTTGGCGGCATAACCGCTGATGCGGGCTTCCTTGGCTATCTCAGCCTCTTTCATGCCATTTTTGCTGTTACGCAACATTTCCAGAATGCCGAACTTTTTCATCAACCGACTCACTTGGAACACAATCGGCCCCCAGGCAATCCATTCCGCTTTGACTTGTGCCTCGCGGGCGGTCAAATGCTCTTTGCTGTAGGCTTCTTTTAATGCAGGTGTAAGATGCATGTTTTTTATATTTTCTTGATTATCAATGCACTGTTTGTTCCACCAAAACCAAAGGAATTGGAAAGGATGGTGTTTAGTTCCTTTTCTGTGGTTTTGCTTATGATATTCAAACCTTCGGAATTTTCGTCAGGGTTTTCAAAGTTGATATTCGGAGCGATGAAGCCGCCTTGCATCATGAGGATGCTGTAAACGATTTCGCTGGCTCCCGCCATCCAACACTCGTGACCGGTCATCGACTTGGTCGAAGAAATGGGGGTCTGTGTCGGGCCGAAGAGTCGTTTCAAGGCCAAAGCCTCAAACATGTCGCCCTGTGGTGTTGAAGTGGCGTGGGCGTTGACATAGTCTATATCCTCGGCTTTTACGCCTGCTTCATTCATAGCGCGAGTCATGGCGCGGAAACAGCCGTCCTCGCTGGGTTGTGAGATGTGACTTTCGCCGTTCGAGGAGAAACCGTAGCCGCAGACTTCGGCCAAAATCGTTGCGCCACGGGCCACAGCATGGTCATAATCCTCGAGCACCAAAGCCGCCGCGCCGCCACTTGGAACCAAGCCATCGCGGTCGCGGTCGAAAGGACGGGAAGCTTTTGTTGGCTCGTCCATGCGGGTCGAAAAGGCACTGATGCCGTCGAAACTGCCCATTGAAAGATAGTTGGTTTCTTGTGCGCCGCCACAAAGCACCATGTCCTGCAAGCCGTTGCGAATGAGCAGCGCGCCCAAGCCTATGGAATGGGAGCCGCTGGCACAAGCAGCACTGATGGTCATGTTGATGCCTTTCAAGTGGAAAATGGTGGAGAGATTCATCGTCACGGTAGAGTTCATCGACTGGAAGATGGCTGCCGAACCGACGAGCGTGGTGTCTTTCTTCTCCTTGATAGTCTCATGCGAATCGATGACTGCCTTGGCGGATGAGTCGTTGCCGAATAGTACACCCATTTCGTTTTCAAGCAGATAGGCATCGTCAATGCCTGCCTGTTTGAAAGCCTCCAAGGTGGCCATGTAGGCATATTCGCCTTCCTCGGCCAAGTACATGCGGAGTTTGCGGTCAAGCACACCCTTTAGTTGAGGCTTTTCAACAATGCCTGTCAAAGTGGAGCGATAACCGTATTCCGCCCTCTTGGGGTCGATGCCGATGCCTGAACGACCTTCACGCAAAGCGGCGGCAACTTCTTCCTTATTCTTACCCAAACACGACCAAATGCCTATGCCCGTGATGACGACTCTTCTCATGTATACAGCCCTCCATTGATTGAAATGACTTGCCCCGTAATATAAGCTGACTCGTCGGAAGCAAGAAAACTGGTCAAAGCGGCCACTTCCTCGGGTTTGCCGAAACGACCCAGTGGAATGAGTTTTTTCAGCTCGGCCTCATCAAGTTCTTTGGTCATATCGGATGCGATGAAGCCAGGCGCAATGGCGTTGACCGTCACCTTGCGGGCGGCCACTTCTTGCGCTAAAGCCTTGGTCGCGCCGATGAGTGCAGCCTTGGCGGCAGAGTAATTGACCTGGCCAGGTAGGCCTTTCAACCCCGAGAGTGAAGCCATGTTGATGATGCGACCGTTGCGGTGCGTCATCATGTCCTTCAGCAGGCGGCGCGTGATGTAGAAGAAGCCGTTTAAAGTGGTGTCCAAAACACGGCTCCATTGTTCTTCCTGCATGAAAACCATCAAGTTGTCCTGACGGATGCCCGCGTTGTTCACCAAAACGGAAATATAATCTTCAGGATGAGCGTTTTGCCACGACTCTAAAGCCGTTTCAATGGCTTTCGGGTCAGAAACATCAAAAGGCAATAGTTCGCCCATGCCCCCATCCTCTTGGATTTGTTTCAAAGTCTCTTCGGCGGCTTCCCTGTTCGATTGGTAATTGATGACGACGGCAAAACCGTCCTTGGCCAAACGTATGGCGATGGCCTTACCCAAACCGCGAGATGCGCCCGTGACGAGTGCGTAATTCATTATTTTAGTTTCAATGGGTTGGTTTTCAAATAGTTCTCAACAGTAGCAATTTCTTTGTAGAACGGCGTATCTTCAATAAAGAGCGGCACAATCTCACGCACTTTGTCGTAGACTTTACGCGAAGCGGGGCCCAGTTTGTCAGCAATCTTCAGGCAGTCAGTGGCCTGTGCCAAGGCGATGTATTGGATGGCCATCACTTGGAAGCAATTTTCCACCACTTGCTTGCAAATCAGGGCGGTATTGGTGCCCATGCTGACGATGTCTTGGTTGTCGTTGTTGTTCGGGATGCTGTGCACATAGTTGGGCATGGCCAAGGTCTGACATTCAGCAGTCGTCGAAGTGGCCGTGAACTGGCAGGCCTGCATTCCATAGTTCAATCCCAACGTACCAAGGTTGAGGAAAGGCGGCAGGATGCCGTTGATGCGGTCGTGGAAGAGGTAGTTCAATTGTCGCTCAGCCGTCATGCAGAGGCGCACGAGGGCTATTTTCACCTTGTCTTCCTCAAGCGAGATATAGTCGCCGTGGAAGTTGCCGCCGTGATAGACATATTCTGTTTCAGGGTCGACGATAGGGTTGTCGCAGGCCGAATTGAGCTCATCCTCAAGGATTTGTCGGGTGAATTTCAACGTTTCGTAAATGGGGCCAAGAATTTGCGGCGTGCAACGCAGCGAATAGTAAGCCTGCACCTTATGCTCAAACACTTTCACATCGGAATGACCGTAGTCGTAAAGCTCATGGGCGCGTTTCTTCAGGCATTGCGAGCCTTCGGAGAGTTCGCGCATACGGCGAGCCATCACCTGCTGGCCTTCGTGGCGGCGGCAATTGTTTTCGCCCTCCGACATATAATCATCGAAAGAAGCGGCGATTTCGTTCATCCAAACGGCGGCCAGCGTCGCCCAATCAAGCAATGTTTCCGCATGGAATTGGTTGATAATGCTGATGCCAGTCATCACAGAAGTGCCGTTGGTGATGGAAAGCCCTTCGCGGATATGCATTTTCAGTGGTTCGAGGCCATTTTCTTTCATCACCTCTGCGGTATTGCGCCATTGCCCCTTGTAGTGCACTTCGCCTTCACCAATTAAGCATAAAGCGATATGGGCCAACTGCACCAAATCACCACTGGCACCAACGCTACCGTGCATGGGAATAAAAGGATAAATCCCGCGATTGATGAACTCTACAAGCAGTTCCACCACATCGGTATGCACGCCCGAACGACATTGCAACACTGTGCCCAAGCGGGCAATCATGGCCGACTTCACATAGATGTCGTCCAAAGGCTCGCCCGCACCTGTGGAATGACTGCGAATGATATTATATTGTAAATCAGTCAAATATTTATCGTCAACACGCCATTGCGCCATAGGCCCGAAGCCCGTGTTGATGCCATATATGACCTTCTCGGCTGCAAACTTCTCCAAAAAACGATAACACGCTTCCACACGATTCATCCCTTCGGGAGAAACCTGAATTTTTTCACCCGAATACAAGACCTTTTCGACTTCATCCAAAATGATTCTGTCAACCAATGTAATCATGGCCTTACACCTCTTTATAAATAAGTTGCAAAAATATAAAAAAAAACGATGTGAAAGCCCGACTTTTCACTTCCACAAAAACATTTGACTTGACCAATCATTTTATTTCCTATCTTTGACCCCCGAAAAATAGACCATAATGACGGAAGAAAACAATAAATGGTTGGTCATTGTCAATCCCAAAGCTTCCATCGGGAAGGCAGAAAAAGACTGGCCAATAATAAAACAAATACTTATTAACGAGGGTGTTGCGTTTGATTTTGTGGTTACGCAACACCAAGGTCACGCCATCGAATTGGTGCGCGACAGCATCACAGAAAAAGGCTACACGAAACTCGTTTCCGTTGGTGGCGACGGTACCAACAATGAGGTGATTAACGGCATTTTCACCCAAAAACGCTTCCCCACCGAGCAAATCACAATGGGCATCATTCCCATGGGAACAGGTAACGATTGGCGCCGCACCTTTGGTTTCGACATCGATTATCAAAAGAATGTAAGAATCATCAAGTCGGGAAACCTGTTTAGGCACGACATCGGCAAGGTGACATATTACAACCACGGCGACCCGCAAGTGCGTTATTTCCTGAACGCCGCCGGTACGGGCCTCGATGAGGTGGTGTGCAAGACCACAAACATCATGAAATCGCAAGGCAAGGGAGGTGCGCCGCGATATATGCTTAACGTGGCAAAATGCTTGTTCAACTATGATTGCGTTCATGTTCAACTGATTATAGACGACCAACTTGCCCTTGATGAGGATATCCTCAGCCTTTCGGTGGGCAACTGTCGCTATTGCGGCGGCGGCATGATGATGATGCCCAAGGCCATTCCCAACGACGGGTTGTTCGACATCACCGCCATTCGCAAGGTGGGCATACCGAAATTTGCCGCCAACGTCACTAAAATTTATGATGGTACTTTCATCAATAAGATGAAGGAAGTCAGCACATTCCGTGGCAAGAAAATCAGAATCGTTTCCATTCCTGCCCACAGTCTTACACTTGAAACCGAAGGCGAAAACCTGACCAACTCGCCCTTCGATTTTGAAATGATTCCACAATCCATCAATATGGTAGTTCCTGAAAATCATAATTTTAAATCTTGAAATGCGAAGCATTCGATGAAGTCAATCTTAAATTTTGAATCTTAAATCTTAAATCTAAATATTATGGTAAACATCGATCAAGTTAATTTCCAAAACAAGCGCGTGGTTATCCGCGTTGATTTCAACGTCCCGTTGGACGACAATTTCAACATCACCGACGACACCCGTATGCGTGCCGCTCTGCCAACTATTAATAAGGTATTGAACGACAAGGGTATGGTCGTGCTGATGTCGCACCTCGGTCGCCCGAAGAAGAACCCCGACCCGAAGTATTCCATCAAGCCGATTATCAAGCACTTGGAAGAACTATTAGGCCGCCCCGTCCAGTTCGCCGACGACTGCATGAAAGCCGCCGACAAAGTGGCCGCATTGAAGCCTGGTGAAGTGATAGTGCTCGAAAACCTCCGCTTCTATGCCGAGGAAGAAGGCAAACCGCGCGGCATCGAGAAGGGCGAAGAAGGCTACGACGAAGCCAAGAAAGCCGTCAAAGCCTCACAGAAGGAATTTACCAAGACCTTGGCTGGTTATGGCGAATATTACATCAATGATGCTTTCGGCACTGCCCATCGCGCCCACGCCTCGACCGCTTTGATTGCCGACTACTTTGATGCCGACCACAAGATGTTCGGCTACCTGATGGGCAAAGAAGTGGCTGCCGTGAACAAAGTGATGAACGAAATCCAGCATCCTTTCACTGCCATTATGGGTGGCTCGAAGGTCTCCACGAAGATCGAAATCATCGAGAACCTGCTCACTAAGGTCGACAACCTCATCCTTTGCGGTGGCATGACCTACACCTTCAAGAAAGCCCTCGGCGGCAAGATTGGCAACTCCATCTGCGAAGACGACAAACTCGATCTCGCCCTTGACATCCTTGCCAAGGCCAAGGAAAAGGGCGTCAACCTCGTTTTGGCCGTCGACTGCGTGGTGGGCAACAAGTTCGCCAACGATTCTGACACTCAAGTCGTTGACCCGATGAACATTCCTGAAGGCTGGGAAGGCATGGACATTGGCCCGAAGACCCGCGAATTGTTTGCCGGCGTCATCAAAGGCTCGAAGACCATCCTTTGGAACGGTCCCTGCGGCGTGTTTGAGTTCGACACCTTCGCTCAAGGTTCCAAGGCCATTGCTATGGCTATCGCTGAGGCTACCAAGGACGGCGCTTTCTCGCTCATCGGCGGCGGCGACTCGGTGGCTTGCATCAACAAGTTCGGCCTCGCCGACCAAGTTTCATACGTTTCCACTGGCGGCGGTGCTCTGCTCGAAGCCATCGAAGGAAAGGAACTGCCTGGCATTGCGGCAATTAAGAAGTAATTGTTTTGATACATTGTTACAAAAAAGGCGGCTTCGGCTGCCTTTTTTTACTTTCAAAAGTAAAAAATGACATTCATTTTTATTTCTCTAAAGTAAAAAATGAGTGTAAAATTTGTTTTTCTAAAGTAAAAAATCGTATTTTTGCAGCGAGAAAACAGAAAACTATGGATACTTTGTTCAAAACCTACGGTCGTTTGTTGGCCGATACCGATTTGAGTTTTACTCGATACTTGTATGACAAAATCAATTGGGACAATAGGCTGATTGTCATAAAGGGAGCGAAAGGCGTAGGTAAGACGACTTTGCTGCTGCAACATATCAAACGCACTTTTGCGGACGCAAAAAAGGCTTTGTATGCTTCTTTGGACCATATTTGGTTTGCCAACCACACCCTCCTTGAACTGGCGGAATACCATTATACGCATGGCGGTACACACCTTTTTTTGGACGAAGTCCATAAGTACAAAGGCTGGCAACAGGAAATCAAGAACATTTATGATTCTTATCCCCATCTGCATATTGTGGTGACGGGTTCCTCGATGCTGAAATTGGAAGAATCACTTATAGCCGACCTTTCGCGCCGTCACCGTGCCTATACGATGGAAGGGCTTTCTTTCAGGGAATACTTGAAGTTGGAGCAAGTGGCCGACCTTCCCGTACTGCCCTTGCAAACCATACTGAACAACCATTTTTTTGAGGCTTCGCAAATCACATTGAAAGTGAAGGTGCTTCAATACTTTGAAAAGTACATAGAATCAGGCTATTATCCTTTTTACCGCGAAGAAGGAGACGGTTTTCCTGACAGGCTACAACAAGTAATAGACACCGTTGTCACCTCTGAAATTCCAGCTGTGAGCCATATTGAATATGATTCGGTTTACAAGGTCAAGCAACTTTTGGCGATACTGGCCGAAACGAAGCCTTATACCTTGAATATCTCGTCACTTTGCACCACATTGCAGTCGTCGCGCAACAATGTACTGAAACTTTTGGACTTGATGGACAAGGCAGCCTTGATACGTCGACTTTACGCCACGGAAAGCGGAATGAACATGCTGACGAAACCGGAAAAGATACTTTTCTACAACACCAATCTGATGTATTGCCTGACTCCCCAAGTCGATTCAGAAACTATGCGAGAAACTTATCTTGCCTCACAAGTTAGTGTCAATCACCGACTTTATATGCCAAACAAAGGTGATTTGGTCGTAGATGGAAAGTGGTTGTTCGAAGTGGGCGGCAAGGGAAAAAATTTCTCACAAATCAAGAACATTGAGAACAGCTTCGTTGTGAGCGACAATATGGAAATTGGTTATGGAAACAAGATTCCTTTGTGGCTTTTTGGCTTGTTGTATTGATGAAATGCGTATTTTTGCCGATAGTTTGAAAATCCTACCAAAAATGAAAAAAGCAACCTTGATTTTAGCCTTGTTTCTCGGATTCATCCCGATGCTGAACGCCCAATGGACAAGCCCCGGCAACGGCACCACCTACAACATTGACGACCTTATAGAAGTGAGCGAAGGCTGCGTCGTGTGGAATGAAAGCAACCAACAGTATAGAATCGAAAACGACGTCACCATTTCGGCCAACGACAAACTTGATGTCAACCATTCCTTGTACTTTGGCAACAATGTCACCCTGACCATCAAAGGCTCGATAGACGCCATCAATACGGATGATTATTACTGGTTGGCTTTCTCTGGCAATTCAGGTGTGAATGGTCGTATCCGTTTAGAGGATGCCACCGGCCCGTGCGTGTTCAGAAGATGCAACATTACACAATTGGACGGCATACAAATTATTGAAAGCGAGGCTGTTTTTACGGACTGCCATTTCCATACTTTCCGTTGTGAACAACAAAGTGCTGTTGTCAATTGCATGAACTGCGACCCCGTGTTCACGAATTGCGAATTTGACAATAATAATGGTTCGGCCATCAGTTCTCCGGCCAATGGACAAACCTCGCCGCAAATCACCGACTGCATTTTCTTTTTAAACCTGAGTAACAACCCTCATATCAATCTTGGACCTGGTGCAGAAGACAGCATCCGCATCGTGAACTGTACCATTAACGACGGAGATTATATGGCAGGTGGCATCAGCATTGCCGACTTGATGGGAATTGGCGACACCAAAATCCTGTTGAAAAACAACAACATCTATTACAATCGCTATGGCTACAACCAACAAGGCTATCACCTCAGTTCAACCATCATTGGAAATACGTTTGACCGAAACAAACTCGAAACCAACCCGATGAACGGCGGCAGCGGTATCAGCATTTATGGCATGGATGAGAACAACAAGGCTTACATCCGAAATAATGTCATAACAAACAACCATTGGGGCATTACTGTCATTAATGCCGCCAATGTCGACCTTGGAACCATGAATGATTGGGGACATAATATCATCCATGATAACGGTCATGTCACTAATTATGGAATGGACTATACTTACTTTGACCTATACAACAATACTGCTATCGACATTATGGCTGTGGGCAATTATTGGGGAACTGTTGATGAGCAAGAGATTGAAGAACACATCACCCACCAATTCGATGACCCAAGTTTGGGATTGGTCAACTACATACCTTTCCTTGAAGACGATGATGTGAGTGAGTCTAACACTACTGATTTTGAAGTGTGGCCGAATCCCGTTTCCGATGGTAGTTTCACTCTTACGCTTGAAAACGCCATACCTTCTGAATTGGTGATTTACAATGTCAATGGGCAGATGGTGAAAACGCAACGAATTGATAATTCGGTTAATACTATCCGTATTGACACAATGGAATCAGGCATATATTTCGTTGAACTGAAGAATGACAACGGAAAAATAGTGAAGAAACTGATTGTCAAGTGACATTGTAAATTACCTAACTGAAAACAAACTTATCTAAAATGGATACATTGAAATATAAAGGTTTCATCGGGAGCATTGAGGCGGAATTGGACGACAATACGCTCTATGGAAAAGTTCTCGGTTTAGACAAAGGTACATTAATCACTTATGAAGGCAAAACCATCGAAGAACTGAAAGAAGACTTCATCAATGCGGTGGACGACTACATAGCCTCTTGCAAGGAAAAAGGACTGCCTTTGCATAAGTCATACACAGGCAGTTTCAATGTCAGAATTCCTATTGATCTTCACGCCAAAGCTGTAGCCATGGCGCAAGAAGAAGGCATTTCCCTCAATGCGTTTGTAAAACAAAGTATTTATCGTGCTGTAATGTAAACTATTGAAAACCATGTCAAAAACCATCGTAAATATCATCGACAAGAGCAATCCATTGCCGGCTTATCTGTTCACCAAGGAGTATTTCGAGGACGGCGACGAGCTGCTGTTCATCTCCGCCGCAGAGGAAACCAATTGCATACCAGTGTTAATCACCAGTGTTAATCAAAGCGTTGGATATTGACGAAACGCTTGTGAAAACCATCGTCGTCAATCGGTATCAGGACAAGTTCCTCTATGAGCGCATCTGCCGCACCATCAAGGGAAATCTGATTCCCAACAAGCAATATTACCTTAATCTTGCAGGAGGTAACCGTTATATGACGCTCTCGGTGCAGCATGTTTTCGAGGAGTTCAACACCTTGTTTTTCTACACGCAAACCCGTGAGAACCAAGTCGTAAAGACCATCTTCGACCATAGCATTTACGATGATGACGATGAGGTGTTCCCCATCAAGCACCGCATGACGCTGAAGGAGTATTTCGGCCTCTACGGACTTGAAAGCGATGTGGACCAACCGCGCAAACAGGTGAAGGAAACGGCATTTTCGCAGCATTTGTTCACTATGTTCTCGCAAAACATGTTCAGTCGTGGCGACTATCAGGTGATGGAAACCTTGCGTGAGAAGTACCGCAACTGGAAGTTCCTCATCATTTCGCAAGTCGAGAACCCCGACAAGGACTACATGACAGCCATCCCAAACCTCAGCAAGTTCTTGGAATTCATAGGCTTCGTTCCCGAAAGACCAGGATCGCTGCAAAACTATGAAATCGAATACCTTACGGGAGGTTGGTTTGAGGAATATGTCTATGCCTTGATTAAAGAGGTGTTGCAACCCGATGATATTGCTATGGGCGTACACATCTCCAACGGCAAAATCCGCCACAACAATGCAAGACCGGCGTGACGAGCGAAAGTCTATTCAACGAGATTGTCTACAAGGTTTGCGCCTTGAAAGAAGTGCTGCTTGGCAGCGGCAACTCCTACATTTTCTCGCTCAAGAAAGACCACAAGGGAAACTGGAAAAAGACCGCGAAATACATGGGCATCACCTTCTGCGACTGGCTCAACCTGACCAAGCCAGAGAACCTGAAGGCTCTTTTGAAGTCTATGGATAAGATTGCTTCTTAGAATAAAACTTGCAAAACCTTCAAAACCATAAGTAGCGGCACGCAACCGCTTGCCGCTGGAAAGCAGCCGGTTGGCGTGCTTTCCTTTGTTAAATAAAGTTTTGTCAGTTTTGTGGGTTTTGTGATAAAACAACAACATCCTGATTAATAATCATTTGAGTTGTAATCCCAAAGGTTAGAACCCTGTTATCATCAAAATGCCCAGCAGGGAAACCGAAGCAAACAGGATAATCGTATTCAGAAACGGCCTCAGCAATCACTTCCTCGGCGGTTTGGCCAAAGGGATGCGTATTGTCTTTGATTTGGGTCAGGCCGCCCACGATGAGGCCTTTCAGATGAGCCAGTTTTCCAGCGCGTTTCAAACAGTGCATCATCCTGTCAATGTGGTAGATATACTCGTCAACTTCCTCTATGAAGAGGATTTTTCCGTCTGTTTCGGGAAAAATATCGGAGCCGTTCATACCCATTAGGACGGACAAGTTTCCTCCAACGATTTCACCTTCCATTTTTCCTAAACGATTCAACGGATTCGCGGGAAATTCATAATGCAAACATTTGCCCGTCAATGCGTTAAATAATGACTGTTTGGCTACCTCTGTTTTGTTCGCAAAGTAAAAAGGCATGGACGAATGAAGCGAAGGAACGCCCAAACGTTGCAACTTGCCGTGAATGACCGTGCTATCGCTGAAGCCCGCAATCCATTTCGGATGCTGCAAAAACTTGGTGAAATCCAACTTGTCAATGATACGGATGCCACCGTAGCCGCCACGAGCAAGCCAAATGGCCTCAATTTCCTCATTGTCAAGGTATTCTTGAAAGACAGTCGCCCTAAAATCATCGTCGCCTGCAAAAATATGATGAACAGCGAAAAGCCTGTCATCATAAATGGGGACAAATCCCTGCCCTTCCAACCACTGGATGGCAAACGACATCTCGTCGGGCGTGATGCAACGCGCCGGCGCTGCAATGGCCACTTTCGAACCTTGTTTCAAATAGGGAATGGTCATGCTTCTTTTCTTTTTGTCACAAAACCATCAAAACTTTCAAAACCCTAATCTGCAACGTCACCCAACCAGGTTCCGTTGCAAAGCCGACTTGTCGGCTTAGGGAAAAGGAGCCAGTTGGCGACTTTTCTTGTCCAAAATAGTTTTGTTGGTTTTGTAAGTTTTGTGATGCCATTATTCCTTAATAATTTCGTCTTCGTCCAAAGCCTCGCTGTCATATTTTACTTCCTTGCCTTGTTCGTAGGTGACAGTAAAATAGAGTTCGCCAGTTTCCAGATATTTCTTCCAATCGCCGTGCTTCACACCTGCAGCATAGCTTTGAATTTCACGTAATTTGCCGTTGTCATAATAGAATAGATGCTCACCGTCAGGATAACCAGCATTAAAAGTACCTCGGAAAGCCATTTTGTCGTTGTCGTAATAGGAAACCCATTCGCCCACTTGCTTGTCGTTGCGATATTCACCCTCCGAACGCATGTCGCCAATTTCTTCCTTCCATTTGCCGTTTTTCATGCCATCGAAATAGGTGCCGCTCACGATGAGGTTGCCCTTGGCATCGTATTCCTTGTATGGACCATTGTGCTGCCCTTTGTAGAATTGTTCCTCAATCTGTTTCTGTCCGTTGTCGTGATACCAAATCCAAACACCATCAGGTTCTCCTTCCTTGTAGTTACCCACTTCTTGAAGCTTACCGTTATGATAGTAGAACTTCCATTCGCCTGAGCGCAGACCATCAACAAACATACCTTCGGCACGCAAAGTGCTGTCAGCAAAGAATTCCTTGTATTCGCCCTGACGTTTGCCATCAGTACCCACAATGCCCTCACCCACCAATACACCTTTCTTGTAAGTCTGTGAATTAATGACATTGCCTTCCTCATCGAACTCGCGCCAAATACCTTCACGCTTGCCATCGCGGAACGAAGCCTCGCGCCGCACCCGACCATTGGGATAATATTCATGCTGCACGACAAGTGGCTTCATGTCGCTTTCAAGCACTTGCTCCACATCATCAATGTATTTGGTAATCTTTTTCAAGTTGCCTTTTTCGTCGTATTCCTTGTAAAAACCTTCGCGCAATCCGTGCTTGTAGTAACATTCGGTATGCAGGCTCCAGTCATCGAAAAATGTTTTCCAATAGCCATGACGCTTGCCTTCACTGTCGTAACGGTTCAAAACCTCACGGGTCATAATGAAGCCTTTGCGATAGGTGATGATTTCACGCAAAAGTCCCGTGGTGTCAAAAACAGGCGAAATGCCTTCTTCCAAACCATTTTTGAAGGTTATAGTCTGTATGAGACGACCCTTTCGATCATAGCGGTGACCTTCGCCTTGTTTCACATCGTTGACAAATGGTTCCTCCAAAATGTCCTCTTTACCATAGGTAAAGCGCGAACCGTTTTTCAAATCATTCTTATAATTGATAATCAAAGTGGTGTCGCCAGATTCCGAAAAAAACATCCAAGTGCTGTCCAAAAGAAAATCCGTGCGCTTTCCAATGGACTTCAGTTGACCATTCTCGTAATAGGTCTTCCAAAGGCCGTCGGGCTTGCCGTCGCGTAGTGTCCCTTCACTCGACAATTGTCCATCAGGATATGTATATGTCTGATACTCAGTCTGCGAACAAACTTTGTGACAAAACAACATACTCAATATGGCTATCCCTATAATGCTTACGATTCGTTTCATTTGCTTTCTAAATCCGCGTCAAAATTAGACATTTTTCGCCGAATAGCGACATCCTCTCCACAAGATGCCGAAAATTTGCCTTCCGACTTATGAACACCTTTATCAATATCATTTCTTTTTTTAGATTTTAAGATTGATATTAATTAAGGTTTGTTATGGATGTTGATAAGCTTGTGAATTGGTTGAAAACTTTTCAATAAAGTTCTTGCATTAATGGTTTTCGATTTGAGGCATCATTTTCGGAAAAAATTAAGGGTTTATTTTTCAGTCGGATTAATGCGTTTTCGGATACCCGTTGAAAAATGAAAAATCGGGTAAAAATGACCTCGAATTTTTGAAATAATGTTGATTTTGGTGTCCAGATAGGTCAAAAAAGTGTTGATTAATTCTTCCCTGATTTTTATGCACCCGAATGAAAAAGTTATCAACAAAATTTCTGTTGATAACTCATGATTTTATTGATTATCAAAATATTATTCAAAAATTGTAGACTTTTTGTAAGCGGATAAACTGTTCAGAAATAATGGGATATAACCCTAACGAACAGCGAAAATATGTACTTTTGCCAATCGAATTATCAACAGCGCAAAAATGGAACAGATTATCCCCATAGCGAGCGACCATGGCGGCTTCGAAATGAAGCAATTTTTGATTGAAAAACTGAAGGAATCCGGCTATACAGTCGACGATTTTGGCACTTATAGTAATGAAAGTGTCGACTATCCTGACTTCATTCATCCCTTGGCTTCAGCCATCGGGATGGGAAACTATCCTTTGGGTATCATTTTATGCGGCAGTGGCAACGGTGCCCAAATGACAGCCAACCATCATCACAACGTGCGCGCCGCCTTATGTTGGAATGTGGAATTGGCCAAACTGGCCCGTCAGCACAACAATGCCAATATCCTTGCCTTGCCTGGACGTTTTATTTCGAATGAGTTGGCTTGGGAGATGGTGCAAGCTTTTTTGAGCACTGATTTCGAAGGTGGTCGTCATACGAGAAGAGTTGATAAAATTGAATCCATTGAAAATCAAGACAATGAATGAACCTAATATAGAATTCAAACAGGGTTGCGAAAAGGCTTTTGACGAGGAACATTGGCAGAAAATCAACTACAGCACGGGTTGTTTTGAGAGCAGTTTTGCCAAAGGCAAGGTGAATTACCGCAATCTCGACTTGGAAAAACAACGTGCCTACACTTTGCGCAACAAATCGATGTTGGGTTTGGAGAAACTGTTGGTCGATTTTGAGACGCATTTCAGCGAAAATGGCGGCAAAGTGCTTTGGGCTCGCAATGCCGACGATGCCTTGACCATGATTTTCGACCTCATCTGCAAGGAGAAAGCCAACGCCATCATGCGCTCCAACTCCATGGTGCTCGATGAAATCGGACTCAACGGTTTCTTGGAGCGGAAAAACGTCCGCGTAGTGGAAACCGAAGTGGGACGTTTCATTTTGCATGAAGGCCAGCAGAAACCCTATCATCCTTTGGCACCTTCCATCCACCTCTCGAAAGAGGAGAACAATGCCATTCTGACGGGACAATTCAAGTTGAAACCCGACAGCTCCGCCAAGCAGATGATCAATTTTGTGCGTCATGAGGTGACTATTGAATCAAAAGAAGTGCCTATTTGCATCACAGGGGCCAACTTCCTGCTTTCCGATGTAGGTGGCGTGGTGTTGACGGAAAACGAAGGCAACATCTTGAAATCCACTTCCATAGCAAAGGTTCACATCGTTGTGGCTGGCATCGCCAAAATGGTGCCGAGCATCGATGATTTGAGCGTGTTGTTGCCATTGTTGTCGCTTCATGCCTCGGGACAGAGCATGACGGCCTGCAACACCATCACTTTCGGTCCGGCCAAGACGGGCAACGGTCCGGAGCAGGTGTATGTCATCTTATTGGACAACAACCGCTCGGAGCTGCTTTCGCACGAGAAACAACGCAAGGTGATGTCGTGCATCCATTGTGGTGCATGTGTGAGTGTGTGTCCCGTGTACAAGAACATAGGCGGCTATTCTTACGCCACCAAACATATCGGTCCGATAGGCACGGTGATGACGCCCTTGATGGAAGGTTTGGAAGACTACAATTACCTGAATTCCGCCTGTTCGCTTTGCAGAAAGTGTGTTGAGATTTGTCCTGTCAAGATACCGTTGGACGACTTGATTATTGAAAACCGCCATTTGGCCATCATGAAAAAGACCAACAATTCAAAGTACGATGCCTTGCTGAGAGCCATGATTTGGCACTGCAAGTCGCGGAAAAAGATGGACAGTCCGCTGTTTTTCAAAAAGTTGGAATTGAAACGCCTTTTTGGACTGCTATGGGGCAACAACAGACCCTTGCCTGAGTTTGCTTCCAAGTCGTTCAGCCAGCAATGGAAGGAAAGGAATCTTTAAACTTATAGTATTCGTTCACCAGACTTTTGTAGCCCAATTCTTTAAGTCTTTCGTAATCGACTTTATAGTTGATTTTGTTGTGTCTTCCTGTGTTTAGGAAGCGAATGTTTTGTTGCAAGTAATGATCTATCTCCTTTAGACCCTCTGTCTGATTGATGACCGGAAAGAACCATCGTGACCAGGTAAGTGTTTCAGGATCATCGCTCTCAAAAAACTTGCGGTTGAAATAATTGATGAGCGCTTTCATTGCCTTCTCCGAATCCAAGCCTTTCTTGTTTTTCCAGCGTAACAAGGCTCGGGCTTGGCGCGAAATCTTACCTTTCATCTTCTTCTTGGTGGCTTCCGAGATATCGATGTCATGGCCATGGCATTTGAACCCCAAAAATTCGTAGGCTTCATTGGGAGAATACACTTTTTCCTTAGAGGAATTCACCTCCAACTGGTATTTTTTTAGGAAACCAAGCAATGTGGTTTTGTACTGTTCAAGCGTCTCAAAATCAGGCGCAAACAAGATGATGTCGTCGGAATAGCGGGCGTAAACGATACCTGCATTGTGAAAATGCCAATCGACTTCTTTTAGATAAACGTCGGCCAAAAAAGGAGCTGTGGGTGTACCGGCCATCACGCCATGTTGTTCTTGGGTGACTACCTCATTGATTAATATATTGGGATTGGTCAGTAGGTTTTCGAAAAATTGATAAAGCAGTGGGTCGTCGGCGAGGGTTTCTTTCAGGATGGGTAGCAGAATAGGGATGGAAATAGAATTGAAATAGTCGTGGATGTCGAGTTTGTAGGCCCACATCTTTTGCTTGCGTACGGCATTGTTGATTTTGAAAACAGCATCATGGGCTTTCAAGCCACGGCGAAAAGCATAACAATTGGGTGCAAAATGGTCGTCATAGCGGTAAAGCTGGTGGGAAATAAGCTTCAACAATAGTATTTCATCAGGTGGAAAACTATACACCACACGTTTTTTGCTTGTTCCCATCTTGTTGATGATTTTCTTTTGTGGAATGCCCAAATCTTCGCCTTTTGCGACTTTCGTAGCTAAAGGCAAATATTGCTCATATCCAACAAAATCGTCAGCCTCTTCAAATTCACGCCAATTGAAACGTCCTTTTTTGAGGCGGTAAGCCAAAAACCCTTCCCAAACCTCTTGCTGGGTTAGTTGTGTAATGATGCTTTCCATGGGAAAAAGGGAAAAGGGGAAAATTTTGACGTGGCACATTGCCACGAGACGAGAGGGTACCTTGTCAGGTTGCCTGCAAAACCGAGAAATGAATGTCAAGGCTGCCTCCATCGCAGGCGCGGCATTGCCGCATCCCCTTTTCCTGTCTTTTTAGTTCAAAAACTTGTAAATGCGATTGACTACATAGTCCTTTTTATTGGGCAACTGGGTGTAGAAGTAAATATAGGGAATGCCTATTTTCTTGGCATACATTCTCGAAATCAAGTACTTGACATTGATTTCGTGACAATGACCTTTGCCAATCATCACTACGCCCTTGATGCCACTTGGTGTCTCCAAGACAAAATTGTAGGGCTGGCCCCATTCTGCTTTATAAGCTTGCTTGGGACGATCCACGTAGAGTTTGAACTCGTCATTGGCATAACCTACTATGTCTTGCACGGGCACATCTTCTCTAAAAGAGTATTGTGCAAAGTCTGTAATCAGGATTTCCCTGAAATAAGCTTTCCATTCCTCATCGGTGCGTTCGGGAACAACAGGTCTGACAGGCTGCTGCTGTTGAGGTTTCGAATCTTCTTTTACAGAACTAATGATACTTTTGATGATGTTTACTAGTAAACCCATAATTCGATGGTTTTTTGATTATTATGGCGCAAAGGTAATAAAATGTTTTAATTTAGGTAGCTTTTAGCATAAAATTGCAATATTTTCAATATGAAAGTTGAGATACCCCTAACTTTGCTCATCTACTTAAAATTCTTTTCAAAAAAACCCCGCCACGGCAATCGCAGCGGGGAAAAAATGCAATACTTATGAAAAAATACAAAAACTTTATTCTTCTTCTTTTTGGCTTTCTTCGTACTCCTTCAGCAGGCGGTTCTGTACGTCGGTAGGCACTTGCTGGTATTCGGCATACTTCATCGTGAAGGTGCCACGGCCAGAGGTCAACGAGCTGAGGGTGGTCGAATAGCGGTCCATCTCGGCCAACGGCACCTTGGCGTGGATGGTTTGGTAGTTGTGGTCGCTGTCCATGCCCATGACGATGGCGCGGCGGCCTTGCAGGTCGGTCATCACCGAACCCATGAGGTCGGCGGGCATTCGCACGTCAAGGTCGTAGATAGGCTCCATGATCTTCGGGCCAGCGTTCTTGAAGGCTGCGCTGAAGGCCATACGACCGGCAATCTTGAAGGCCATTTCGTTGGAGTCGACCGGGTGCATCTTACCATCGTAGATGTAGCAGATGATGTCGCGGGCGTAAGAACCTGTCAACGGACCTTGCTCCAAGCGCTCGTTCACACCTTTCAGGATGGCGGGCATAAAGCGGGCATCGATGGCACCACCGACGACGCAGTTGGCGAAGATGAGCTTACCGCCCCAAGGCAGTTCGTACTCTTGCTTGTCACGCACCTGCAATTCGCTCGGGTCGGTGTAACCCTCGAAGTAAGGAGCCAGTTGCATGTGCACCTCACCGAACTGACCGCTACCACCGGACTGTTTCTTGTGACGGTAGCTGGCACTGGCGCTCTTGGTGATGGTTTCACGATACGGAATCTTCGGCGCAGTGGTCTCGATGGCGAGTTTGTACACGTTGTCGAAGTACCATTTCAGCGTGTTGAAGTGATATTCGCCCTGGCATTGCAGGATGTTCTGGCGCAGCTCGCGCGACATGCCGCTGATGACGGTCGGGTCGGTCTTGTGCATATCATTGAGGATGCTGCCAAGCTTTTCGTCTTCCTGTGAGTTGACGGCTTTGACGGCAATCGAGAAAATCGGAGTCGGGAACGGAATCTCTTCAAAGGTGGCTTCGGCGGCCTTGGCATCGACCAAAGAATCACCGATGCGGCCGTCCTTCAGTTTGATGGTGCAGATGATGTCGCCAGCGTTGACTTTCTCGACTTCTTCACGGTTCTTGCCGCGGAAGACGAGCAACTGTGACAAACGTTCCTTGTTGCCCGAGCGTGGGTTGATGAGGTCTTGGCTCTTGCTGACCGTGCCACCATAGACGCGCATCCAAGCCACATCGCCGAGGTTTTGCTCAGTCGTGACCTTGAAGATGAACAGGGCGGTTGGGTCGTCGTTGCTGTTGTGGAACTCTTGTCCGTTCTTGGCTTTGATGGCCGGCATGTCGGCAGGCGACGGGCAGGCGTTAATGAGGAATTCCATCAGACGGGTGACACCCACGCCACGTTTGGCAGCGCCGCAAATGACGGGGAACATCTCACGGTTGACGATACCGAGGTGGATACCGCGTTCCATGTCCTCTTCACTCAGGGTCATTTCTTCAAAGAACTTCTCCATCAGGGCCTCTTCGCCTTCGGCAGCGTGCTCGATGAGGTTGTTGTGCAGCTCTTCGGCCTTAGCCATTTCTGCGGCGGGGATGTCCTGGATTTCAGGGGCTCCGTTGCCGTTCTTGAAGACCAACATCTTCATCATGATCAAGTCGATGACGGCGTTGAAGTCTTCACCGGCGTTGACGGGATATTGGATGGGCGTAACCTTGTCGCCGAAATATTCTTTCAGTTCGCGGATGGTGTTGTCGTTGACGGTGCAAACGGCCATGTCGGCTGCATAGAGGCACGAAACGATGTCGCCCGAGAAGTCGCTGAAACCAGGGGTATCCAAGATGTTGATTTTCTTGTCGTTGTAGATGGTGTACAACATGGAAGCGTTCACCGAAATCTGACGTTCCATTTCGATGGGACGGTAGTCGGAAACGGTGTTTTTCTCGTCGGTGCTACCTTTTCTGTTGATGAGCTTGCCTTCGAAAAGCATGTTTTCAGCAAGCGTGGTCTTACCCGATTTAGCTGCGCCGATGAGGGCAACATTACGGATGTCTTTTGTCTGGAATTCCTTCATTTTTTATCTAACTAGCTAATTATTAAATATTTATTTCTCGCGAAGAATACTATAATGGACGCAAAATTACGAAAAAACCTAATATCCTCAACCAAAATATATATATTATTGTCACAAAACATTCAAAACCCACAAAACTTTTACTAAGAAAGTCGCCAACTGGCTCCTTTCTAACGCATCCTTTGGTTGCAGTTCAAGCATGACAACGACAACTCGGTTGGGAGTCGTTGTCATGCATTATAATAATTTGGTTTTGAAAGTTTTGTAGGTTTTATGATTACAAAAGTGCAATGTCGGCGTGAATTTTCTCCCAACGCGCGTCATCCATCTTGGCTCCCATCACTTCGATGATGTTTTTGGCCACGATGGCTCCCATCAAGCCGCAGGTTTGCAAATCCTTGCCTTTGACGAGTCCGGCGAGGAATCCCGCTGCCCACATGTCGCCGGCACCCGTGGTGTCAATCACGATGGCATCCATAGGCGGGATAGTGACGATTTCGTTGCCGCGTTGGACAAAAGCACCTTTGGCACCCACTTTCACCACGGCGATTTCACAACGTTCGGCGATGTAGTGTAAGGCAGCTTCGGGTTCCATGCCTGTGAAGGCTAAGGCTTCCTTTTCATTGGCGAACACGATGTCAACATAGTTGTTGACGAGGTCGAGCAGGAAATCATGGTTTTCCTCAACCACGTTGTAGCTGGCTAAGTCGATGGCGATTTTGAGGTCTTTGTCCTTGGCCGTGCTGATGGCTTTGCGCAGCATGGTCGGGTTGGCCACGAGGTAGCCTTCCACGTAGAAGATGTCCCAGCCGTCAAACAATTCGGGTTTGATGTCATCGGCACACATCTCGGCAGCGGCACCAAGGCAAGTGGCGAAAGTACGTTCACCGTCGGGGGTGACAAGGGCTTGCACGCGACCGGAAGGTGTTTCGCTCTTGAGCATCAATGGTTTGACGTGGCTTTCGTTCATCTGTTTCTCAAAGAAATGTCCGATTTCGTCTTCTCCGATTTTGCTGAGGAAACCAGCTTCGACGCCGAGTCGGGCCAAACCGCTCATGGTGTTGGCAGCCGAGCCGCCTGAGGCCATTTGGTTGCCGAGGTAGGCCAGTTGATGGCCAATTTCGACCGAAGTCTTGGCATCAACATAAGTCATGCTCCCTTTGGGGAGGTTGAGTTCTTGAAGGATTAGTTCATTGGGAATTTGGGTCAGTATGTCGACCAATGCACTTCCTATTCCAAGTATTTTTTCCATTGGGATTCGAGATTTAAAATTTGTGCAAAGGTACAAAAATAGATTTCTTTCGTCAAATAAAAAAATTCCATACTGATAATCAATAAGATATAAAATATTTGAAAAATTTCGATGGAAAATACTTGTCAGTAATGAAAAAAGCCGTAATTTTGCACCCGCAAATCGAAAGATTAGCTGTCGTTGAATCGGAGATTTCAACGCAGTTAAACAAAGGTTCTTTGAGACGGCAATGCCTCCTTAGCTCAGTTGGTCAGAGCATCTGACTGTTAATCAGGGGGTCTCAGGTTCAAGTCCTGAAGGGGGCGCCATTTTTATGTTTCATGTTATTAATTTTTTGGCCTCATAGATTCTCCCCGATTCTATGGGGTTTTTTTGTGCAATACACCCTTGGTTGCTCCGTATAAAAACAACTGTGGTTGAGTCAGATGCATTTTGACTATTTCCCCGAAGGGGCTTTGCGATGGTATATGCAAACTTGGAACGATTCCCCAATTTTCGGTTTTTGGAGCAGTTTGTAGTCATATACAAAGGTGTTTGCCAATTCATAGTTTTTAATAATGAAGAAAGCATCGTTTTCTTTGTAGGATTTGTCGAACGATACTAGTATCCATTTGGGTGGAATCAAGTTTTTTTCGGTTTCCTCCTTCCATAGTTTGGGTAGCGTGAAGATCAACGCAGTGAACAATACCCTATTGCAAGGAAGGAGTTTTTCATGCTCCATCATACTGGTGCCATGCCAATAAAGGTTGTAATTGTATATGGAATCTCGTTCAGTCTCTGGTATGCTTTCGATGCATTGATGGAATTGTTCGTAAATGGCGCTTTGCTTCTTGTTTTGGAATACCAGGTCTTTCATGTTGTTTCCTGCATAAAACGCCAATGAAACAAAAAGTATGGCACATATCCCAATTTTAGTTGTTCTACTTTCCGAAAAGTTGATATTTGTTAAAGCGACGATACATAAAGGCAATAAGGCAGCAAGATAAAACGGATTGTACAAACGGCCGAAAGTTGTTGCAAATAGGAAAATGGAGATAAGGGATGGTACTATGATTTCCTTGTTTTTGTGATAAATAATGATTAGCCAGACAGCGAGTGAGACAATGAACAAAGAATAGGGTATTACAAAAAACCATCGGGTTTTCCATTGATGTCCTATATATTCAAAATTGGAAAGGAACGATGCATAAACCATTTCATAAATGCCATGCCAGCCTGCCTTGAGATAGAAATAGAGTACGCATGGAATGGCAACGATAAGCCACCCAGTGATGAAACAACCTAAGCTTGTGAAAAACCTGCGAAAATCTTTTTTGAGCAAATAATAAAACCAAAGATAGGCTATAAAGCCCAAGAATGCACAAGTGTTATTAATTTGAATAAAGGTAATGATACCAAAACATAATCCGATGAGCAAGTGTTGAAATGGACGGACTTCTGTGTTCGTCGTATAGGCTCGAAAGTAGATTAGCAGAGGATAGGAGATAAAAGGCAGGCACCATTCTTGTGTTTGGTCGCCAGCGCCATAGAAACAAAACAGCATGAACAAGGCGATGCCAAGACAAATGATTCGTTGATGTTGGTTGTGGAAGAGTGCAAGCATTTTGTCCCAAATTGACAAAGTGACTGTCAATGAGCAGGCTTGCATGAGCAAAAGAGCGAAATTGCCACCCAACCAAATGCCCAATGCATGAATAAAATAGAGAAGGCAACCTTTATTGTCGAAATAATCGATGTAGAGTATTTTGCCTTTGAGAACAGCTCGTCCCATTTGTTTGAAAACAGAAGGGTCAGCTCCCTCAAAAACATAAAGAAATGAAGTGGATCGTGAAAACAAGGTAACGAACACGAAAGAAACGATGAACAGCAACAATGGATAAAGCTTGCTGTCCATAATGCTGGTAAAACGGTTTTGTTTATACATTGCGAATCAGTGGAATACGGTCTTGAAAATCAGTTTAATGTCGCCAAAGAAAGTCCAATGCTCCAAATACTCAAGGTTGATTTTCACCTTGTCGGGCCAAAGAACCTGGTCGTTGTACCATTTTGGGTCGGCTTGCTGGGCGAGCAGTTCCTCTTCGTTGCGGTATTTAATACTGGCAGGTCCCGTAATGCCAGGACGAAGCTGAAGGATGCGGCGGTCATTGCCTTGCAGTTGGTCGGCGTAACCAGGCACATCGGGACGCGGACCGACGAAGCTCATCTGCCCGATCAACACATTGACGAGCTCTGTAAGGCAGTCCACCTTGCTGTGGCGCAGCCAATGGCCCATGCGCGTGATGCGTGGGTCGCCGGCCGTGGTAACAGTATCACCCTCCGACTGGTGGTGCATGGTTCTAAACTTACAGATTCTGAAAGGTTTGCCATCTTTCCCAATGCGATGCTGCATGAAAAACACGGGACCTTTCGAATCGATTTTTATGAAAACGGCGATAAGCAACAAAGGCAAAAACAGTACAATAAGCCCTAAGAGTGCTACGATTCGGTCGAAGCACCACTTGAATAAGAATCCTATTTTGTGTTTATTTTTCGCCACGTTGCATGGCCTCCATATTGAGTATTGCTTTAACGCGCTGCAAAGGTATGATTTTTCTGAATGGATACAACAATTTCACCGCAATCTTCATCCACCATTGGTAATACACCTCAAGTTGGCAGTAAGCCTTCCGGAAGTTGAAGTTTTGAATGAGGAAGTCTTGAATTTGTGAGTGTTCGGTAATGGTTCGGGCACTGTCGCTCACATACTTGAAATGCAGTTGCTCAAGATAGTGCTGGTTCAGGTGTTGGTAAAGTCCGTAGTAGGGATAAAAGCTTCCTTTCTTGTATTTTGTCATGATGCCAGTCATGCCGTATTCGCAGCAGTCGTCCCACAAGGTCACGGTGCAAAATCCCACCATTTGTTGGGTTTCCTTGTCAAAGATGCCCCAATAGTCGAAGGATTTTTGTCGGCAATCATTGAGGTAATCCATGAAAACATCGTGATTCATTTTTCTGTCGTGAATGGCGTAATCGGCATAAGTCTCATCGATGATTTGAAAGCCTTTTTCCTGAAGTGTTTCGAAAGGTATAAGCTTGTATTCGAAATAGTTGAATGCGTGATTGATTTTGTTGCGCGTCCGGGATGACAAGCCTTCCAAGCCCTCATATTGGTCTTTGATGATGAACCAAAAACACGTTTCTTCAAGACCATTGAAACCGTATGTGTTTCTGACCATCAAGCCGCCTTCACGAAGCAGGGCTTTCCACTCTTTTTCGTGCAGCTTGGGTTCAAGATGGGGTGCACCTTCAAAACGCCATGCTTGGCGATATAGACCAAAGCCATTCATTATAGACGCTTTTTGATGGCATTGAAGGCATAGCTACTAAAACAAACCAAGACTTTGAATAGTGGTAATTTCTCGTTTTGGCGATACACCCGCCATAGGTCGGTAGAAGCCTTCAGTTTGTTGGAACTGGCCGAATGTTGCCGGATGCGGTAAGAAGTCAAAGGTTGTTCGATGGCGTATGCCAAGAAGCCTTTTTTCAGGATGTTGAGCCATGTGGCCGTGTCTTCGCTGGTGCGGAAATTGGGTACAATGACTTCACCGACAACGCTTTTGTCGAGCATGACGGTTGAACAGCCAATGATGGTGTTGCGAAGGTACGCTTCGTAATCCAGGTCACATTTTGCTTTCACGGTTTTATGAAGGGGATTTCCCGAATCGTCGATACAATCGTAGCTTGAATAGCTGAAACCGATGTTTCGCTCGGTCATGAATTGCAACTGCTTTTCGAGTTTCTCGGGATACCATACATCATCGGAATCCAAGAAGGCCAAATAACGCCCTTGGGCCATTTTCAGGCATTGGTTTCGGGTGTCGGCAATGCCAGAATGTGTGGGTTTGACGAAAAAACGGATCCTATCGTCTTGGTTTTGGTAGCTTTTGACGATGTCGACGGTGCGGTCAGTCGAAGCATCGTCAACAATGACCAATTCCCAATGTGGAAAAGTCTGTTTCCGAACCGATGCAATCGTATCGGAAATGTATTTTTCCATGTTATAGCATGGCATGATAACGGAAACAAGCGGACTTTCCACGGGAAACGAGTTTATTTTAATCCTTCAATCCAAACCTTAATTTGTTGCTCATCATGAAGTTTGCACACCAAAAGCGAATGGTCGCGGAAGGCCACGAGATAGTCTTCCAAGCCTTCCACTACGGCCTCTGTGCCTTCCTCTATATTAATAATGGTGTTCTTGTTGTCGACGGAGACCACCTTGCCGCGCTTGGCGTTGCCGTTTTCGTCTTTTTTGGCATGGGTGAACAACGAACCCCAGGTGCCAATATCGCTCCAACCGAAGTCAGCGGGGATGGTGTAAGTATTGGGCGATTTCTCCATCACGCCATAGTCGATGCTGATGTTGGGGCTTTCGATGAAGTGCGCATCGATAAAGGCTTGTTCATTGGCCGTGCCAAAATCGTTTTTGCCTTTCTCAAACACAGCAACCATATCGGGCAAATATTGATTGAACGCTTGCATGATGCCGTCCAAGGTCCAGAGGAAAATTCCGCTGTTCCAGAAGTAGTTGCCTTCGGCGACAAACTTCACCGCCGTTTCATAGTTGGGTTTTTCCTTGAACATTTCCACTTTCACTACCTCGGGAAGCGCGTTCTGCTTCGGCACTTGGATGTAGCCATAACCCGTTTCAGGTCGGCTTGGTTTGACGCCAATGGTCATTAGGGCTTGTTGGTTTTTCCCCAAGAAGTCAAAGCCTAAGCGAATAATGCGCTGAAACTCGGTTTCGTTGGTTACCAAATGGTCGGCAGGGGTGACGACAATATTGGCCTCCTTGCAGCGACTTTGGATGTGATAGGCGGCGTAGGCGATGCAGGGTGCCGTGTTTCTTCTTGCCGGCTCGCAAAGCACTTGGTCGGGCTTTAGCATGGGCAAGTGTTCCAAAACCAACTGCTTATAGGCTTTGTTGGTCACCACGAGGAAGTTCTCGTCGGGGATGATGGGATTGAAACGCTCGTAAGTGCTACGGATGAAACTCTTTCCAGTGCCCAGAATATCAAGGAATTGTTTGGGATAGTTATCCTTGCTAAGGGGCCAAAAACGGCTTCCGATGCCGCCGGCCATGATGATGCAGAAATTGTTCATTGGTGTGTGTTTGTGAATAAAGATTTTCCTTTTTCGCTCAGATATGGCCATAGGTCTTCTTTCGAGATTTTGCACAGAGGCATCCCTGCGGAATAAGGCGCAATCTCGTAAGTTTGGTAACAGAACACGATGCTGTCGGTTTCAATCCAAGGTTCGTTTTCCGGTAACATGAAATGGTCTTCTTCGCCGAGTTCAAACATTTCTTCGACCATGTCGAAATCCTCAATATATTGTTTTTTAATGTGTTCGGTGACGATTTTGGCCAATTGCTCCGTGTTTTCAAACATGTCGTAACCCACAATGCTGCCATCGATTTTACTAAAAGTGGTGCCGTAATACCATGGCGTGGGATGAGCACCTCCCGTATAGATGTAACCTTCAGTGATGTAGGTGACATAGCGGTCGGTTTGTTCCGAAAGGGTGTAGTTGTTTTCCAATTCCGAACGGGGTTCGCTGCCTTCTTCCGAGAAGAATTGGTTCATTTCTTCCTTCAGGAAAGTCTCGTAATCTTCTGTTTCAGGCGAAAGCATCCAATGGAGAATGTTTTTGCGTAAGGTTTCGTTATTAGTGACGGGAAGGTCGATGTTGGTGGTATAATGGGAAAAACCTTGCTCGTAATCGTTTTCAAGGTAGACGCTGTCGCAGAGGGTATAAGGCTCAGTATCAACAAGATTCTGTTCTTTTGGTTTGCACCCTGTAGCCACTAACGACAAAAACGCAAGTGCGAAGAATAGCTTTTTCATGACGTGTTTATTTTAGGTTCAATGTTGCAAATGTAGTGTTTTTTCAGAAAACGGCAAAATTTGGCTTTTATTTCACCCAACGGTAGAGAATCTCAATAGGATGCACGGCATGTACGCCTGTTCCGTCAAGGATTTGCTGGCGACACGAAGTGCCAGGTGCCGAAACAATACATGGTGTGACATCGTCGGCATGGGTCACGGCCTTTCTGATGGTTGGGAAAAGCACCATCTCACCGATAGCCAACGAGGTTTGGTAATGTTCCTTTTCGTAGCCGAACGAGCCAGCCATGCCGCAGCAGCCACTTGGGATGACGTGGACTTGGGCACCTTGCAATAGTTTCAAGGCGGCAACGGTTTTTTCCGTGCCCGCCAAGGCCTTTTGATGACAATGGCCATGAAGCCAAATTTCGACAGCATCAGGCTTGAAATTATCCGTGGTGATACGACTGGCGGCCACTTCGCGCATGATGAACTCATCGAAGAGCAGGGCATTTTTTGCCAAGGTCTTTGCCTCATTGCGTTGTTCGGCTGGCACCAAGTCGGGGTATTCATCGCGGAAGCTAAGGATGCACGACGGCTCGATACCGACCAAGGGTGTTTGTTCCGAAACTTTGTCTTTCAATAGGTTGACATTCTTTATGGCGAACTTCTTGGCCAATTTCAGGTTGCCTTTCGAGATGGCGGCGCGACCGCTTTCCACATGTTTCGGGATTTCCACTTCGTAGCCTAAACGCAAAAGCAGTTTGGCGAAAGTCAGGCCAAGTTCTGCTTCCTGGAAGTTGGTGAACTCGTCAGCAAAAAGCAGTACCTTGCCCTTGGTGGCTTGGTCTTTGTGTCTGCGACATTCGCGATTGACCGCGGTGCGCATGGTCACGCGGCTCAAGGTCGGGATGTCGCGCTCGGTTGAAAAGTTGATGATGCGCTTGATGATGTTTGACGAGAACTGCCACGAGGCGAAGAGGTTGTAGAGTGGCCAAACGAGGTGTCCCAATTGTTCCACCGTAGCCATTCGCGACACGGCGAAGGAACGCAAAGGCATTCCACTGACGTCGTATTTCTGTTGCAAAATCTCTGAACGCAAGCGCGTCATATCGACATTCGACGGGCACTCGCTGCGACAGCCTTTGCAGGCCAAGCAAGAATCCAGCACTTCAGCTAATTCCTTGGATTTCAGTATGCTTTTGTCTTTATCCAAGGCTTGTGCGAAAGCCTCGCTCTCCCAACCTCTCGTCAGGATTTCGCGTAGCACATTGGCGCGGGCGCGGGTGGCCTTGGTTTCGTCGCCGCTTACCTTGAAGACCGGGCAAAGCGTGCCGCCAATCAAGTTCGACTTGCGGCAGTCGCCGGCACCATTGCATTGCTCGATGCTACACATCAGGGCGTGGAGCTGGTTTTTGGCTCCAGTAGCACCCTCCACCTTGCATTCGTCGAAGGCGGCCTTCCAATTATAATAGGTGTGGCTATCGCCGAGTTCCTTCTCAATGGCGTATTGTTGCCCAACCTCGAAACGCAACATACTGTCCATGGGTAAAGTATCGACAATCTTGTGCAGGTTGAAGATTTGTAACGGGTCCCAGCAGTGTTTGAGGTCTTGCATCAAGGCATAAACTTTATCGCCATAGACGAGTTGGATGAACTCGCCGCGTAGCCGTCCGTCGCCATGCTCGCCGCTGAGCGAACCTTTGTATTTCTTGACCAACAAGGCGGTTTGGTAAGCCACTTCGCGGAATTTGCGTTTGCCTTCCGCCTCCTTGATATTGAGGATGGGTCGCAGGTGCAGTTCGCCAGTGCTGATGTGGGCGTGATAGACGCAACTTAGATTGAGGTTTTCGAGCATTTGGGCAAAATCGGCCATGTAATCGGGCAACTTTTCAGGCGCGACAGCCGTGTCTTCGATGACACCGATGGGTTTGGCATCGCCTTTCATACCCGTAAGCAGACCCAAACCCGCCTTGCGCAGACTCCATACCTTGCTGATTTCAGAGCCATAAACCCTTGAGCAAGCATAAACTAAATGCTCTTCGTTTTCCATTAGAGCTTTCTCCAATCGGTCGGCGAGGGCATCGATTTCAGTTCTTGTTTCACCGCGCAATTCGATGATGAGGATGGCGGCAGGGTCGCCTTGCACGAAGAAACGATTTTTCTGCTGCTCTACATTATCTTTGCTGAGTTCCAGAATGTTACGGTCCATCAACTCAACAGCGGCAGGATTGAATTTCAAAGCCACCAAATTCCCCAAAAAACTCTTTTGCAGCGTATCACAATGGGCGCAAACCACCATTTTTTCCTTGGGCGGCAAAGGGTCGAGGTCGACCTTGATTTCGGTGATGAAAGTCAAAGTGCCTTCACTTCCGGCCAGCACTTTGCAGAGATTGATGGTGCGTTCTTCAAGCGGTTTGGCTGTATTGTGCAGGTCTTCAATCACTTCGTCGATGGCATAACCACAGGATCGACGACGTAAGTTCTTGTCGGGATAGTTTTCCTCAATTAGTTGAACGGTTTTTTCATCCAAAGCCCAGCGGATGAGTTGGGTGTAGATGTTTTGGATTAACAAATTGGATTCGGTTTCCCAAAAGCGGTTGCCAAAGCGTTCTTCCAATTCTCTGATAGTATAGGTTTTGAATACCTCAATACTGCCATCGCAAAGCACGCCTTGGGCTTCCAACACATGGTGGCGCGTACTGCCATAAACCAAGGAATGTGAACCACAGGAGTTGTTGCCGAACATGCCGCCGATGCAACAGCGGTTGCTGGTGGAAGTTTCAGGGCTGAAGAAGAGTCCGTATGGCTCCAAGGCAAGATTCAGCTCATCGAGGACAACGCCAGGCTGCACCCTTGCCCAGCGTTCTTCCTTGTTGATTTCCAAAATCTTCTTAAAATGCTTGCTGATGTCGACAACGATTCCGCTACCCACCACTTGGCCAGCGATGGAGGTACCACCTGCCCTCGGAATGAGGTGGGTTTTGCGCTCACGCGCTGTTTCAATCAAATAAACAATATCCTGCTCGTTTTCGGGAAAGGCAACGCCTTGGGGCACTTCACGATAAGCTGACGCATCGGTTGCGTAAGCAATGCGGTGCAAAGGGTCGGTAAAAATGGTGTACATCTCGGCTTATTTGTCCAACTGGCTGAAAACGCTGTTGTTGCTCTTAAACTCGGGCACAATGACCTTCATTTGGGCCACAATCTTCATGGGGTCGCAAGTTTCGAGCTCGGTATGGAGTTTTTCAATCATGCTGTCCACATCGGCAGTTTCATATTTGCGCACCACAGCGTGCATAATCTTCTCATTGTCGGTCTTGATAGTGTTCTCTTCGTTGGCCAACACCTCTTCGTAAAGTTTTTCGCCTGGGCGTAGTCCCGTTTCGATAATCTCAATTTCAGGATGATGAGATAATTGGCGCATTTTTTCGGCCAAATCCCAAATCTTGACCTTTTCGCCCATATCGAAGACGAAAATGTCGCCGCCATCGCCGATGGAACCGGCTTCGAGCACAAGGCTACAGGCTTCGGGAATGGTCATAAAGAAACGGGTAATGCGACGGTCGGTGACGGTGATAGGTCCGCCTTGGGCAATCTGCTTGCGGAACAACGGCACCACAGAGCCATTGGAACCCAACACATTACCAAACCGCGTGGTGATGAACTTGGTGTTGCCCTTACGGCTTTGGGTGTAAATCTCCGCAATGCGCTTGGTGGCACCCATCACATTGGTCGGGTTGACGGCCTTGTCGGTCGAAATCATGACAAACTTCTCTACGCCATATTCCACTGCCAAGTCGGCTATGAGCTTGGTACCGAACACGTTGACAAACACGGCTTCGTATGCGTTTTCTTCCATGAAAGGCACATGCTTATAGGCAGCGGCATGAAACACCACTTGCGGACGATATTGCTCGAAAACTTCCCTCATGCGAACAGGGTCCTTCACGTTGGTGATGACGAAAGCCATCTTGTCGCGCAAGTCCTTGAAATCAGGCGTGTTGTTCATCTCGAATTGGAAGTCGTACATCGGCGACTCGGCTTGGTCGAGCATGATGAGTTTGGTCGGATTATAGTGCATCACCTGACGGCAAATCTCGCTTCCGATGGAACCCGCAGCACCCGTGACGAGCACCACTTTTCCGTTGATTTCGCGTGTCACGTTTTCCTTGCCGAGTTTGATGGGCGTGCGACCCAAAAGGTCTTCAATCTTGATGTCCTCAATCTGGTTCGACTTGATTTCGCCGTCTACCCATTTGGAGAATGACGGAATGGTCTTTACAACCAAATTTAACGCCATACCTTTTTCGATGATTTGCTTGCGGCGTTCCTCGTCAAGGCTGGGGATGGCCAAAACCATTATCTTGATGTTGTTTTTCTTGATGAAGGTTTTCGTCAGAGCCTCAGAAGGGGAATATACTTTTATCGTATTAATCTGAATGCCAACACGTTTTTTGTCGTCATCGGTAAAGGCAACTGCTTTGTAAACGGCAGCAGTATCCTGACTCAAAGTGCGCAAAAGCATTGTACCGGCATCACCAGCACCATAAATAAGCGTGTTTTCCTTTTGGATGGGGTTTTTGTAGACCTCGTTGTACAAACGCCTGATAGTGAAACGCATGAGAATCATTATCGTCATCGTAATAAGGTAATGGTAAACCATGGTGACGTAACGGGGAAAGTAAGTAGCGAGATTGTGGAACGATGTGTTTGAAAGGATAAATTTACTGAGGAGAAGAATCGCAACTGTACCAGTGCAGGCGGAGAAAATTTTGCGGATGTCGTTGAAGCCAGAATAACGCAACATGCCGTCGTAGGTTCTGCTGATGAGAAATGCGACCAAATAGACAACTGGTACAATCCAGATGCGTTCCCAGTCGAATCCTGATGACTTAATGTCATTAAAATAAAGCATGAGAATAGTTATGAAGTAGGCTACAATGACGATGACCATATCTACTATCAAAATCCAATATCGGGGTAGCGTATTGGTTTTATGCTTTCCAAAAATGAAATTGCAAAAGTTTATGACTAATTTTTTCATCTGAATAAAGATTTAACCCGCAAAACTACGACAATTTTGAACAAATCAAAAGATTTTTTTCATCAAATGCCATTTTTCTGTTGAAGGCAGGTTGGGGTCGGCACCTTGGCAGCGAGCCACATGGGCTTCCCACTCGGCTTGACGGGGCAGCGTGGCGAGTCGAGCCATGTCTTTGTCCCAGTCGAAATCATCAACGGTGTCGCAAATCATAAACAATTGGTTTTCAAATTGATAAATTTGCATATCAAGGATGCCTACGGCTCTTTGTCCTTCGATGATTTCAGGCCAAACGTGGGCGTGGAGTTCACAATATTTTTCAATCAGTTCAGGGTCGTTGACGAGTTCAAGGGTTTGGCAATAACGTTTCATAGTGAGTATATTTTTTCACGCTGAATACGCAGAATTATGGGAAACCTGCCGGACGATTGGTTTGCGTCGCTTTGCGCTTCTGCGATTTCTGCGGATTCTGCGTGAGATTATTTGTTGTGTTTTGTAATGAAATTTCCATAAAGTACGATGACGAGGAAGCAGATGAGTGGCAGAACAAAGCTCAAATTCACAGAGGCAATGCTTCCCAATCCGCTACCATCAATGATGCGGGCCTGCAAAGGAGGCAATACCGAGCCTCCCAGAATGGCCATGATGAGACCTGCCGCACCCAATTTGGCATCATCGCCAGTGTCGGTCAGGGCAATGCCGTAAATGGTCGGGAACATTAGGCTCATGCAGGCCGAGACAGCTACTAGACAGTACATTCCGACGCGACCATCAAAAAAGATGACACCTAAGACCAACACTGCTCCGGCTATGCCCAAATAGGTCAGCAACTTGGATGGATGAATATATTTCAGTAGGAAAGTGCAAATGAAACGGCTCAGGCAGAAAATGGCCATCGCTACGATATTGTAACGTTGCGAAAGCACCTCGGCGGCCTGCTCGGTCATGCCTTCGTTCATGAAGACACGCGTGCCATATTGGATGATGAAGGTCCAGCACATGATTTGCACACCGACATAAAAGAATTGGGCGACCACACCATAGCGGTAAGGTTTGTTTTGCCAAAGGCGTTTCACCGTGGGACCAAATTTCTGGTCGTCGCTTTCTTCGGTCTTGGCTTGTGTTTTCACCAACAACAGAATGACGACAAAAAACACCACCAACACCGCCCCAATGATGACATACGGTCGGCTCAACACAGTCAGGTCAGCGTTTTTTACGGCATCAAATTGTTCCTTATTAAGCAGGGCACGTTCCTCGGTGCTCAGCGGGTTGAGTTTGGCTTGGATGAACTTCATCGCCACAAACATTCCTGCCAACGAACCGATGGGATTAAAGGCCTGAGCGAGATTGAGGCGGCGTGTGGCTGTGTCGTGGCTACCCATCGAAAGGATGTAAGGATTGGCCGTTGTTTCAAGGAATGAGAGTCCGCAAGTCAGCACGAAATAGGCGATGAGGAAGGGATAATAGCTGCCTGTTGCCTTGGCAGGGATGAACATCAAGGCTCCCACGGCATAAAGTCCGAGACCCATCAACAAGCCTGCCTTATAGGAATGTTTGCGGACGAAGAGCGCGGCAGGCAGAGCCATGCAGAAATAGCCGCCATAGAAGGCCAACTGCACCAAAGCGCCATCGGTGACGCTCATGCGGAAAATCTTGGAAAAAGCCTTCACCATGGGGTTAGTGATATCGTTGGCGAAGCCCCAAAGGGCGAAACAGCAGGTCACGAGGACAAAGGCCAAGAGATACTTTTTTTCTACTACTTTATTCATATTTGATTACAATGTTTAACTACGAATTGCACGAATACTACGAATTTCAAATGAGAATTGAGGATGCAAGCATCCGAATGGTCACGAATGGAATGAGTTGAAACATTCGTATGAATCCACAGCCTTGGCTGTAAAATTCTAACCTTGATATTCGTGAAATTTGTTTCATTCGTAGTTTTATTTTCTTCTGATTTTCAATGAAATGGATTCTGGGTGGTTTGTGCAAAATGTTTTGGCATCCTTTACCACACAGGCCAAATATCCACCGCCGCCGGCACCAGGCATTTTCCAAGCAAGAACTTCGTCCAAAGCGGAATATTTGTCAATGTAATCCTGCACCGAGCCTTGAATCATAGCGGGGAACATGGCTGTTTGGGCATCAAAAGAGGCTTTGTAAGCCGCAGCAAAAGCTTCCAAATTTAGGTTCATAATGGCGTTCCAGCAGTCGTTGGCAGCTTGTGCCAAAGCCTTGACTTTCAGCTCGGTGATATACTTGCCTTCCACCACGGAGCAACCTGGTTTGCGGGGTTCCATGGGAATCATAACAAGGTGGTTTTCAAGCCACGACAAAATATTTTCGTCTTGACAGGTCTCAATTCTCAGCGGCCAATACAGTTTGTCGTAATAATGTCTGACCAAGCCAGGCATACAAATGCCAATGCTGTCTTGCGCCCCACTGATAATGCCGTCGCTGCGCTCGGGGTCGTTCTCGAAACAGAAAACGAGTTTGGCAAGGGTTTCCGGATCCATGTCGGGCAACTGCATGGGCCATATTTTGCGAATCATGTTGCGCGTCGAGGTGGAAAGACCGCAGCGTTCGCGTACCTCGAAGGTCGGTTCCAAAGAGATGGTGATGGCCCACCCAGGGGCGAAGCACGAAACGTAGGGTTGGTCAATCCAAGTGCCGGCCAAGTCCAAACGGGTGGGAATCTGGCAAAGGTCTTTCTTCAGGGCGGTCGATGAACGGGCCTCCAAGCCTTCCGATGGCGTGCGTTGCAGCACCACATACTCGATGCCACGCTCCTCGCAAAAACGGCGTTTTTCTTCCGAAGCGCCGTCTTCGTTGACCACAAAAACGTCGGGTTTCAGACGATCGACTGTGCCGATGAAGTCCATCACGCCTTCGCCGTCGTTGATGAAAGCATCCTTCACATAGCGGATGGCTTTCACCATGAAAAGGCGTTCCTTTTCGGGATAGAGCGTCTTGTGGTTTTTGTAATGCAGAATGGTGGCATCGGAGCCGATGCCGACATAAAGGTCGCCGTATTGTGAGGCTTGTCGGAAAAACTCGATGTGGCCGCTGTGCAGCAGGTCGTAACAGCCCGAAACAAATACTTTTTTGGTCATTCAGTATGAATTTTGGCTGCAAAGATAGTGAATTGTTGGTTTTTTGCCCCCAAACCATCAAAGTTTCTGAACTTCGGCCAATGCTGCCACGAAATACCAGCGTCCGTTGGTCTCGCAAAGGCATTTGTAGCGGGTGCGCTGCTTCTCCCCTTTTTGGAAGACGAGGCCGTTTTTCAGCACGAATCGGGCACCTTGGGGAAGGCTTTCGACCGTAATTACTGTTTCACGGTTCTTGTCGTATCGGTGCAGGACTCTTTGCAAGTTTAGGTCAGCGTTGCTGCTGGCTTTGATGTGGTGCAGATGCTTTTGCAAGGCGGTGAGAATGTCATGCGGAAAGATGGTTTCGGTCATAAAAGGCAACAAAAGTGCAGTGAATTGGTTTTGCCATTCTGTGCCATGCGGTTGCACGAATCTTGAACCAAATTGTTGATACACATCATAATGCGCCACTTCATGAACGTAGGTGATAAGCATTTGGTAGGGATTCAAATCAAGGTTGAGGGTGATGGCACAGATGCCGTTTTTGCTGCGCGGTGGACGGAAATCGCCGAGTTTGGAACTGCGTGGCCGCTTGAAGTGCAATTTGAAACGCCTTTGTTCATACATGTCACCGACCTTCCCGACCGAAGCTTCAGGGAAATAGCGTTTCAGCAGTGCGAGTTCTTCAGGCTTCATCACGATTAAGCAATTCAAATTCAATGGTTTCTTGCGGCACATAGCTCCACTTGGTGCAGGTGTTGCAATTGCGCGGCGTGCGGCGGCGGCCTGGAACTTCCTTGGTCTTGCAGGATGAAACAAGCAAGGTTAAACCTAACAATAATAATATCAATAGTTTGCTTTTCATTTCGATAACCAATTAGCCGGATTTTGTCGGTTTTGTTCCTTCAATAGCTCAAAGTGCAGCTCGGTCTTGCCCTCGGTTTTGTTGGTGTGAACCGTGCCAATGTTTTGCTTGGTCTTCACCTTGTCGCCGCGCTTCACCGTGACGTTTTCGAGGTTGGAATAGACCGTGAAATACTCGCCATGACGGAGGATGACCACCGTATTGGCACCTGTCAGTTTGGTGACGCTGGCCACTTCGCCTTCAAAGACGGCACGAGCTTGGGCGTTCTCCGTCGTGGCAATGTCGATGCCGTTGTTGGTCACGGTGACTTTATCGGAAACCACGGAAGCATGTTTGCCGTAGGAAGATGAAATGACACCGCGCTCCACGGGCCAGGGCAGCTTACCCTTGTTGCCGACAAAATTCGAGGAAAGCGTTTGCTCAGCTGGGGTCAGGGCCATGCCTTTTTCCTTCTTGGGTGCAGGTGTGGTGGTCTTGCCTTTGCTGGCGTTTTTCTTTGCTTCTTCCTTGCGTTTTCGTTCGGCTTCGGCGTTAGCCTTTCGGATTTCTTCGGCAATGATGTCATCGATGGCTTTTTGCAGTTTTTTGGCCTGCTGCTGCTTGTTTTTGATGTCCTGTTGGAGGCTGCCTTCCTTTTTCTTGAGTTTGGCCACTTGGCCGTTGAGTTCCTTCTTTTCCTTTTTCAGCGTTTCCTGTTGAATCTTTTCGTCTTTCAGCAAGGCAGCCTGTTCCTCGCGTGCCTGTTGGCTGGCTTCCACCTCATCGCTGATGCGTCGTTCGGTCGAGGCAATCTGTTCCATCTTGGTCTTTCGGGCATCGTTGAACTGGCGGATATAGCGCAGTCGGCTGAAGGCTTGGTTGAAGTCTTTCGAGGCGAAAATGAAACCCAAACGGTCGTAATGGTTTCTGTTTTTGTTGGCGAAGACAATCATTTTCGCGTATTCCTTCTGGAGTTTGCCGAGGTCGGAATTGAGGTTGCGGATGTCGCGCTGACCCTTGTGGATTTCCTCGTCCAATACGGCAATCTGCTCGTTGTAGGCCCTGATGAGGCTTTCGCGCTGCTTGATTTTTGTGTCTAAAATGGAGACTTCATTGAGGGTCATTTCACGGTCTTTTTTGGTCTTTTTCAGCAGTTGGTTGGCGGTCGAAATTTCTTGCTGCAACGAGGTGATTTCGCTCTGCAACTGTTTTTTCGACTTGCCTTTCGTCTTTTGTGCATAAGTGGGCGAAACGAAAGCTAACAGCAATAAAACCAATATGATACGCAGTCTCTTCAAGTGTTATTTCTTTTGCAGACGAAAGCGCTCCATCTTATCGGTAATCTTCAGCGGAAACGTCGTCATTTCGTTGAGTTTGACATTTTTGTACTTGATTTTGGCGGACCAGTCGCCCATCACAAAGGTTTTCAACTGTACCGTCTGATGCTCAACGGGCGGAAAGCTTTCGTTATTGTCCAAGAGCAAATTTTGTATCAAAGGAAGGCTGAGCGGCATACCGAGTTGGGTGGCAATGGTGTCCAAAGGCTCAGCCAAATAACTCTTTTCCAATCGATTGACAATCCAAGCCGAATCCTCACTGACCTTGATGCGTAAGGCTTCAACGCCCATGGTGGCGGTCACATTGAGCCAAACGAGGCTGTCTTTGCGCATCCTCAGTTGCCCCGACAAGTCATTGAACGACATGCCGTTGCCTTCGGCTTGGATGTCCAAGTTGGCGGTGAGCCATTCAAAACTTGTGGGTTGCTCTGGCGTGACGGTTTTCTTGTGTGAGCCGCAAGAAGTAGTCAGCAAGACCATGCTCAGAAATGCTATTTTTATTAGCTTTTTCATCTTTTTTCCGCTGCAAAAATAACAAAAGAAACCGATTTTTCAGTTATTTATAATCTCGCTTTGGTGAATTTTTGGGAAAACCTTAATCCGTTTCGTGGATTCTTACTATTTTTGTTCAACAATTTGAAACAATAATGAAAATGAAAAAGACCCTTCTCATCCTTTGTTGCTGCCTGATGGCGCTCGCTTCGTGCCAGAAGAAAAACGCCCCTCTGTTTCGCGGCGACTACAGTTTCAAGACCTCGGGCAGCGTGACGGCCAAGCGTGCCAACGCTACCGACCCCACGGAATTCAACATCGCCTTGAACAGCGAAATCGGTCAACTTCAAATCGCTAAGTTGAACAGAAAAAACGACAGTCTCATAGTCGTGATGAACTATATGAATGGCGATGTCGTCGTCACCCATGCCTATTGCAAAGGCCAAGACATCACTCTCAATGACTTTAAAATCAACTCCTTAAAGGTATCGATTGAAGGCAACATCAACATGCTATGTGAGGTGAACGTCAAGGCAAAGGGCACCATGTACGACGGAAATACCCTCGTCCTCGACATGACATACGAAGGCATAGCTGGCGTGGGAAATTTGAAATATGACCTCTATGGCGATGACATCAAAATGGTAGCCACAAGAAACTGAAAACCATGAAAATCAAGCATTTCATATTGTTTTTTCCTTTCCTCCTGATGGGATGCAACGACACTTCATCTGAGCAATTAAAGGAGAAACTTTTGCACGCTCATGCCGAGGAGCGGGTCATTCCTGTTGGCGTTCAGGTAATCGAAGAGGTGAGCGGCATCGTCAGCAACACCTATCCGGGCTATTTGGAGGAAGGTCAGTCGGTGGAGATGGCCTTCAAATACGGTGGCACCTTGCAGCAACTCAACGTGAAGCAAGGCAGCAGCGTCAAGAAAGGACAAACTTTGGCGCGTGTGTCGTCGCCCCAAATGGAAAGCACCCGACGTTCGGCACAAACCACCCTTGAACAGGCTCAAGACGCCTACGATCGCCTGAAGAAAGTACACGATAACGGCAGCCTGCCCGAAATCAAATGGCGCGAGATGGTCGCCAACCTTGAAAAAGCCCAGTCTGCCCTCGACCTTGCCAATGCCATGTTGGCCGACAACATCATCAGGGCACCTTTTGACGGCACCATTGCTTCGGTCAATGCTGAAATTGGGGAGAATATTGCGCCGATGAAGCCTATTATTCGGCTTATCAACACCAAAGGCATGGCTGTGAAAATCTCCGTGCCTGAGAATGAAATTGCCAAGGTGCAAGTGGGCGACACTGCCGAGGTCGTCATTCCCGCATTGGGCGACAAACGCTTGAATGGCAAAGTGATAGAGAAAAGCATGACCGCTTCACTGCTCACGCACAGTTATCCCGTCAAGGTGCTCATCGAACGCCCTGACAAGGAACTTTCCCCTGGGATGATTGGCAAAGTGGTGCTGAAAGCCGATGTAAACAAGGGCATCATCGTACCAGCCAATGCAGTTTTGATTAATCAGGAAGGCAAGTTCGTTTGGGTGGCCGAGGACGGTCGCGCCACGCGGCGAAAAATCACTCTTTCGGGGTATTCGGGCAATGGCGTAATCGTCAGCGAAGGCCTGAGGACGGGTGATGTGGTTATTGTGGAAGGCTACCAGAAAGTAAGTGAAGGAATGAAAGTGGAAACCTCCCTCAACAAGGGGTCATGACCCCTTGTCCCTATCGGAGAAAAAAAGAAAGCTAAGCATAAAGCACGGAAAATGAGTAAAATGAAGGACAGAGACATCATCGCGGGGAGCATCGACCACCAGAAGATTGTTTGGGTGGTCGTGGCACTCGTTGTGGGCTTTGGCATCTATGCCCTTGTGAAGATGAAGAAGGACGAGTTTCCGGCTTTTAGTTATCCCCAAGGCATTGTGGCGGGCGTGTACCCGGGCGCCAATTCCGAGGAGGTGGAAGCACAACTGACCAAGCCTTTGGAAGAAATGCTGTTTGCCCTGCCTGAAGTGGACCGCGAGAGGACCTACTCTGTGACCAAGGAAGGCATTTGCTATACCTATGTGATGCTCGACCTGACCAAAGCTGAATACAATCAAACTTGGACGAAAATCCGCAACAAAATCAATGAAAACAAAGCCTTGACTTTTCCAACGGGTGTGTTGGCCATTGCCGTGATTGACGACTTTGGTAGTACATCCTCGTTGCTTATCGCCATGGAATCGGCGGACAAGACCTATCGCGAAATGCGCGAATACACCGACGACCTCACTCGCCGTCTGCGAGACATTCCCCAAACGGGCAACGTGCGCGTGATGGGCGAACAAACTGAGGAAATCGCGGTCACCGTCGACAAGGAGAAACTGTCGTTCTATGGCATTAGTCCCAGCACCTTGATGCTGCAATATGCCTCGCAAGGCTTCCTCACCACTTCAGGCACCGTGGAAACTTCCGACTTCGACCTGCCGCTGCATATCGAGAATCCCATTGTTTCGGAGGAGGAGCTTGAGGAACAAATCATCTATTCCGACCCGGCAGGCAACACCGTGCGCCTGCGCGATGTGGCCACCGTCGAACGCCGCTTGGCCGCACCTTCAAAAGTGGTGAATTTCAACGGAAACGATGCCTTGATTATCTCCGTTGAGATGCGCAAGGGCTTCAACATCGTGGCTTACGGAAGGGAAGTGGAAAAGGTGCTTTCCGAGTTCAGGAAAACCCTGCCCGACAGCGTGAAAATGTATCGCATCACCGACCAACCCAAGGTGGTCGAAAAATCGGTCAATTCGTTTTTGCGCGATTTGCTCATCTCCATGATTGTCGTCATCGCGGTCATGCTGTTGCTTTTCCCCATTCGCACAGCCCTCATCGCCAGTTCGGGATTGCCAGTCTGCACCGCTATGAGCATTGGATTGATGTATCTTTTTGGCATTGAGTTGAATACGGTTACTTTGGCTGCTCTTATCGTCGTGCTCGGCATGATAGTGGACGACTCTATTATTAATATCGACGGCTACATCGACAAATTGAGCCAAGGCTACAAACCCTTCGATGCCGCCGTGAGCAGCGCGAAGGAGTTGTTCATGCCTATGCTCATTGCCACGAGTGCCATCGCCACCATGTTTTTCCCGATGACGCGCATCATCACGGGGCCGTTGGGCGACTTCGTGCAACTCTTCCCTTGGACCGTCGCTTTCTCGTTGATGGCTTCATTGGTCTACGCCATGCTCGTCATTCCCTCGTTGGAGATCATGTTCATCAAACCAAATGATAAACCCAAACATGACGGCTTCTTGAAGGCCCAAATGCGGTTTTTCGCCTTTCTGCAAGGGCTTTACGACAAACTGCAAAGCCATTGTTTCAATCATCCGCTGTTCACCATTGGCATGGGCATTGGCTCTATCGTTTTGGGTGTCTTTATGTTCCTCGCCCTGAACGTGCAGATGATGCCTAATGCCGAGCGCGACAGTTTTGCGGTGGAAATCCGCCTGCCCGAAGGCAGCAGCCTCGAAGCCACTACGCGCATCAGTGACTCGTTACAAAAAATGATGCTTGCCGACAAGCGTATCACCTCCATAACCGCTTTTATCGGCGAGACAGCACCGCGTTTCCATGTGACCTACGCCCCCAGCATCCCTTCCAACAACCTCTCGCAACTCATTGTGAACACCATCTCGAAGAAAGCTACTGAAGACCTGCTGAAGGAGATGGACGACAAATATTCCTATTATTTTGCCGAGGCTCACGTGCGCTTCCGCCAAATTGACTATCAGGCTGTTACAACACCAGTGGAGGTCTATGTCTATGGCGATGACTACACCGAAACCGCTCCTGTGGCGCAACAAATCAAGGACTATATGCTCACCTTAGACAAGGAACTCCGTTGGGTGCATACCGACTATGACGAGTTTTTGCCCTCGGTGAAAGTGACTATGAAACCCGAGGAATGTGCCCGTTTCGGTATTACCAAAACCATGCTTTCCCTCAACCTCGCAGGCAGCCTCAACGGACAACCTTTGACCACTGTTTGGGAAGGCAACCGCAGCCTGCCCGTCAAATTATATGCTGAGGAGAACTACGACCCAGACGATTATGAGACTATTGGAAATCAACTGATTCCGACAATGGTGCCTGGTACCAATGTTCCGCTTCGACAAGTCGCCGACATCGCTCCCGACTGGCATCCCGCCCGTTTGGTGCACTACAACGGCAAGAATGCCATCACTGTGGCCGCCGACATGAAATTCTGGAAGTCGCAGACCGCCAGCATGAAAAAAGTGCAACACTACATCGACACGGAAGTACGACCCAACATGCCCGAGGGCGTGAGCATCGAATATGGCGGTTTGTCGTCGCTCAACACTATGGTCATCCCGCAACTGCTGAAGAGCCTGTTTGCCGCCATCGCCGTGATGTTGGCCTTTCTCGTGGCCTATTTCAAGAAACTTAACCTTGCCCTGTTGACCCTGTGTTCCAGTAGTTTATGTATGTTCGGAGCCTTCTTCGGCGAGTGGCTCTTCGGCCTCGATTTCGGCATGACCTCTTTGTTGGGCATCGTCAGCCTCATCGGTATCATCGTCCGCAACGGCATCGTGATGTACGAATACGCCGAAACGCTTCGTTTTGAAGAAGGCCTGCCTACCAAGGAAGCCGCTATGAAGGCTGGTAGCCGCCGTATGAGGCCTATTTTCCTTACCTCGGCCACCACCGCCCTCGGCGTGCTCCCGATGATTATCACCCGCAATCCGCTTTGGATGCCGATGGGCGTGGTCATCTGCTTCGGCGTGGTGCTTTCGATGGTGATTATTCTGGCCGTGATGCCGGTGATGTATTGGCTGATATTCAATAAGAGCAAGACGCAAACTGCGCAATCTTCATAATTTGTTTACTTTTGCAATCGAATTCTCATCAATGAAGCAATGAACTTAAGCGACCAATTACTCACTGTGCTTGACGAATATAAGCAACTTGGCATAGCCGAGCAAATCGACTATGACAAGTTCTATTTGTACTCGTTGATTACTCACTCCACGGCCATCGAAGGCTCGACGGTGACTGAAATCGAGAACCAATTGCTGTTTGATGAAGGCATTTCTGCCAAAGGACGCACGATGCAAGAGCAACTGATGAACCTTGACCTGAAAAAAGCCTACGAACAGGCCATTCGTTTGGCAAAGTCGCACACGGATTTTTCTGTGGAAATGTTGAAGAAATTATCGTCAATTGTGATGAAAAACACTGGAAGCCAATACAATACCGTTCAAGGTTCGTTTGATGCTTCAAAAGGTGACCTTCGTTTGGTCAATGTCACAGCGGGGGCTGGAGGGAAATCATACCTTAACTATGCCAAAGTGCCTTCAAAACTGACCACATTCTGTCAAGAAATGAACAAACGCAGATTGGTTTTGGCAGATAGCAAAGACATATTGGAGCATTATCTGTTGAGTTTTGATGCACATTTCCAATTAGTTACGATTCATCCTTGGGCGGACGGCAATGGACGAATGTCGCGCCTGATAATGAACTATATACAATTCGAGTTTGGACTTGTTCCCACAAAAGTGAAAAAGGAAGACAAAGCAGAGTACATCCAAGCATTGGTCGAATCAAGAGAGCAAGACAACTCTCTGCCTTTCAGAGAGTTTATGTTACGGGAACACCTTACCAACCTACGGAAGGAAATCGAGAATTTCAAGCAGTCGGAAGGTGGACAGAAAACAGAAAAGGTGGACAGAAAAGGTGGACAGAAAACCCGCGATGCGATACTTGATTTGATCAAGAACGATGAAACAATCACTTCCACACGAATGGCAGAATCATTGGGAATCAACCGAAGTGCGGTCAGCAAACATTTGAAAAAACTGCAAGACGAAGGCGTAATTCGCAGGGAAGGCCCTGACAAAGGCGGCAAATGGATAATTGTAAAACGATGAAAACCAAAACCATATTATTTGTATTACTGTTTTCAGTCAGTCCGTCGTTCGGTCAGCAAAAAGACACACTCAACCTCTCCGTGCAAAACTGCATCGAAATGGCCTTGGAGAACAATATCGAACTGAGAAACAGCCAATTGGAAATAGACAAGGCAAAAACAACGAAAAAAGAGGCCGAAACAGCCTATTTTCCCACCGTCACAGCGCAAGCCTTGGCTTTCGATGCCCTCAATCCGATGCTTTCCTTCGGCATTGACGACATCGACAACGCACAAGTGCGGCAAATCCTCTATACGCTTTATGCCGAATATGGCGCTCAATTGGGCCTAAAAAAAGAGTATTCCTTTGTGCAAGACGGCGTGATACTCAACGCCATGGCCATGCAACCGATTTATGCCGGCGGGCGCATCCGCAATGGAAACAAACTCGCCAAATTGGGCATCGAAGCCGCTGAATATCAATCAAAAATAAAGGAAGACGAGGTTCGTCTGCAAACGGAATGCCTTTATTGGCAAATCATCGCTTTGGAGGAAAAAAACGTCACCTTGAACTACCTTGACCGCCTTTTGGATACCTTGGACAGATATTTGGACGGTGCTATCGAAGCGGGTTTGGCCCTGCCCACCGACCAATATAAACTGCGCGTAAAACAAAACGAAAGCCAACTCAACCGCAAGAAACTGAACGATGGCATCACCTTATTAAAAATGGCTTTGGCACAATACATCGGCGCAGACTGGCAAACCATGACCCTTACAGACACGCTTGGATTCGAAATGGAACCTTCGACTTATTTTCAAATCGCGGAAAACGCCGTAGCGCAACGAAACGAAAGCCACCTTTTAGACCTCTCTTTGAAAGCCGAAGACCTGAAAAAGAAAATGACTCTTGGTGAGGCCTTGCCTTCCTTGATGGTGGGCGGCAGCGCAAGTTATCACACCATTTTTGAAAATACGAAACCCAATGCGATGGTCTTCGCCATGTTGCAAGTGCCTATCACCGACTGGCATAAGACTTCGTACAAGCTGAAAAAGCACGACTTGGATGCCGAGACAGCCGAAAACACCCGCCGCGACCTCACCGAAAAGATGGAACTGCAAACCAATCAAGCGTGGTTCAACCTCGAACAGAGTTGGTTGCGCATCAGCATGGCAAAAACTGCTTTGCGCGATGCCGAAGCCAACCTGAAAATCACGGAAGACTATTACGATGCCGGATTGGTCGCCCTCTCCGATGTTCTCGAAGCCCAAACCCTACTCAAGCAAAGCCGCGATGAATTGACCGACAGCCGCGTGGAGTATCGGATTAATTTGGTGACTTATCGGCAGTTGACAAAATAATCCTCAAATTCTTCCGTTTACATTCCAAAAGTATTTATCCCTATGAAAAAACTCCTCTTCCTACTCCTTTTCCTCGCCACGTGGACTTTTGCCCAAGCCCAAGTGAGCAAGATACTCGGCGAGTGGTACACCATCGACGACAAGACGGGCGAACAACGCTCGAGCGTCAAAATCACCGAGAAAAACGGCAGTTATCAGGCTGTGGTTACGGCCATCTACGACAAAGACAGCAACGGCAACTACAGGGAAATGAAACCACCTTATCCCGAAGAATGGAAACACGTGGTCGGTACCCAGATTTTCATCGATATGAAAATCCACGGCGACCATCTGAAGGGTAAGGTCTTCGACCCCGAAAGCCAAAAGACCTATCACGGCAAAGTGACTTACAAGGCCAAGACCGACGAACTCGTCCTGCGCGGCTCGTTGGACAAGGCCGGGCTGCTGGGCCGCTCACAGACTTGGAAACGGAAAAAATGAGATTTTCTCACGCAGAATTATGGGAATTATGAGAAAGGACAATCCAATTCTCATAGTTCTGCGAATTCTGCGTGAGAAAAATCCTATACGTCAAACTTGAATTCGGCATCAAACCAGCCAGTGTCTTCTTTCAATAGGTCATATTCTTCACCCGTTTGGTGGTCAACCACATGCACGGTGCCTTTGATGTCGTCGTAAGTGAATGTAAACTGGGAGTTTACGTCGTCTTTAGGTACGTCCATTTTAGATGTTACTATTGGTTTTGAGGCTGCAAAATTAATGATTTTTGGTGTAATGGACAAATGTAAGTCGAAAATCTCTACTTTTGCAAAAACTGAAAGAATGGATTCAGAAAAAATCATATTGGGCATCGACCCTGGCACGATGGTGATGGGCTACGGTGTCGTCCGTGAGCAGGGCAAGAAGTTGGAACTCATTACGATGGGTGTCATCAACCTGAGGAAATTGGAAAACCAAGCGCTGAAATTGAAGAAAATCTTCGAGCGTGTGTTGGAAATCGTGAACACCTACCATCCCGATGAGCTGGCCATCGAGGCGCCATTTTTCGGGAAAAACGTCCAGTCGATGCTGAAGTTGGGTCGTGCCCAAGGCGTGGCTATGGCGGCTGCGCTCTATCGCGATATTCCTATTTTCGAATACTCGCCCAAGACCATCAAACAGACCATCACGGGCAATGGCAACGCCTCGAAGGAACAGGTGGCCAAGATGGTACATTTCATCCTCAAGACCGACGAAAATCCCGAATTTTTCGACGCCACCGATGCCGTGGCCGCCGCTGTGTGCCATTCTATCTCGAAGGGCAAGGACGTGAACTACACTAAGCACACTACCGAAAAAGCCAAGGCGCACCGCCGCCCCGACTGGAGCCAATTCATTGCCGAAAACCCCAACCGCGTAAAGTCATGACACGCTGAAAATTGGAATGGTATTTGTGACATTCCTCTTTTCGAATATTAACCTTAAAAACACGAACTGATATGATCATCACCATCCTTTGCATCACTATTTTGGCCTACTTCATTGGCGGCAAGAACACTGACAAACAGGTGGACAAACTGAAAGATGTCGATTGGAAGTCCAAGTCGTCTGAGATTTTCGGAAAAATCGGCGCGTATGCCAAAAAGGCAGGTCGCATCGCCACCAAACCGTTGCTTCAGCTCTACTATGTGCTGACCATGGGCGAAACGACCACACTCGAAAAGGCACTCATTGTGGGTGCGATTCTTTACACCGTCATGCCTTTCAGCCTGATTTCCGCCAAATCGCATAGGATTCTCGGTGCGCTCGACGAAGGTTTGGCTGTGCTTTATGTCATCAAAAAGGTGCAAGACAAGATTACGCCTGAAATCAACGCCAAAGTGGACGAAACCATGAATGAGTGGTTTGGTCCGGAAGAAGCTGCTCAAAACTGCTGAGTAATCCTTGTAGATTCAAAGAATCGTCCGTCTATAGATTCCTTTCTGGAATGACATAGACGGGCGATTTTTGTTTGTTTCTTGGAATGTTAGAGTTCCGAAGCCAGATGGTAGCATCCACTACCATAGGTCTTTGTTTCATAACCGTTTGCAGTGGGCAAACAAACCTCAGCCGTAGTGTTGGCAGGAATGGTGAAATCCCATTCAAAGTGGTGGTCTGTGCATTTCCAATTGCTCTCGATGCGACCTGAAACCGACTCATAGGCGCAGTTCACAAAGTCCAGTCCCTCAATGGGATAAGGTTTGAGTTGGATTTTGCTGTAGCCGGGTTCCAAGGCGCGGATGCCGCCAAGGTACTCATATTCCCAAAGGATGAGGTCGCCGAGCAGCATGACATGATTGCCGCTGTTCATGGCGGGGTCGGCGGTGTTGCCGTTCCAGAGTTCCCAAATGGTGGTGGCGCCGTTGCGTACCATGTAGCCCCAACTCGGGTAGGTGTCGTTGGCGGCGATGTGAAGGGCAAGGTCGCCGCGACCGTATTCCGTCAAAGTACGCATCAGTTGCTGGATACCGACCACACCCGTCGAAACGTGGCCGCCACATTCGTTTTCAGTCTTGTCGACAATGCTCGTAAACACCTTGTCCCTAACTTCTTTGGGTACCATGCCGAACCAAAGTGGTAAAATATTGGCTGTCACAGTGTTGTTGGAATAACGTCCAGTGTTGCGGTCGAGGTATTTGTCGTTGAAGGCAATGGTCGAAGCAGTAATTTCGGTGTCGAAGAAGACCGCGTCCTCGGGTCGGCCCAAAAGTTCTGCGAAACGGGCCATCTTACCGCAAAGATAACAATAAAATGGCGTGGAAATGACCGCCGATTCCGTGATGCGTTTGGGGTCGACGGAATGGATGAGCTCCAACGACTCGGGCGGCATACACCAGTCGCCGTAAGTGTCGCGCCTCATGATGCCGCCAGTTATGTAGTTGTCTTTCATGTGCAACATCCACTTTTTCAATGCATTGTAGTGCTGGCGGATGGGTTCCATGTCGCCAAAACGGTCATAGAGCATCTCAGTTGCTGTGACCACGGCACCAGGCCAGGTCATATTGTCAGTGTAGCCGCGCCAATAAGGAGGAATGACATTGGGCAGCGAGCCGTTCTCCCATTGGCTGTCTTCGGCATCGGTGAGCCATTTGGCATAAAGCTGATGGTTGTTGAAAACATACGACTCGCCAAAGCAACCCGTAGTGTGGTCGCCGGTCCAACCCATGCGTTCATCGCGCTGCGGACAGTCAGTGGGCATGGAGCGGTAATTGCCCCGAATGCCCCAGAAAACGTTGTGATACACTGCGTTAATGATTTCGTTGGAGGTCTCAAACGAGCCTGTTACAGGCATTTCGTCATAAATCACCCAGCCTTCAAAATCATCCAAATTCGGTGTTTCGCGCAGGCCCGAAATCTCCACATAGCGAAAACCGTGATATACGAACATCGGGTGCCAGTTGAGTTGAGAGTTTGAAGTTGTAGGTTTAGCGTTGTTGGTAACGATGTATCTGTCAGTGCATTCCGCGCCGCGCAGGTTGGCGGTGTAAAGCAGGCTGTCAGGGGTCAGTAATTCAGCGAAACACATGGTAATCTGGTCGCCAGGTTGTTGTCCGCACACCTTTATATTAATAAAGCCGACCATATTTTGGCCCATGTCCAAATACCACTTGTCGCCTTTTTGGAACATAGCGATAGGTTTCAGTTTTTCCATGACTGTGATGTTGGGGTTCGGTTGGGCACTAAGTTGGCCTTCAGGGGTCTCGACGAGTTCGGCTTGAAGCCAATTGGTGTCATCGTAACCTGCTTGGTTCCAGTCGCCGAGGTCAAAGTTCTCATCGTAGGTTTCGCCATCATATTCATTGGCCGTGCGTATGGGACCTCGGTTGGTGATTTTCCATGTTTCATCACTGACAATCAATGCTTTGCTTCCGTTTTTGTAAGTCACTTCCAACTGAAGAATGAGACGAGGCGTACCAAAATGCGGTACATGTTCAGGGCCATCCCAACCATTGGGACTATTGAGGTCATGGCGAATAGCTGTGTAGCGACCGCCTTCGAGGATAACGCCGATGGCATTTTCGCCTTCATTGAGCATCTCTGTGACATCAAAAGTGTTGAAATACACGCGCTTGGGAAACCAAGAAAGTGTGGGTTTCAGCAGTTCTTCAGGCGCAATTTCCCTACCATTGAGGTAGGCACTGTACATGCCCATGCCGCTGACATACAGCCGTGCCTCACTGACCTCATCGTTGAGGGAAAAGTCCTTGCGGAGATAGCGAGCTGCAACTCGGGTGTGACCTGTCAAAACATCGTCCTCAAACTCATGCCCAATCCAATTCGCTACCCAATCGTCTTGATTCAACAAACTGATTTCAAATGACTTGACTTCACTTTCAGTTTTCACTTTCTTGCCGTTACAGGTCGCTGTGGTGATGACTTTCCAATAGGCGCGGTCACGGCTTTGCAAGGCTTTGCCGCCGTAAGGGATGTAAAGCATTTGTTGCGAGTCAGTTACGCCCGAATCCCAAAGGTCACCTTGATTGTTTTCGGCCTTTTCTTTCGTGCTGGCCACGATAACACGGTAGCTCGTTTGGAGAACGTTCTCGGCATCGGTGTCGTAGTTCCAGCTGAAACGTGGTGTTGATGTTGCAATTGCTTGATTTACATTTTGTTGCTCAACTGTTAGCTTGGTCAAGTTCAGGTTGATGGTTTGGTTGCAAGCGGACAGAATAAGGGCGGAAAGGAGGATGTAAATGATGTGTTTCATAGCCAAAGCGGTTATTTTTTTGGCAAATGTAGGAAAAATTCCTGTTCCGCTTTCGGGAATTTTTCGATGGCATAGCGGAGCATAGTGCGCGGCAAGGTTGTGTAACGGTCTGCGAGCCAGTCCTTCAAGCGTTGTTCGTCGCGTTTTCCGGCCTCACGAAGCAGCCATCCGACGGCTTTTTGCAGGAGGTCGTGGAGCGGTTGGGGCTTTTCGAGGAAAATATCGGCGATGGCGTAAGTGTCGTCAAGTTGACCGTGGCGGATGAATTGCATCGTACTGACCATGCCAATGCGTTGTTCCCAAATCGTTTTGCCGTCGCGGGCAAGGTCGTAGAGCAAGGTTCTGTCCTTGTCCAAAAGCCACGTGCCGAGCAGCTCGTAACAGCTGAGGTCTACCAAATCCCAGTTGTTAATGTATTGGGTATGAGATAAATAAAAGTCGATGCAACGCTGTTGCAAGTCAAAGTCCTTTTTGGCGTGTTGGAAGATTTGCACCAAGCAGAGCAAGGCTGCCAAGCGCATCTCGTGGTATTCCGAGCTGACGCAGGTTTCCAACTCCTCAAAAGTGGTTGATTTCCAGCATTGTTTCACCACTTCACGTGTCACAGGTACCTTTATGCCGAGGAATTTGTCGCCTTCGCCATATTGACCTTTGCCCGTCTTGAAAAATCGGGAAAGTCCCGCGACTTGGGCGGGGTCTTGCTTTTTGAGGATTTCGTCGTAAAGCATGGTCATTGTCGCAACAATCAATGCGTCAGAATTTCCAGCCCTGTTTCGGTCATGAGGAAAGTGTGCTCCCATTGGGCGGAGGGTAGTTCGTCTTCGGTGATGACTGTCCAGCCATCAGCGCTGTCGACGAAGACCTTCCATGTACCGGTATTAATCATCGGCTCGATGGTGAACACCATGCCCGGAACGAGTAACATTCCCGTGCCTTTTTTGCCGTAATGTAAAACCTCGGGGTCGTCGTGGAATTTCAGACCCACGCCGTGACCACAAAGGTCGCGCACCACGCTGAAACCGTTTTTGTGGGCGTGTTGTTGGATGGCATTGCCGATGTCACCGACAAAACCAAAAGGCTTTGCCGCTTCCATACCGATGTATAAACATTCCTTGGCCACATCGACTAATTTTTGTTTGCGGTTCGAGGTCTTCCCGATGATGTACATGCGCGAAGCGTCGGAATAATAGCCGTCCAAAATGGTAGTGACATCCACGTTGATGATGTCGCCTTCCTTCAAGATTTCTTTGGCGGACGGAATGCCGTGGCAGACCACCTCATTAATAGAGGTGCAGACGCTCTTGGGGAAGCCTTCGTAGCCCAAAGTGGCAGGAATGCCACCATGCTCGATGGTATAGTTGTGCACAAGGTCATTGATTTCCAAGGTACTCATGCCAGCATGGATGGTTTCGCCCACAAGGTCAAGGATGCCCGTGGTGATGATGCCACTTTTTTTGATGCCCTCGATTTGCTCTGGAGTGCGGATGAGGTTGCGTTTGGGCACCATTGCGCCTTTGGCCTCCATCGCCATCACTTTCTTGTCCAATGCTGTCGGTTCCTGTCCGGCCGGCACACGCCATTTTTTACGCCTATTAAACATGCTGTTTGAAATTTGGGCTGCAAAAATAGTGTTTTTTTGAATACTATTTTGCGATAACTATCCCTAACTCCTTATTAATCTGTTTGCGGATGTCGTCGAGGTCTTTCTTGTGCTTCAGGAGGATGAGCTGGTCGTCGCTGTCGGTGGTGATTTTCAGTTCCTCTTCGATGGCTTTGCGACGCTCTTCGATGATGAGGTCCTTGTAGCGGTAAATTGAGGATAACACAGTGGCTCTCAGTACGTTTTCTTCGCGTTTGACGAAAATCCCATACTTTTCCCATTGGTCGAGTTTGTAGGGCGAGGAAAGTAGGTCGGCGGCCAATTGGGCGATGGTTTCATCTTCATGAGATACAAACAATTGGTCGTCAGGGATGCGTCCCTCGTCAATAGCATGGTCGAAAATGTCGAAGATTTTCTTATTGACTACGTTAGTGAACGTGAAACCGTCGTTTTTCAAGTCATCGATAATGAACTGCGCCACAGTGACTTGCTCGTAAATCCTTTGGCCGTCTTCGTCAATGCGTTCGTCGGTAATCAATTCCCGACCGTACATCAGCAATAGTTTCACCAATTCGCGCTCTTGATAGTACCCTGCTGGTAGCTGTTCCTCAAGGGTTTCCTCCTGCTTGGGTTGTGTCACTGTCGTGGTGTCCGTTTCAGTAACCACTTCATTCTCAATGCCCAAAGTTTTTTTCAACTTGGCCCGCAGAATTTTGTTCAGCTCATTGGTAAGGGTCTGCTCGGGCATGTCCAAGAGGCGGCTACACTCCTTCACGTAGGTGATGCGGAAGATGCTGTCGGGAATGACGGAGATGGTTTCCACAATGTCGCGGATGACCTGTCCGCGCTTGATGGGGTCGTTTTCTGCGTCTTTCAAGAGAAGTTCCGTCTTGAAACGGATGAAATCTTTTGCGTTCTCTTTCAGGTAGTTGCTGACGTACTCGGTCGAAAATTCCTTGCCGAAGGTGTCGGGGTCATGCTCTGGAGGCAGCACCACTACACGTACATTCATTCCCTCGGAGAGAATCATGTCGGTGCCGCGCAAGGCCGCATGAACGCCCGCCGCATCGCCATCGTAGAGCATGGTGATGTTCTTCGTGTAGCGTTTCACGAGGCGAATCTGCTCCATCGTAAGCGAGGTGCCACTGCTCGCCACCACGTTCTCGATGCCAATTTGATGCATCCTTAGCACATCAAAATAGCCTTCCACCAGGATACATTCGTCGTTTTTAGCAATGGCGTTTTTGGCGAAATAAATGCCGTAAAGCGTCTGTTTCTTGTCGTAAATCTCCGACTCGGGCGAGTTCTGGTATTTCGGGCTTTTCTTGTCGTTCACGAGGATGCGCCCGCCGAAGCCGATGACGCGCCCTGTGAGGCTGTGGATGGGGAACATTACGCGGCCATGATAGCGGTCATAAAGACCCTTTGAGCCTTTGATGGACAGGCCGATTTGTTCCAAAAGTTCCTCGGAATAGCCGTTTTTCTTGGCATGTTCGGTGAAGGCATCCCATTTGGGAGCATCAGGATTATAGCCAAGACGGAACTTCTCAATGATAGGATTGAGGTAGCCGCGCTCGCGGAAATACTCCAAACCAATGGTGCGGCCTTCTTCAGTGTTCCATAGCGTGTCAACGAAATACTTGTCAGCAAACTCGTTGATATTGAACATCTTCTCGCGGAGACTTTGCTGCATGATTTCCTCGGCGGTCTGTTCCTTCTCCTCGATTTTGATGTTGTATTTCTTGGCGAGGTAACGTAATGCCTCGGGATAGCTAAAATGCTCGTGTTCCATGAGAAACTTGGCCGAGTCGCCGGCCTTGCCGCAACCGAAACATTTGAAAATGTTACGGGCGGGATTCACGCTGAACGATGGCGTCTTTTCATTGTGGAACGGACAATTGCCCCACATGTTCGACCCACGCTTCTTCAACGTGACGAATTCTCCAACAACCTCCTCGATACGAGCGGTTTGCAGGATTTGTTCCACTGTTTCCCTTGGAATTGGCATAACGGCGTAAAATTACTCTTTTATGACGAAAATGATGTCAGCAAGGCTGGTGTATTTTTTCTTATTAAACGAGAACTTTATTTGTTTCAAAGTTCTTTCATTAAAGCTATTTAAATAAGGGTTTACTTTGGATCCAATTAAGTCTATTTCCCGTTTCATTTTCCACGAATCTTCCATTAACTTGGTATCCACCAAAACAACGAACAACCTATTCTCTGCTCCAAACAAACGTGAACTTTGATGCTCATAAAGCCATTTCATGAGTTCTTCCTTGTTGTTTTGAGCTTCAATAACGATTTCTTTACGTGTTTTATTCAAATTGTCAAGAATATCATAACGGCCTTTTTCAGCAAGTTTCTCTTTCAATATGTATATTTTTTGTGAATCAGGAAGAGTTTTTTCTACCTCAATACCAACGGCTTTTGCTTGTTTTTTGAGCCATGTGATTTCAGAACAGCCTATTTTTTCTTTTAGTTTATTTTCCATGTATTCATTAGGAAAATAAGTGACTTTCAAATCAATGGGGTTATCGTCAATAAAGAAATCTACACTTTTAATCTCTCCAACGGCAGATAAAACTCTTTTATGCTTTTTGAAAAGGGACTCTATCAGATAAGAAGTCCAATTATTATACCAACTTGTCTGGACAAAATTCCATGTGTTGCCAGCAATTTCTCCTTGTTTACTGCATAGTTCATCGTATTTGCTGATGACCTTGACATATCTGCGAATGAGATATTGGTCTAAAGAGTTCTCTTGGTCACCACCCCAAATATAATATTTGACATTGTATAAATCAGTTTTTAACTTTGTTTCGCTTACTCCTTTTATCTTATACAATTCATTGTTTCTATTACGCAAATAGGTGTCAAGCATTTGCATTCCATCGGGTAATGATTCCAGCAATTGGAACAGTTCTACATTTTGGTCTACAAGTTTGGTTGATTGCAAGGTTAAACCGTTTTCGTTTATAAACCGCTTGATTTGTTTCCCTCGGCACACTGCTCTGACTTTCAACCAAAGCAATCCATTTTCATCATGATTAAAAGCGTTGAGATTCTGCGCTCTGAATTCTTTGTCCCATTTTTCAAAGTTTGTCATGGTAAACAGTTATTTACGAGGTGTACAAATCAATAAAACTTCATTACTTCCAGCCACACTGCCTTTCCCACCTCTTCCTGCCAAATACGATTTGCGTTCGATTACGACATGACGATAGGGCTCAATCATTGTGACCATTGTGTCAATATCTGGATAACTGCGGTCGTTATAGCTAACGAGCCATGTAGGAATACTTTGAGATAGTTCAAACATTTTTCTCAGATTGTCAATGGCTTCGCTGTTTTTATCAAAACCGCTATATCGTTTAGGCTCATATCGCTTAGTTCCATTAACGAACTGTTTGTCTTTCCAATACTCTACAAATGTTTCCAACAAATGGTAAAATGACTGATAATCAGCATGACTGTTGCAATATGGAGGATCAAAATAGGCCACATCCACGTTCTCGATTTTTGGGAGAAGGTCAAGGATGTTTTTATTATAGCTCTTGTTGGCTTGATTATTGTCGAAAACAGCATTGTTATATTCAGGGAGCAATTCCAAAAACAAAGTTTTCAATGGCCTGATTAAACTACGATTGCGTTTTATTCGAGTTGGGTCTGCTGCGTATTTTAAGGCTTGAGTATGCGCGAAATGTCCCATAGTCACTTTTCGAGTCATGCTACGGCACATCACGGTAAAAGCTAATGATTGCTTATACGGATTGTCTAACATGCAAATATTGCTTCGGAAACTGTCAATAAAAGCGGCTTCTTCTTGGGTAAAAAACAAATCAGAATACAATTTCTCCATCAGATTGAACTCCTTTGGATTGCTATTTTGGCTAAACAAAATTTCTACGTCATTTTTGTCAAGTTTGACACTACAATTTTCAATAAGTGCTTTACCAATATGGTTGTTGAAACTCAAGAAATCGTTTGTTATGGTTTGTTTTCCCAATTGTTTAAAAAGATAGGCAATAGATTGGGAACCACCAAAGGCATCTAATGCAACATGAGCCTTGCTGGGAATGAATTGTGCTATCCATCCTCTATGGATATGTTTTGAACCTAAGTATTGTGGCTCAGGGAAAACATAACTTAAATAATCGTTTTCTGAAAACAAATCCCTCATTTCTTTAATCCTATCTGTTTCATTCTGCAAAACTACGAATTTTTTTGGAATTGGTTTGTTTTTTGTCGGCAAGGGCTGACACGCCTACCTACAACTCTGTTACCTCTATAGTGTTCTGATTTGCTAAAGACAATAGAAATTTTCATCATTATTACTATTTTTGCACCCAAATAATCATGTCAAATGAAAATCCGTTATTCATTATTAGCTTTCATTGGCCTCATGGCTTCCAGCTGCACCAAACAATCAGCCATTACCGAAGAACCTACCGCCAACTATCTCCAATACGTCAATCCCATCATCGGGACAAACGGTATGGGGCACACCTTTCCTGGGGCTTGTGCGCCCTTTGGCATCGTCCAACTCAGTCCCGACACGGATACCGTACCGCACAACATTGACGGCCAATATCAGCCTCGTGTGTACGAGTATTGCGCTGGTTATCAGCATAAAGACAGCACTATCGTCGGGTTTAGCCACACCCATTTCAGTGGCACGGGGCATTCCGATTTGGGCGACATCTTGGTGATGCCCGTCACAGGAGAAATCAAATTCAACCCTGGGACGCAAACCGACCCCGATGCTGGCTATCGTTCGCGCTTCAGCCACAACACGGAAATCGCTATGCCGGGATATTATGAAGTGTTTCTACAAGACTACGGCGTTAAAGCCCAACTGACAGCCACGGAACACGCTGGCATTCATCGTTACACCTATCCAAAAGGTCAAAATGGTAGCATCATTATAGACTTGCAGCACGGCATTTACAACTATGACGGCAAAACCCTTTGGGCCAACTTGCGTGTTGAAAACGACACTCTATTGACAGGTTATAGAATCACAAATGGCTGGGCAAGAACGAATTACACATACTTTGCCATCAGTTTCAACCAACCCATTGCCGACTACGGCTACCGCGAGTTGGAGAAACCCAAATACAACGGTATGTGGGGCAAGTTCCACGTGAAACACAACTTTCCTGAAATGACGGGGCGCAAAATTGTGGCCTATTTCACTTTCAATCAGCCAGAAACGCTTGAAGTGAAAGTTGCGCTTTCGGCCACAAGCACCGAAGGCGCTTTGCGCAACCTTCGCACCGAGACTGATGACCGCAACTTTGAGCAACTTTTAGCCGAAACGCAAACCAAATGGAACAAGGAACTCTCCATCCTACAAGCTGAAGGTACTGAGGATCAGAAGGCTATGCTGTATACTTCGCTCTACCACACCATGATTAATCCTTCCATCTATATGGATGTGGACGGCCAATATCGCGGCATCGACCACAACATCCACCAAGCAGAGGACTTTACGAATTACACTGTTTTTTCGCTTTGGGACACCTACCGCGCTTTGCATCCATTGTTCAACCTTTTGCAGCCTCAGCGCAATGCCGACATGGTGGCTTCGATGCTGAAACACAGCGAACAGAGCGTCCATGGACTACTGCCCGTGTGGTCGCATAATGGCAACGAAAACTGGTGCATGATTGGCTATCATGCCGTTTCAGTGTTGGCCGATGCCTACACGAAAAGCATTGCAAACCAGAAAGATGCGATGTTGAAAGCCATGCAACGCAGTTCCACTTGTCCTTATTACGTGAACCTCGACGACTACCAAACACTGGGTTATGTACCTTTCGATAAAAACAGCGGCTGCGTTTCCGTGACTTTGGAATACGCTTACGACGATTGGGCCATTTACCAAGCCGCGCTGAAATCGGGCAACACTGAAATGGCTGAGCTTTACAAGCAACGAGCCGCCAACTGGCGCAACACCTTCGATACCAACTTGGGCTTCGCCCGACCGAAGATGGCCGATGGCAGTTGGAAAACCCCATTCAGCCTGTTCGACACTGAGGGCGAGGGTTTTGTGGAGGGCAACTCGTGGGTGTATTCGTTCTATGTGCCGCAAGATGTGAAGGGTCTCATCGAGGCGATGGGCGGCGATGCGCAGTTCATCCACAACCTCGACACCTTGTTTGTCATGCAACTGCCGCCAGAGTTCTTTGAGAACACCGAGGACGTCACCGAAGAAGGCTTGATGGGCTGCTACAACCACGGCAACGAACCAGCACATCATATCGCCTACCTTTACAACTGGACCTCAAAGCCTTACAAGACCCAATACTGGCTCCGCGAAATCATGAACCGCTTCTATAAGAACAACATCGACGGACTTTGCGGCAACGACGACTGTGGCCAGATGTCGGCGTGGTATATCTTCTCCGCGATGGGCTTTTATCCCGTTTGTCCGGGCAGCGACCAATATGTTTTCGGTGCACCTTACCTACCCTATATGAAAGTCCAGTTGGACAACGGCAAGACCTTGGAAATCAAGGCATCTGAGGTGAGCGACGAGAATCGTTATGTCCAAAAAGTAACATTCAACGGACAGGAAATCAGCAAATTGTACCTCACGCATGAACAACTGATACAAGGCGGAGAACTGGTTTTCGAAATGGGTTCACAGCCTAATTTGGAGCGTGGATTAAAGCCCGAGGACAGGCCATATTCGCTGACGGAATGATTTTCAGATGCTGCAACAGCCATAATTAACAGCCCTATATTCGAAAAATTTATATTTTTGCCTCTTCAAAATCGAACACATTGGAATATGAACAGCACCCTAACCCTTGATTCACGCACACAGGAGTTGCTACAACAATACCGTCAGTTGCTGCCCATTTATGAGCAGATGGTGGAAATAATCTCCGAAAAGCTGACGGAATTCTTTGCCGAAGCGGGCATCATTGTGGCTGCCGTGGAGCATCGCGTGAAAAAGGAAAATTCCCTCGCGGGAAAACTCCAACTCAAAGGGAGCAAGTACAATAGCGTTCATGATGTCACCGATATAGTGGGCATTCGCGTGATTACCTTTTACACCGACGATGTGGACAAGGTGGCTTCCGTTTTGGAACGACTGTTTGAGATCGATTGGGAGAACTCCATAGACAAGCGGAAGGCTCACGAAATAGACAGTTTCGGTTATCTTTCCTTGCATTACATCTGCCGTATGCCCGAATCAACTTACACTGACCCTAAACAACCGGAGCTGAACCAAATCCGCTTTGAGGTGCAGATGCGGACGGTTCTTCAGCACGCTTGGGCTAACATGAACCACGACACGGGCTACAAGAGCGGCGTGGAAATTCCCAAGGTGTATAAGCGCAATTTGAGTCGCTTGGCCGGAATGTTGGAGCTGGTGGACGACGAGTTCAGCCGCATCCGTCATGAGCTCGCCGACTATCGCCGACAGGTGCAAAGCCTTGTGGCATCAGGGAATTTGAGTGAGGTGCTGTTGGACGGCGATTCCTTCCAGAGTTACCTCCAAATAGGACCTTTCGATGCACTGACACGCCGCATTGCCTCCATCAACCAGGCGGAGATTCAACAGGTGAACCTCTCCCCTTTCCTTCGGTTGTTTGAAAACATGGGGTTCAAAACCCTTGGGGATATCGATGCCTTGGTGAAGAACTATTTCGAGGCGGCTTATCAGATTGCCTGTTTCCAAATCGGCCTGACCGACATCGATATTCTCTCCTCTTCCGTGGCGCCGCAAAACCTCTGCACGGCCTACATCCTAAAAAATGGTGGAGGCTGCAAGGAGCTGAAGCAGATGTTGGACACGCTGAGCGGACCTTCCGACGGGAACGAAGCCATGGCCCGATTCCTGATGGAACAAACAAAAGACTTACCTTTTATGAATCAATAAGTTATGGCAAACCAACCTCTCAATACAACACTACTCGACCGTGCTATCATCTTCGCCGTCAAAGCCCATGCGGGCACGGAACGTCGTGGGAAGGGCTATCCATATATCGTCCACCCTTTGGAGGCAGTGAGCATCGTGGCCACCATGACTTCCGACCAAGAGCTTTTAGCTGCCGCCGCCCTGCACGATACTGTGGAGGATACCGATGTGACGGTGGAGCAAATCAGGGCTGAATTCGGTGATCGGGTTGCCAATTTGGTGGACACCGAGAGCGACACGAAGTCCGAAGGCGTTTCCATGGAGGCCAGTTGGCACATTCGCAAGCAGGCTGCCATCGAGAGGCTGGCAAAGGCTAATCGTGATGCCAAAATAGTGGCTTTGGGCGACAAGCTCTCCAACATGCGAGGCATTGCCCGCGACTATGCCATACAAGGCAACAATATCTGGAACCTTTTCCATGTGAAGGAACGCAAGTCCCATGAGTGGCATTTTAGAGGCTTGGCATACGCCCTACGCGAGTTGGACGGCATCCCCGCTTATCAAGAATTTGAACGACTTATCAATCAAGTGTTTAACTAATGGAACCTATCAAAATAACACTCAACGACTATGTACTTTCCGGCGGCGGTGCCAACGGCGAAAGCTACGACCACAAGACCGACACTTCGGTGATGCTGAAGCTCTATTTTCCTGGCAAGATCCAACAGCCTTTGGACGAAATGAAATTGGCCCGAATGGTTTATGACATGGGCATTCCCACGCCTGAACCTGGCGAGTACGTGGTGACCGAAGACGGACGCTACGGCATCCGTTTCAAGCGTGTTTTGGGAAAGAAATCCTTTTCCCGCGCCACGGCAGACGAACCGGAAAAAGTGGAGCAATTTGCGACAGAATTTGCCCAAATGTGCTTGAAACTTCATGCCACGCCTGTTGACACCACGCTGTTCGAGAGCGTCAAGGAGCGTTATTTCCGCCTTCTGAGGGAAAACCCCTTCTTCACGACGACTGAAAAGGACAAGTTGGCCCGCTTCATCGCCGACACGCCCGACGAGTTTACTGCCGTCCACGGCGACCTCCAATACAGCAACGCCATCTTCGTCGGCGACCAACGCTATTTCATCGACCTCGGCGATTTTTGCTGGGGCAACCACCTCTTCGATGTGGCCATGGTCTATCTTTGCTGCTGCCTCAGCGATGAGGCGTTCATCAAGGAAACCTTCCACATGCCCAAGGCTTTGGCCATCCAATTTTGGGAGTGCTTTGTGCCTGTGTATTTCGGTACGGGCATTCCGCTGAAGGAAATTGAAGCCATGATTCGTCCCTTTGCCGGACTCAAGACCCTGATTGTTGAAAGAGACACCAAATGTCCCATGCCAGAATTTCGCGCAGCATTAAAACCTATCTTATGAAGACAGACAGAAAAGACAGTAAAAAAATCGGCATGACGGTGATAACCAAATTGATGCTGGTGATTGTGGCTGCTATCACGCTGGAGGCCACTGCCATCATACAATTCGTCTATACCCAAAGAGAAATCAAGCAAGAAGCCTCGCTTCGCGCTAAGAGTGAGCTGAAAAGTGCTGAAAACAAGATCATGGATGTTGTGAACCAAGCCGAAGCTGCCGTTCGCAACAGTATTTGGGTAGCAGAGTGGTGTCTGGAAAATCCCGACAGTCTGGAAAGGATTCCCCAGCTTGTGGTCAGCAAAAATCCTGTCGTAGTTGGGTCAACCATAGCGCTTGTTCCGGGCTACAGCGAAAAATATCCCCTTTATGCCCCATATGTTGCGAGAGATTTGGAAACTGGTAAAATCAGGATGCTGTCATTAGCCACTGAGGAATACGATTATCCTTCCACAGAATGGTTTACCAAACCTCTTGAACTGAAAGACGGCTATTGGTCGGAACCTTATTTCGACGAAAACGGCGGCGACATCCTGATGACTACCTTTTCGATGCCGGTAAAAGACAGAAACGGTGAGATGGCAGCCGTCCTCACTGCTGACGTTTCTTTGGATTGGCTCACGGAACTCGTCGGCAATTTGAAAGTTTACCCCAGTGCCTTCAACATGATTGTCAGCCGTTCCGGACAAATCATGGTGTGTCCCGTTGAAACTTTGGTGATGAAAACCAACATTGACAAAATTGCCTTGGAATCAGATAATTACGAAGCCCTTGACCGTGTCAACCGTGCTATGCTTTCAGGACAGATGGGCGAAATACCCGTCAGCTACAAAGGGCAAACCAACCGTGTTTATTTCTCACCCGTGGAACGCACTGGTTGGTCTTTGTCGATTGTGCTACCTGAAAGAGAACTGTACAGCGGTGTTCGCCGCATCGGAATGATTGTGAAATTGCTGCAATTGTTGGGTTTGGCCATGCTTATTATCATTCTCAGGGTGGCGGCCAAAAACCAGCTCAGATACCATCGTCTGAACGAACAGAAAGAACGTATGGAAAACGAACTCCATATTGCCCGAGAGATTCAGATGTCCATGATTCCCAAGACTTCCCTGAATCGAAAAGACTTGGACCTTGCTGCCGCCATCATTCCCGCCAAGGAAGTCGGGGGCGACCTGTACGACTTCTTCATCCGCGACGAGAAGCTGTTTTTCTGCATCGGCGATGTTTCGGGCAAGGGCATTCCTGCCTCTTTGGTGATGGCGGTTACACGAAGCCTGTTTCGCGCTATGTCGGCCCACGAAGATAGCCCGTCAAAAATCGTTGCTTTGATGAACGACTCCATTTCGGAAACCAACGAGAGCAACATGTTCGTGACCTTCTTCTGTGGTGTGCTTGACCTGAAGGTTGGCCACTTGCGCTACTGCAATGCCGGTCACAATCCGCCCATGATTCTTACCAATGCCATCAGAGAGCTGCCCGTGGAACCCAACTTTCCTTTGGGTATCGTTAGCGGAGCTGATTTTATCGAGCAAGAAACAGCTTTCAACTACGATGACGCTCTCTTCCTCTATACCGACGGACTTTCAGAGGCCGAAAACGCAGTCCAAGAACAATTTGGCGAGGCTCGAATCGAAGCGTCGCTACACGGAAGAAAAAGCTCAGAAGACCATTTGGCGAACATCGAACGACAGGTCTCCCTCTTTGTTGGCGAGGCTCCCCAGAGCGACGACCTGACCATGCTCTTCATCCACTATTTGGGTCATGCGGACAAGAATACGTGTCACCTCACCCTGCACAACAATATCGAACAGATTGCGCTGTTGCCTGAGTATGTAGAGGCTGTGGCAAAAAAGGCCCAACTCGACCATGAAGCCATTTTCAATCTCAACTTGGCCTTGGAAGAGGCCGTGAGCAATGTGATTCTGTATGCCTATCCTGAAGGAACGGACAATGTGATAGACATCGATGCCACGGTTGACGGAAAGCGTGTGACATTCGTCATTTCCGACACAGGAAAACCTTTCGATCCTACTACAAAAAAAGAAGTTGACATCAATGCAGAGATGTCCCAACGTCCGATCGGAGGTCTTGGCATACATCTTGTTCGTACCATCATGGATACGGTAAGCTATGAACGAAAAGAAGAAAAAAACATATTAACAATCATTAAAAATTACTAACGACATGGAAGTAAACATCACACGTGAAAACAACACGATTACGGTACAGTTTTCAGGCCGTATGGACACGCCTGCGGCACAGGAAATCACGCCCCAAATGAACGCTTTGGCTGAGGAAGCCTCTGGCACCATCATTTTGGATTGCACTGAACTTACTTACATTTCCAGTACGGGTCTCCGTATATTCCTGACCCTGCGTAAAGCCGCTGCCGAAAAGGGCGGGAAAGTCATCATCTGTAACATTTGCAACGATATCCGCAGCGTGTTCATGATGACAGGATTCCTGAATCTTTTTGAAATTCAATCCTATAAAAAGGGGTAATCAAACGAAAACAAGACTTTAATGAACATAGCCGCATTGGTTTCGGGGGGGGTCGACAGCTCGGTGGTGGTGCCGCTGCTCAAGGAGCAGGGGTACGACCCGCATATTTTCTACATCAAGATTGGAATGGAAGGCAAGGAAGATTTGTCGAGCTGTCCGTCAGAGGAGGACATCGAGATAACGACCTATATTGCAAAGAAATACGGCTGCCAGTTCGACATTGTGGATTTGCAGCACGAATATTTCGAGACCGTCGGGAAATACACGATGGAGATGGTGCGCAAGGGTCTCACGCCCAATCCCGACGTGATGTGCAACCGTTGGATTAAACTTGGTGCCTTCGAGGAAAAGGAAGGCCACAATTTCGACAAAATCGCGACGGGACACTATGCCCGCTCGTGGGAAGACGAAAATGGCATCTTTTGGCTCGGCACGGCCGCCGACACTTTCAAGGACCAGACGTATTTCTTGGGTCGCATCACCTATGCGCAACTCAGTAAGGTCATCTTTCCCATCGGCGACTTGCCCAAACCCGAAGTGCGCCGCTTGGCTGCCCAATATAAGTTGCCCAGTGCGGAACGCCATGACAGTCAAGGGATTTGCTTCTTGGGAAAAATCAACTACAACGACTATATCCGCGAGTACGTTGGCGAGATGCCTGGCGACATCGTGGAGATGGAAACGGGCAAGAAGTTGGGTCGTCACAAGGGTTTTTGGTTCCACACCATCGGGCAGCGCAAGGGTCTCGGTCTCGGCGGCGGACCGTGGTTCGTGGTGAAGAAAGACATCCCTAATAATATTATATATGTGTCGCAGGGCTACGACCCTGTGGCGCAATACACCAATATCGTCCCTTTGGGCGACTTGCAGCTGATGAATCCAGCCTTGCAGTTCGTTGATGGTCAGAGGATTCGCTTCAAGATTCGGCACCAGCCGGAGTTCACCTACGGCACGATTCGCCTTACGGAACGCGGTGCCGACATCGTTTCCGATGTGGCCATCTCGGGCGTGGCGCCCGGGCAGTTTGGGGTGGTTTATCATGAGGTGGAGCCTTATGTTGTTGGGAGTGGAGTTATCTGTGAGGGGGAGAGGTAGAGGGACTTTCGTTTAGGCAGGGACTTACGTCGCCTGCATACTGATATGCCGTCCCTATCGGGACTAAACAGAACCCCGTAGGGGTGACAGACCAATAAGCAGGCGACGTAAGTCCCTGCACCAAAACAAAACACTATGGCAAACACATACACAAAAATAAACCTCCACATCGTCTTCCACACGAAAAGCACAGGAGTAACCATACGGAAGGAAGACCTGCCACAGGTCTTCGCATACATCGGTGGTGTAATAAAGAACATAGGCGGATTCCCTGTCACCATAGGTGGTGTCACCAACCACATCCATATTTTGGCAACAATGCCTAAGACTATGAGTGTGTCTGTGTTTGTGCAAAAAATAAAGGCCAACAGTAGCAGATGGGTAAAGTCAATTGATGATTATTACGAGTCATTTGTTTGGCAAGAAGGTTATGGCGCGTTTTGTGTGAGCCCCTCTCTGCTAAAAAAGACCATCCATTATATAGAAACACAAGAAGAACACCACCAAGAAGAATCTGTCATTACAGAATACAAAAGGTTCCTGAAAGCCAACGACATTGAATACGACGAACAATACCTCCTTTAACCGAGTCCCGTAGGGACGACATACCAATAAGCAGGCGACGTAAGTCCCTGCACAACAACAAATCATGAACAGCATCAGTAATAGAATCCTCTACGAAGACAATCACCTAATAGTCGTCAACAAGCTCCCCTCGGAAATCGTGCAGGGCGACAAAACGGGCGACGTATGCCTGCTCGACGACGTGAAAGAATACATCAAAGTGAAGTACGACAAGCCTGGGAACGTCTTTGCCGGCCTCGTCCACCGTATTGACCGACCTGTGAGTGGCGCCGTCGTGTTCGCCAAGACGAGCAAGGCCCTCTCCCGCATGACCGTCAAGGTGAAAGATCGCGATTTCCGCAAGATTTATCTCGCGTTAGTGAAAAACCATCCGCCCAAACAGGCCGATGTGCTTGAGGACTACATTGTCAAGAACGAGAAAATGAACAAGTCGTTTGTCGTTCCTGAAGGTACTAAGGAAGCCAAACTGGCACGCCTGAGTTATCGCGTAGTTGGGAAATCAGACACTTTTTATCTGCTTGAAATCGAATTGTTTACAGGTCGGCATCATCAAATCCGTTGCCAATTGGCACACATTGGCTGCCCCATCCGTGGCGACCTGAAATACGGCTATCCACGCAGCAATCCCGACGGCTCCATCAGCCTCCATGCCTATCGTATCGCTTTCGAGCATCCCGTTTTGAAGACACCAATCGAGGTGACGGCACCCCTGCCCGAAGTCGCTCCTTGGACGGCGTTTCGGCAGTTGACGGTTGATAGTTTGGACGGAAGACAGAGGACAGAGAATCCCCCGTCCCAAGTCCCAAGTCCCAAGTCTTAAGTCCCAAGTCCCAAGTCTTAAGTCTTAAGTCCCAAGTCCCAAGTCCTAAGTCCCAAGTCCTAAGTCCCCAGTCCCCAGTCTCGAAGTCAAAAACATTATCAAAACAGGTTGATGATTCCCCTGAAAATGATGAAATAAAGTCCACAGCCCGCCAAAAGCAGCCCCGCAATACGGTTCATCAGTGTGGTGCGTTCAGCATCGAAAAAGCGCTTCAATTTGGCTGCGCCCCAGGCTTTTAGGACATCCAAAGAGAAGCTTGTCGCCAGCACGATGCAGAAGAAAATAATGGTCATGAATGTGTCGCCCGTTCCAGAGGCAACGATGGCCACCGCCGAGAACCAAAAAATCCAGACAAAGGGATTCAACACGTTGAGAGCGAAGCCTTTACCGATAAGATACAAGGGCGATGGATAGTCGTCCTGTTCTTCAAGCAGCTCCTTGGCCCGTTTCTCGCGCAGCGTCTCTTTTTTTCGTGCCTTTTGTCGGAATGTCACTATGCCAAACACTACCAAAATGGCACCCGCCGCGATGCTGAACCATGGTACACCCAAGTCGAACTGCATCCCCAGCTGAAATGAGGTGAAAATGCAAATCGCTATCACGACGGCATCGTTCAAGATAACCCCGAAAGCGAACCGCACAGCAGACTTAAAGTCTTGGTGCAGACTGGTTTGCACCAAAGTGATAAAGGCCGGACCCATATTGATGACCAAGCCAAGAAACAAACCCAACAAAAGCGCCCAAAGCACCCATTCGAAAGAGAATGTGCCTTCAATTTGCGACATGTGGTTGAATATGTTGGTTGAGCTGTCCATAGGAATGTGTTTGCCATAAGGCTTTGAGCCCGCAAAAGTAATTAATTTTGTCGAGATAAGCCAAAAATGAAAAATATGCTTTATTTTTGCCTCATAAACCATAAATAGTTGAAAAATGAGAAAAATGCTATTTTCATTATTGTTCACGGGCATTTCGCTGTTTGCCAACGCCCAATCTATTGAAGTAAACGGTTTGCAATCAGGAGTTTGGGCAGCCGATACCGTTGTGGTCACTGGTGATGTAACCGTTCAGGACTCGCTCATCATTTCGGCAGGAACCACGGTTCTCTTTGATGGATTTTACCATATCGAAGCCAAAAAGAACGCTTTCATCAAAGCCATGGGAACCGAGAGCGATTCCATCGTCTTCACCGTGGCCGATACCACGAAGTTTCACGTTTTCAATTCGGGTCGGGGTGGCTGGAACGGCATCCGACTTGCGAAAGCCGAGGCCTCGCGCTTCGACTATTGCCGTTTCCAATACGGCAAGGCCGCCCTTGACAACGACCAAGACGGCGGTGCCCTGCGCATCGTTGAGTGCGACAACGTGGAAATCACCCATAGCACTTTGTTTTGCAACTTCTCGCGTGAGCACGGCGGTGCCTTGAGCGCGGTAGACTCCAAAGTGGTGATGCACGATTGCGATGTGTACAATAATTTGACTTACACTGAGATAGATACCGTCTACTTCATGTATGGAGGAGCTATGCATTTCCTGAAATGTGAAGTGGAACTGGTGGACATGAACTTCCGATATAACAATGGTGCAACCGCCATCGGTGGCGCTTTGAGCTTGGACAGTTGCGCCGTGAAAATCGACCGCTGCAAGTTTGAGTACAATTACGGCATCAACGGCGGCGGACTTTACCTCATCCGCAGCAACGACTGGGATTGCAGCATCAGCAATTCGCTCTTTGCCAACAATATCTCGGGGCATTTCGGTGGCGGTTTGGCCATCTGCGACTCGTCGCCCAAGGTCAGCAACCTCACCGTGGTCAACAACCATTCCATCGGCGTCAATTGCGGTGGCATTTTCTTCTACCAGTACAGCTCGCCGGTTTTACGCAACTGCATCGTGTATGGCAACACCAATGAAGCTCCGCTTGAAGAACCCGTGCAGATGTGGGCCTGGACCTTTGATGACTGCAAGCCCGAATTTCACAATTGTCTGGTTCAGTATGGGTTAGAGAACATTTCCAACAACGAAGTGATTGAGGTGTATGAAGACTGCTTCGATGCCGATCCGCTTTTCCTTGACCCCGAGCATGACGATTTCCACGTGGCTTCAGTCAGCCCATGCATTGATGCCGGCCTCACCTACCCTGAAGACATCTACACCTTAGACTTGGACAAGATGGGGCGCGTCGATTGGGGCACCATCGACATTGGTGCTTACGAATACACGCATGTAGGCATGGACGAAACTGCTCAAAACGAGTCGTTTGTCCGCATTGTCGGCAACCCGATAACCGCTGCAAGCTATGCCGAAATCGAGTTAGAACATGCTGGCGACCTGACGGCAAGCATTTGTTCCATGGATGGCAAGATATTGGGCAACAAGCATTTCCACCAACTTCAAGCCGGCCTTAACCGCATTGAAATTGGGGGGATGTTCCAAAACATGCCAAGCGGAGCCTATGTGTTCGTCGTCAAGACAAACGACAAGGTCTTTGCGGCGAAAATTGTTAATGGGTGTTTCTGAAGAAGCAATTTTTTCTCCAAAAGCCTTGCATGTTTGAAAAAAGTCGTATTTTTGCACCGTCAGAAATGACTGATCCGGTAATTCCGCGTGGGAGTAAGACTACACCGCCCCTGCTCCAAAATTTAAGGATGGAGATTGAGAAATCGACCTCCATCTTTTATTTACCATACTCTCTGCGGAATTTCCTGATGAAATCATTTTGTATGATAAAACTCCGCTTGATGGAGATAACACTTTTGCCCTTGAAGATAAGTACTTCTGTCGCTTGAGGGTTTTGCTCGAAATACGCTCTGATTTGAACAGCAAGCAAACCTCCGTTATAGCGTGTTGTAAGGTTCAACAGCACATGGTTTGACTGGCTTCCCGAGTCGGACAGCCGATTTGAAACTGACGAAACGCCCTGTATTGTCTTCAGTTCAAATATTCTGAACACGCCCTTTCTTTCAAATATAAAATCAGGTGTCTTGGTTCCGCTGGGATTAGGCAATATATATACCTTGTAACCATGGGATACAGCTTTACGAGCGGCATTGAGAAGGCTCTCGTAATCTTTGCTACTGTCACCTATAGCCGAATAGATATTATGTTCGCCCTCCACAGGATGGAACAGACCTTTTCGTGCAATCCTTTCCACCTGCTTCGAGTAGGCTGCGCCGCTCAAAGTGTGCAACTTCGCCAATTCCTTCGCAATATCGTATTCAGGCATATTGTCTTTCACAATTTGACGGCAAAAATACCGCATTTTATCGAATGGGCAATAAGAAATGCTTATATTTGCAGCCGATAAACAAAACGAAAGTCAAACCAAACCCTATCGAAATGATTGCAGCGCATCGGGCGCACTGACGGAAAGCGGAATATTAAAATAATAGCAATTGTTGCTGTTCTTGAAACCCATTTACCACTTCGTCTCATTTAGAGGCAACCTATCAAGGACAAGTTACCAGTTGCCGTGTTGCACGGCGTGGAATACTTGTTAGATAGGTGGGTGTGGTAACCCGGGTTTCAAGCAAGGAATTGATTCCACGCTTTTTTTCGCTTGAAAAGAAAATACGAACAATTAAACACTAATGGTATGAAAAAGAAAATTTTACGATTAAAAACTGTGACTAAGGCCGTGATAATTGCGCTGCTTTTAGGAGTGGCGTGTATGACAAATGGGTATGCGCAAACTATTATTGTTGGTAACTTAAAGTACACCATCAGCGATGACGATGATTATGCTAAAGTGGTTGGTCATGTGGATGGTACGTCTGCTTCAGGAGAAGTGGTGATTCCTGAAACTATCATTTATGATTATGATACCTATTCTGTAAAAAGAATTGGGAATCAAGCTTTTAAAAATTGTGTCGGATTAACTTCTTTTGTTTTTTCTGAATCCATTATCGAAATAGGTAGTAATGCATTTTTGGGTACTGGCTGGTACAATAATCAATCGGATGGTGTTTTGTATTTGAATAATTGCTGTGTGGGTTATAAAGGAAGTCAACCAACAGACACTTTGAACTTACAAACAGGAACAAGATTAATATGCAATTCTGCTTTCTATGATTGCAATGGTATCACAGGCGATTTGATTATTCCCAACTCTATTACGCGAATTGGGCAATATGCATTTAAGAATTGCACAGGCTTTAATGGTACTTTGACTATAGGTACCGCCGTGAATCGTATTGAAACAGAAGCCTTTGCCAACACTGGATTCACAACAGTGAATTTCAATCCAACAAATTGTACAAAAATGGGTTATTATCGTGAAGATGGTGATTGGTATGGTTCTCCTGTTTTTAAGGATTGTCCCTCAATAACCACCTTGACTATTGGTGAGAATGTAACGAACATACCTACTTATGCTTTTGAGAATTGTAGTGGGTTGGTGGGGAACTTAATAATTCCAAACTCTGTAACATCTATCGGGTATGGAGCATTTTATGGATGTAGTGGCTATGATGGCATTCTTACAATTGGTACTTCAGTAACTTACATTGGGGGTGAAGCTTTTTTTTATTGCCGTGATTTTACAGAAGTACAATTTAATGCAACGAGTTGTTCAGATGGAAGAGAAGGCACAGACGTGTTTTCTTATAATCTCAACAATACTTCCCTTACAATTGGTGATAATGTATTACGGATACCAAGTTTTATTTTTGGTAGCACTCACTTTACAGGTAATCTTGTTATTCCAAACTCTGTGAAAATGATTGGCAATTGGGCCTTTTCAGGTTGCACAAACTTTTCAGGTACATTAACAATTGGAACATCTGTTCAAAGCATGGGTTATTTGGCTTTTGCGAGGTGCGGCTTTGATGAAATCCGCTACAATGCTACAAGTTGTTCTGATATTACTCCCATTTACAATTATTTAGGACACAGGCCACCTTTCGAGGATTGTAATGCTTCTTTGGTAATAGGCGAAAGTGTAACACGAATTCCAAGTAATATGTTTATTGAAGGTACATTTACTTCAGCAACAATTCATACAAACACTCCTCCGTCTTTAGGACAAAGTGCTTTAGTCAAAACTATTCCTGTTTATGTCCCATCTTGTTTGGTGGAAGAGTATCAAAATAGTTCTTATTGGAACTCTTTCACAAACATTCAAGGCATAGCGACATATCCTTTCTGTTTCAATGAAGATGGTGATTGGTCGGATGCTTCAAATTGGGATGGAAACCAATTGCCTGGAGTCGAAGACGGAGTTATTATCAGTGCTAATTGTGAAATCAATTCTAATGAAGAAGTGAGTTCTCTCAGGGTATTGAGTGACAAAGAGTTGACATTAAAAAGCAATCATACTCTCACTGTGAATGGCAGATTTTCAAATAGTGGAGGCTCTTCCGCTTTGATTCTTGAAGACAGCGCCCAACTCATCCATAATTCAGTTAATGTGCAGGCCACAATGAAGAAAACCATCACAGGCTATGGCACGGGCGAGGACAAGTGGTACTTCATCGCTAGTCCAATAACCGATAGCATCATTCCAAGCACGAGCAACGGTCTCTTGTCAGGCAATTATGACCTTTACTATTGTTACCCAACCTCTGCCGATAGGTTGGAATGGAGAAACTACAAAAGTGATGCTTTCACGCTGCACAATGGCGAGGGCTATCTCTATGCCAACGAGACGGGCACGGAACTGAGCTTCGGCGGCACTCTCACGTCAAGCAACAGCAACGTGATGAGAAGCGTTTCTTATGAAGAGGACAACAACAGTCCTGGCAACGGCTGGATGCTGTTGGGCAACCCCTTCGCGTGCAACTGCTACTTGGTGGATGCCGAGGGCAACCCATTGACCATCTATAAGATGAACGCCGATGGCACGGGCTTGGTGGAAGTGTTGTCGGGGCCCATTGCCCCAATGGAAGGGTTCTTCTACTACACCACGGAAACACGCAATGTTTACTTCAGCAGAACCGCGCCTGCGGGCTTGGTTCCATAATGAGCGTTAGTGAGGGCTCAGAGAATCGTCATGAGTTCGGTTTGAATCCCCCCTGCCCCCCTTTACAAAGGGGGAACGGCGCGAAGCGACGAAGGAACGCAGTATCCGTTCTTCCGGTAGGCTTCCCTCTTTGCAAAGGGGGCAGGGGGATTCAAAAAACCTAACTCACGCAGCCATAGATCCCAAACCCACGCACAAACCTGCGCAGGGATGACATGGCTGCTACACAAAACAAACAACAAAATCAAAAAGCTTCTTCATTACCGAAATTAGTGTATCTTTGCCCGCAAATTATGAATACGGAGAAAGGAAAATGAAAGACAAACGACTGCTTATATTGCTCATGCTCTGGCTCTTTGGGGCGAGTTCCTTGATGGCTCAAAGACTCGGCGGCGGCTTGATGGTCGGGCCGGCGTTCTCCACCATGAAGATCAGTGGCAACGACTCCACCACCTTCCGCGCCGACTTCACGGGTGGCGTGCGTATCGCGCTCATCCCCAAGCGTTCCATCTTTGGTGGCGAGGTCGATGTCATCTACTCGCGGCAAGGCATGAGGTCGCGGGCGGGCTTGGACGAAAGTGGCAACACCATCCGCTTTCTCGAAAAGTCGCACTACATCAACGTGCCCCTGCTGCTCAACGTGTATTTCCGCAAATGGAATGAAGACGACGAGGACGAATCCAAGATAGTACGCTTGCGTGTGGGGCCGCAAATCGGTTTTTGCGTCGGCGGCAACGAGGTCTATGATGTAAAAGAAGGCAAGAAGAAGAAGCAATACATCACGCCGTGGGAGCCCGGCAGCTTCAACCGCATCGACTACGGCCTCACGGCGGCAGTGAGCTATTGGTTTGTTGAGGTGCGCTACACCTTCGGCATGGCCAATGTCTTCAAGGAGGGCGGAAAGTCGGCCAACCATGTCATTTCGGTCACGTGGTCAGACATTTGGTAGGGTAAGTGTCCACCTTTGCCAAAAAAAATGTAATTTTGCGGATTCTTTTATTTTGGCTATGTCTGCACCAAAAGGACTAATAGGAAAAATAGAGGCTTTCACACGGAAGTTCTACCTCAATCGCTTGATACAAGGCGTGTTGGTGGGTGCCGTATTGTGGATGGTCTTCTACCTGCTCATCAACGGCTTGGAGTATGTATCGTGGTTCCCGCCCAAAGGCCGCTTCGTGCTGTTCCTTTTCCTGTTGTTGGGTAGTGCCTTCGTGGCGGTGTATTATTTCGCCATCCCGCTCATTAACCTGATTCGTTACCGAAGAAAGATGTCGGTTGAACAAGCCTCAACGCTGATAGGCTGTTTCTTCCCTGAAATCAAGGACAAACTACTGAATACCATACAGTTGAGCAACCAGATGGAGGCTGAGTCCGACAATGCGTTGTTGGCCGCCACCATCGAGCAGCGCAGTGCTCGCCTCTCCCCTATCCGTTTCAGCGATGCCGTCGATCTGCGCGGCAACCTGAAATGGCTCGGCATGTTCTTCGGTTTGCTCCTCCTATTGGTTGCGTTGATGGTGTTTTTGCCTTCCTTTGCCGTGCAACCCACACAGCGCATCGTCAACTACGGGCAGGAATTTGAGAAGCCCCTCCCCTATCAGGTGGAAATCGGGCAAGACGAGATGGAAACCACCCAAGGCAAGGAGGTGAAGTTCAGCATCCGTGTCACTGGCGATCGCATCCCCGACGCTTTCTATGTGAAGAGCGAGCTCGGCCAGCAACTGATGACCAAAGGCTCGACCAACGACTTCAGTTACACCTTCAAGAACCTTTACAACGATTTGGAGTTCAACGTTATCGGCGGCGGTTACACCAGCCGTCAGTTGCATATCAAGGTGCGCCCCAACCCTACCCTACTCTCCTACCGCTGCGACGTGCGTTATCCCAACTATATCCACCGCAGCAATGAGACCTTGGAGGGCAAGACGCGCCTCATCGTGCCGCAAGGCACCACATTGGCGTTCAGTTTCGTGACTCGCGACACGGAACAAATGAGCGTCAGCCGCGATTCTGTCGTTTCAGCGTTGACCGCCAACGATGACGTGTTCGAGTATCAATTCGTTGCGGCAAAGTCGACCAAGTTTGAAGTGAAGGCGCAAAACGCCTGGAACCACGACATCGAGCCCCTACCCTTCTCTGTCGACGTGTTGCCCGACGCCTACCCCGACATTCGCGTGGAGTCGTTTGATGAGCAGCTCTCGACCGATGTTTACTTCTCCGGCCTTGTCACCGACGATTATGGTTTCAGTCGCCTCACGTTCAACTGCAAGGTCAAGGAACCTATTGAGAAAAACATCGTCAAGTCGGTGCCGCTCGACCTGAAACATACCCGCTCGTCGTTCTTCTACAGCTTCAACATGGACAGCCTCGGCATCATGCCCGGACAAAATATGGAGGTTTATTTCGAGGTGTGGGACAACGACGGTTTCCATGGCCCCAAGTCGAAACGCTCAGAGACTTTCGTCTATTACAAACCCTCTGAAGCGGCTTTGGACAGCATCGCTAACGAACAATCGGAAGACATTATGGAACGCCTTGAGCAAAAGGCGCAAGAGGCTGACAAATTGCAAGATGCCATCGAGAAAATGTTGCAAGATCTGCTTCAAAAGAAAGACCTCGACTGGTCGGACAAAGAGAAGATGAAGGAACTGTTGGAAAAACAACAGGAGATTCAGGACGAGTGGAACAAGCTGCAAGAGGAACAGGAAAAGCTGTCGGATTTCATGAAAGAGCACGACTTGGGCAACGAAGACCTCATCAAGAAGCAGGAGCAAATCAATAAGCTTTTCGACGAGGTCATTCCCGAGGAAATGAAGAAGATGATGGAACAAATCGACAAGCTGTTGGAGGAGATGCCCCGCGAGCAGATGCAACAGATGATGCAAAACATCAAGAAAAACAACCAGTCGATGCAGGAATTGCTTGACCGCAACTTGGCGTTGTTGGAGCAGCTCAAGATGGAAAAAGACCTCAACGACTTGGCCAACAAACTCGACAAACTTGGTGAGGAATTGGAGAAGCAAAACGCTGAGAACCAGAACAAAACAGGGGAGGGGGACGACCAAAAATCGGCAGAGGAGGCCAACGAGGAATTTGACAAGATGATGGATGAGCTTGACAAATTGTTGGAGAAGAACGAGACCCTCAACGACCCGTTTAACATGGAAAAAGACGAGGAAATGCAGGAAAGCATCGACCAAGACCTTGACAATGCCATGCAGAACGAGCAGAACGGCGACCATCAACAGTCGCAAAAGCAGAAACAAAACGCCGGTCAGAAAATGCAGCAGATGGCCCAACAGATGATGCAGCAGATGCAGATGGCAGGGATGGAACAGATGGCCGAGGACGCACATTTGCTCAGGATTTTGCTCGAAAATGTGGTACACGCTTCCCACGAACAGGAAGCCTTGATGACTGAGATTGGCGGCATTCGCACCGACGACCCGTCGTTAGTCGAAAAAATCATTCACCAGAAAGAAGTGGCCGACAATTTCAACATGGTGCGCGACTCGCTTCGCAATATGGCCAACCGCCAGCCTATGGTCAAGAATTTTGTCTTTGACGAGTTGCATAGCATTGATAATCAGACGGAAAATGCGATGAAACAACTCAATAACCTGCACCTCTCGCAGGCCGTGCGCCACCAGCAGACAGCGATGATGTCGATGAACAATTTGGCCTTGATGTTGGCCGAATCGCTCGAAGAAATGGAAAACAGCATGGAGTCTATGGGTATGCCGATGTCGTGTCCCAATCCGAAACCCGGTCAAGGCCAACAGAACATGAAAAACATGCAGCAGTTGCAGCAACAGCTGAGCGAGCAACTGAAAAAGATGCAGCAACAGATGGAGAAATCGGGGCAACAGATGCCCAATTCGATGAGTGAGGAGTTTGCCCGCATGGCCGCCGAACAGGAAATGCTGCGTCAGGGTATGCAACAGATGCTTAACGACATGAAGGAAAACGGCCAGCTTGGCGACGACGGCTTGAATGAGATTATCAAGGACATGGAGAAGTTGGAGGAGGAGCTGGTCAACAAGAAGATCAACCGCCAGATGATTGAGCGCAGCCAACGTATCGAGTCGCGGATGCTTGAGTCACAGAAGGCTCAAGAAAAGCGCGAACAAGAAGAGAAACGCAAGTCGAATGAATACAAAGGCTCGCACTTCGACCGGCAGATTGACGAGCAACTTTACGAGCAATCGCTGAAGAAGAACCAAGAGTTTTTGCGTACCAATCCGATTGAGTATGCACCATATTACCAGGAGAAAATCAACGAATATTACCTGAAGAAAAACACGCAGTGAGATGATAAGATTCAGTACATTGGATGTAGAGATGCCGCCCATTGAGCCCATGAGAATCAAGGAATGGATTGGTCAGGTGGCCGAAAACCACGGCAAACGGGTAGGGGAGTTGTACTACTATTTTTGTAGCGATGAGCTGCTGTTGGAAATCAATCGCGAGCGCCTGGGCCATGACTTTTACACCGATATTGTGACCTTTCCCTTGACCGATTGTGAGACGATTTTGTCGAGTGAATTCTGCATCAGTATTGACAGGATTAAGGAGAACGCGATGACCTTCGGACGCAGTTACGAGAGCGAATTGCACCGTGTCATCATCCATGGCGTGTTGCATTTGATAGGTTTTGATGACCACACCGAGCAGGACAGCAAAGTGATGCGTGAAAAAGAAGAAGAGGTCTTAAGGTTGTTGTTTATTTAGTTAATAATCAAAGTGTTAAACATATTGTTTCCCGTGAAACATTGATATAAAAGATGTATTTTGAACCCTATGATATCATCGTTGTTGGAGCAGGTCACGCAGGATGCGAGTCTGCTGCTGCGGCAGCCAATATGGGCAGCAAGGTCTTGCTTGTCACGATGGACTTGCGGCTGATTGCTTCCATGTCGTGCAACCCAGCCATGGGCGGTATTGCCAAGGGACAAATTGTGCGCGAAATCGATGCCATGGGTGGCTATTCGGGTATCATCTCGGATCGGACCATGATACAATTTCGGATGCTCAACAAGTCCAAAGGACCTGCCATGTGGAGTCCGCGCTGCCAAAGCGACAAGATGATGTTCTCCGCTGAGTGGCGTCGAATGTTGGAAAAAACCTCCAACCTCGATTTGTGGCAAGATACGGTAATAGGGCTCTTGGTGGAGGGCGACCAAGTGAAGGGTGTGAAGACACTGATGGGTGGCGATATTGCAAGTCGCGCCGTGATTCTCACCAACGGCACTTTCCTTAATGGTCTAATTCATATCGGCGAGCAGCATTTCTCTGGTGGCAGGATGGGTGAAGTGGCCAGTTTCGGCATCACCGAACAGTTGAAGGAACTCGGTTTCGAGGCCAATCGACTGAAGACCGGAACCCCCGTCAGAATTGATGGCCGAACAATAGATTTCAGCAGACTCATTGAACAAAAGGGCGACGATGAAGTGGTTGGTTTCTCGTATACAGAACCTTTCAAAATTTCTAAACAAAGGAGTTGCTGGATTGCACGTACCTCTTTAAAAGTGCATGAAACTTTACGAAAAGGTTTCAAATATTCGCCCATGTTCAACGGGCGCATTCAAGGGGTTGGGCCGCGCTATTGTCCAAGTATTGAAGACAAAATTGAACGCTTTGCTGGCAAAGACAGCCATCAACTTTTTGTGGAACCTGAAGGTTGGGACACCGTGGAATACTACCTCAACGGCTTCAGCAGCTCTTTGCCGGATTATATCCAATATGAAGCCTTGCAGCAAATCGAGGGGTTTGAGAATGCCAAGATTTTCAGACCTGGCTACGCCATCGAATACGACTATTTCCCGCCCGAGCAACTCCATCATTCATTGGAAACCCGTCTGATGCATGGCTTGTATTTTGCTGGCCAAATCAATGGGACCACGGGTTACGAGGAAGCTGCCTGCCAAGGTATGATGGCAGGCATCAACGCGAGCCTTGCCTTGCGTGATGAGCAGCCCTTGGTGTTGTCACGATATGAGGCCTACATCGGTGTGTTGATTGATGATTTGATTACGAAAGGCGTGGATGAACCTTATCGGATGTTTACCAGTAGGGCAGAATATCGTATTCTGTTACGCCAAGACAATGCCGATGCCCGTCTGACGGAGCTGTCATATAAGTTGGGTTTGGCTAAGGAAAACCGTTACCAAAAGTTGCAGGAAAAGCTGTCAAGAATCGATGAGATTAAGGCATTTTTGAATGAAACATACGCTTATCCTGATGAAATCAACGGCTTGTTGGCGCAACGAGAAAACGGCTGCATTGAACAAAAGATAAAACTTTCATATTTGTTATTGCGTCCACAAATCAGCTTGAATGACTTGATCACAACCTTACCGATTTTGGAAAAGTACAAAGGTGCTGACCGATTCATGAAAGAATGTCTTGAAGAAGCTGAGATACAAATCAAATATGCCAGCTATATTGAAAAGGAAGATGAGCTGGCCGACAAACTGAGGCGTTTGGAAAGCGTAAAACTGCCCAAGGATTTCGATTATCATAGTCTCCAATCATTGTCGTTTGAGTCGAGGGAAAAACTGAATCGATATAGACCCACTACTTTAGGCGAGGCCTCAAGAATCAGTGGGATTTCTCCTGCTGACATTAATGTTTTGGCTATATTTTTAGGAAGATAGAGTAATTGTTTCACATGAAACACTGATAAGAAATGAATAGAAAATGTCCATGGTGCAACTCCGAAAAAACCCAGATGCATTTGTGGGTAAAGGATTTGTTTTTAACGCAAGAAGCGTTTCAAATACATGAGTGCCTGTCGTGCGGGCTACTCTTCACCGAACCCCGACCCGATGCCGAGCATATTGGAAAATACTACCAATCGGAGGAGTATTACAGCCATCAGGAAAACACAAGTGGTTTTATACCGAGAGTGTACGAATCTGTCAAAAGGGTCAACTTGAAGCGTAAAGTGAAAATGGCCACTTCAGGATTGTCCACGGGAACCATGCTGGACATCGGTTGTGGTGTGGGAGATTTCATCCACGAGATGGAACGAATAGGATGGAGCTGTAACGGTATCGAACCTTCTGACGATGCACAAGCCATAGCACGAAAAAGGGTCAAGGCCAAACTTTTTAAGCCGGAGGAATTGAGCATTTTGCCCGATGCGAGTTTCGACTTGATTACCATGTGGCATGTCCTTGAACATGTGGACGATTTGCACGAAGAAGTGTATCATTTGTACAGATTGCTCAAAAATGAAGGAAGATTGTTGATTGCTGTGCCAAATTTCCAATCAGCTGATGCTCAACATTATAAGGAATTTTGGGCCGCCTATGATGTGCCTCGTCATCTCTCTCATTTTTGCCGTGAATCCATTATTAAAATATTCAAAAGCAGTAATTTAAGATTTACAAATACCGATAAACTCAAATGGGATGCTTACTATATCTCATATCTGAGTGAAAAGTATCAAGGGCATAGTTTACCCTTATTTAAAGGCGTCATGCGTGGGTTCTTGTCCAATTGTAAGGCGCGAAGCTCTGGCAATTGGTCGACTATGGTTTACATCTTCCAAAAATGATGCGACGAAGACACATAAAAACACTCGGATTCATTTTCACCTTGATTAGTCTTATTTTGGGTGGAGCATTGGCCGTGTTGTTTGCTGTGTCGTCGAAAAATTCGGTCGTTTTCAATTCCATTCAAAAGTCTGTGCTGAAAATGGACTCGGAAATGACGAGCCTTATCGATAAGAAATTAAACAAGGCTGAGTTGGAAAAGACCCAAACAGGTTTGGCCATCTTTATGAATGATACCTTGGTTTATTGGAACACGAATGAGATCAACCCTAAGCTGATGAAACGTCGCGTTAACTTGGGTTCCGATACCATTTGTTCTTTGCTCAGCGGCAATTACTATGTCAAGTCGTATCAAAACGGCGCGATGGCCTATTATGTTTTCAAGCAATTGAATACGACCTACGAGATTGACAACCAGTATTTTGAAAATAAGTCCAACATCTTGCCGACATTTATTAATGCTGCAATCGGATTTCAGCCTAACAGTGGAGGCGAGCTCATTCTCAATCGTGATGGTAAAGTGCTGGCCTATTGCCAAATCAACTCAAAGCCTGAGCTGAAAAAGCTTTATTACTATGTTTTTTTGCCCTTGCTGCTCATGATGGTTATTGGTGTCGGACTTATGGTGGGCAGACAAAATAACGGTAAACAAAAGGGTAAAAAATTCAAAATTGAAATTGGTATTGTTATCATTCTCGTTCTTGCTATCATTGCCACCTACCTATATTATGAAATTAATACAAGTAAGGAAAATGAAAACATAAAGATGGTGGCAGCCAGTTTGTCAGACAAGCGGGATATCCGTTTCGAGAAGTCATTTGCTGGTTTTATGGAGTTGGTCAAGGCCGACACCGACTTCCGCGATGCGGTTTTTGCCGAGAGCAATGTATTGGCGGATGTGGTGTTGGGTTACGCAAAAGAATTGCTTTTCGACGAGGTCATGCAGTCCTATATCGTGGCACTGACAGTCTGCGGTCCCGAAGAGGAAATCACCGTTCAACCAGAGGGGTTTGTGGCCAATTGTGAGGAGTATTTCTTTGAAAAACGCGCCAATAACAAACACAAAAGGGTAGGGGACGGACTCTATTTTATGGACTATTACTCGTTGGATCCCAATTACTTGGGTCAGATAGACGTGGTTTCTGCTGATACCCTGCAGCACAAGACCCTGTATTTTGAATTCTACAAGCCCATCGCCCCTGAAGGCTTCGGCTTTCCACAGCTGCTGCGTGAGGCCAATGGTCAGAAACCTTACGACTACTCCGTGGCCAACTATCGCGACAATATCCTCGTATACAAATACGGACGTTATGTCTATCCCAGTTTTCTCAGCAGTTTGCAGCTCAATGAAGGTGAGTTCACATTCAGCCGAAAGTTTAAGCATTACATGATCAGCAACGAAGAAGGCAACGTTTTGGTTGTCAGTGTGTCGCGTAAGAATTGGTCGGAAAAGACCGCACCTTTTGCCGTGTTTTTCCTCGGGCTTTTGTTGCCTTATTTGTTGGTGTGTTGGTTGCTGAGTCATCGACAACCCCGCAAATGGAAAGACAGAAGTTTCCGCCAACGGCTACAAACCGTCGTTCTGCTGACCCTCGGCATCTCGTTTTTGGCCATCGGTCCGGTTTCCATCATTTATATGCGTAGCCTTTACAACCAAAAGACTATGGATTCGCAGTTTGAGACGACCCAAACGCTGGGTATTGAGATGCGCAATGATTTGGATTTCAGAACTTTGCTGCGAACAGCCTCAAGGGACTCTTGGGACGCGATTTTGCAGCACTATGCTACCACTTTCTTCACGGATCTCAACCTCTATCAGCTCAACGGACAACTGTTGGCCACCACGCGACCCGAAATTACCGAAATGAACCTTCAAGCCCCGCTGATGAATGCTGATGCTTACCAAAACCTGCACCGCGACAAGGCGTTGTATTACACCCACGAGGAAAGACTCGGAACGGGTGTCTACCAATCGGCCTATATTCCTTTGTCCGATGCCAACGGCAACGTGATGGCCTACCTCAACACGCCCTATTTTTCGAGCACTGCCGACCTCCACAATGAAATCATGAATTTCATGCTGACTTACATTAATATCATCCTTGTCCTGCTCGGCATTGCTTTGTTTTTCGTGCTCATAGTCACCAAGCGTTTAACACAGCCTTTGGCATTGATTCAGAACAAGTTGGGTGACATCAAAATCGATCAAAAGAACGAACCGATTGAATGGAACAGGAACGACGAAATTGGTGCCTTGGTGAAGCAATACAACCAACTCATTGTGGAATTGGAAAAGAGTGCCGCCGAATTGAAACGCACTACGGCTGAGTCAGCGTGGCGCGGCGTGGCGCGGCAAGTGGCCCATGAAATCAAAAACTCGCTGACACCCATGCGGTTAAGCGTGCAAATGCTGCAACGCAATATCGAAAGCGGCAAAGCCACACCAGAGCAAACCCAACGCACAGCAAACACCTTGATTGAACAAATTGATGCCCTTTCCGACATTGCCTCCTCATTCTCGCGTTATGCCAAACTGCCAGAAAACCATCCGCAACCGCTCGATTTGGCCGAGTTGGTCGGTAATGTGGTGAACCTCTATGATAACGCGGAGAACATCACTTTCAGTTACCATTACGACAAGGCGAAAAACCACACTTTCAATGGCGACAAGACCAACCTGAACAGTGCCGTCGGCAACTTGGTCAAGAACGCCGTGCAAGCTATCGGAAGCAAATTCGACGGAAAAATTGAGGTGTCGCTGCAAGTGATTGATAAAACGTACATCATCAGTGTAAAAGACAACGGGAAAGGCATCAAGGAAGAGGACAAGAGCCAAATTTTCCTGCCGAATTTCACCACAAAAACAGGCGGCTCAGGCGTGGGATTGTCATTGACATACAACATCGTGCAATCCGCAGGTGGGACGATTTCATTTGAAAGCGAAGAAGGGAAGGGGGCGGAGTTTGTAATAGAATTGCCGAAATAAATCAATAAACCCATGGTAGGACCTCAATTGCTCATCGTAGCCGTCATCATCGTGTTCGTGATAGCCTTCGTCGTCACGATGTTGCTGCTGAATTCCAGCGCGAAGAAGATGGTTGACACCAATAAGAAGTTAGTGGAGAAACAAAACACACTGTTGGAGCAAAACAAAGTGCAAGAATACAAATTGGAAAAACGAATCAACGAATTAGAGGAGCAACTCAAGCAACATATTGAGGACGAAGTGAAACTGCTACAAGAGCAGACACGCCCGCACCGTGAGCGCATCGAACTGACTGCCAACATGACCGATGAGGAACTGATGGAATGGGTGGACCAGGAAGTGGACGATAGGCTCCTCTACACCGATACCAACCTGTCATTGAAGACAATGGCCAAGGCTCTCGGCCTGACACAAAAGCGTTTGGGCGCACTTTTCAAGAACAATGAGAAATACAACAGTTTGGGCGATTACCTGAACGAGAAACGGTTCCTGTTGGGTTGTCGCTTGTTGCGCGAAAAGCCCAATTGGACCATCGAGGCTGTTGGGTCAGAAGCTGGTTTTGGTGGTCGTCGGACGTTTCAGATGGAAGTGAAACGCCGACTCGGCATTACTCCCTTGCAATATCGGCAGGGCGTGGAAAGTGCCCTTTCCCAAGAAATGCCATCGCAAACGGAATCAGATTAATACCCGACGTTGCACCCAAGCATAGATAACGATGACGGCAATGGTGGGAATCTCCATTGGCAGGTTGGCCAATCCTGATTCAGGACCGGCAAGCAAGAATGAAACAACGGGAATGATGCTGGAAATCAGGATGTAGAGCACCATCCATAGGCCCACTTGCCGCAATCTTCCACGATAGTTAAAAATGATGGCACTACCCAAAGGAAGATAAACCAACATCAACGAAACAGCCACAGGCAAGCCAACGCTAAACATGATTGTTGGAATCAACTCTGTCACGAATCCGGCGAGGTTCAGTGCAATGACAATCCACCACCACACCGTGAAAGGACGATACAGCGGCTTCATGCCTCGCAGCAGGCCAACATACATCACCACCGCCCCAAAGGTCTGGACGATGCCCCGCACCCACGAAAGATGGGCATCATTCATCCAGTGCAAAAGCGGCGCCCAGTTGACGATGGCCTGCAAGAGATAGCACACAAAAGCCGCCTCAATGAGCCAGCGGGGTAGGCCACTATTCACATGATTCACAAGGGATTGGCTCTCGATGCTTATTGCCTTTTCGATGTGTTTTTGCTCCTTTTCCATGGCTGCAAAGGTACAATTTTATTGTCAGTTTCGTAAAAATACTTGTTGAATGGCCAAAAACAATTTGCCCGACCTCCCTATTGTTTCGGTAGGCCGGGCAAATGTGCGATATTGGCTATCATGCCAATTTCAAGCTTTCTTATTGAATGGTCTTGGTTTTGCTAAATTCTAATTTATCTGGATGAGTAGCAATCCATTCTATAAAATCAGCTTTGGAAGTAGAGTAACCAGCCGTTTCACCCTCGCCATTGATTAAGGCAATACGAGCATATTCCACCTGTTCTGGAAGATCGGCTTCATTGTAAGTGACTTTACCTTCGATTTTTGCCTCAAACGGAACATTTACACTGATTTCTTTGGTCCAAGGCAAAGTGGCGTCATTCACTTCAACCATGTTTCCGTTAGCGTCTTTAAAGGAAAAGCTGTAATGGAAGCAGGGCGAAACCGTGTGTGTGGTCACTTGACCAGTATTAATATCGCCCGTTTTGAAAATGTTGTCAACCTTGTAAACCACAGTCTTCGTCGTCGGCGTAGGGGTCGGCCCAGGAGTAGGTGATGGAGTTGGTTGCGGGTCTTTCTTACAACCTGTCAGCATCATGCCACCGATAAGCAGGGTGGCGAGCAAAAACGTTACTTTTTTCATTTTTTAATGTTTTTAAGTTGGTTAAACAATTGATTTGATTAAAAGCAGTGCAAAAATAACGATTAAATCAGAGTTGTATGATACCAGTTTTTGAAAAATGGCTAAAAAACTGGGTTTTCTGCGCAAAGTCGGCATTTTTGCGCAACAAGACCAAGAAGTTTTTGACCGATGTTCTATGCAAACGTGCAGTTTATAATCGAATTGCCGAAAAGTTGATGCATGGTATTACAACAAAAACTACTATTTTTGCGTTTCGGGAAAACAAAACGTGACTTATGGCAGAAAACAAATTAGGCTCACTCGCGAAGCAAACCGCCATTTACGGTTTGAGTAGCATCGTAGGCAGGTTCTTGAACTACTTGCTCGTGCCCATCCACACGCACCGTATGGCTGCTGAATCAGGCGGATACGGCATCGTAACCAACCTCTATGCTTATACGGCCTTGCTACTCGTCATCCTTACTTTCGGCATGGAAACCACTTTCTTCCGCTTCTCCAATAAGGAAAACGTCAATCCCGACAAGGCTTTCTCTACGGCTGGGCTTTCCGTTGGCTTTGTCTCCTTGGTTTTCCTTATCTTAGTGACCTTGTTCCTGAAGCCCATCGCTGGTGCTTTGGATTATGCTTTGCATCCTGAGTTTGTGGAAATTATGGCCATCATCGTGGCTTTCGATGCATTCCAGTCCATTTTGTTTGCGCGGCTGCGTTATGAGAATCGTCCCATCAAATTCATGACGCTGAAACTCTCTTTCATAGTCATGAGCCTGTTGCTCAACTTGTTCATCTTCTTTTTGGCACCTTACTTGAAAGAACACTATCCCGCCATGATGGGATGGTATCATGCAAGCTATCAGGTGGGCTATATCTTCATTGCTAACTTGATTTGTACCACGTTGGTCAATTTTGGGTTTGTCACCGAAATCAAGAAACTCCGCCTTGGCATCGACCGTAACTTGCTGAAACAGATGCTGAAATATACTTGGCCCATTCTGCTTTTGGGCTTGGCTGGCATCCTCAACCAGGTGGCCGACAAGATTGTGTTCAAGAAAATCGTCCCGGGATTGGAGGGCGAGGAACAACTCGGCATCTATGGTGCCTGCGTCAAGATAGCGATGATCATGGCGATGATTACACAAGCCTTCCGTTATGCCTACGAGCCTTTCGTCTTTGGCGGCAAGCGCGACACCGCCGACCGCGAGACCCAAGCCAAAGTGATGAAATACTTTATCATCTTCACACTATTGGCTTTCCTTGCCGTGGTGATGTATATGCCTCTGTTGCAGTATCTTGTTGGCGCTGATTATCGTCAAGGTCTGCGTGTGGTGCCCATCGTGATGATGGCCGAGATTTTCATGGGCATCTATTTCAACCTTTCGTTTTGGTATAAACTCATCGACGAAACATGGTGGGGTGCTATTTTCTCTGCCATTGGGTGCGTGGTGCTGCTGGCCATCAACTTCATTTTCGTGCCCAAATACAGCTATATGGCTTGCGCTTGGGGCGGTTTTGCGGGCTATGGCGTTTGCATGGTGTTGTCCTATTTTGTCGGGCAGAAGAAGGCCCCGATACCTTATAATCTTAAATCCGCCTTCCTCTATTTTGCCCTCGCCATTGCGTTGTTTTTCGTGCAGAAAAACATCCACATCGAAAGCACCGTCTGGACTTTGGTGGTCAACACGGGGCTGCTTTTGGTCTTTGTGGCCTTCACTTGCTGGATGGAGAAGGATTTGGTGAAGGGCGTTCTCGGATGGGTTAAGAATCGGATTTAATTAGAACACCATCACCGCGCCGCCGCCTATGGCGAGGTGGACTTTTACCTTGTTGCCCATCACTTGGGCGGTTTCCGAAACATAGTCGCGGGCTACACGGTTAGCGTTGATGCCGTCGCGGAAGATGTGTCCCGACTTGGCGCCGAAATTGGGCAGCACAGAAAGGTCGATTTCAATATCGCGCTCTTCCCAGTTCGTTATTGCGCCCACATACCAGCGGAAGTCTTTGCGACGGGCGATAACCAAGTATTCGCCTACTTTGCCGTCAAGAACGATTGTTTCGTCCCAAGTGGTGGGAACAGTGGCGATGAATTGGGTGCACTCGTCCTCCTTGAGGTAGTTGCTCGGGCTATCGCAAAGCATGTTGAACGGCGACTCAAAAATCACGTATTCTGCGAGTTGGCGGCAGCGTGTGCCTTGACTCATCGGCTCAGTGTAGATGGCGGCGAAGTTGTTCTTGTTCGCGTTTTTCATCGCGCCTTGGGTGTAGTCCATCGGACCAGCCACCATGCGGATGAAAGGGATGGTGACTTCATTGGTGACGAGGTCGCTCTGGTTGTCCCATTTGGCTTGTTCGAGGCCATACACGCCCTCGTGGTTGAGCACGTTGGGGTAGGTGCGATGCAGTCCTGTAGGCTTGTAGGCACCATGGAAGTCGATGAAAAGATGATGTTTTGCAGCGGTTTCGGCCATGCGGTAATAGAAGTCCACAATCATTTGGTCGTCGCCGTCCATGAAATCGACCTTAAAGCCTTTCACGCCCATGTCGGCATAGTGTTGGCACACGTGTTCCATGTCCTTGTCGATGGCGGCATAGCCCACCCACAGCACGATGCCCACATTGCGCTCGGCACCATAGTCCACCAGTTCTTGGATATCGATCTCAGGCACCACTTGGAAGAGGTCGGCCTTCTTGTTGACGGCCCAGCCTTCGTCCAAAATGACGTACTCGATACCGTATTGCGAGGCGAAATCAATGTAATACTTATACGTGTCGTTATTGATGCCCGCCTTGAAATCGACGCCATAGATGTTCCATGCATTCCACCAGTCCCAAGCCACCTTGCCGGGCTGGATCCATGAGACATCCTCCACGCGGCTCGGCGAGGCCAAGAGATAGACCAAGTCGCTGTCGGCCAAGTCTTTGTCGTTTTCGGAGATGACGATGCAGCGCCATGGGAACGAGCGTTTACCCTCCACTTTGGCGATGTAGTTCTCGCGTTCCTTTACTACCCATTGCAGGTTGTTGTGGCCACCTTGCTCGCGGGTCTTTGGATAACCGGCATGAACGGCATGCAGCTTTTGCGAGGGCAACGAGTTGCGAAGATACATCCCGGGATAATCTTCCAAGTCCGCCTCGGTGATGACAGCTTTCTTGCCATCCTTGAGTTCGATGAGCAAAGGTAGGAAAGCCAATCGGTCATATTCCATCTTGCTCAATGGCGTGACGGTATAGGTGTTTTCAAAAGAATTGTAAAACTGCTGTTGGATGAAGTTGCCATCGCCTTTGCGGGCGTTGACGTATGGAATCCAAGCAGTGTAGTCCTCGTCAAAGTGGAAAGCCACAGTTTCATCAATCACTTTGAAGGGCTTTTTGAAATCAGTTTGGAAACGATAGGCGACGCCTTCATTATAGGCTCGGAAAATTACCTTATAATTACCTTTAAAACTGAGTGTCAGTTCGTTATATTGGTCTTGAATTTCGGCTCTCTTGTAAAAAGGTGCTTCAACGGTTTGGTTCACGGATTTGGTTTTAACAGAAGTGATGGATGGCTTGGAAGAAATACCAAGCGTTTTGCCGTTATCAATTTGCATGGCTATTTCCGACATGTCCAAGACGACGGTTTCCTCATGTTTTACGGAATAGTATAACCAGTACTCAGATCGTTCGGTATTCATCTCAACTATCTCTTCCTCCGAGACAGTCACGGTGATTTTCCCGTTAGGCGATTGCAGGGTGTATTGCTTTTGGGCAAAGGCGCTCACGCAAAGCATAAGGAGCGCGGAAATAAGGAGTTTTTTCATAATGGTTAGATTTTGTGCTGGCAAAAATATGGAATTTGTTGCACTTCACAAAAAATACCTTTCTTTTTACAATGGTAAGTTTCAATTTCTCCAAAAACTCCGCGAAAACAGGATAATCAGCGAGAACAGCTCCACTCTGCCCAACAGCATCAGCAGCATGAGCATCCATTTGACGGCGATTGGGAAAGCTACATACGAGCCACCAGGTCCCACCAAGCCGACGCCAGTGCCCACATTGCCCAAAGCGGCCACTGACGCGCCAATGGCCGTGCTGAAATCGGAGCCGGTGAAGAGTATGATGATGCTGCTCGCTATGAAAATGAGGAAATAAACGAAGATGAAAGTTGTGTTTTTGTAAACGCCGCTGCTTGAGATGGCCTTTCCGTTGACTTTGACGGGCAGCACGGCGTTGGGATGGATGATGCGCTTCAGCTCAAGCATCGAGTTTTTGATGAAGATGAGATGGCGAAATACTTTCACGCCGCCTGAAGTGGAACCCGAACAGGCCCCAATGAACATCAAAAGGAAGAGTATGACCCACAGGAACGAAGGCCACGTCATATAATCGCTGACGAAGAATCCCGTGGTGGTCATGGCCGAAACGACACTGAAGAAAGCTTCGCGGAACGAGGTGCCGAAGCTGTGGTGGGCAACCAACAGCAACACCAACCCGATGCCCACGCCGGCAAACAGGATATGGAGCAGGAAACTCCTGAACTCTTGGTTTTTGAGGATGGTGAGCGACCTCCAGCTCAACGAAAGCAGGAGCAAGGAGAAATTGCAGCCCGACAAAGCCATGAAAATGCTCACCACCACCTGCGAGTAGTTGGAAAATGCCCCGATGCTCTCTGAGCGCGTGGAGAAGCCGCCCGAGCTGATGGTGGTCATCGAGTGGCAGACGGCATCGTAGAAATCCATGTCGCCCCAATAGAGCAACAACGTTTCCAACAACGTGAAAAACAGATAGATGCCCCAAATGCGCGTTACGGTGTGCATCACGCGCGGATGCAGCTTGTCGTAGGTGATGCCGTTCATTTCTGAGATGAAGAGCTGCATCCCGCTCATGCTCATGTAAGGCAAGATGGCGATGGCGAAAACGATGATGGCCAAGCCGCCAATCCACTGGGTCATGCTGCGCCAAAGGAGGATGTCTTTGGGGATGCTTTCGATGTGCGGCAGGATGGAGGCTCCTGTTGTGGTGAAGCCTGACAAGGCCTCGAAAAAGCCGTCGGTGAAATTGGGCACGCTCTTGCTGAGCAGGTAGGGCATGGCTCCGAAAAGCGACAGCATGAGCCACGAAATGCATACGATATACACACCGTCGCGCGGAGTGGTCTTCTCGCCCTTGTGGCTTCGCGTGGCGATGATTAGGATGAAACCGGTCAGTAGGGTGATGAGCACTGAGAAGGGCATACTGAAGACGTACAGCCCGTGATGCAGATAGGTCACGGGGAGCACCGTCAGCATGAAGAGGCCCTCGATGAGGAGCAAAAAGCCTTCGATGCGGAGGACTAAGGGGTGGTTTATTTTAGTTTTCCATTTCATCGGTTAATGGAACAGTCGTTCAACAGCAGGAATACCAGCAGGCAAGGCCAACACCACCACATGGTCGTCGGTCTCGATTTGGAAGTCGTCGGTGGCGATGTAGCTCTCGCCGTCGCGGGTAATGCCGCAAATGATGGCATCGGTGGGCATGGCCAATTGTCCGATGGGCTTGCGCGTGACTGCCGAGCCGGCTCTTACCTCAAACTCCACGATGTCGGCATCGATGCCGCTGAGGCTCTTCAAGGTGGAAACTTTCGCGCCCAAAGTGTATTTCACCATGTAGCTGGCCGCAATGAGTTTCTTGTTGATGATGGAATCGATGCCGATGTTCTGCGAGATGTCGATGTAGTCGATGTTCTCGACGAGGGCGATGGTCTTTTTCACGCCGAACGACTTGGCCTGAAGGCAGGTCAGGATGTTGGTCTCGGTGTTGTCGCTGACGGCGATGAAGGCGTCCATGTCCTTGATGCCTTCGTCCTCAAGCAGGTCGAGGTTGCGGGCGTCGGCGTTGACGACCAAAGCTTCCGAAAGGTAGTTGGTCAGGTCCATGCAGCGTTCCTTGTCGATTTCCAAAATCTTGATGTTCAGGTCGTGTTCGAGGCGTTTGGCAGTGATGCGACCCACGCGACCGCCGCCCACAATCATCACATTGTGGACATTAATCTGTTTCTTTCCGCTCAGTTTGATGATGTCTTTGATGGCGTGCGGCTTGGTGACCACATACACCATGTCGGCCACTTGGAAGACCTCGTCGCCTTGCGGCACGAAGGTGCTTTGGCGGCGGTGGATAGCGGCTACGCGGAACTCGATGTGCTCATACTGGTCCATCACTTCGTCGACGGTCTTGCCGAGGATTTCGGCCTCAGGTTCCAGTTTCACCATGAAGAGTTGCAGGTTGCCGCCTGCGAAATCGTAGGTTTCCGACGAGGCGTTTTTCTTCAGCAGCGAGATGATTTCCTGTGCCGCGATGTCTTCGGGCGACAGCAGGCCATCGATGCCGAGGTCTTGGTACATGCGCCACACGTCGGGACTCAAGTTCTCCATCGTATTGACGCGGGCGATGACTTTCTTTGCGCCTAATTTCTTGGCGATGATGGCGGTGAGCAGGTTGATGTGCTCGTCGTGCAGCACGGCGATGACCAAGTCGGCGTGTTTCACGTTGGCGCGTTGCAGCACGGCGTTTGAGGTCGAGTCGCCCGTGATGGTCATCAGGTCGCTGTGCGATTCCACCATCTTCAGCAGTTCCTCATGTGGGTCGACAATGGTGATGTTGTGGTTGCTGCGTACCAAGGCCTCCGCCAAGTGCATGCCCACTTCTCCGTCTCCGGCAATGACAATGTTCATTTCAGTTCTGTTTTAAGGCGCAAAGGTATGGATTTTCAAATTGTTGGTGGGCAAAAATACGTTTTTTTGTGAAAACAAAAAGAGAGTTTCGTTCGAAACTCTCTTATTTTGCTGGAGCCACATGTCGGACTCGAACCAACGACCTACGCATTACGAATGCGTTGCTCTACCAACTGAGCTAAAGTGGCCTTTCAATTGCGGCTGCAAAAATACAACATTTTGGGAAAACAGACGCTTTTTTTTTGAAAAAAACTGATTTTGTGATTACTTTGTAAGAAGTCTTTCAAAAATCATACAACAAAATCTATTGAAAATCAATGATATAAAAAATTTTTACCGAAAAACACAATAATTAAACTAAAAAATTAGTTTCATATTCAAAACATTCTCTATATTTGCAGCGTCAAGACAAATCAAAATGGCTATCAAACGAAACATAGTATTATTATTAATGGTGATGGGATTATTCACATCATGCGTGACCCAACCCGCCAAGTATGTGACTTATGTACCTGATTCGGTGACTGTGTTTGAAGTCGTCAGGGCCGAAATACAATATCTTGACATTCCCAAAGACAACAACATCGAGGTGCTCTCGCTGACCAATTGTGGTCTTGACAGGATTCCTTCAAGCATCAAGCATTGCAAATATTTGCGAAGACTGAACCTGGAAGGCAACCAAATCAAACACATCCCCAAATGGCTCAGTTCGCTTGACAGCATCGAGGAAATCAACTTGAACTTCAACAAACTGAACTTGAAAAGACGGGATATCCGCCGCTTGTCGAAGATTGAAGATGTCTTGTTGGCGGGCAATGGCATCAAGAAGCTCCCTGCCAATGTTGGCTGTCTGCGTTGCGAAAGCCTTAACTTGTCGAAGAACCAACTCAGCACATTGCCCAAGTCGTTTGCAGAGTTGAAGCAAGTCAGATACTTGATTTTCTATGACAACGTGTTTGAATCCATCCCAAAAGAATTGGCCGGTTTCAAGAATTTGAAGCACTTGGATTTTTATAAGAACAAGATTACGGAAATCCCTGACTTTATTGGCGACATGGACAATCTGCAACAACTTTTCCTCTCGTTCAACAAAATCGAGGAGATTCCCGACACCTTACGCAACTTGAAACGCCTGAAGTATTTCTATATCCACCATAACGAACTGCATTTCCTGCCTGAATGGATTACGGAAATGGATTCCATCGAACGCTTTGGCTTGGGATTCAACCACTTGCTGGAATTGCCCGAGGTGTGGAAAATGGAAGCCTTGCAGGAATTCGATTGTGAGCACAACCTGTTGGAACGTTTTCCGTGGGAGTTGGTAGACAAACCCGAAATGGAAATCCTGAATGTGCGCGACAACAATTTCAGTCTGACTATTGAGGAAACCGTTCGACTTGAGAAAGCCAATAAAACGAAAAGAATAAGTTATTAATATAAAAAGCATTGATCATGAAAGAGTTAACCAAAGGAGAGGAACAAGTGATGCAAGTCATTTGGAGCATAGGTCAGGGTTTCGCCAACGAGATTATGGCGGCCTTTCCCGAGCCCAAGCCGGCCTACAACACCGTGCTTTCCATCATCAAAATCTTGGAAAACAAGGGTTTTGTGAAGCACGAAACCTTCTGCCGCGCGCACCGCTACAGCGCCGCCATCAGCAAAGAGGATTACTCGCACCGTTATTTGGGTAGCGTAGTGGAACGTTATTTCAACAATTCCTATCTCGACCTCGTTTCGGCCTTTGCCAGAAAGGAGAATTTCAGCGTTGAGGAATTGGAAGAGATGAGAAAAACCATTGACGAGGCCATCGCTTCAGAAAGGAGATAAGCCATGAATGCACAAGAATTAATCATCGGTCACCTGCTGCCCATTGCAGCCACCGTTGCGGTGCTTTGGGTGGTGTATCGTCTGCTGTTCCGCAACAGCAACCGACTGTATTTCAATCGTTTCTTCCTGCTTTCAAGCCTGTTATTGGCCTTGGCCATGCCTTTGCTCGGCTTGCTTTCGGGCCAGGAAGCGCCGCAAATGGTGGAGTTGAAGCAAAACCTGTTTGGCGGCGGCACGTTGCTGAACGAGGTCATCGTCACGCCCGACGGTCAGCCCATCTTGCCCGAGGTGACGGTGACAACGGATACACAGTCGCGTTTCAGTGTATGGCAAGTCATAGGTGGCATTTATTTAATAGGTGTCGGCGTGATGACGCTGCTGTTTCTCTTCAAGTTGGGGAAACTCGTCGTGCTCATCATCCGCTCGCCCAAACGCAAGATGAGCGGTTGCACGGCGGTGTTCACGGGTCGTGAGCAAGGCTCCTTCTCGTTCTTTCGTTATGCCTTCTTCCCCAACGAAAACGTGGACCCTGACATCATGCGGCATGAGTTGAGCCACATCAATCACCACCATTCGTGGGACATCCTTTTCGCCGAGGTGATGATGATTCTGCAATGGTTCAATCCCTTCATCTATCTGTACAAGAAGGAGTTGCAGAGTATTCACGAATACCAGGCCGACCGCGATGTGGTGGCCACTGGCGTTGACAAAAAGAACTATATGATGCTGATCCTGCAGCAGTGCACGGCTGTCGATTTCAGCGGAATGAGTAATAATTTCAGTTTAATCCTTACCAAAAAAAGAATCAAGATGATTACAAAAAACGAAAAGGCCAAGGGCCTCTGGTGGAGGCTCTTGGCGACATTGCCGGTGCTGGCGCTCCTGATGATTGCCAACACGAAAGTGACGGCACAGGAACAAAAGGCCGATGCCATTAAGAAGGACGTTCTCACTATCCAAATGGGGGACTTCGAGCTTTTCAATGACGACGGAACCCAGATGCAGTTGAAGGACACCGTTGTCTACTACGAAGACGGCACATACACCAAGTTTGAGAGTTCCGAAGCTGTCGACCCGTTTACGGGAGAGCTGCGAAAGACTTTCACGGTAAAAAATTTCACAGCCGAAGGAACGCCTAACCCTAACATCAATTTTACCATTAGAGAGGTTGAAAAGCATGGTGATACGATGATGTACAGCATGGATCCTTTCACTATTTCAGGTGACATTGTCAACAAACTCAAAAACAAAATCATGACCGACGAGGACATTGATGTCGAGGTGACCGAGGTAGGGTGCGTGGACAACGACACCGTCTACAACATCGTTGAGCAGATGCCTGAATTCCCAGGCGGCGCGGAAGCCATGATGAAGTCTATTGCTGGAAACATCAAGTATCCGGAAGCAGCAATAGACAAGAATATCGAAGGCCGAGTGTTTGTCAGTTTTGTTATCGAAAAGGATGGTAGTGTATCAAATGTGAAAGTGTTGCGCGGAATTGGCGGCGGTTGCGATGAAGAGGCCGCCCGTGTTATCAGCTCCATGCCGAAATGGAAGCCCGGTAAGCAGAAAGGCGAATTTGTTCGGGTGAGTTACCAGATTCCCATCATGTTTAAGCTCGGGAAGACGAATGATGAATACAAAACCACAGTGAAAACGGTAGTTGCAGGAGATGACGAACATTCCTGGAAGGCTTCAACGGCAACAATTCCAGACAATCCAGCAAAAGAGAAGATGCAGCCCGACAAAAACGGTGTCTATCAAATCGTTGAGGAAATGCCACGATTCCCTGGCGACGATAAAGCCTTGATGGAGTATCTTCAGAGCAATCTGCAAGTGCCCGAGAAATACAAAGGCGATGATGCTCAATATCGCTTGACCGAATATCGCACTTTTGTCCGATTCGTGGTTACTGAAGACGGTTTGCTTTCAGATATCAATTTGATCAAAAAGACGGAAGGTTTCAAGGATTTGGATGATGAGGCTTTGCGTGTGGTAAAAGCCATGCCGAAATGGAATCCAGGCAAAATGGACGGGAAACCCGTGAAGGTTTATTTTAATCTTCCTATCATCTATAAATTCAAAAAATAATTTGGTTTTGTAGGGCTGTCATACCACGGCAGCCGCATGGGGCGAAACCTTGTGCGGCTGCCACGGTGTGACAGCCCTACAAGGCAAACTACATATTTCGTTGTTGTGTTTAACGGCGAATGAAACTAATTAAGCGAATTTTTGGATTGCTTCGTTCCTCGCAAATCGCAGATTCGACGATGCGAAGCAAGTCAATGACGCGAAGCGTGTCGGCGCAAAGCGGTGAAAAATTCCCACGGTTCTGCGATTTCTGCGTGAGAAAAATCAATAATTCAGCCCGAAAGCCCAAATGGGAATCACATTGCCGTAGCCGTACTCGATGTCGTCTTTCACCACATAGCCTTCCTTGGCATCTGTGATTTGTTTCTTGCCCTTGCTCTTACCGCCTACCTCAAAGGTCTTGCCTTGAATCTCGAAATCGGAAATTGGAGATGCTGTAACCTTATGATTGACACGCATTTGGTTGAAGAAAAAGGTTTCACGGAGAGTACCGGCATCTTCGTTTCCGTCACCCAAATTGTACATCAGGTTGGTGTTGTCCAAATAGACTTTCTCCACCTTGCCGAGTTCGCCCAAGCCGCCTGTCCCGTCCTTCAGTTGCGCGAGAAGTCCCGCCTTTTCCATGTAGGTAAGGTAGTCTTCCACATTATTGCGGCTGGCTTGGATTTGGCTTCCGAGGCTGGCCATGTTGGGCTTGTAGGGCACCAATCCGGCCAAGATGACCATCAGTTTTTTCAGTTTCCGTGCCGTGCCGATGTTCATGTTGGCAAATTGTGGAATGTCCATCTCAATGGTGCGGGTGACGACTTGGTTCAATTCGGTCTCGAAGTCAAGGTCGTGACCGAAAGGATAATAGCCTTCTTTCAGGTATTCCTTAAAATACATCAGCGGATGGCTCACATTGGGAATCCGGGCTTCGTGGTTCAGGATTTGCGCCAAACTGAAAACGGGCACTTCTATTTGGTGCCGTATGGCTAAAAACTCCCTGAACGAAAGACCTTGCATCAGGTATTTTGGGGCGCGTCGGCTCAAATCGGCCTCGCCTTTCTCGATGTCGAGGATGGACGACCCCGTGAAATAAACATGCAAGTCGGGGAAGGCATCGTACATCAGCTTCAATTCTTGCGACCAACGGGCATACTTGTGTACCTCATCGATGAAGAAGAACTTGCCCCCGTTCTTGTTGAAAGTTTCGGCGGTTTCGAATAGCGTGTGCGTAGTAAAATGGAAGTGGTCAGCCGTGACATAAAGCGTGTCGCGAAGCGAATGATGTTTTTTGATGTGTTGGAGAAACAAGGTTGTTTTGCCGACACCTCGTGGCCCGACCAATCCTAACATGCGGTTCTCCCAATGAATGACATCGTAGGCATAGCGGACAAATTGACTTGAAATGGAGTCGAGTTGCTTCTCCATGTATTCATACAGTTTTTCCATCGTTTTCAGTATTTCGATGCTGCAAAAATACTAAAAATGCACTATATGAGTGCAATTATTCAAGAAAAATGCACTATATGAGTGCAAAATTTTTCTCACGCAGAAATTTTAGAACTATGGGAAACTTAAAAATTCCCATAATTCTGCGGATTCTGCGTGAGATATTATTCAATAACCAACTGCTCCCACCTGATTTTCGGCACAAACTGCACACCGTCCTCATCGCGGTAATAAGCCAATTTCTCGCCCGCATCCACAGGCTGCAACTTGATTTTTTCGTTGCCTTTGCCGATAGCCAAAATCAATAGCGGGTCGCAAGGCAAATCGAATGCCTCGGTAATCTTTGCCTTGTTGAAAGCCCCTATCATGATGCCATTGAGACCCATCTCGGTGGCTTTCAGCAACATGCTTTGGGCCGCAATGCCAAGGTCGATGTCCACGAACTTGTTTTCGGGAGCGGTGCTGCAAATGATGATGAAAGCCTCGGGTTCCGTGCCGGGGAAGGGGAGGTGCAATTCGGGCAACAAGCCGCCGAGTTTCATGTTTTGGGTGATGATTTCCGCGCCCGTTTCTTTGGTCACCAATTTGAAGCGAAGCACTTGCTGGTTTTTCGCCGAGGCGATTTTGGCGTTCACTGCCACGATACGCTCCAGCATATCGCGTTTCACCACAAATTCCTGATTATAACCGCGATAGCTGCGATTTTTTTCAAATAAGGTATCGATTGAGGTATGTTTTACCACAGTCTTTTTGGCGCCTTTGCCGAAGACTTCCTCATAGCGTTTTTCCAAGTATCCGTCTGCCATGTTGTTTAAAATTTGTTGGTGCGAAAATACAAATTTTGTTGTTTAAAATTTGTTGGTGCGAAAATACAAATTTTCCGTATTTTTGCGCCCATGAAAAAACGCCTGCTTCAATTCGGCTCTTTTTTGATGGCTCTTGTGGTGCTGTTCGTTTCCATAGGTTGGGACGTAAAATACCACTATTGCACGGCGGAGCATCGCTTTTCGGGAAACTTCGGCGAGGCGGCTGAATCGTGCCTGCATTGCATTGGGCATGAGCACGAACACGAAGCCAGTTTTGCGCAACCGCATGAAATCCAGTTTGATGCAAAGTGCTGTTGCGAGGATTTCGAGAGCAAAATCCAGTTTGCGGGCAACTATGTTTTTTCAATCGAAAAGCAC
>CADCML010000005.1 GCA_902802535.1 uncultured Bacteroidia bacterium
GCCATCGCCCTGCCCACCGACTTCAGTGCCCGTATCGCCCGTAACACGCAGATTTACATCCAAGAAGAAACCAACGTTTGCCGCGTGGTTGACCCGTGGGCTGGCTCTTATTATGTGGAGTCGCTCACTCACGAGATTGCTCACCGTGCTTGGAACCACATCCAAGAGGTGGAAGCCATGGGCGGCATGGCCAAAGCCATCGAAACGGGTCTGCCGAAGATGCGTATCGAAGAGGCTTCGGCCCGCAAGCAGGCACAAATCGACTCGGGTCGCGAGACCATCGTCGGTATCAACAAGTACCGCCTTGACCACGAAGACCCGATCGAGACTTTGGAAATCGACAATACCGCCGTGCGTGAGTCGCAGATCAAGCGCTTGAAGGAACTCCGCGCCAACCGCAAAGAGGCCGACGTGCAGCGTTGCCTCGATGCCATCACCAAGTGCGCCGAAACTCACGAGGGCAACCTTTTGGCATTGGCTATCGAAGCCGCCAAGTGCCGTGCTTCCTTGGGTGAGATTTCGATGGCTTGTGAGAAAGTCGCAGGCCGTTATAAGGCAGTTATCCGTTCAATTTCAGGAGTATATTCTATGGAAACGAAAAACGACGCAAGATTTGAGGAGGCCTGCAAGATGGCCGACGAGTTCGCCAAGATGGAAGGCCGCCGTCCGCGTATCATGGTCGCCAAGATGGGTCAAGACGGTCACGACCGTGGCGCCAAAGTGGTGGCTCCAAACGCCCGCCGAGGCTGCAAAACAGGCTGTTGAGAACGACGTTCACATCATGGGCGTGAGTTCATTAGCCGCTGGTCACAAGACCCTTGTGCCGCAAGTCATCGAAGAGCTTGAAAAACTCGGTCGTCCCGACATCATGGTCACTGTGGGTGGCGTGATTCCCGCTCAGGATTACCAGTTCCTCTACGATGCCGGTGCTGTGGCCATCTTCGGTCCCGGCACCCCCGTCAGCGAGTCAGCCATCAAGATGTTGGAGTTGCTGATTGCCGCTCGCAAACAGGCGTAATGATATTGTACAGACGGTGTGCACACCGTCTCTACATGCGTGAAAATGAAAAATCCCGTCATTCGTGGCGGGATTTTTTTGTCGTCATTTATAAGGATTATACCGACCAATGGTGGATACATAGATTTCCACACGTCGGTTCTTGGCGCGTCCGGCGGCTGTGTCGTTGCCGGCTATGGGATGGTTGTAGGATTCCCCACTCGAGGTGATGTTTGAAACGCCTTTTTTCTTCAGGTAATCGGCCACTAAGCGAGCCCGTTTGGCCGATACGGCTTCGTTCACTTCAGAGGTGCCGGTGTTGTCGGCATGGCCTATCACCGTTACATGACATGAGCCCACGGTCTTGATTTCGCGGGCCAGCGCATCGAGTTGTTTGGTTTCGCTGCTCGTAAGGCTCTTGCTGTCAACATCGAAAAGGGTGAACGATTTTATCCCAGTCGTGCTGGTACTTTTCAGCAGGGTGGAGGAGGTCGGTTTGTTGGTCGTGATTTTGGCAACATTCGGTGATTTGGAAGTGGTCTGCGAATTGTCAGTGGTTTCTTTGACCGTGCCGCAACCCTGGAGTAAGGCCGCCAAAATGATGATAATGAGGATGATGACCACAAAGATGAGCTTGCCTTTGCTTATGAAAGTGACCTGAGGCTTGCCGATGGTCAGTTTTGGTTTGAGTTGCTTCCAGTCCATGCCTTGCGTTTTTTCGTCAGCGTAAGCATCTTCATAAACGTGCTGCTGACCCTGGGGCTGCGACTGATAAGGTTTAGGGTTGGAGTGCGGCTGCGAGGTTTGCTGCCGCGTGGTATCTGCAGAAGCAGGGTCTTGGGGCGCTGCCGCTGTAGCTATCATCGTTCCACAATTGTGACAGAAACGTTCGCCCGCTTCTATCGGGGATCCACATTCTTTACAAAATTTAGCCATAATGTTATAAGTTTTATTTAAGTTTAAATCCACAATTCTGACAGAACTTTTCGTCCCCTTCTATCGGTGTTCCGCAGTTGGGGCACACCGGGGCTTGGCTCTGTGTTTTAGGCTGTGCCTTTTCCTGTTGTTGAGTTGGAACCTCGACGGAATTCTTGTTCTCTTTCTTTCTGAAGACAAAGAGAATCAGACAGATAAGCAGTAAAGCTATTCCGCTCACGATGAGGTATTTGGCGATGGGCCGCGACGCTTCATCTTCATCTTCGTCTTCGTAATACGATGAAGGGTAGTCATAGTCGTCCGATTCCATTTTGTCATAGGTTGTCGGTTCGTTTACGGTTTCTTCTTCAATCGGTTTTTCTTCTTCGGTTGGGGTCACTTCTTCGTCAGGCAATGCTTCCGTTGATTCGGTTTCTTGCGGAATGTCTTCACCTGACACTTCAGTGGTTTCGTCCATAATATTGGTGATTTCCTGCGAAGAGGTGGTGGCCGGTTGGGTCACCAGTTCGCCGTCCCAGTCGTAAAGATAGAGCACGTCCATTCCGTTGCAGGAATAGACTATCGCCATTTGGGTGCCACTTGAGAGCGCCTGAGCCATGAGCGTCACGGTCTCAGGAGGAGTCACTTTGTTGCGTCCACCGGCATCGACGGCTTGGCCATCTACCGTCCCCGTGGCGGGAATCTTGTTGGAGGCTTTGTTGTTGACTTTAGTCCAGAGGGGATGTTGCGGCATGACCGTCACTCTGGCGTAAGAGGAGTAGTTCAGCCTTTCTCCTTTCTCGGTGAAGGCAATGCGCACGGAGATGTCTTCCCCAGGAGCGTAGCTCTGTTTCGGTTCGGCAAACTCGGCCTTCGCGCTGTAGACTTCCATTTTGGTGCCCTTGGAGTCTTTGCGCTCGTAGTGGAAAGTTCCAGCTTTGTAGGAGCAGTCGATGCGGGTTTTCTGTCCGTTTTCCCAATATCCACCGTTGCCATAGACTGTGGTGCTTTTCAGTTTCCAGCCGTCGGCCCATGCAGCCGCGAGGGTACTGCATAGGATAAGTGCCGTCAGTAGGCATTTTTTCAAATACTGTTTCATATCGTGTTCGATTTTAATTTTGTTCTTCTCGGGTTTGTTCGTCTTTCGCTGCCGTAAAGCCTTTGGAGGCCATGAGTTGCGCCGCCTCAATGTTGTAAAGGAGTTGTGCAGGGTCCATGTTGATGCTGCGCGCATAGTCTCTGAAACTCGTTGGAAGTTGTTCCTTGAGTTGCTTGAGTATCTTGTCGGTGAAGCCATACAAAGCCCCAATCACAAGGAAATCTTTCCATTGGTTTGGCTTGGGCTGATCGAGCGACAGGTCTAAGCTCTTGAGGTAGTTTTTGAACTCGATGGACCGGCAAAGCTGCGGATACATGGCAGGGACGACTTTCTTGTCCTCGCCCATGTATCCTTTGGCGATGAGATACCGCTTGCCACGAACATCGGCGCGACGCGGATACTCGTCGATGAGCTTGTAGTTGTGTTTTGCCCAGCGTTCGAATTCCTTGCTTTCAAGGACGTAATCGTTGCCGCTGGCCGCGAGGAGCATCTCATAGAAGTTCATCTCGGTGCGGTCGGTGAAAGGCTCGTCGAGGCGCAGTCCCATGGTCGCACGTCTTTTCTTGGTGGTGGGAATTACGTTCATCTTGCCTTCCAGAACCCATTTGAGGATGAAGGCTGCCAGCAGGTTGCGCTCGTTCTTCTTTGAACGTAACGAGATGAACACGGCGTGTTCTACCACCCACCAGTTGGCAAACACATTACCCTTGAGAGGTATTTCGCTGCTTCTTTCGCTGATTTTCTGTGTGCCGAAGAGGCTCTTTTTGTACTTCTGCCCCGTCAGGAAACGGAAGGCAAGATAAGCCACTCCAGCCAAAATTAGAATTAAAACTACTATTTTCATTATTGTTGAAGACTTTATTTGCGTGGGTTACCGCAGTTGGCGCAGAATCTGGCGTTTTCACTCTTGTAAGGTGTTCCGCAATGCGGGCAGAATTTGGCATGGGGAACTGCGGTTGCAGAGGCAGCAGGGGCAGCTTGTTTAGCTTTCTCTTCAGCTTCGTGACGTGCTTTCTGTTCGGCTTCTAAGCGGGCTTTCTGTTCAGCTTCTAAGCGTGCTTTCTGTTCGGCTTCCCGGCGAGCTTTCTCCTCCGCCTCCTTGCGGGCGCGTTCTTCCGCTTCCTTTCGTGCTTGTTCCTCGGCCTTCGACTGGGCTTCCAGCTGGCGGATGTCGGATTGAAGCTTTTCTATAGAGGCTTCGTCCATGTCGGGGATGAACATCCATTTCGTGAGGTATTCCATGCCCGGGCTGACGCCGATGGCACCTTCGGCACTTACCATGTAGAAAGAGCGGTCATGAATGGGGTGTTCCTTGTCAAAATCCTCAGCAAAACGGAAAAGCTGAAGGACGTTGTATTTGTCTTCCGTGCCGGCGTAACGCCAAATCACGCAGCGGGTCATGGCCGCAGCCAAAGCGTGCAGCAAACTATGATAGTGTCCTGTCTGAAGCTCAAAAGCTTCAAGTGTAAATTCTTGTTTTTCTTCCATATCTTGTAAATTTTATGATTAGTCACTTTTGTTTAGTCGTTCGGAAAGTCGTCAATGTCGTCGGCGCGTTTCATGGCTATGAAGGTCTTGAAGTCCATGTAGGCGGAGTAACGCTTCGGGTCGGGGTAATACAGCTTGTCCGGCTGTTGCGGCGTGGCAGCGGCAGGTGCTGCGCTTGGGGCGCCATAGGCACGAGCCGAGGGCGGCATCTCTTGATATGACGATGCTGGGGCCGAAGCCGGAGTGGCATCAGCCACAGGGCTACCACAATTGGGGCAGAATTTGGCTCCGTCTTTCAGCGGAGCTCCACAGTTTTCGCAAAACATAGGGTTATGATTTTAGTTATTTCTTTTTCGCTTTAGGGCAGCGCTCGCTGATGTAGCGCAGCACAAACTCATAGTCTTCAGGGTCTTCCACGTAGATGCGGTTTTTGGTCAGCAGCTCGTCCACCTTGATGAGATGGCGTCGGCGATGGGTTTTTATCTTGCGCACCCTCCTGTAGGGGGTAATGAAGGGCGAATGAGCGGCAGCCAAGAGGGCAGCGGAACCCATGTCGTCGTCCGCCATCATGTTGATGGCCGCAATCAACTGTGTGCGCTTCACCCCTTTATCCATCTGTTGGTGGGTAATCGTCTCTTCGTCCATCACAAAGTAAGCCGCATAGCGTCCGCCGCTGACGAAGCCTGTTATGACATAACCGATGAGGAAGAGCACCAACACAGCTATCAAGACCCCGATGAATGTTCCTGAGGTATCCACTACCCTATGCCAACGTAAATGGCCATCGAACAATGGTACAATGATAGCGACTAACAGCCACATACCCAGCATGATGACTCCAAAGACTTTCATAAGGTCTAAAAATATGCTCGGGTTCCTCCACAGGTTCACTTCGTAGCTCCAGCGGTACTTGCCGTCGGGGCAAAGCTGGACGCGGGCGGTAGGTTCACCGGCGTTGGAAGGTGCGGGACGAGCCGCAGGCTGAGGTTGAGACTGAGGTTGGGGCTGAGGTCGCTCCACAGTGGTTTGCGTGGCCGTGGGCTTGCCGCAGCTTCCACAAAACTTGGCTCCTTGTTCGATAGGAGCTCCGCAATTTTCGCAATACATTTCGTTGTTGTTTTTAAGTAAGTGACTGTTCAAAAGTCAACATCAATCCCTTTTGATGCGGGGCTTGGTTTCGTCCCACGAGCCGTCGGCAGCGGTGCTGTAGCCGTCGAAGGCGATGGTGTCGGGGGCGAGGTAGCCTTGCTCGTCGAAATAAAAGAGCTTGTATTCGGGACGGGGACCCAAGACCCAGACGCGGCAGCGCAGCAAGCCGTCGTCGTAGCGACGATAGACGATGTGCCCGTCGGGAAGCGTGTCGAAGCCACCGTTGGAGAGGACGTAAGTATTGGGCGTGTAACCCTCCAAGGCGGCAAGGCTGTCGGGATTTCGGATTTTAAGACCCCTTGTCACGAAGGCGCCGCCGTCCATGCCAGTGTGGGCTGTTTGGTCCTCGTAGGCCTCGTCGGGCGTAAGCCACGGGTCGTTATCTACAGGTGGCTTGGGGTGCCAAAAGCCACAAGCCGTGAGCAAGCTTAGACCGATCATCGGCAGAATGGTTTTTCTGAGTTTGTTCATTTTTTAATATGTTTATGTTTTTATTAATCACATTTCCACCTTATCGTTAGGTGACCTCCTTCAGTGTTGCTATAGTCAAAATCTCCTTCGCTTTCCGTATGGATAATGCCATTAAAGGAAGTGCATTTCCCCCTGCGTGAGTTTGGTCCGAGTTCTTTCTCGGTCAGCTTTGCAGTTCCAGTCGCTTGGAATGTAGTTGTTTCAGTTTTCATGGTTCTTCCGGTACCTTCATAAAATCCTTGGCAGGAAAAAGAAGCTTCCACGGGAATCTTATTCTTGTCCAGTTCTATCCTCACTTCGATACTATGGCTCGCCCTGGGTCTAGATCCTTCATGGTGACCGCTTCCCTCAAGGATATAACCTTTGCCGCTTTTCTTCACGCTATAGCTTCCTGAAGGAATTATTACACCGAAATCATTCCTGTGCAGCAACGAACCTCCATGTTCTCCAAAGTAGGCTTTGTCCCTGGCGTTCATGGGGAATTCTATTCCAATACCCAGATTTCCTAAATCTTCTTCTTTCTGCTCGCCGTCCACCCATTCGTAATAATATTTGGTAATCAGTTTACCGTAATCAGCTTTGACTTCTTCAATGATAACAAAACTTTTCCAATCGTCGTTTGTAATTTCCTTAGGCAAGTAGGGTGATGTATATTGGCGGGTCACTTGACCGGTATATTCCTGAGGATTGTTTATATCAAAGCCAAAATAGTTGAGTATGGGGAACTTGGTATCTCCAATATACCTATACCCATAGGCAAAACCATGGGGAAGTATGTTGCCTATTAATTCGCCATCTCCTTCTTTAGAAAGAGGGCTGTGGTTGACGTCTATCACAATCTGCTCTCCCGGTAGGTAGCGTTTTTTCGGCACTGTTATCTTAATGTCACGAGTCGTGGTATTTACTACTCGGTAGCTGGTTTGGCCCCGTCCTTGAACCCAGTCCGCATAATCCCACCATTCTGTAAAAGCGGTGTATTGGCCATTACTGCCTGTAACGTAGCCGTTGGTTTTAGATTTTCCCGTGGGATTCAATTGGGTTTTGGGCCAATTTCCACCTTGCTCCTTGGCTTTACTGTCATCCACTTCCGTCTTGACCAGCTTCCAACATCCGCCTTCTGGAGCGGTTTCCTCTTCCTTCTCTTCCTCTTCGGGTTCGCCTACCCATTCGTAATCATAATGGAGCACAACCTTGGCCATGAGGTCGGAATAGGGGCGTTCGGCGATGGAGTAGGACTGGGTGAGGGTGAAGAATTTTGGACTGTCTTTTTCGGGGGAATGGGCTTCGAAGGTGGTGGAGGCACTGCGGAGCCAGTTCGTTTCGCCCAATGAGGACCATCCATTGTCAATCTTGTCGTTTTTCGACTGGAGACATACGGTCGGTTGTGAGCTGGAGTTTTCCGCCTCAAACACAAACGGTTCCGAGATTTTCAACAGATAGGGGTCGTCGGCAACCTCGCAAATGGCCTTGTACTGCCGCCCGGGAGTCCAGAACTTTGGAGGCTCCGTGAAGGTGAGGGTGCCGTCCAAGTAAAAGTCTCTCACGTAGTGGCGTGTGTTGTCTTCATGCACTTCCTCCGTGGCGGCAATACCCATGAACGTACAACTTTTCTCGGTTCTGTCCACTGCAAAGTAAATGCTGCGGTAGTCGGCATCCACCTCTTCGTCCGGGTTTTGGCTTTCTTTATAAGAGGTGTTCGTCTTCTCCATCCTGACGTTCACCAGCTTCCAGTAGTTGGTTTCGGGGGCTTTTTCTTCGGCCTGCGGTTTTTCCTGTTCATCAAGATGGCCACCCCACTCGGCCATTTTGCTTTCGGGCGAGACGTATGTGGTTTGGTCGTCGGGTTTGTAGTACCAGTGGGCGGTGAGCGTGAATGCGTTGCCTTTCTTTGATGCATTCGCGACGGGCCATTTCACCCGTTTGCCGAACTGTTTGGGATTCACGTCAAGGGTCTGTGTGTTGCCGTTTTTGTCGGTATAGGTGACCACCGCGCCGGTGACGAGCTTGTTCTTGGTGAGGTCGCGGCTGGGTTTAGTCAGGATGAAGGAGATATGGTCGTCTTTCACCTTGGTGATATCTGGGGCGTCGGGGGCGAAGAGGGCGACGATGGTGAACTTGTATTTACCTGAAAGATGCTTGAAATATCCTAAACGATAGCCTCCTTCTCCTGTTTCCGAATGCATGTAGGAATCTTTGGTATGCAAGTCAGAAAAGTCTGATTTGCACCAGCAGAACGCCAACACGTCTTCGGTGGCATCTTTATCTCTGATGACGAAAGCATTAAATTTGCCATCATCCTTCCGATGCTTGATGTCAAAGTCAACTTCCACGTCACGCATGATGAGACTTTCCTTTGCCGTGGTGACTTTTGCCATAGGCGAAGATTTCGACACGATGATGGACTGCGCTCCCAACTCTCCGGCCTGAACGATCTCTGGTTTGGCCTGCTCTTTTGCAATCTTTGGGAAACTGTTCATGCAAAACCGCTTGAGATAGTCGTCGAAGGTCTTTTCATCCTTGATGTTAAACCACTTCATGTAGTTTGACTTGTGGGATGAGAAATAACCGTAACGGCCTATCAGCGAGTCGGCACGAACGAATGCCGAACCGCGTCCGGTGTAAATCTGAAGCGAATCCATGAAGTCGGCATATACATAACCGACCTCTGCGTCCGTGGAGTTCTTGTTAAAATTGCGGCCATAATACTCGTAGTGCGTCCTGTCGGACGGACTCCTTGGTATTTCCGAGGTCGTTTCACGTTTTTCAAAGAAATACTTGGCCGCGTGATATTCGTTGTATGCCGCCATGGTTTCCTCGGTTCTCAAGTCCATCCACTTCATGATTTTTTCCCTGTGATGGAATAGCTCATGGTTGATGTCGATGAGCACATTCTCTGCCATACCTTCCCTCACATACTTCTCTCGTCCATTGGTCCACATGTGGTCAAAATTCACGAGCATGTATGCGTTTTTTATTCCAGGATGCCGATATTCCGCATCTCCAGTGATATGCTTTCCGTCCACAAGGTTCACTTCCAGGTTGATACTTTGTGGTTTTAGATGTTGGTTGTCAGTTAAATATCTGTTTGACAATTTAAGAAACTCCCCAATCTCCACGATACTGGGCGGCGGCATCTTTTTCTTGTTGTATTCCTGATACAGCGAGTCTTTCTCGCACAAATCCACCAAGATAGATGACAGGGTTATGACCTCCTTGCTTTGCTCACAGTCTTTCTCGTCTTTAAACAGTTGTGGCAAAAGCTTTGTTTTCGACAATGATTCGATTGTCTTATGATTGCGGTAGTCCTTTTGCGCTTGCTCATACAGTTCCAACAACCGTTTGTATGAAGCCTCATTATAATACACGTACTCGTCATGCTTGTCAGCCCACTCCGTATCCTTGAAACGGAAATGGATTTCAAAATTGCCATAGGAATCCCAGACCGGGTACATTGCGGCATCGTCGTTGCTCATGAAGAAGTTTTTGTACAAGTCTCCAGTCGCGCTGTGCTTTACCCAGGTGTGATATAAGTAAAACCCCGCTCCGGCTATCAAAAGGGCTGTTCCCGCGGTCATGGCGACAGCTTTGGCAGAAGGTATGGCGAGTGTTGGCATCCACCCGCCATTATGGTCGCTTCTGAAAACAAGCTTACCATTCTGAACCCATGACGTGTATTTGGTCAGCTGTTCTCCGTCATACCTCCAAATATGAATATAATCGTACAGGTTTTCAGGGATGCCCATCTTCTTCAAGTCTATCTGGCAGGTGAAAACGCCTGGAAACAGTTCTTCTTCGGTTTGACCCGAGTTCATGTCGAAAGCGAAAAGTGGCTGCTCGACGCTAATAGCGGCAAGTTCTTTCTTCATCTTTTTCCACTCATTTTCATCCACGGGATTGATTTTGAATTCCCTGTCCTTATCCAGCGCGTTCTCCGCCGCGCTAATGGTGATGCCTTCTATCGGCTCAATCTTGAAGGCCTTGCTGTGGCCGACGACGATTTTCTCTTTCTTGGGCTCCTTTTTGGAAGGCGTTTCGCTGAGGATCAAATACACGGCGGCGCCCAAAACGACCGCTGCGATGAGAATCCACTTGAGGATGTTTCTGTTCATGACGAATGTAAGTTACAGGTTGATGTTTTTGTTGTTTGAAAAACGCAAATTTACGGAGAACCCTGTTAACTTGCATTTTCAGGAAGGTGACAAATTCTAAAAATCTTGGTGACAAATTATAAAAAATGGTGACAAATTATAAAAAAATGCAGTGGGAAGGGGAAAACACCTATTTTTGTGGCATGAAACGAACGGTCTTTTCGATTTGTCTGCTCGTGCTGATGTTGTCGTGTCAGCAACCGCCTGAAGTGGTGCAACAGGGCGACATCACCTTTTTCCCGATGGCGGCAAAACGTCTTCCCGACTTGAACGATGCACGAAGCGGTCATGCCTTGGTGTGGGCCGGCGACCATATTTTGACCATAGGTGGTCACACCACAGGTTTCATCCCCACCGCCACGGCGGAATATTACGAAGGCGGACGATGGCACACCCTGCCTACCCTCTATCCGCACGACACGCCCTTTGCTTTGGTCTTGAACGACGGCGACGTTTTGGTGGGCGGCGGCTACGAAAGCATTTTCGGCGTAGGGCAAACTTGGGGTGTGGAATGTTATCATCCGGCCACGCACAGTTTCACGCCTAAACCCATCGTGGACAAAAAACGGGCACATGCTTCTGCCTTGGAATTGGAAAACGGTCTGGTTGTGATTAGCGGCAACTGGTACGCCACCGACTTCACCGAAATCTTTAGCGATTCAGGCGAAGACCTGCGGACCGACACGGCCTCCGACAACCGCAGCTATCCGTTCATCTTGCCTGTTGGAAAAGACAATGCTTGGGTTATAGGCGGCAGAATAGGCAGTTACAGCAATGCTCTGCAAAACATTGTGGATCAGTTGAAAGGCGAGCCTTTTGAGGTGGATTTGCTTTCCGAATGGCATCCGCAATCTCCCTTGGATCGCAATGTGCAGGCCGATGCCTACCGTGTGGGGGAAAACGCCTTCCTGATTCCTGCAGCCAACAAGGATGGGCAATTTGCTCCTATGTTGGTGAATGAGGGTGGGTTTTCTCTCTTGCCGATGGAACAAGCCTTGCCCATGAAAGGCCCTTGGGGCGCCATCCGATACTTTGGTGCTTTTTGGACTGTTCCCGAAACCCAAACCGCTTGGCTGATGGGCTGCGATGTGCAAAAACACGTTTTTCTCGCCGAAATCGACTACCAACCAGCCTTGCAAGGCGCGAAGGCCAAGCTGGCCATGCACTACACACCCATCGTGGAACAATTTCCCGAAAGCACTTGGGAGTTGATGCTTCCCGACGGGACTTTTGTCACCGTGGGTGGCATGAAGGGCTCCAATTACGACCCCAGTGACATGGTTTTTGCCTTTTATCCCAAGGCCGCGCCTGAAAAACCGACCCTCCTGCTTGTGATTGGCATTTGCCTTGCCTTGATGATAGGCTCGTGGTTAGTGTTTGTGATGGTGAACAGGAAACGTCGCCAAGTCGAGCCTCCCGTTGCTTCAGAGGAAAACACCCTATCCAATGGAAAATCCGATTTGGGCAACAAGCTTGAGGCGTTGATGGAAGAAAAGCAGCTCTTCAGGAATAAGGATTTGCGGATTGCAGATGTGGCTACTGAATTGTGCACCAACACCACCTATCTTTCTACCTGCCTGAATGGAGAGCTAAACACTACTTTTCCAGCGTTTGTCACAAACTATAGAATCCGTTTCGCCCAAGAATTGATGCGCGAAAACCCCACAATGCGCTTGTCGCAAGTGGCTGAGGAGTCGGGATTTGCCAACGAGAAGACCTTCCTTCGTTCCTTTAAGGCCATTTGCGGCGTTACTCCTTCGGAATGGAAGGAGCAGGGAGAAGAATAACCATTATCAATCAATCTTTCAGGCATCCGATGGGAACCACATAAATGCCGTCTTTCCTGCGATAGGCCACGGTGCCTTTTCCGGCTAATTTCCGTTCCAAAAGTGCATCTGCGATTCGTTGTTTGTAATCAGTCATAACCTTTTGTGTTTAACTACGTTGAAAACTCCGATTTGAGCGCAAAAATACAAAATTCGGGAAAATATAGGAAAATTTTTCGGGAGAATATGGGAAAATTTTTCGGGAAGTTGTGAAAAAACCAAAGCGATGGTAGGATTATTCAGTTCTCTAATTTCTCAAAAATAGTCTTATGTAGCTGCAAAGTAGCCCTATAATCCGCATCGATTTTCTGGCGGGCGGCTTCGGTGTTGAAGGGCTCGAAAAAGATGGCGTCGGCTTTCATTACGTCGCGCTTGTGCTCGTCGAAATAGATGTCGTCGGCCACGGTCTTGGCCTTTTGGGGCTCGTTTTCGCTCAGGTAAATGTAGGCTAAGTTGAAATAGGGATAGAGGAAGTTGGGACTGATGCGGATGGCTTCGTTGAGATAAAACTCCGCTTTTTCGAGGTTGTGGGCGGTATGATAGGCCACCAAACCGAGGTCGTTGAGGTTTTCCTTGCAGTAAGGTGCAAGCTGTTGGGCCTTACGGAAACTGTTGATGGCCATAGGGTTACCCATTTGTTTTTCGGCTTTGCCCAAATACCAGTCCAATGGTAGCCCGACAGGGTCAATCGTGTAAAACACCGATTGGGCTTGGTGGCCAAAGTGTTTCACGGCTTTCCAGTTGTTGGCCTGCAAGGCTTTTTGCATCTCAAAGGTATTGCGCTCGCCTTTCAAGCGGAACCCACCTATGATGATGAGTATGAGGGCAATAAGCAAAAAGCAAACGTTCCAGCCTTTGCCGAGGGTTTGGGATTTGCCTTTGGTGATGGTTTGCAACAGGATGGCCAAGAGGATGCCCATCCAGATGACGTGTTCGATGCGGCTGTTCGGGAAATCGAACAAGGCGTTGACGCAGCACCCCACAAAGATGCTCAAAACAATGGCACCGTAAAGAAATTCTTTTCGGCTTTGGGTGTTGCGAAGAGCGAAAAAGGCTTGCATGACGAGGGCAACAAGAAAAATCACGTAAAGCAGCAGCCCAAGGTAGCCGGTTTCCGAAAGCACACTGAGGTATTCGTTGTGCGGTTTGGTGAAATTCACGTTCCACACGTCGGCGCGGTACAGTCCTTCGAGGCCCGCATCGGGGAAATGGATTTGCCAGTTGCCGATGCCGCAACCCGAAAAGGGATGCTTGTCGGCCACGAGGTAGGTCTTGTCCCACAGCAGGCAACGTTCTGCCAAGGAGGACGTGCTCAACATATTGTGTTCGATTTCGCTTTTTTCGGAGGTGTGCGGCACGGAACGGTCCGCAAACCAACGGAGCCCTATGGTGAGGAAAGCATAAACGAGGACGACGGAAATACCTATGGTCAGGCGTAAGCCGTCATTGCCACGATTACCCCGCTTCGCATCATTGACTAACGTCGAATCTGACGATTTGCGAGGAGGAACGACGAAGCAATCTTTTGACGAACTCGTTCCCTGGATTGCTTCACTGCGTTCGCAATGACGAGTACGCACAAATAACAACATTCCAAAAAAGCCACCGGCCACCAGCACACTGAGCAACACCGCCCTCGATTTCAGTAAAATAATGACAGTGACGGCAATGGCAAACATGACGACAGAACTGATTTTCAACAATTTGTTGTCGAAAATGGAAAAGGAAGTGAGCAGGAAGGCGGAAAGCACAAACAGCATGATGGCTAACAGGTTCTTGTGCCCATTGATGCCGCTCACGCGATACAATTGCTCGAAGCTGAAACTCTCAATGTGAAACAACTGGACGATGGAAAACAACAGATATACCACCAAAACGACCGCTGCACTGACCCAAAGTGCCTTTTGTGTAGCGTGCTTGTCGGTGGATAAAATGCTGTAAATTAGGATGATAATAAGTGGTGTTAGGAGCAGGGTGGAGAAGGCGAACATGGCTTCGGCGGTGTTGGTGGCCCAGCGTATAGAGCAACCGCAAAGCAGGGTGAACAGCAGGTAAATGTAGAAAACGGGCGTATGGGGAATCTGCCAACGTCTTTTGCCGATGAGGGCGAAAAGAAAAACGATTGCCAGACCTGTTGCAGTGGCAACAAATCTGGCAATCAAGAATTTATCATACAAATTAGGTAGCCCAATGACGCAACTCGCGATGATGCCCAAGGCAATGCAAGCAGTGCGTGTCGTGTGGCTGTTCATCGTGCAAATCAGTAGGTTTCGTATTCTACAACGTTTCCGTAGTGGATACTATCAGTCTTGTAGCGGGCGAAAGCGCGGATGTAATACTTAGTGTTGGCCGACACGTTATAGATATTGCTATAGAAGTCGTACCATTCATAGCCCGTAGGAGTGGCAGCGGTAACATATAAGTCGGATTCAAATTGTGGATATTCGTTGGTGGTGCTATAGCAGAAGCCAACTTGGTCGACCACTTCGGGCCTGTTGCAGTGCATACTACCATAGGCTTCGATATAGTGGCCACTCCAGCTGTAGTAGTTGACATAGGTACTGAGTTCTAACATAAAGGGTATGTCGAGAGTAGTGAAGCTAAAGATTTCGCCGTAGAAATAGGAATAGCCATTGGGAAAGAAGTTAAAATTAGGGTTGCTTCCTTCGTCCCAAGCCACAAAGGCACGGTAATAATATGTTGTGCTGGGACTTAAGCCTTGACAATAGATTTGGTAAACGTCATTCTCACCGTCATAGCCAATTTCATATCCAACACAGTCCTCAATGGTGAAATCAGGTTGAATGCTAAAGCAAATGCCGGCTATATAGTTGGATACGCCAAAGGGGTTCACCTTGGCACCGGCTCGGAAAGATTGTGCGGTGATTTCGGTAGCCTCAATGGTGGTGACGGGCGAGGCGGACGGCGCATCGGCACCGAGGGTGGTGAAGGTCTTGTCTTCGCCATAGCAGTATTCTGTGCCGTATTTCGCGTATCCGCGCACGTGGTAAACCGTGTTGGGTTCCAAGTTGGTCAGCAGGCAGACGTAAGGCTCCGAGCATTTGTGGCTCTTCATGACGTTATTGTCGATAGTGGGCTTCTCCGATTTGCTCCAGCATACGCCAATCTCTATCAGCAATCCGGCATCATCGGCAGTGACTTCCGTGCCGCAAGAGGCAGTTCTGCCCGTAATGAAAGTCGGGTCGGCAGTGGTGACGGTAACTCCGTCGGTCAAGTGAGCCAATGGGTCATCAACGGGCTTACAAGCGGCCATAGCCAACATCACGGTCGCCGCTATCAAAGTGAGGAAATTTGTCTTTTTCATATTGTCGTCAATGTCGTCGCTTTCGTACATGGTCTGCAAAACGGGGTATTTGTTGCTGTCGTATTGATAGGCATAGCAAATGGTGTCGGTGTAGTCGTCGTCTTCTGTCAATATGATGCGGGTCACATTGTTTTTGGTGAAGCCAGTGTGCCCGGAAGTGAAGTTCACGAGATAGTCTTCAAGGCCACCCAAGAAACCGTACCACGGGCAGTTTTTGTCGTCGTATTGCAGTTGGAAGTCCATGTATTCGCCGTCGCCGGTAAAGACGATTTTGCTGATGTTATTGTCCGTCCAAGTCAGCAGAAGGGTGATGGTGAAGGTTTCTTTTTCTCCTCTTTGGTCGGCCAACCGTTGTTCGCCTTGGGCCACGCTTTTGCAAACATTGGGAGGTAGCAGGTGTGAAAGAGGGTTCAAATGCAGCGTGGCACCATCTTTTTTAAAGTCGTCGTAGAAGGTTCCCATCATCTTGCTGATTTTGTCGCCGTCGTAACTAATCGCCCAAGTGCAGGCAATGGCGTTGCGATAGAAAACGGTGGCCGTTTTCAGGTGGTTGCCGTCGTATTCGTAGGTGATGTACTCGGAATTCGTGTAGTTGTCCACGCGGGTGACGCGGTTGTTATTGTCGTAGGTGAAGTTTTCCACCCAAGTGTCTGCCTTGAAGTCGAAGTCTGAGTAATGCGTGATGGAGTTGAGCTTGTCGCCGTTCCATTCCCAATGTTGGAAGGGCTCTTTTTCCATGTCGCTCCACGAATAATAAATCTGCTGGATTTTCTTCTTGGGCGCATAAACGCCAGTTTTGTCTTTGTGGCACGAAGTGAAGGCGACTGCCAGCATCAGCCCCAACACAATGCCCATTGTTTTGAATGTTCTCATAACTTATTTTTTTGTTGCTTTAAGGTTTGTGGTGCAAAAATAACGCATTTCCAATGAGAAAAGTATGCCAAAAAGCCCATTACAAACTTTTTGGCCAGAAAAATTTTGTAAAATATTGATAATTAAACAAGTGAAAAAATCCCATTACAAATTTTTTTCCTCATTTCAAGGTCTTCAACCAGCTCCATTGGAAGAGAAACATGTAAAAAACACCGCCCGTAATGGCTGCATCGGCGAAGTTGAAGATGGGTCGGAAGAAGATGAAGTGCCCGTCGGGACCGAAAAAGAAGTTGGGCAGCCACGATGCGTTTTCCTTGGCCACGTCGATGATGGGGAAGTAGAGCATGTCGACCACGCGGCCGTGCAGCCAGCCGGCATAACCGCCGCCATCGGGGAAGAGGGTCGCGATTTGGGTGTAGGTGCTTTCGCTGAAAATGCGTCCGTAAAACACGCTGTCGATAATGTTGCCCATGGCGCCGGCCGTAATGAGGGCGATGCCGAACAACACGCCGAACTTGGTGCCTCTTCTTGAAAGTCGGACCAAAATCCAAAACAGGGCGATGATGGCCACAATCCGGAAGAGGCTCAAGGCCAATTTCAGGAAACCGCCTCCGCCAAACCAGCCGAAAGCCATGCCGTTGTTTTCAATGAACAACAACTTGAACCAACTCCCGATGACAGGGATTTCCTGACCGAGCGTCATGCTCGTCTTGACCCAAATTTTGAGGATTTGGTCGATGAGCAGCACGAGAAATATCACCACAAACGACCAAATCAGGCCGCGGTTCCCTTGTTTTTTCACCGTTTCTTCAGTTTAGCGTCTAAGCAACGGGTGGTGATGGGCACGCAACGCAGTCTTTCCTTGGGGATGAGTCGGCCGGTTTCGCAGCACACGCCGTAGGTCTTGTTCTCGATGCGCATGAGGGCGAGTTCGAGGTTGTGGATGTATTTCTCTTGACGGGCCACGAGTTTGGCATTTTCTTCTTTCTGCGCCACGGCGTAACCGTCTTCCAGCACCTTGAAGGTGGGGGCGGTGTCGTCGGTACTGTGTTCACCACCAGAGAGGTTGGCTTGTAGGGTTTCCAAGCTGGCATGGGCTTGGTCGAGCTTTTCGAGTATCAGTGCTTTGAATTCCTCAAGGTCTTCGTCGGAATAGCGCACTTGCGGTTCTTTCTTTTCCATAGTTGATTAGTTGTTTAGTTGTTCAGTTATTCAGTTGGCCTATGGCTTATGACTATGGCCTATGGCAGCGTTATTAAAACATGAACTTCAACTTTTAGTCAAAGCTGCCATAGTCATAGGCCATCAGCCATTAGCCTTATTTCTTCTTAATCATCAATTTAACGTTCACGCCTTCAACGAGTTCCTCGGCCTCCACGCCTTCAAGCACGTCCACCTTATTAATAGTGGCCAGCGTTTCAGCGCAGATGTAGTCGCCGAACTTGTCGACAGCGTCTTGAATCTTGTCGTTCTTCTCGATGAGCAGCTCGATGCGGTCAGTGACCTCGAAGCCGCCGGTCTTGCGGAGGTTCTGCACGCGGTTCACGATTTCGCGGGCGAGGCCTTCCTGCATCAGTTCATCGGTGATGGTCATGTCGAGAGCCACGGTGAGGTCGTCTTGCGAAGTGACGGCCCAGCCGGGGATGTCCTGCGTCGAAATCAGGGCGTCTTCGAGGGTCAGTTCAACGTCAACGCCGTCAATGTTCAGATGGGTGCCGTTGTTCTTCTCGAACTGGTGGATTTCCTCTTGGCTCATGTTGGCGAAGTAGGCCTGGATTTGCTTCATCTGCTTGCCGTACTTCTTGCCCAAGGTCTTGAAATTGGGCTTCACGTTCTTCACCAAGATGTTGTTGTCGGGCGAAAGGAATTCGATTTCCTTGATGTTGACCTCGCTCTTGATGAGGTGCGACACCTTCTCGATTTGCGTCTTCATCTCCTCATTCGCGACGGGAATCATGATCTTCGAGAGGGGCTGACGCACGCGGATGTTGGCTTTCTTGCGCAGCGAGAGCACCAACGACGAAATGAGTTGTGCGGCTTCCATGCGTTCTTCCAAAGCCTTGTCGATGAACGACTTGTCGGCCTTGGGGAAGTCGGTCAGGTGGACGGACTCAGCCTTGTTGCGGCCCGTGACGTTGTTCAGGTCGCGGTAGAGCTGTTCGCTGAAGAACGGCGCGATGGGCGACATGAGGCGTGCCACAGTCTCAAGGCAGGTGTAAAGGGTCTGATAGGCCGATAGTTTGTCCATGTTATCCTCGCTCTTCCAGAAACGGCGGCGCGAGAGGCGCACGAACCAGTTGCTCAAATGGGCATCGACAAACTCAGCGATAGCGCGACCTGCACGGGTGGGCTCATAGCTGCCGTAGGCTTCGTCAACATTGAAAATCAGTGAGTTGAGTTCCGAAAGAATCCAACGGTCGATTTCGGGACGGTCTTTGATGTCGATGTCGGCTTCCTTGTAGTCGAATTGGTCGATGTTGGCGTACAAGGCGAAGAAGGCGTAGGTGTTATACAAGGTTCCGAAGAACTTGCGGCGCACCTCGTCCACGCCGGCCTCGTCAAACTTCAGGTTGTCCCAAGGCTGCGAGTTGGTGATCATGTACCAACGCACGGCATCGGCACCGTATTGCTGGATGGCACCGAACGGGTCGACGGCGTTGCCCAAACGCTTGGACATCTTGTTGCCGTTCTTGTCGAGCACCAAACCATTGGAAATCACGTTCTTGTAGGCGACGCTATCAAAGCACATCGTGGCGATGGCATGAAGCGTGAAGAACCAACCACGGGTTTGGTCGACACCCTCGGCGATGAAATCGGCCGGAAACACGTCCTTGCCTAATTGGCCTTCCTTGCCCATGTAGTGGTATTGTGCGTATGGCATGGCACCGCTGTCGAACCACACATCGATGAGGTCAGGTTCGCGGAACATCTTCTTGCCGCTTGCGGAGCAGAGGATGACGCCGTCGATGTAAGGACGGTGCAGGTCAAACTTGGTGTAGTCGTCAGAGGCGTAAGGATTTTCCTTCATGAATCCCGCCTTGATGGACTTCTCGATTTCGCTGCGAAGTTCTTCAACGCTGCCGATGCAGATTTCTTCCTTGCCGTCTTCGGTGCGCCAAATCGGGAGCGGGGTGCCCCAGTAGCGCGAACGCGAGAGGTTCCAGTCGACCAAGTTTTCAAGCCAGTTGCCGAAACGACCGCTACCAGTGGCTTCGGGCTTCCAGTTGATGGTCTTGTTGAGTTCAATCATGCGGTCTTTCAAAGCCGTTGTCTTGATGAACCAGCTGTCGAGAGGATAATAGAGCACGGGTTTGTCGGTGCGCCAGCAGTGCGGGTAGTTGTGGGTATGCTTCTCGCTCTTGAAGAGCTTGCCTTCCTCCTTCAGCATGACGACGATGTCAACGTCGAGGCTCTTGTCCTTCTCGGTCTTGGTGGGGTCGTAGGCGTTCTTCACGAACTGGCCCGCGTAGGGACGATAGGCTTCCACGTCCATGCAGTTCTTGACAAACTCAGGGTCGAGGTCTTCGATAAGCCAGAATTTGCCGGTGCGGTCGACCATAGGCTGCGGCTTGCCGTCCTTGTCAATCATCTGCAAGGGCGGGATGCCAGCGGCGGCGGCCACACGCTTATCGTCGGCACCGAAAGTGGGCGCGATGTGGACGATACCCGTACCGTCTTCAGTGGTCACATAATCGCCAGGGATGATGCGGAAGGCACCCTCGCCCGGATTGACCCACGGAATCAATTGCTCGTATTCAATGCCAACGAGGTCTTTGCCTTTGTATTCCTTGACGACCTCGGGGGCTTCCTTGAACATCGTTTCCACCAAGGCTCTGGCCATCAAGATATAGCAAGGCTCCTCGGTGTAAGGATGTACGGTCTTCAAAAGTACATAGTCAATGTTCGGTCCAACGCATAGGGCGGTATTGCTCGGCAAGGTCCACGGTGTGGTCGTCCATGCGATGGCATAGGTCGGGAGGTCTATTTGAATCCTCCCGTCCCCCTTTGCAAAGGGGGAACCTTTTAGCTTAAACAGGGCTACACAAGTCAAATCCTTCACGTCGCGGTAGCAGCCAGGCATGTTCAATTCGTGAGAGCTGAGGCCAGTACCAGCAGCGGGCGAGTAGGGCTGGATGGTGTAACCTTTATAGAGCAAACCCTTGTTATACAGGTCTTTCAGCAAGAACCACAGCGTTTCGATGTAGTCGTTGGTGAAAGTAATATAAGGGTCATCAAGATTGACCCAATAGCCCATCTTGCGGGTGAGGTCGTCCCACATGTCCTTGTATTTCATCACCTCCTCGCGGCAGGCGCGGTTGTAGTCGTCGACGCTGATTTTCTTGCCGATGTCTTCCTTGGTGATACCGAGCTTCTTCTCCACGCCCAATTCGACGGGCAGGCCGTGGGTGTCCCAGCCGGCCTTGCGCACCACGTGCTTGCCTTTCAGGGTTTGATAGCGGCACACCACGTCCTTAATCGAGCGGGCCATCACGTGATGGATGCCAGGGGTGCCGTTTGCGCTCGGCGGACCCTCGTAAAACACGAAAGCGTTATCCTTGTCGCGGTTGTCAAGGCTCTTTTGGAAAGTGTCGTTTTCCTCCCAATACTGTCGGATTTCATTGGCTGTCTCAGTGAGATTCAGCTGTTTATATTCCTTGTAGTTGTTCTTCATATATTATGATGTACCCTAAATTAGGGTGCAAAAATACGGAAATTTGGTAAAAGAAAAAGAAAAGAGGTGCCAAAATTGACACCTCTCTCGGATAGTTTGTGGTTTTGGGTGTAATCTCGCCAAAATCTTTTTGGTTTTCACTCCGTTTCGTTGGCGCTGAACACCAAGCGGAAACGAGATGCTTGGTCGGTCGTCTTGGCCTCGAAGGTGTAGCTTGCTGGTCCCTGAGCCTGTCGAAGGGCCAGCAGGTCGATGTCGGCGCCAGTCATAGTATCAATAAGGTGCAGATAGCTAAACGCAACATTCTCCATGCTGAAACTCAGCGTGTAGGTGCCATTTTCGGCAGCTTTGAAGTTGACGGGTATCTCATCGACATTGTTGGCGTTGACCACAGCATAGTCCTTGTTGTCTTGTGGGATATAGAGCGTGGTGTTGTTCTTGTTCAGCATGAATTTAGGCAGGTTGTTTCCTTCGCCGAAGCAGATGATGGCACGGTCGATGACGGAGCCACGGTCTTGACAGATGTTCATTACAAGTGCAGCGCCCCTGTTAGGCTCTTCGGTGCTGAAGGTCATGGTTTCGCCGTCTTCATTGGCGACGACGAAAATGCCTTCCATAGCCCCGACGCTATTGCTTGTGCTGGCAATCACTTCTGAACCTTCGAGATTCATGGTGTAGAACGGCTTGGTGATGTAGGCGGTCTGGGCAAAAGGATTGCCTACCAGATTCCAGCCTTCGAAATGTGTGCCCGAGGTTTTGCTCAAGGTGACTTGGCCGTTGCCGTTGTATGGATAACCCGTGAAAGTTAGCGTATCGTTTTGGCTGTTGGCGTAGAGGTAGCCTTTGCCGGAAACAAGGTTGAAGTTGCCGTTGTCGCCCTTGTAGTTGATCCATTCCAAACTATCGGACGCTTGGTCGAAGTAATAGAGGTCGTAGTCATTAGTGAGGAAACCGTTTTCAGGAGACGGCGCGACCGCTTCTGTCAAAGGTGAGGCGATGAGCACCCAGCCGCCGGTTGATGTATAGGCTGGGATGATTTTGGTGAAAACTGGGGTTTGCGAGAAATTAGCCACGAGGTTTCGGTCACCAGTAACAGTGAAGGAATAGGAGGCCTCTGATGATACAGTAGCGTTGTTTTCAGTCCAGTTCACAAAATAGTAGTCCGTGTTGGGCGTGGCGGTCACAACGCAGGTCTCGCCGTAGTTGAAGTTGCCGCTGCCGGTCGAAGGATCTTGGCCTTCCACAATGGTGACGTCGTCAATATAGAGCAGGTGCTGGTCGTAGCAGTCATAGTGGCGGATGGCCACATATCCCATGCCGCTGTAATCGCTCAGGTCGATGGTGTACTCGTGCCAGCTATTATCCGACAAGGTCACTGTCAGCTCCGTATGAGTGAAGGCGCTGGCACTGTTGTTGCCTGACTCCGATACCAATACGGAGAACTTCTCAGCAGGATAGTTGCTCATTCTCGATGCCACATAGAAGGTGAAGCTTCCGCCTAAACGGAACTGCGGAGAGACGAGGTAGTTGTCGGGAGTGACAGCCGTACCCGAACCGCCTGATGTGGAAGCGGAAATGTAGGATTCGGAAAGCATCATTCCGGAGGAGGAATTGTGGCATTCCGGGACGATTTGGTTGCCGTTGGAGTCGTATGCGACATATTCCGTGTTGTGCATCCAGTTGTGAGACGAAGTGCCTGTGGTGCCCTTGAAGGCAGTCCAATTTTGCCAGCCGTTTTCGAAGTCGTACACGAGGTCTTCCCTGTTGCGAGCACCGACGGTGACGGTGCCGCCTTCGGCGGGAACGGCAGCGGCGGTGATATTATAGCTGTTGATTGTGAAGTTGGCGACATACTCGGCAGCGTTGGACACAGTGAAGCTATAGGTGGCGCTGGTGCTCATCACCACGCCGTTTCTCGTCCAGTTGGCGAAGGTGTAGCCCTCATTGGCGGTGGCGGTCAAAGTGGCCGTAATGCCGGGGTCGTAGGTGCCTGCGCCAGTGACGGTGCCACCATTCGCAGGATTGGCACTGACTGTTATCGCAACGGGTTCGTCGGGAACTGGCATATAGGTGAACGTGGTCTTGGGCAGGAATGCCTGTGCATTGTAGTCGACACTGCTAAGGCCGTTGCCGTTGCTTCCATAGGCGGATACGCCGGAAGTCAGATTGCTGGTTCCATACCAGTACACCTGATTGTAATCGCCATCGGTTGTATTGTAGATGCCAATCAACAGGTTGCCGCCGTTGTAGAAATAAGGTGTATCAAAGGTGATGGTGTAGGCTGTACCGGCAGTCGGCATCTCCAGCAATGCCTGCTTAACGATGGTGGCTCCGCTCGTGCCGCTATAGCTTCCGCCAAGGGTAGTGCCTGAAACTTCCTTAAGGAAAACGGTCTGTTCTGAGTCATCCCAGCTACGGGTGCTTACGCTTGACGGATAGAACGTTATGGCGGTAATGGTGCAGCCGTTCATTGCTGTTAACTGAGAAGCGGGAATGATGCATTCACTTTTGGTGAAGTCGTCAAAGTAGTAGCCGTACATCGGGATGTACTGGTTCGTGGCTGTCCCGTCATACACGGTCAGCTCGGTCGGTCCAAGCACGAAGGTGGCACTGACGGTTACTGGATAGTTGGGCATGGTGAAGCTATTGTTGTTCACGCTGACGGTGGTGTTCGTGTCACCGGTCTTGTAGACCAGCCAGCTGCCGAATTCGTAGCCGCTGGCGGGAGTAGCCGTCAGGTTGATGGTTGTCCCTTGCAAGGCATACATCGGGTCGGCGCTGATGCTGCCGTGTGTCACCGAGGCCAAAGTGATGGTAAGGCCTTCCACGAAGGTGGCGCTCACCGTGACGTTGCTTTCGGGCATGATGAACTGGTTGCCAGTGACGGAGATGGGTTGGTTGTTGGCATCAGTCACCGTCCAGCTTGAAAGGCAATAGCCTGGGTCGGGTGTGGCGGTCAAGGTCACTATCGAACTGGCGTAGGCTTGTTCTGGGGCACTGATGGTACCGTGCTCAGATGGGTTGCAGGTGATGGTGTATTGGGTGCTGTTAGCCAATGGAATAGTGTTGATATAGGGTTGGCGTTGGTTGCGGGTGACCACTATCATGGCGGTGCCAGCAGTGTTTTGAGGGGTGATTGGCACACTGACAGTGCCTGTTGTTCCGACCTGTGCAACGCCGATAATCTCGTTGTTGACCGTGATGGACACATAAGAACCAGCATGGGCATTTATGGTAAAGCTATTGGCACCTATAGGCAGAACGCTATTGTGGCTCACGTTGTTGGCGGCAGGTTGTTTAAGGTAAGGCATCACGGAGCCGTCACCAAAGCATTGGTAGCATCTCCAGTAATATTCTGGGGTAATCTCACTGTTGGTGTAATTTTGTGCATAAGCGTATGACACTGAGATGTTCCCAATGTAAGGAACGGAGTTCAATGTGTTGAAGCCTGTGTCATCGAACATGGCATCGTATGCGCCTACTGAGGTACCCGATATTGTGGGATTGTTGTTGGTTGAATATGAAGCATTGAAAGCACCCACGCCGAAATAGAAATCCTCATACCAATATGTTTCCACGACAGAGCCTATATAACCAAAAGCTCCTTTGTTTTGTGCACGAACCATGGCTTCACCAAAGCAAGGATATGTACTTGTATTGCTAAAGCTGGCAGACAAGCAACAGTTACCCATAGCCCAGAAAGGCTTGTTGGCATTGGTAAGCGAATTTACATTGCTGTTGGTAAAACTTGGATCAGACCATTCCTGAATATCGCCGTGAGCAGTGTAGTTGATGAAACCTACATTGTTAATATAGTTATAACAAGTCCTCTGACCACTTGCTGTAGTGATAAAAACATGGGGTGTGATACCGTGGGTCGCGTTGAAGTAATTGTTGTTGGCATATTGTATGGTAGGCTTGCCTGCAATGTTGGTCCAGGAGGTTTGCCAAGAATAATTAGGTTGATCCCAACCTGCAATGAGCAAAGTCTCGTCCAAATAGCTCGGGTCGGGCATGGTGTATTTCTCATACATCAAAATTTTGTCTACAAGGTAGCCGAGTTGTGTGGTGCTGGCCACTGGCATTCGGCTCAAGAACATGTCGTGATAGATGTCGCCATCAACGGAAGCATACTCCAGGTCGGTAGCTGCGTCACCGTAATAGCTGTCATAATCCCACAGTGAGTAGTATGGGACAACTGTTTCATCGCCCACGATGACTAAGAAACTCGGGTGGTTGGTGTTGTATCTGCTTTGAATGCCGGAACGAATGGTGGATGATGAAGTGCTACTGGTCACAGTATAAATATCCACATTGATACCTTTCTGTTTCTTCCAAGTCAACCAGTTCTGGAAAGGCGTGCTGTTGGCGTAGGTCGAGGTGGTCACGACGAGCATCTTCACTGGCGTGGTGTAGAGGTCAGGATGTTGGTCATAGATGCTGCGGACGGCCCTGCCGTTAAACAGCTGCTTATAAACGATGTCGAAATAAGGGCTGTAGGTGTCGACCAACATCTTCTCGGTGGCTGCGGCATCGGAACCGTCGAAACGTACTTCCACTTCGATGTCGTTGAACACGCGCAAGGTGTTGTTGACTGGGTCGTAGCTTACCGGCTCGATGGTCATCTTGCCGAGCTGCACGCCGCGCATGGTACCCACCACTTCGACGACGGCCATAGGTTCGCTGTGGAAGCCACGGGTCGATTGGTAGGCTGCCTCGTTATAGACGAACGGCACGTCTTCGGGACGCTTGTCCTTGCGCAGCGAAGGCTGGCGCGGCACCAAGGTGTGGATGTCGTAATCCTCAAGACGGTAGTCGGTGGTGCTGTAACTCGTCACACGAATGGTAGGTTGTGCACCAAATGGCACGGCGATGAGTTCGTTCACGACGGGAATCTGAGGGTCGCCCACATTGCCGCCAATGACGGTGTTGGCGAGGTTGAGCCACGAAAACGTTCCGCGTTCGCTCGGATAATCCTGCGCCTCGATGGTTGAAAATGAAAACGAGGCTTTGAGGCTCGTCATGTCGCTTTTCACACATTCGGCCTTGTCGACCGAACGCAACTGGATGCTTTTCTGGGCCATAATGCTCATGCCAAGCATCATGGAGAGGATAAAGATGATGGTTTTTTTCATTTTAAATGGATGATTTTGCGGTCTGTTACTTCGTTGTGGCAAACACCAACTTGAAGTGGTCGGCTTGGTCGGTCGTCTTGGCCTCGAAGGTGTAGCTTGCTATGTGGATAAATTTGGGATTAATTTTCGGCGGACAAAAATAGGGAAAATTTTGTTTTTGACCTCTAAACCGCATGGGGTTCTTTTTTATTCTTTCCGTTCTGCGCAAAACACGGTCAAATTTCGCAAGGCTTCAAGTGTTTCTGACTCGGGGAAATGCTTCAATGTACCCAGTGTTTTTTGCAGGTATTCGGGCAACAAAACCTTGGCTTGCTCCGTGTTTTCGCTGTCGAGCATGTCGTCGCGGAGCTGGAACAAGATGCCGAAATTGAGGCCGAAGTCGGCAATGTATTGCACTTGCTCGGGCGTTGCCTCGACCGACATGGCACCTGCCGCGCAGCACGAACGCATCAATCGGGCGGTTTTGCGGGTGATGATATCGAGATATTTTGTCGTTTTTTCCAACTGCGGGACACAGTCGGCGAATATGTTTTGCATCAATTCTCCTTCGCTCATGGCGGCGGTGGTGCGCAGCATTTCCTGTAGGATGGCGTAGTCGTCAGGGTGGGAGAGGAGCAGCATGGCCTTGGCCAAAAGGTAGTCGCCGGCCAGCACCGCCGAGAGGTTGCCGAATTGGGCTTTCACGGAGGCTTTACTACGGCGTTGGTCGGAGTCGTCCACCACATCGTCGTGGATTAAGGTCGCGCTGTGCACCATTTCCACGAAGGTGGCCGCCCGCAAAGTCTGCCCGTTGACTTCGCCGAACAGTTTCGCCCCGAGCAGCACCAGAATCGGCCGCAAGCGTTTGCCCCTTGTGTCGCTCACATAGCGCATGATGCTGTTCATTGGCTCGGTTTCGGCTTTCAGGGTCTGCTCGAAGAAAGCCTCAAACTGCTGCAATTCAGCGGCAATGGGGTGGATGATGTCGTTCAAGTTTTTCACGCGGTTACAAAAGAAGCATTTTATTTCATAATCTGTTATTATTATCCCTTGTTCTCCTTCATCAGGAATTCCTTTATCTTTTCCTTGCTCGGCAACTGAAGTTCGTAGTAGTTGGAATCTATTTGGCGCTGTAGTTCTCGGTAACTCCACGGACCACGCATGGCTTCAATAGCATAAAACGCACGTTTCATAGGGTCGTCTATATAGGCCAATATGGCAATATGTGTGTATGATAGCCTGTCAAACACCATTTGTGGCACTGGCATCACTTCACCTTGGGGAGTCATCATGGCGAATCCGTCATAAGATACTTTCTCCTGTTCAGACGTATATTGAGAAAAGTCAGGCAGTGCTTGGCTTTTTGTAAGCATTTGAGAATCAGGTAATAGAAAAAGGTCAGTCACTGCCTGACGTTTTCCGAAACGCTGCATCAGATAGTGTAACACTGGTTGTGCAACTTCTGGGAAAGTCAAGTAGAAAGCCCTTGCATTTTTTAGGTTTGTCAGACTAAAACTTTTATCATCAAGTCGTTCCGCCAAACGTTTCAACAATTTGTCGCCATACTTTGCCCTGTCGTTGCCGTGTTGTTCGTATTCCACAATATAAAAACCTGTCAGCCAGGCTCGTGTCGTCACATTTCGGTTGATGACAAGTCGGGCATCCTCTTGTAAAGCACTGCTCGTCGACTGAATCTTTCCAACGAGTGACTCAAAGTCTCCCCTGTTTTTATCAAATTCGTTCATTTGGCCTCTCGTTTATTCTGTGTTTTGCGGGTGCAAAGATACTTAAAAATCCAACAGAATTTGCAGATGATTTGTGATGCAATTTTATGCATTCATTCAAGTGAAAGTTGCATAAAATCAGTCGGAGACAGCACAATGATTCCGCTTTGCGGGAAATGACGCTCATTTCGTGTCACAATATGACTACATCCAGCAGCCTGTGCTGCATGGTATTGTAACATGTCTTCAAAATCGGGAGCAGAAGCATAAAGCGCCTCATGGAGTTGAATGGAATCCATGGTGGCGATACTGATATGATGCTCTAAAATCTTCAATGCATCTAATGCGTTGTCATATCCCAACTTCTTGCGAGACACAAACATACAAGTGGAAAACGAGAGAGGAGTCGAGTATAGGGCTATCTCGCCTTTGAACCCCATGTTCAGCACATGTGCTGAGTCATGTACAAACGGTTCACGATGGAGCAACACATCAAGCAACACATTGGTATCGAGAAAAACACATGTCATAGGGCGTACTTTTCTTTCAGGTAGTCCATCCGTGCATACTCGCCATTAAGACCCACTTCTGAATCGTCAAGCAAGGGCATTGCAAGTATGGCCTCCAAATCGGGTGCATAGTGCTCTGTAGTGTCTTTTGAATTGCGTTGCGTAGTGGTGGCAAGACGAATCAAAATGATTTCCATCTGACGCTGCATCCATTTTGAAATGTCCGTGTCGACTCCGATGGCAGGACGCGCTTGTTCAACGAGAGTGTCGCTTAGTGTGATGCTATAGGTGCACATGATGTATAACTTTTTAGAGTGCAAATATACGCATATTTTCAACATCAACGCTTTTTTTCAATGAGGCTCCCAAAAAATGCACGATATTTGCAGAAACTTCGTTATTCTTCAAAACGTTTGAACCATGAAACGCATTGGAATCATCATCGCGACCGTCGCCTTAGTGGCCATTGGTTTGTTGGCTTTTGCAACACCGAACAAGAACCCTGACACACCAAAAACCCCGAAAAACAACTACGAAGCCATGTGGAAAAAAGTAAAGGAAGACCTTGAGAAAAACCTGCCGGAATCGGCTGAAAAAGAGTTGGATGCCATCGAGCAACAGGCATCGAAGGACAAGAACCAAGTGCAACTGCTGAAGACCTACCTTTATCGGCAGAACATCTTCCGGTTCACCATTGAGGAAGACCCCGACCAGCACTTCATCCAATATGCTGAAGGGAGAATCGGGAAGTTGGATGCCGTTCATGATGCGCTGCTGCACGAAGAAATCGCGGGAGCCTATGCCAACTACTTGAGCATCAACGAATGGCGCATCTCGCAAAATCTGCCCATAGACGGCGACCTCTCAAAGGTGGAGATGAAATATTGGGACAAGGAAAGTTTCAAAACCCGCATCAACCAACATTATGCTGAGGCTTTGAAACCCGTCGAGGCTCTGAAAAAGGCTAAGACTGAAAATTTTATGGTTTTGTTTGAGAACAAGGACAACAATGAGGAATACCTTGAATACGAGGCTTCATTATTTGAATTCATGTTCCACCGCGTGGCCAATTACTATCGCGAACAGGCCAACGCAGACCAAGCTGAGGGCGACACGGAAAAATGGTGGCTGCCTGCCGAGAAGTTCGTGAAAGCCGATTTGGGCGACAGCGACAACCCGCTCATCAAATGCCTGAAAATCTATCAGGACCTGATGGCCTACAACCTCAAGCAGAAAAACGAAGATGTGTTGATTTACAACGACTTCAAGCGTTTCGGCTTCGTCAATGCCATTTTGCAAAAAGACGAGCAATACCAAGCCGCATTGGAAGGTTTGAAGGCGCAATACCCTGACAATCCGCTTTCGGCTGAAATCGCTTCGCTGATTGCGCGAAGCATGATTGACCAATACGAGAGCCACAGCGAGGACAGCACCTATTTCGACCGCCTCCCGAAGGCCAAAGCCTTGTGTGAGCAGGCTATCGCGAAGTTCCCGAAATCGCAGGGTGCGAAGAACTGCGAGAGCCTCATCAAGCGCATCGAGGAGCCACAAATCAACCTCGAACTGAATCAAGTGCAGTTGCCCAACGAGGCCATCCCCGCCGTGTTGGAATACAAGAATGTGACCACACCTTATATTAAGATAGTGAAAGTCAGTGAGAAAGAACTTGTTGATTTGCAACGTGTTGATTACAAAAAAGATCTTATCAAGGTGTTGGATTCCAAAAATGTTATTGCAGAACAAGAACTTACGCTTCCCGCCGAAACCGACTACCGCCAGCACAGCACTTTGATTGCCTTGCCTGCTTTGGAGAGAGGTTTCTATTTCCTTGTGGGCAATGTCAGCAAGGATAACAAGAACGAGGACAAGATGCTGGTGCTCAATTTCCAAGTGTCGAATTTGGGCTATATCTCCGACAAAAAAGAAGACAAAATGACCGTGGTGACCGTGGACCGCAAAACGGGCAAAACTGAAGATGGTGTCACCGTGGAATGTTACCGCAGCGAATGGGACTACAAGGCTCGCGAGTACAAGACCATCATTTTGACAACGGTGAAGTCCGACAAGAACGGCAAAGCCATCTTGGACGATAAAATGAATGACAGCAGACCGTTTTTCATCAATCTCCGCAAAGACAATGATGTGCTGTTGGCCAAAAGTGCTTTCTATTTCAGGAAACCTTACCAAAACGACAGGGAGCAGTATTCGACCACTTTGTTCACCGACCGCGCCATATATCGCCCTGGACAAACCGTTTATTTCCAAGGAATTACGACGCGCCGCCAAGGTGAGGATTTGAGCCTTGTCAGCAATTACAACGAGAAGATTTCCTTCAAGGACGCCAACTGGCAGGAAATCAGCGCGGCCAATTTCACCACCGATGAATATGGCACTTTCAGCGGCTCCTTCGTCATTCCCACCGATAGACTTAATGGCATGTTCCATCTCAATGCCAACAATGGCAGCACAACCATTCGCGTGGAGGAATACAAACGCCCGACCTTTGAGGTCAACTTTGAGAAGCCGAAAGAGCAATACAAACTCAATCAAGAAGTTACGGTGCGCGGTGATGTGAAGGCATACGCTGGTTTCGGTTTGGACGATGTGGAATACACCTATCGCGTGGTACGTAAAACTTCATTCCCGTGGCGTTGCTGGTGGTGGTGGTACCCGACCGTCGAGGACGAGCAAATCACCTACGGCAAGGCCCGCACCGACGAGAACGGCAAGTTCGCTGTTACCTTCAATTTGAAGCCCACAAAGACCATCGCGCCCGAAAAACAGCCCGTCTTCACCTATGAAATTGAGGTGACCGCCACAAGCAAACAGGGAGAAACCCACGCCAACACCTACAGCATTCGTGCAGGTTATAACGAGGTGAGTATCAGCACTAACCTACCTTCCGAAATTGAGAAGTCGGAGATGGGCAAATACGAAATCTCGGTGCAAAACATGAGTTGGCAGCCCGCCAAGAGCCGTGTTTCGCGCAAAATCTATCGCTACGACAACCCATCGAAAATCAACTATTTCGAGGCGATGGAACATTATCAAGAACTTGATCGTCAAATGCTTACGGACGAAGAAATCGAAAGGTTGTTCCCCAACTTCAGTTTCTACGACAAGAAAGCCAAGACCTTGGTCGACGAGGCTGAAATCATGGTTGATGACAAGGCCAAATTCTATGAAGGCAAGGCTCTGGCTCCCGGAAAATATGTGGTGGAATTGAAGAGCCTCGACGACCCGCTTGCAGTGACGACAAAGGAATTCACCATTTACGAGGAAGGTGCCAAGCAGATGCCTGTCACCGCGATGCAATGGCATCACCAAGACAAGACGACCGCCCATCCCGGCGACGAAATCCGTCTTAGCGTCGGCACTTCGGCCAAGGATGTGGATGTTTGGGTACAGTTACTCCATGGCAACGAAATCCGTTTGGACAAGAAGTTCACCTTGAATAACGCCGTGCAGACCTTATCCTATAAGGTGACCGAAGGCGACCGTGGCGGCCTCAGTTGGCGCTATGTCTTCGTCAAGGAGAACACTGTCAATAGGGAAACTTTGCGCGTTTCAGTGCCTTTCGACAATTACGACTTGAACGTGAAACTCGCCACCGTGCGCGACAAACTCAGTCCGGGTGCCGAGGAGACTTGGGAAGTGACCGTCCGCGACTACCAGGACAAGCCTTTGGAGGCCGCCCTGCTCGCGGGCATGTACGACGCCTCGTTGGACGAGTTTGCCAAAAATTACTGGTGGTTCGACATGTCACCTTCCTCGGTGAGAGGTGTTGATTACTTTGGTTGCGATGATGGCATCCTTTTCACTTCGTCATCGACCAACGGCGGCTATTTCTACTTCGTCGAACTCTTCAACTTCAGCCTGCCCTCCGATGCGCCTTTCTTCGATTTCGGATATGGTTTTGGTTATCGTGCTGAAAGAAATCGTTTCAGAGTTTTAAGTAAAGGTGGAGTTTATATGGTTGAGGAAGCTGCCCTGGACATGGAGGAAAGTCGTCCTACTATGGCTGCTTCAGTTGTAATGGAAGAAGTTACGCCATTAAATGATTCCTATGATGGTATGGCTAAAACTACAAATGGAATGCCTGAAAACGAAGTACAATTAGAAGATGTAAATCCTAATTCCGAGCCCACCCTCCGCGAGAACTTCAACGAGACGGCCTTCTTCTTCCCGCAGTTGCGCACCAACAAGGACGGCAGTGCCACCTTCAGTTTCACCATGCCCGATGCCCTCACGCGCTGGCGCCTGATGCTGTTGGCCTACTCGAAAGACCGCAAGACGGGCAGCAACGAATACACCTTTACCTCCTCCAAGCCGGTGATGATCATGGCCGACATGCCGCGCTACATGTACGACAACGATGAGCTGTGGTTTGTGGCCAACGTCATCAACACGGGCGACGAGGCCGTCACCCCGAAGGCGAAACTCGAAATTTTCGATGCAGCCACGATGGAGCCTGTCAATATCATAGCATCCAACGCCACGATACCGATGGAGCAAATCATGCCGGGGCGCAGCAAGGAAGTGCGCTGGAAGGTGAAATCCCAATACGGTTTGGAACTCTTGGCCTTCCGCTTCACGGCCTACGCAGGCGAGTTCAGCGATGCCGAGCAGCACTTGCTGCCTGTTTTGAGCAGCGAAATCTTCATGACGCAAACCCTGCCCATCACCGTGAAGGCCGAGACAGAGAAAACCTTCGACTTCGAGGCCATCGCCAACCCCGACAGCCACGAGCGCGACTACAGCTTGACGTTGAACTTCAGCACCAATCCCGTGTGGTATGCTGTACAAGCATTGCCTTATTTGGCCAATATCAGCACCAACCGCGCCGAGACCGCCTTCTATGTGTTCTACGCCAACACGCTTTCGTCCTACATTGCCGACAACATTCCTAACTTGTTGGCTTACATCAAGAAATGGCAAATCGAGACGCCAGATGCTTTGCTCTCGCAACTCGAGAAAGACCAAGACCTGAAGGCCATCATGCTGCAAGAAACGCCGTGGGTGCTGGAGGCCAAGAGTGAGACCGAGCAGCGCAACCGCATCGCCACCTTGTTTGAGGTGAACACGATGCGCGGCCAACAAACCCGCGCCTTGCAACTGATTCAGGAGAAGCAGAAGTACAACGGCGGTTGGCCTTGGATGGACGGAATGCCCGAGAGCGCCTACATCACCACCTACATTTTGAGCGGCTTCGGCAAGTTGCAGAAAATGGGCGCATGGAGTTCGTTGAGCAAGGCCGACCAAAACACCGCGCAAAGCATCTGTGACAAGGCCGTGCGCTACCTCGAATACGACGTGGCCGAGACCTACCGCTACATGAAAAAACATAGCAAAGGCAAGGACTGGCCCATTGGCTCCAGCACCTTGAACGAGCTTTACGCCTTGAGTTTCTTCAAGGAGCAAAACTCCGACAAGGACTTTGCCACGGCGAAGAAATACTACCTCAAGAGCCTTGACGAAACTTGGACCTCGTTCAACTTCAACCAACGCTCGAAGGGTGCTTTGGTGCTGTATCGCACGGGCAACGAAAAGACCGCCAAACTGATGATTCAGTCGTTCAAGGAATGTGCCCAAAAGAACGAGCAAATCGGCATGTACTGGCCGAAGAAATACTTCTCGTTTGAGTCGCACATCGCCACCCACGCCAACATCATGGCGGCCTTCGCTGAAATCGACCAAGACCAGGAGATGATTGACCAACTGCGCGTATGGCTGCTCACCCAAAAGCAGACCAACAGTTGGGAGAATTCTGCCTCCACCGCCGATGCCATCTACGCCCTGCTGATGTGCGGCAGCGACTGGTTCGCCGAGGGGAAGGAAGTCACTTTGCGCTTCGGCAACACGCCCATCAGCACCGAGGGCGGCGTGGCCGGCACGGGCTTCATCCAACGCCGTTGGAACGCCAACGAAGTGACCACGGACATGCGCCAACTCACCGTAAACAATCCGACCAACCACCTTGTGTGGGGCGGCCTGTTCCGCCAATATTTCGTCCCGATTGACGAGGTCAAGAGCGACGAATCAGGCTTCACCATCAAGCGCGAGCTGTTTGTGGAAACGGTCACTGATAAGGGCAAAGTTTTAGTTCCCGCAGAAAAACGGACGCTGAAAGTCGGCGACAAGCTCACCGTGAAGATTACTTTCACGAGCCAACAGGACATGAGTTACGTTTTTGTCAAGGACCTCCGCGCCGCTGGTTTCGAGCCGATTGAGCAGATTTCACGCTACGAGTACAACGACCGCATGAGTTACTACCAATCCAACACCGACACCGATATGGAGTTCTTCATTGAGCGTCTGCCCAAGGGCACGCACCAGTTGGAGTACAGCATGTTCGTGACCAAGGAAGGCTACCTGAACAACGGCTATGCTTTAATCCAATGCCAGTATGCGCCAGAGTTCAGTGCTTATTCGGATGGAATGAAAGTGAAGGTTGGAGAGTGAAGACAAGGCTTCCAAAGCCATCGTATTAGAATCATACGATTTCCCTTTTCAGCCAAATCTCAAGAAACTTGTCATAAACTTGATAAGTGTCTCTTTCCTGCGTAATCAAGTCCTTATCCAGCAGTGCATTAACCGCAGACTTCACAGCACTGGGTGAAACCAAGCCATAGCGTTTGGCAAATTTTCCGGAGGTAATATGTCGGGCTTTGCCTTCCTTGCAGATGGCTTTGAGTACCAAACTTTGCTTTTCGGGCAGTTGATACATCAAATCTTCGTAGGTAAGGGTGGTAAAATCAACGATATAGTTGATGGCAGGCTGAAGATCGGAGAGGGAGCAATGGCCGCCATCAGCAGTGCGCATGAAGAGCACGTTCATCACCTTTTGCAGGTAGAATGTGACGCCCTCGAATTGCAAATACAGTTGCTCAACTACTTCCCGATCAATGGTTTTCCTCACATGTTCAAAATGGGCTTTGCAAAACGCCCAATATTTCTCCATTTCAATTAGTTTCAAGTTCATCACCGTCACACTTTGATAGAAAGGTCGATTGGGAGAGACAAACATGGTGCCCATCAGATGACGCTGGGAGCCCATGAAAATGAAATTGGCATTGCTGCAATATTGGACATAGGTGCGCAGGGCAGCTTCGACATTGGTGTCGCTGTACTTCAAAATCTGCTGAAACTCATCGATGGCCACCAAACAAGGTTTATCGGCATTTTGTAAATAATGGAAAATCTCGTCCAATGTGTTGTTGGGATTGGCAATGTCACCCACCGAAACATTCCATGAAGGTTGCCCCATGGCGTCATAAGTGATACCTGTTTTGAGTGAGTGAATCATATTAAGGAACAATTCCCAATGCCGTTTTCCTTTGGGTTTGAGGACTTCAAGGATAGTCTTACCCATTTTGTTGACCATCTCCGCCAGGGATTTGGTGGAATAGATGTCAATGATGAAAGTGTAATAGCGTTTCTTGATGTCGTTTTGCTCAAAACAATGGCGAATCAGGTCTGTTTTTCCATAGCGACGAGGTGAAATCAAGGCGATGTTGTTACCGTTTTGCAGCCAAGCGGTAATGTCTTTCGTTTCTTGAACACGGTCACAGAAATAATCTGCGCCAATATAACCATTTGTGACAAAGGGGTTTATCATATCCATATTCTATATTACGCTGCAAATATACAAATTTTGTCATAAAATGATAATCATAAAATGACAAATTTTTTATTTCACCACCACCTTTACTGCTTGCCTCAACCCCGATTCATGAGTCATGCGCAGCAAATAAAACCCTTTAGTCAGCCCTTGCAGTGATAACTCAAATTGTTGCGAGCCTTCGCCAAGTTCAGCCGATTCGCGTTGCATCAGTTGGCCTTGTAGGGAATACAAGTCAAACTGCACTTGGCCTTGCAACGGGTTGAAAAAGTGTACAGTAGCTTTATCCGAAGCTGGGTTAGGCGCCACAGTGGCATAGAGATTTTGCGCTTCGTTATCTTCCACGCCCAAATGCACATCCACAGCAATTTTCATCGTCACAGGGAGATGGTCGGAGGCATCGAATAGGGCCTCCGCAACCCCGACAGGTACGGCAGCGTTGTAGCCTTGATTTGCGCTCATGTTGAAATGATGCCCGTCGTTGCCCACAGCATGGAAAGAGTTGTTCACATAGCGCAAATGGTTGTAGCTGAACTTGATCCAGTCGTTCATCAGGATGAAGTCGAATCGGTCGTCCAAACCGCCGCCTGAAAAACACTCGTCCGAATAGGAGCGCGTGGATTGTGTGTGATACGCGGCAAACTGGCTGTTGTTGGTCCATTCGCCCACACCGCCAAGACTCGCCAATGGGTCGATGAAAAGCACTTCGGGATGGCTATAGGTCTGGGTGAGTAGCCGATAACCGCTCTCTGAAGCACCATACATGTTGAAATCGCCCATAATCAGCACGTTGTCATTGGCATAATGCTGGTGGATGTAGTCCATGGCGGTTTGCATCAAAGCGCGGCGTTGGCTTTCGTAGCCTTGTCCCGCCTTGGGATGGGCCACGATGCAAATGAGTTTGATAGTGTCGCCAGCGGCCAAACTTGCCGTTTTCAGATAGAGTTCATAGACATCCGTATCACGAGGATTGGTGCGCAAGGCGATGTGCTTGCTCAACCCCAATTTGCGCGAGTCGAAAAAAATGTGGTTGATGATATTGCTACCTGCATAGTTGATGATATTGTCTGATTGCCAATAGTTTGCGCCGTTGATATTGAGGTTGTGGTTGATGAAGGCATTCTGGAGGGCTTGCGTGGCACCGAATTCGCAAACGGTCAGAATGTCGGGCTTCACGTAATCCAAGATAGTGCGGATACATTCGTCCTTGTGTTGGGTGTTGTTGTTGGTCTCGTAGCAGTCAGCAAAACCGCTGTTGTGGTTGCCATAGTTCAACAGATTGTACTGCATCACCGTGAGCATGTCTTGAGCCTGAACGAATAATGCAGTCCACAGCAATATAATAATAAGGTATATTTTGCGTTTCATTGGGTAGAATTTGTGTGGCAAAATTAGAAATTTTGGCGCGATATTTGAATTAATCTTATTTTTGCAACGGATTTTTACAATGAAGACAAAGATTAGAATCGGTTTTATAGCCTTGGTTTCCATGGTTTTACTGATGGCGACATCGAGTTGCAAGAAGGAGAAATATGCCAATTCGCCCTTGTTGGGGCATTGGGGTTGCGAGCAGTATGTGAGTTGTCGCACCGATAGTTTGGGCGTCGAAAAATGGGAAACTTTCCAATATGAGGTGGGCGAAGGGCATGGTTATGAGGTGTATTTCAATGCCGATGGAACGGGTCGACTGCTATTGAATGATAGTCCTGCCTTGATTAAGAAGTTCAATTGTGAATACGATTATAATTCTGATAGTCAGATTCTTACGATTTACAATACCTCGTGGATCATTTCCATATTCTCGGATGCGACCAGTGCCGACATGGTCATTGAGGAAATCACAGATAACAGCATTGTGGCTTCGTGGACCAACTATTTTTCGGAGCCAGTGCCTTTCTTTGAACGATTTTATTTGAAACGAATCAATTAATTAATAAACTTAAAAAAAGAAAAAATGAAAAAACTGAAATTGTTGGCAGTATTGGCCATTGGAGCTTTGATGTTTTCCTCGTGCTCCAAAATTGATTACAAGTCTTTCGTTGGCACTTGGGGTGTCGAAAAGATTGATTATTACAACATCGACTATGCGGGCAATCCGATAGCCGGATCCATGGAGTCCTATGATTTCGACCCGAATTCAACCGATAACGGTATCCAGTTGATTTTCAGGGATAACAAGAAGGGCGAAATGCGCGACAGTGCCATCGACTCGTTGGCAGTCATTGACGAAGAAACCGGTGAAATTGACCACTACATCGTTTGTCCCGACACGGTCATGGTGTATCCTTTCGTTTATACCTACGACGAATCCAGCAAATCTCTTTACATGGAGATGGACTACGGCGATCGTATCAGAACCTTCAGGATGTATATCAGTAATTTCACTGATAAATCGTTCATATACGAGAATGAATATATTAAGGACTATGTGGAGAAGGCTTATCTGAAACGTATCAGCAATACGACTTCGAAGTCGGCAAGCCGCGAGATGAAGAAGCATCCGCATAAGCCGGGTTCATTCCTGAGCGGCAGATAATTGTCGTATTTTGGGAAAAGCATTGCCGTGCATGTCATTCCGTTTTGGAATACATGCACGGCAAATTTTTTATTCGACAAACAGCATCAAACCTTTCAGATACGCTCCTTCGGGGTGGAAAATGTTGATGGGATGGTCGGCGGGTTGCGTCAGCTGGTCGATGATTCTCACATTGCGTTTGGCCTCGATGGACGCTGCGGTCACAATGCCTTGGAAGGTGGCCTTGTCGACGGCTTGCGAGCAACTGAAGGTGAACAGCAGTCCGCCTTTGGCAATGCGCTTGATGGCCTCCATGTTGATGAACTTGTAGCCGCCCAAGCCCCGATGCCTGTCCTGGTGCCGCTTGGCAAACGCTGGCGGGTCGAGGATGATGAGGTCGAAAGCACCTTCGCGCATCTGCGTCACGTATTCTTTCATATCGGCCACGTGGCAGGCATTTTCTTCTTTTGAAAAGCCGTTCAGCTCAAGGTTGGCCTCTGCAGCGGCAATGGCTTTCTTGGAGGCATCGACGGTGATGGCCCGATGCGCTCCGCCTTTCAGTGCCGCCACGGAGAAGCCGCCCGTGTAGCCGAAGGCATTGAGTACGGTCTTGCCTTGGGCAAAACGGCGCACCAATTCACGGTTCTCGCGCTGGTCGAGGAAAAAGCCGGTCTTTTGGCCTTCCTCCCAGTTGGGATGATAGCGGCAGTCGTTTTCCAAAATCAATTCATTGAGTTGATTTCCAAGTAGATAACCATCCTCAATGATGGCATCTTCCTTGCCCATGCGCTGCATGGCTTCGGCACTCTTGTTGTAGATGGCTTGCAGGCCGAGTTCGGGCATGAGTTTCAGGGCGCGGACGATTTCTTTCAGGTGGAGGGCCATGCCTTCGGTTTGGGCTTGCACCACGGCGGTGTGGCCGTAAATGTCCACAATCAATCCAGCCAGACCATCGCCTTCGGAATGGACGAGGCGAAAACAGTTGGTGTGGGGATTGTCGGTCAGTCCCATTGCTTTGCGCACCGCGTAGGCTTGGTTGAGGCGGTCCAAGAAGAACCATTCGTCGATTTTGCGGTTGTCGAAGCTGAGCATTTTCACGGCGATGCTGTCCGATTCGCAGAAGCCCGTGCCAAGGATTTCGCCATTGTAATCGGTGACGGTGACAGTGTCGCCGGCTTGCAGGCCCTGAGCTGCATCGTGGATGGCGCCTGAGAACACCCACGGGTGGAAGCGGCGGATGGCTTCATCTTTGTTGGGATTCAGTCTGATGACGGGATAGAGCGGGGTTTGTTCCATTTTTGTTCAGATTTTGGCGCAAAGATAAGAAAATAACGGATTCATTTCCGTAACTTTGCACCAAATTTGAAACAATGAACAACTGCTTCACTATCGGAGGTCAAATCGTCGACCTCGTCAATTCTAAGATTTTCTCGGGTGTCATTGTCGTTGAAGACGGCAAGATTACCAAGATTGAGGAACAGCCCGTCGGCAACACACAGTACATCATGCCGGGTTTCGTCGATGCGCATGTGCACATCGAAAGTTCCATGTTGGTGCCTTCGGAATTTGCTCGTTTGGCGACCTGTCACGGCACAGTGGCCACCGTCAGCGACCCGCACGAAATTGCGAATGTGCTCGGCAAGAACGGCATCAAATACATGATAGAAAACGGAAAAAAGGTGCCGTTCAAGTTCTTCTTCGGTGCACCGAGTTGTGTGCCTGCCACCGCTTTCGAGACGACAGGAGCCACCCTCGATGCCAACGACATTGAGGAGATGATGGCCGAAGACGATATCTACTATCTTTCGGAAGTGATGAATTACCCCGGTGTCGTCAACGAAGACCCCGAGCTGATGCGTAAAATCGCTGCCGCCAAGCGTTACAAGAAGCCCATCGATGGCCATGCGCCGGCGGTGACGGGCGACGACTTGCAGAAATACGTTGGCGCGGGCATCACCACCGACCACGAATGTTTCCGTCTTGCAGAAGCTTTGGAGAAAATCAGCCTTGGCATGAAGATTCTCATTCGTGAAGGTAGCGCAGCTCGTAATTTCGAGGCTTTGATACCGCTGATGGCCACCCACCCCGACAAGTTGATGTTCTGTTCCGACGACAAACACCCCGACGAGTTGGACGATGTCCATATCGACGTGCTGGTGCGTAAGGCCATCGCCTTGGGCTACAATGTGATGGATGTGCTGAAAGCCGCTTCGCTCAATGCTGTCAAGCATTATAATCTCAATGTGGGTATGTTGCAACTGGGCGATGATGCCGATTTCATCGTCGTCGACGACTTGCGCCATCCTGTCGCCAAGCAGACCTATATCAGAGGTGTGCTGGTGGCGGAAAACGGCGTGTCGAATATCCATTACAAAGAAACCCTGTGCCCAAACATCTTCAAAGCCGAGTTCATCCATGCCGACGACATCTTCCTGCCTGATAAGGGCAAGAAAATCAAGGTAATCCAATGCCAAGACGGACAACTGATTACCAAGAGTTTTGTTGCCGAACCCAAGGTGGAAAACGGGGGCATCGTGAGTGATTTGGATCGCGACATCCTGAAAATCGTGGTCGTCAACCGCTATCAACCCGCCAAGCCAGCTGTGGCTTTCGTTAGGGGCTTTGGGCTGAAGCGCGGTGCCTTGGCATCGAGTGTGGCGCACGACAGCCACAACATTGTATCGGTGGGTGTCACCGACAAGGATATTCTACATGCCGTCAATCTGCTCATTGAGCACACTGGTGGCGTGACGGCTTATTGTAGCACAGAGATGGTGGCGGTGCCCCTGCCTGTGGCCGGATTGATGAGCAACGAAGACGGTTATGAAGTGGCGCAAGCCTACCAGAACGCCGATGCCTTGGCAAAACGCTTGGGTTCAACGCTTTACGCGCCATTCATGACCTTGGCATTTATGGCGCTTCTCGTTATCCCCGAACTGAAAATCGGTGACCAAGGGCTGTTTGACGTCAAGAAGTTCAAGATTACTTCTATTTACGACTTAGAGAATGTTTAACCGATAAGCATCCTGCTTCACGAAAATGGCCAGCATCATGGTGAAAGCCAACATGCTTGACCCGCCGTAACTCAAGAAAGGCAAAGGAATGCCGATGACGGGCACCAAGCCGATGGTCATGCCGATATTGATGGCCACATGGACAAAGATAATGCCTGCGATGCTGTAGCCATACACGCGACTGAAAGTCGACCTTTGCCGCTCAGCCAATATGATAATGCGCACCAACAACGCCACATAGAGCAACACCACGGCGGCAGTGCCCAAGAAACCACCTTCCTCGCCTACGGTGCAGAAAATGAAGTCGGTATGCTGCTCGGGAACGAAGTCGTATTTGGTTTGGGTGCCTTGCAGGAAACCCTTGCCCGTGAGACCGCCCGAACCGATGGCAATTTTCGATTGGTGCACATTGTAGCCGTCGCCTTTTGGGTCGTCTTTCATGCCCAACAGCACTTCAATGCGCGAGCGTTGGTGTTCCTGCAAGATTTTGTTGAAAGCATAATCGACCGAGAACACAAAAACGAACATGAAAAGGAAGACAGCGACCATCGTGACGATTCCTTTCTTCTTGGTAATCAGGTAGTAAGTGAGTGTTAGGATGAATAAGCTGCCCAAAATGATGTACATGATTTTTTGGCTCCAAACCAAGGTGAAGACAAACAACAGTATAGCCACTACTCCGGCAATCATGACCAAACCCGTTCCAGGGAAACCTTCACGATACAGCACAAAAATGAATGAAACGAAAACGATGGCCGAACCCGTGTCGTTTTGGAGCAGTACGAGTGCCATGGGAGCAAGAATAAGAAGAGCGGCAACAATTTGATGTTTACGTTTTTGCAGGTCGACATCGAGACGGCTGAGATAGCCCGCCAAGGCCAATGCAGTGGCCATCTTCGCAAATTCGGAAGGCTGAAACTTGACACCCGCGCCGAGGTCAATCCATGAGGTGGCACCTTTGGTGGCCTTGCCGTAGACCAACACGACGAACAAACTGGCCAAGAAAAAAAAGTAGATCCACAACGAGAAAGCGTTGAAGAATTTGGCGTCAATCAAAAGGATGATGAACCCTATCAAAAGGGATGCACCAATCCAAATCAGCTGTTTTCCATACACTTGCGACAGGTCGAAAATGCTGGGGTGCAACTCGTCGTATTTGGCCGAGAAGATGCTGAACCAGCCGATGGTCACCAACACCAAATAGATGAGCACCGTCAACCAGTCGATTTTTCCTATGATGCTGTTCCTTTCGTTCATCGTTCGTTCTTATATGAGATTCTGCCTTCCATCATGCGTTTTTCAAGGTCTTCACGGACAGAGTAGCCACGGATGTATTTTTCTATCATCAGACTGGCGATGGGTGCGGCCCAAGTAGCACCGTAGCCACCATTCTCGATGATGACCGCGAGGGCAATTTTCGGGTTGTCGGCGGGTGCGAAGGCGATGAAGTTGGAGTGGTAGTTGCCGTGGGGGTTTTGCGCGGTGCCGGTCTTGCCGCATTGGGGGATGTCTTTCATCTCGTAACGGCGTGCCGTGCCCGCTGGACCGCTGAACACGGTCCGCAAGCCGTTTTTCATCACTCTGACATATTTCGGGTTGATGCCTGGGTCGATTTTGGTGGTCATCACCTCAGGAATGGCAGTGGTGTCGCCAAAGCATTTGATGAGGTGGGGCGGATAGTAGAAGCCTTCGTTGGCAATCATGGCGGCAATGTTGCAGAGTTGCAAAGGTGTCACCAAAACCTCGCCTTGTCCGATACCTAACGAGCGGATAGTCACCGAGTTCCATTGTCCGCCGTACATTTTGTCGTAATACTCGCGTGAGGGGATGTTGCCCGAACGTTCGTAGGGAATGTCGGTGTTGAATTTGTGGCCGAGTCCCATCTTATAGGTCATGTCCTTCCAGTATTGGTAACCGTCTTTGATGTTGCCGAATTTCGGGTTGTTGATGGTGGTTTTGAACGACTCGTAGAAATAAGGGTTGCACGAGTTCATGATGGCATTGGCGAAGTCGGGGCTGGAACCGTGGCTGTGGGTGCATTTGATGGGCAGCGAACCCGTACCGTTGCAGTGGAAGCAGGTGGCCGGTGTGATGCTGCCGCTCTGCATGGCGATGAGGCCTACGACGGTCTTGAAAGTGGAACCGGGTGGGTAAGTGCCGCTGATAGCTCTGTTAATCAAGGGCTTCATCGGGTCTGCTTGCAGTTCTTGGTAATGCTTGCCACGTTCGCGGCCCACGAGGAGGTTAGGGTCGTAGGTGGGACTGGTGACGAAGGCCAAAATCTGTCCCGTGGAAGGCTCGACGGCCACGATGGAGCCGATTTTGCCGACCATGAGCTGCTCGCCGTAAGCTTGCAGTTCGGCGTCCAAACCAAGGTAAATGTCTTTTCCGGCCACGGGTTCCTTGTCGAGCTCGCCATCCATGAAGCTGCCCATCTCGCGGTTGTGTACGTCCACCATCATCACTTTCAAGCCTTTCACACCGCGCAGCTCCTTTTCATACGACTTCTCGATGCCCGACTTACCGATGTAGTCGCCCTGTCGGTAATATTTTTCTTCGTCTTTTTCCAACTCCTTTGGACTGATTTCTCCGATGTCGCCCAGTGTGTGTGCCGCGATGGCGTTGGGATAGTGGCGTACTGTACGAGTCTGGAAATAGAAGCCTGGAAAACGATACAGCACTTCTGCAATGTGGGCATAATTCTCTTTCGAGACCTGTGCCATAAACGGCGAAGGCTTAAAAAAAGACTCGTTTTTGGCCTTGTTCATCCGCTCAATAAATGACTCCTTGTCGATTTCCAGCAGATGGCAGAAAGTAGCCGTGTCGAACGGGTTCAAGGTGTCTTTTCTTACGGCATCGTAGACCTGTTTTGGGGTGACCATCAAGTCGTAGACGGCCTCGTTGAACACCAGCAAGTGGCCGTTGCGGTCGTATACCTTGCCTCGGGCGGGGTATTGGGTCACGTAGCGCAAGGCGTTGTTGTCGGCCAAGGCTACATATTCCTTGTCGACGACTTGAAGCAAAAACAATCTGATAATATACACCACTCCTATGGCAATGAAGATACCCATTACCAATAACTTCCTGTTTAACAGATTGTTGCTCCCCTTTCTCATGATGGTTTTTGTGAATTACAAAAGTAAATGTTTTTCCTGTTGGTGGAAAGGGGCAAAGCCGATTTTTTCAAAAAAAATTTTTTCCGTCAAAAACCGATAAGAAAACCAAACGGATGACAAATTTTTCATATCTTTGCACGGTTTTTTATGCAATGAAAATGAAAGGATTTCGCATTTTGGTTTTGGCTTTTTTCCTTTGCCTGATGGGATGTGGGCAACAGGAGAAAGACAAGGTGGTGCTGCAACGCAGTTTTTATGGAAACCTTTGGGAACGCTTTGATTATGTGAAAAATGACGTTACCATCACCCAAGCCACGACCTACGACCTCAGCTTGCGCATCAGTTTCACCGACGAATATGAGTATCAAGACATTTCTTTGGTTTTCACCGTTTTCGATGAACATGGCAATCCTTATCGTGCGAAGGGATACAAGTTTAACCTAAAGGACAAAGAAGACCATTGGAACGTTGAGAAGGTGGACGGATGCTATACCTATACTTTGCCCATCAACAAGAGGCTGACGATTGTCGATCCAGGCAAATATCAATTCAGACTTGAACAGAAAATGCCTATCACACCCGTTATTGGCGTGAAGGAACTAACGCTTATAAACAATTGAATATTAAGAAAATAAAGAATAATAAAAAAATGAAATCTATGAACAAATTACTGAGAATTGGAATGATTGCGGCACTCTTTGCTGTGACTTTTGCTTCGTGTGTGCCCCAGAAGAAAATGCTTTATCTGAAAAACGCACAGATGACTGCCGAAAACCTATCCCAAGAATACATCAATGAGCGGAGCGTCGACTACAAACTTCAGCCGGGCGACAACCTTTACATCCGTTTTATCAACACCATTGATAATCAGAGCACTGCATCGTTGTCGGGTGACTTATCTTATCGCACCACTCAGCTTACCGGCGATGCCAGCATTTACCTCCAGTCTTATACTTTGGACGAAGATGGTTGCATTGAATTGCCTTTGACGGGGAAGATGGAATTAAAGAACTTGACTGTCGACCAAGCCAAGGAAAAGATGCAAACTGAGATTAATAAGTTTGTCAACCAAACGACGCTTATCGTGAAGTTGTCCAATTTCAACTTGACGGTGTTGGGCGAAGTGACCCGACCAGGCATGTACAAAGTCTACCAGTCGCAAATCAACCTTTTTGAGGCAGTGGCTATGGCGGGCAACATGACTAGTTTCGCCAAAAACAGCGATGTGAAGATTATTCGCCAAACCGACCACGGTTCAGAGATTGTCACGGTTGACATGGGTCAGGCAGACATCCTTTCCTCGCCCTATTATTATTTGAAACCCAACGACATCGTCTATGTTGAGCCACTCAAGATTAAGCAATGGGGCTTCTCCACCTTCCCATATTCGACGGTGCTCTCCATCGCCTCTCTTGCAGCAACTGCAGCTACTTTGTATTTGACATTTAGAAATACAACAAGATAATTGAGATTCTTCCACACTTAATTACTAAATTACTAACACATTATGGCAAGCGAAAAACAAGTTAGAAGACTTCAACATGACAAACAAGAACAGTCTATTGATATCAAGCAGTTGGTTTTCATTTTTTTGAGTCGTTGGTATATTTTTGCCTTCTTTGTAATGGTTGCTTTGGCCGTTTGTTTCGTCTTTAATCGCTATTCAACCAAGGTTTACCAGACTACCGGTACAGTGCTTATTAATGATGAAGGGGACGATTACGACCCGACGGCTATCATGACGACAATGAAATTCGGCAATATGAAGAATATTGACAATGAAATTGCCATCCTGATGTCGTATACACTCAAAGAGCGTGTGGTGAAGAAAATGGGCATTGAGGTGACTTATTTGGACAAAGGTCGCATTACCAGCAAGGAGATGTACAAAAGTGCCCCTTTCCATGTCGAATTTGAGCGCAGCACACCTCAGGCTGTAGGATTGGCGTACGAGATAACGTTTTTGGACGAAAACAATTTTAGGCTTCATGGCATCGGCAAGGGTCTCAACAAATATGACTATATTCTTTGTCAACAGGCTGATAATGACCCGTTTGCTAACATTGACATCAGCGGAGAGTATACTGAAGGCGAATGGATTGACAACGGTTACAACCGCATTCGCATTACCAAGACAGAGTTGTTTGACCCCGAAACCATTGGCGAGCATACCATGTTCTTCTGGCTCAACAGCTATTCTTCGCTTGTGGCGCAATTGAGCAGTTATTCTGTTAGTGCCATTTCCAAACAAGCTTCTGTGGCAATGGTGCAAATGAATGGCACAAACATGCTGAAAATCGTGGAGTTCGTCAATTTGCTCATGAATGAATATGTTGTGCGTGGCTTGGAAAAGAAGAACCTTGTTTCGGAAAACACCATTGAGTTTATTGACAACGAGTTGAGTGGTATTGAAAACCAACTGAGTCAGGCTGAGACTGAACTGAAAGACTTCCGCCAACAGAATGACTTGATGAACCTTGATTTGCAGGCCAATCAAGTGTATACCAACCTTCAGACATTGGAGCGAGAAAGAGCGGAAACAGCAGTTAATCTAAAGATTTACAAGCGTTTGCAGGATTATATTAGGATACAAATCGATGATCCGGAAAACTTGGCCGCTCCCAGCACGATGGGTATCAACGACCCATTGCTTAACCAGTTAGCCCGCGATCTTGTCATGTTGGCGCAAACCAAGGCAACCCAGTTGCTTACGCAGACCGAGCAGCATCCGCAGATTGTGAAACTCAATGAACAAATTATCACCACTAAGAAGGCTTTGCTTGAAAATGTCAACAACCTGGTTAACAACGCCCAGATGAGCCTTAACGAAATAGAACGCCGCATCGGTTCTCTTGAAATGAAATCGCGTCAGCTACCTGGCAAGCAACAGCAGCTCATCAACTATCAGCGTAATTTCGACTTCACGGACGAAACTTACAAGTATTTGATGCGCCGTCGTGCGGAAGCCCAAATTCTAAAGGCATCCAACACGCCTGACAATGAAATTCTTGATGAGGCTCGTTTGGAAACTACACGCATGATTAAGCCCCGCGGGAGAACCAATTACCTCATCGCGCTTCTCATAGGTCTGTTGATTCCGGCCTTATATCTCTACTTGAAAGACTTTTTCAGGGTGACCATTTCAGACCGCAAGGATGTCGAAAAGCTCACGAGCTTCCCCATCATCGGTATGGTGGCGCAGACCAGTTCGAAAGACCCGCTTTTGGTCATCAACAACCCCAAGTCGCCAGTGTCGGAGTCGTTCCGCTCCATTCGTACCAACATTGAGTTTATCACGCAGAGCAAGGTTCCGAGCACCATTTTGGTGACGGGCGACACGCAGAGTATCGGTAAGACATTCAATAGTATCAATATCGCATCCATCTACGCCCTTTATGGCAAGAAGACGGTGTTGTTGGGTTTCGACTTACGTAAACCCAAGTTGTTCCAAGAGTTCAGTATAACCAATAATATTGGATTGAGCAGTTACCTTAGCAACAAGGAGGATTTGGATGCCATCATCCAGAATTCAGGCAAGATACCTACCCTTGATATCATCACGAGTGGTCCCATCCCTCCCAATCCGGCTGAATTGATTGCCTCGGAGAAGTGCAATGAGTTTTTTGCAGAGTTGAAAAAGCGTTACGACTACATCATTATCGATACGCCACCTATCGCCCTTGTCACCGATGCCATTCTCCTTATGCGCTATTCTGACGCTAACCTCTTCATTGTCCGTCAGGGTGTGACCAACAAGAATGCCTTTGGCACTATTATCAATGACGTTGAAAAACGCGGTATGCGTTTCTCCATCATCATCAATGGCATCCAGGTCGAGAAAGGCTACGGCTATGGTGGCAAGAAGTATGGTTACGGCTACGGATATGGCTATGGTTACGGCTACGGATATGGCTATGGTTACGGTTATGGAAATACCAGCGACTATTACGGTGAGAGCGAAGATGGCGACAAGAAAAAGCGTCACCATCATCACAAGAAGAAAAAGGAAGAATAAGAGCGTTGGTGACAAAAGATTCTTAGACGATGGAAAGTCATGACCAGAAGTATTGGCATGCCCTCTATGTCAGGTCGCGTGCGGAGAAAAAGGTGCTGTGGCAACTTGAGGAGAATGGCTTCACGGCTTATTTGCCGCTGATTACGCAGATGAAGCAGTGGAGCGACCGCAAGAAGAAAGTGGAGGAGCCGCTGTTCAAGTCGTATGTGTTTGTGTATTCCAATGAACGTGAGTATATTCCGATTTTGAACGTGTATGGCGTAATCAAGTTCGTCACTTTTGAGAGAAAGGCTGTTATCGTTCCTGAGAATCAGATACTTGCCATCAAGAAGTTTGTCAATGACTTCGAGAAGGGCGAAGAGTATAAGATGATGAATAATGAGGAATTGAAAGTGGGGCAGAAGGTTAGGATCATCAATGGGCCGATGAAAGGGCTTACGGGCAGACTGGAAACGATACGCAACAAACGTCACCTGATTGTCTATATCGACGTGGTGGGGCAGTGCATTCCGGTCCATATTCCAAGGGCGAAAGTGGAGCCATGTGCGGATTAAGGAAACTTATTGTTATTTTTGCAGGATAGAACACGAACAAAACTCAATAGTCATGGATTCAGAGAATAAGAAACAATCAAATCGACCCTATTGGCTTTACGCCTTGTTGGGTTTGTTGGCTATCGCCTTGGTTTTCATTTTGGTGAAAAACTCCTCGCTGAAGACCGAGAAGGAAGCCCTCGAAGCTGAAAAGGAAATGCAGCGTCGTGACTTTCAGGCCGAAGTGGATAGTCTGATGAAAGTGCATAACGAGCTGAAAGAGAACTACGGCGAGTTGAGCCTCGAACTGGCTGAAAAAGACAGCATCATCCAAGCCGATGCCGTTGAAATCAAGAAACTCCTTGATTCACAGTGGGATTATTACCGCGTAAAAAAGAAACTTGCAGAACTGCAGGAAATATCGCAGCGTTATGTGCGTCAGATGGACTCGCTTTACACGGTCAACCGCGAGCTGGTGGCCGAGAACGAGCGTATTCGTGAAGAATACCAGGCCGAACGTCGTCAGAACACCGCACTTACACGCCAGAAGGAAGAGCTGACCAACAAGGTGAACCAAGCTGCCACGATGAAACTCTTCAACTACTCCGCCCAAGCCGTGCGTTTCAAAGGCAATGGTACCGAGGTCGCTACCGATAAGGCCAACCGTGCAGAACGCATCAGGATTGATTTCACCGTAGCTGCCAATGAGCTCATCCAGCCGGGAACAAAATTGTTCTATGTGCGCATCGCCGACCCGAGACGTGCCATCATCTGCAAAGGCACGGGCGACGAATATTCTTTCAAGTCGAACGATGAAACGCTACAGTTCACCGAAATGGTGAGGGTCAATTATGATGGCAAGGAAACTCCGGTGCGCGCCTATTATTCGAAGCCTGCCGCTTACGAAATGATACCTGGCACCTATTTCATCGATGTGTACGAGCAAGGCGGCAAGCTGATAGGGCAGACCGCCATTGATTTGAAGTAAATCATTCCAAAACCGTCTTCAGTACTTCGTGGGAATGGAAATCATTCATCACGGGGGCATGAAGCCGCATGAATATGATGAGTCCGTCGAGCAACGTGCGGCGTTGACTCACGTTTAAAGGCAATCGGCAAGCCTCGTCTATGCCTACATTGAGCAATTGCGACAGTTGTTGCGCCGCTGCTGCATCGAAATAATAGGGATGCAACGGATAGTCGTGGGCAAACGAGCCTTCCATCATGTCGAAGCAAAAACCTGTTTCATGGTTGGCTTTGGGATAGAAGCCCAAGTGACGGGTCAGCTCCAAGGTAAAGAATAAGGGAAAGTTGGCGTAGTTTTGATGGACCAAATCGAGCCACAGCAGCGACTTGGCGATGAAGTCGTAAAGCGGTTCGTTTTGCTCTTGCTCTGTCAGGGTTTTCGAAAGCAATTCGCTGACATACATTAAGATGGCGCTTTTGTTCATCACGAAGGGAATGCTTTGATAAACCGTGCTGAGTTGCACGTCTTTCATGTAGCCCAAACTGCTTTTGTTGGGCTTGCCGACCTCTACATAATTAATAAGGTGTAGGTTTTGGAACAAGGCCGCCCGATGTTTCGAGTTGCGGTTGAATGCGCCTTTCACCATGTAGGAGCGCAAACCGAGGCTGCGGGTGAACACCTTCACGATGAGGCTGGTGTCGCCGTAGCGTATGGATTGCAAGACTATGCCTTGAAGGGTGTCGTCCATCAGTTCAAGATCAGGATCTTGGTGGCAAACTTGTCGGTGCCTTTCTTGGTGCTGACAAAGATGAAGTAGACACCAGGTTCCACTTTCTGGCCGTTGATGTTGGTGCAGTCCCAAACGGCTTGCCCGCCTTCGGAAATCAGTTGGGTGACAAAGGTGCCGTCAACGGTGGTGATTCTTACCAAAGAATTGGAAACCAAGCCTTTGATGCCTACATATCCATTGTAACCAGGCCTCACGGGATTGGGATAGGCCACCACTTCACTGACATAAGGGTCGGGAGTGGCGTATTCACCGCGATAGGAGATGACACCGTTTCCAGTGCCGAAAAACACTTCGCCACTCTTGTCGACGGCCATTGTGGTGACTGCATTGTCGAGCAAGGGGCTGTTGTCGGTGTTGAAATAATGGATTTGCTTGGGTTTGGCATCGAACGACATGAGATAGACACCCGACTCAAGGCCAAACCAAATCAGGTTGGCGCCTTCCATGGCGGCCATCGAGAGCACATTGGATTCTGCAAATAGGTAGTCGTATTGGTCGGTGCCGTCGTTGCGGGGCACGCGCACTTGTGTGGCATCGAAGTTGGATCCGTTAAAGATTTTCCTCGTGTCGTCAAACAGGCAGGGGCCTTTGTCGGTGCCGACCCAAACGGCGCCGTTGTTGTCGACGGTGAGGCAACTTACTGCTCCCGCGAGTTTGCCGTTGCCTGTAGCCGTATTGAGGTTAACCGTTTGGTCGTCAGTGGAATTGTCGAGGGTGCCGTTGTCGTTGAAGACGATGACTTCGCCGTTGCGGCGCGTAATCCATTTGTAGTCATTATGGTCGATAAGCAGAATGCCGACATCGATGCCGCTCAAGCTGCCGCCCAAATTGTAGGAATGCCAAACGCCGTTGGGTTCCATCACGGAGAGGATGTTTGCAGCACCCGTGTTGACCGCCCACAAGTTGCCTCTGCTGTCGAAAGCAAGGCCGCTGATGTTGATAAGGCTCTGGTCTTGAACCCAGTAGCTGAGCGAGCTGTTGTCGGCATTATACACTTCCACCAGTTCGTTGTCCTTGAATTTCAAGATGCCGCTGCCCCAAGTGCCCACATACGTGACCGAAGGGTCATTGGGATTGGTGGCGGTGCAGACGAAGTCAGTGTAGTCATCGAAATCTTCCAAGGTGCTGTTGTTGAAGATGGTCCACATGCCGTCGAAGCGGGCCACGCCCTCGCGCATGTAGCGTTTGCCCCAGTTGGAGGCATGACCTCCCGTGGCAATCCATACTTGGTCGCCGCAGGCATTGAGTTCGAAGACGTTTTTCGAGGCTGTGCCGTTGGGTTTCACATCAATGTTGTTCCATCCGTCAGTGGTCATGACAAGGCCGCGTTGGGTGTCGCCAATCCAATATTTGCCGCTGTTGTCAATGGCCGCAGCCCATGGCTCGATGGAACCGCCTGGTGAGTGGATGGATTGCAATTGGTTGAAATTGCGGTCGTGTACCGAGACGTGGTAACGGTTGGTCAGCAGCAGACGGTCGTCGTAGGCGCGCATTTCGCGTTTCTCGCTGATGTTCGTCTTGTCGAAATATCCCCATTGGTTGCCGTCGTACACGAAAATGGTGTCGGCATCGTATCCACCGCTGTAGTTGAGCAGTAGCTTGTCGGCAAAGACCTCCATCTCGGTATAGGCCAAATGCGGGTGGATGAGGCTGCTGTCGAAATGCCAAACGGCATAGTTGGCCAAGTTTGGAGCGTCTTGGGCAGCGTAGTAAACGCCGTCGTCGGTGCAGGCATAAATACGTCCGTTATAGAAGGCTATATCTGTTACGTTGACCATATCACCTTGGTTGCCAATGTAATAGGTATCCTTGACTTCCTCTTTTTTCAAGTCAAAGACCACGATGCCGAAGCCGCAGGCCACGTAGGCCAAGTCACCGTCGAAGAAGACGTGGTTGATGCTTTTGTTGCCCACGATGTTCTTATTATCCTTGATGTCGCTCATGTTGTGGATGTTTCCGTCGTTGTCGATGAGGTCGACATTGGCATTGGTATAGGCCACAAAGAGCTTGCGTTGGCTTTTGTTGTAGCCGATGGTGCTGATGCCGATGTCCGACAAACCGTTGATTTTGTTGAGGATATTGACGGAGTTGTCTTGGGTGTCGTAGTAAAACAGCTCATACTGCGTGGCAGCGTAAATCTTGCTTCCAACAGGCTCAACGCCAATCACTTTCTCGTAAGGCAGGTGGGTGCGCCAATTGCCGATGGAAACGCCGTCTTGGGCGAACGAAAACGAGGTGATAAACCAAGCGGTTATGAGAAGGGTAAAAAGTCTAAATCTGTTCATAATGATGAATTTGGGCGGTAAAAATACGAATTTATAGGATGATAACGCTGTTTTCGTCGAAATGTTTTATAACTTTGCAGGGAAAAACTGAACAAAAGGTATAAAAGAGTAGTTTTCCGAACAAGATTTGCAGTTATGAATAGCAAATTCAACATCCGTTTGGCACGGCCTGAGGAGGCTGGCCTGGTTCTCGAGTTCATCAAGAAACTCGCTGTCTATGAGAAATGTGCCGATGAAGTGGTCGCCGACGAAACCACCTTGCACCACTCCCTGTTTGTGGAACATTCCGCTGAGGTGGTCTTTGCTGAGGAAGACGGCGCCGTCATTGGTTTCGCCTTGTTTTTCCACAACTTTTCGACCTTTGTGGGGCGCAAGGGTCTTTATCTTGAAGACCTGTTCATCCTTCCCGAAAAACGTGGTTTGGGCTATGGTAAGGCTTTGTTGAAATACCTGGCTCGCCTTGCTGTGGAGCGCCATTGCGGCCGTATGGAGTGGATTTGCCTTGACTGGAACAAGCCTGCCCTGAAAGTCTATCGCAGCATCGGAGCCGTGCCCATGGACGAGTGGACCGTGCAACGCTTGGACGAATGTGCCTTGAAACGCTTTGCTGAGGAATGAAAAATCCCTAACTGATTGAGAATCAATTAGGGTTTGGTGTGTTGGTGTAGCCCCACTAGGACTCGAACCTAGATTTAAAGTTTAGGAAACTTCCGTTCTATCCCTTGAACTATAAGGCCGTCGCGGAGAAATCCGCTGCAAAGGTACGCTTTTTTTCCGAAACGCAAACTATTGCACAAAAATCATTTCAATTCAAGCACAATGGGGCAATGGTCGGAGTGCATCACTTCGGGCAGGATGCCGACCTTGTCGATGCGGTCTTTCAGGTTGTCGGTCACCATGTGGTAGTCGATGCGCCAGCCAAGGTTCTTGGCACGGGCACCGGCGCGGAAGCTCCACCAGCTATATTGGTTGGGCTCCTTCACCAAGTGGCGGAAGCTGTCGATGTAGCCGTCGCTGAGGAAGTCGGTCATCCATTGGCGTTCTTCGGGCAGGAATCCTGACGAGGTGTCGTGTTTTCTTGGGTTGTTGATGTCGATGTCCTCATGGCAGATGTTATAGTCGCCGGAGAGCACCAATTGCGGCCTTTCCTTCCGTAACTCGTTGACATACTTGCGGAAGAAGTCGAGCCACACCATTTTGAAGGCTTGGCGCTCGTCGCCCGTGGTGCCCGAGGGATGGTAGACGCTCACCACAGAGAGGTCGCCGAAGTCGGCACGGAGGAAACGACCTTCATTGTCGTACAGCGGCTCGTTCATGCCGTAGACCACGTTGTCGGGTTCCTGTTTCGTGATGAGGCCCACGCCGCTGTAGCCTTTCTTTTGCGCAGGCAGCCAATAGTGATGATAGCCCATCATCTCAAAGTCCATCAGGGGGATTTGGTCGGGGGTGGCTTTCAGCTCCTGGAAGCAGAGCACATCGGGTTGGTATTCATTGATCCATTGCAGCAGGCCCTTGTTGATGGCAGCACGTATGCCGTTCACGTTATAACTGACGATTTTCATGGTATACCTATTTTATTAATTAGGGTGCGAAGATAGGCAAAAAGTCGATTCTTTTTTCTTCGCTTCATACTTTTTCCTATTTTAGCGGCCGAAAAAATGAACAAAACGTGCTTAAAGACAAGCTTAACGAATGGATTGACCGCTTCAACGCGTGGCGCCCGACTCACATGACCGACCGCCGTTTCATGCTGATACTCAGCATCCCGACGGGTTTTTGCGCTGGTGCCGCCGCAGTCATCATCAAGAAATTGGCGCATGGCATCCGCGACTTGGTTATCAACGCGCAGTTCAACTACGCACATTTCCTCTATTTCATTTGTCCCGCCATCGGTATCCTGCTGACCATCCTGTTTTGCAAATACATCCTGAAAAAAGAGGTGGGCCACGGCATACCGGGCATTCTATATGCCATCTCGAAAAACAAGGGCAAGGTGAGCCGCAGCAGCACTTGGTCGAGCATCGTCACCAGTGCCTTGACTGTCGGTTTTGGAGGTTCGGTGGGATTGGAAGGCCCTTCCGTGTCGACGGGCGGCAGCATCGGCTCCAACATCGCGCAGCTGCTCAAACTGGACTACAAACACACCATCCAGCTCATCGGCATGGGTGGCGCGGCGGCTATTGCGGCTATTTTCCAAGCACCCATCACGGGCATCGTGTTTGCCCTTGAGGTGTTCATGATAGACTTGTCGCTCAATGCTTTAGTGCCCATCATTTGCTCCTCGTTTGTCGCCATTCTGACCGCTTACTGGTTCCTCGGTCAGACGGTGGAGTATCCAGCCGCCATTTCAGAGGGTTTCATTCCGTCCAATGCCTTGTATTATGTGCTGCTGGGCCTCTTTGCGGGTCTGGTGTCGGCCTATTTCCTCAAGGTGACCTTCAGCGTGGAGAAAAGCTTCAAGAAGGTGCAGTCGCCTTGGACACGTTTTCTCATCGGCGGCACGTTGTTGGGTATTCTGATTTTCTTGTTCCCAGCGCTTTACGGCGAGGGTTACGAAGCCATCAACTCGGCTTTGCGTGGCGACTACAGCCCTGTGTTCAACAACCCTTGGTTTGCGAATTTCAAGGATTATGATTTGGTAGTCATCATCCTGTTTGCCGGCATGATTTTGCTGAAAGCCTTTGCCACGGCCTTCACTTTCGGGGCTGGCGGCGTGGGTGGCACTTTCGCCCCTGCCTTGTTCATTGGGGCTTTCACGGGATTGTTCTTTGCCATGTTGGTCAACTATTTGGGTATCGGTAACTTGGATCCTGCCAAGTTTGCCCTTGTGGGCATGAGCGGCTTGGTGGCGGGTATGCTCCATGCTCCACTGACGGGCATTTTCCTCATCGCGGAAATCACCAACGGCTATGCACTGATTGTGCCGCTGATGATTGTGTCGGCTTTGGCCTACGCCATCAACAGGCTGTTTTTCAGCCATTCCATCTACACCAATGCCGTGGCGGAAAAGGGTGTCGAAGTGACGCATAATAAGGATAAGAGCATTCTTAACATGATGGTTATCAACCAATTGATAGAAACCAATTTCAGTCCTATTGACCCTGATAGTCTGTTCCGTGACTTGTTGCCTTTGGTTTCGTCTTCGAAGCGCAATATTTTCCCCGTGGTCGACAAAGAGGGTTTCTTCTGTGGCCATGTGCTGTTTGATGATGTGCGCGCCATCCTTTTCGATTCGAGTTATTACGACCAATCCATACAGAACTTTGCCGTCCTTCCCGACTATGTTATCCATCCTGAGGAGCCGATGGAGGAGATTGTGCACAAGTTCCAGAAATCGGGCAAATACAACATCCCTGTCATCCAAGGCGGAAAATATTTGGGCTACATCTCGCGGGCCAATGTGTTTTCGGCCTATCGGAATATGTTGAGTGAGATTTCGGAGGATTGATTTTTTTGGCACGCAGAATGCGCAGAATTATGGGAATCGCAATGCGACGCTAAGTTTTTGTCCATCAGGTTCTACGATTTCTGCGGATTCTGCGTGAGAAATTATCGTTTCCGTTTGAAAAAATCCGTCAGCAGCGCGAGACATTCGTCGTGCATTACGCCCGTTTCGGTCTTCGTCTTAGGATGCAGCATGTTTCCGAAACGCGAGAAACCGTTTTTCGGGTCGTCGGCGGCCCAAACGATTTTCCCGATATGGGCGTGGCACAAAGCTCCGGCGCACATGGGGCAGGGTTCCAATGTGACGTATAGTGTACATTCATCCAAATATTTCGCCCCCAATGCGTTGGCTGCGGCTGTGATGGCCAGCATTTCAGCGTGGGCGGTCACATCATTGAGGGTTTCCGTCTGGTTATGCGCACGGGCGATGATTTTGTTGTTGCACACCACCACTGCCCCGATGGGGATTTCGTCGGCTTCAAGAGCGCACTCGGCCTCTTGATAGGCCTGTTTCATGTAGTATTCGTCGGAGAAAACGGTCAATGCCATAATATCGTTTTTTTTGTAGAGACGGTGTGCACACCGTCTCTACCCTTACATTTTAGATAACAATAAGGTCGAGGAAATATCCATTTTGCTGAAAGCAAACCATTTCTTGCCCAAATCCTTCAACGAGGCTCCAATGTGATAAACGGTTTCGTCAATCATCAGAAAACGGTCATGTGAATCCTCAAAGACTTGAACATTAATGGGTTCATATTGTGTGTTGTGAAGGTTGATGTCCGTTTGCAAAGCAGGTGAAATCTGTTTGGTATAAATGGTTGCCTTGACCGAAGGAGAACGCTTGTCAAGCAATTTCAACACCGTATCATCTACATAATTGTCGATGAGAACAATGCGTGTTTTTGCATTGCGAATCAAGTCGCTGACAAAGGCATGGGCATCGAAGACTTGACCTTCAAAAAAGATACCTTCGACTGGAGGAAGTGAGGTGCGAACGAAAAAGTCTATTTTTTCGGAATGTTCAGCAAGTAAGGTTTGTTGGCTTTCTAATTGGTTTTCAATTTTCAGCAAACGTTGATTCAATGCATAACCTTTTAATAAATAGTCTTTTAAGACTTTGTTAGCCCAAATTCTAAATTGTGTACCTCTACGGCTTTTTACACGATAACCAATAGAAATGATGACATCGAGATTGTAAATTTTTGTTTTATAGAACTTCCCATCGGAGGCAGTTAGTAAGGATTCCTTACATACTGAATCTTCGATTAATTCGCCTTCCTTGAATATATTGCCAATATGAAGAGTGATGTTATTCCTTGAAGTCTCAAATAGTAAAGACATTTGAGCCTGAGTAAGCCAGACAGTTTCATCTTCCATACGAACTTCAAGTTGCACATTTTCATCGGGTTGATATAAAATGATTTCTCCAGTTGGTTGCATATTTTGTCATCAAATTTTCGACAAAGATAATTTTTTTTCTTATATTGGACAGTTGTCGCAAATTTTGCGACAACTGAAACTTGTGCATTTTTCGCACAACTTGAACCGTCAAGAAATCCTTGATAGTTGCAGTTGGTAAGGATTCCTTACATACTGATTTCAAACTTGTCCCAGTCTGGTCCCAAAGGGAATTTGGCGCGAAAGCGCAATAGTTTTTCAGAATCTAAAGTGCAATGCAAAACGGCTTCCTGATAAGGCTCTGCCTTCGAGATGACTTCGCCTCGCGAGTTAATGACCTGTGATTCACCGCTGTAATGCAGCCCATTGGCATCTTCGCCGATGCGGTTCACACCAATCCAATAGGCTTGGTTCTCGATGGCGCGGGCCACCAAGAGTGTGTTCCAAACCACCATCCTCGAGTCGGGGAAGTTGGCGAGATAGAAGGCCAAGTCGTACTCGTATTGTCCGTTCTCGTAGCGGTTTCTTGCCCACACAGGGAAACGAATGTCGTAGCACACCATCGGCCTGATGCGCCAACCGTTCAGTTCCACAATCAGTTGACGGTCACCGCGTTCCACCAATTGGTCTTCGCCGCCCATCGTGAAGGTGTGCCGCTTGAAATAGAGTTCATGGCTACCGTCGGGGCGCATCCAGACGAGGCTGTTGTAATAATGCCCATTTACATCCAATGGGAAGGTGGTGCAAATCACGGCATTTTTCGCTTTGGCTTGATTTTGAAGCCATTGCATCGTCGGGCCGTTTTCGGTTTCGGCAAAGCGTTTCGGGTCGACAGGGAAGGCCGTGGTGAAAGTTTCAGGCATGAGAATCAAGTCTGTATCAGGTTGCACTTGTTCCAGCAACTCGATGAAATGCTTGATGTTAGCCGCTTTATCTTCCCATTTGAGGTCGGCTTGGATGTAGGCTATGTTGAGGTTTTGCATGATAAATCCATATATTGATGCAAAAATAGAAAAATAATCTTACTTTTGCGGAAAAATTAGACAATCGCAATGCAACAATTCAATCGAATACCGATGAAAAATCTGCTTTATCTTTTGTTCGGAATGTTTCTGATGCTGGGCCTCAACTCATGCGGCGAAATTCCCTCGATGAATCCAGATGATTTTGATGTCAATTTGATGTACGGTCGCTGGCAGGAAGGCACTGTCTTTGAGCGATATGACGATACGGGTTTGGGCGCCACTTGGGATGTAGGTGAAGACGTTGAGGAAGAAGAAGCCCAACTTTTTAAATGGTCGTTGGATGGCTCAACGCTTATCCATGAGCATATAGGGACTTTCGTTACCGTCCCCAAGGTTTACACCGTTACCACGTTGAATTCCAGTCAATTGACCTATCACGATGATTATGGGAATACACATTATTTCTCGAAAGTGGACTAATTGTGTCAAGGGAAAGCCTCTAAAAACCAAACTTAGCTTCAAATGAAAAAGGCACTGAAAATCATAGGAATAACATTGGCTTCCCTTGTGGGATTGGTGATTGTGGTGGCTGTCGTGGCCGCGACAATGGTCACTTCGTCGGGGCGGCTGACCAAGATGGTGAATAAATACGCGCCTGAATTTATTACCTGCGACATGCAGTTGGGTAAGGCGGATTTGACCTTGTTCAAGACCTTCCCTGAAGTGGGCCTTGAGATTGAAAACGTGGCTCTCATCAACCCGATGGCGGGCTCGCCGTCCGACACCTTGGCCAACATCGACAACCTGATTGTGGTGTTGGATGCCAAGAAACTGCTGAAAGAGAAGGAGATCATCGTCAGGAAGTGCATCCTTGAAGACGCATTCGTCAACCTTTATACCGATTCGCTCGGTCGGAGCAATCTCGATGTCTTCAACAAAAAAGAGGATAACGACACCACAAGTAAATTTGAATATCTCGTTGATATTGGAGAGGTAAAACTGAAAAACTCGACTTTGTTTTATACCGACGACCGCCATCAGATGAACATGCAGTCCCATGGTCTTAATCTTGATTTGGAAGGGAGTATGGCGAATGACACTATTGATGCCGAGCTCAACCTTAAGGCTTCGTCCCTGTCGTTCTGCATGAACGACATCGCTTTGGCTATCAATAATTTGGACTTCAATTTTGATGGTAGTTTGGAGCAAAATGAAGTCTTGGACTGTCTTTTTGATGTGTACACGCCTGACATTTGCCTGGCATTCAAGGAAAACTATTTAGAGCATGACACCTTGGATTTGGGTGCCTATCTGAATTTGGACTTGATCCGTAAGGAGGCCCGCTTTGACGATTGGGAGATTGGTTTGAACCAAAATGAAATCACGGTAAGAGGCAAGGCGAAGATGGATGAGAACAAGGATATTAACATGGACATTAATCTGTTTACCAACACTTTAATCGTTGAAGATGTGCTGACCTATCTGCCTGAAAAACTGCAAAAAAAAATCAACAGCATCGAATATTCAGGCAAAGTGCGCATCAAAGACGCGATAGTGAAAGGCACTTACAACGACAGCCTCATGCCCAGAATTTTGGCGAAAGTCCAGACCGAAAACGCCACAGTGAATGTGCGGAAATTGCCTTATCCTTTCAAGGAGGTCAATTTGGATGCCGACCTGGATTTGGACCTTAATTCCGATGCCAACAGCGTGACCGTCAACAGTCTGAATGCCAAATTTAACCGCAGCAAATTGACGGTTCATGGAGTGGTTGACGACATCTTGGGCAACATCGGTTTGAAGTTCAAGGTGAAAGGCGATGTGCCGATGGCGGACATGAAAGGCTTTTTGCCTAAGACGATGAAACTGAACGGGCGCACCAACCTCAATATGACGACCAACTTCACTGTCAAGCAGCTGATGAAGTCGCTTGACGATTACAACTTGAGCCGTCTTTCGGCGAAGGCAGACTTGAAAATCAATGACTTCGTTTTCGATATGGATACCATCCACGTGGTTTCGCCATTGTTGAACGTCAGTTTGAACTTGCCCAACTTATCGAAGGAAAAAGGAGGAAAAAGGGACTTTGTTTCGATAGCTTCTCAAATGCTTCAGGCACAAGTGGGTAAGGGTATTAATGTGGATGTGAAAAATCCTGACATCCAACTTTTTGCAGACAATTTCAAAGGTGGCATGGAAAAGATGCTGATGGATGCCTTGCTGAATTTCAGTCGCTTGGATTTGTGTTACGACGACATTACGGCGAAAATCGAAACGTCAACCGTTTCTTTTGCAACCATGCCCGAAAAAAACGCGAAAGGCTTGAAAGCCCGCATCGCTTTGGAAGGCAAGGAGATTGACACAAAAGTGGGCAAAGCTTATGCTTTGAATTCCAATATGTTGAAAGTCAACGCTTCGTTGGATCAAAACAAAGACAAGGCCGATTTCTTGAACCGATGGAATCCGATGGCCGATTTCTTGCTGGGTGACGCCGTGGTGAAGGTTGACGGACTGGGCGAGGATATCCGTATTAGTAGCATCGACTTTTTGTTCGATTCTGGCACATTGGATTTCAAGAAGAGCACTATCGGCATTGGCCAGTCTGATTTGAGCTTGGAAGGTAGCGTGGTCGGCATCAAAGAATGGATGGAAGACCATAAAAACCTGATGAAAGGCGAGCTACAGTTGTCTTCTGATGTGTTGAATATCAATGAGATAATGAGTTTGACAAATGGTTTGGGCCGTACTGATGAAGAGACTAAAAATAACGAAAAAGACAAAGAAGACAAACCTTTCATGGTGCCGGAAGGTGTTGATTTTACGTTTGGCATCAAGACGAAGAAGTCGTTGTATGACAATTTCGACCTGAACAATCTCAGTGGTGGCCTTACCATTAAGGACGGCACCTTGATATTGCAGGAGGTCGGTTTTACCAACAAGGCCGCCGAGATGCAACTAACGGCAATGTACCAATCGCCACGCAAGAACAACTTGTTGTTGGCCATGGATTTCCACCTGCTTAATGTGCAGATTTATGACTTGCTGCACATGATTCCTTACATCGACACCTTAGTGCCTATGTTGAAGACCTTCGACGGACAGGCGGAGTTCCATATTGGAGCGGAAACCAATCTGAGGTCGAATTATGAGCCTAAGATTTCCACTTTGCGTGCTGCCGCCGACATCGAGGGAAAGAATTTGATTGTCAAGGACAGATTTGCCTTCACCAACATCACCGACATGCTGAAAGTCAGTACCGATGGCGAATATAAGGTAGACAGTCTCGATGTACAATTGACCGCCTTTAAGGACGAGATTGACCTTTGGCCTTCACAGATAGCTATTGGGAAGTATAAAGTGACGGTGGACGGCCGCATGACCTTGGACAAGAATGGTGAATACCATCTTTCGGTGACCGAAACACCTATCTTCCTCCCGAACCGCATGGGTTTGAAGCTTTCGGGACCCATTAATGACTTGGATTACGAGTTGGAATCCCCCAAGTTCCCGACGTTATACAAGCCCAACAAGCGCAACGACACAGAGCAGATGTATTACGAGCTGAAAAGGAAAATTGCAGACCGGTTGAAGGAGAATGTAAAATAAGGGCCTAAGGCCTATGACTATGGCTAATGGCTTGCTTATACAGAAATGGAGGTTCAACTTTTAGTTAAGCAAGCCATAGGCCATAAGCCATAGTCAAAGGCCATTAATAATCTCCTCGAAACTCCGCTCGTCCTCCAAGCCGTTCATCTTCTCCTGCTTGATGCGCGACTTGCGGCGGGCGTAGCTGTTGGTTTGCAGGTTCATCAGTATCGAAATCACTTGGTTGCTGAAGCCCTGCTTGGTGAGGCAGCAGATTTGCAGGTCGCTCTTGGTCAAGGTGGGGTACTTCTCCAGAAGCCGTCGGGTGAAGTCGCTGTACACCTTGTCGATGAGCGTCACGAAGTCGTCCCACTCGCCGTCCTTGAGGTCGAAATCCAAGGTGGAGGCGGTGATTTGCTCGGTGAGGGCGAGGGCGGTCACATACACCTTGTTTTTCTTCAGCTCTATCTCTAACTCATTCTTCCTTTCCTCGGCTTTCAGCTTGGCGCTCAGGGTTTTTTGCCGCAGCAACAACATGGTGATGGCCAATGCGATGATCAACAAGCCAAGGAGGAGGTAAAGCCTCATACTTTTCAGCTTTTGCTCGGCTTGCAGGGTGCCTTTCTGCATCTGGAGGTCGTATTCTGCCTTGATGCGCTGCACCTGCTCGCTGCGATGCTCCTGGTCGGCCAGCATCATGTTCTCGTTGAAAAGCTCATGACATTCAAGGGCTTGCTGGTAGTCGCCTTCGAACTGATGGAGGTAGTACAGGGTTTGGTAGGCCGACATTCGGGTGCCCGCCTTGGGGCTTTGGGTGGCCTCGACGAGGTGAGGCAGGGCGAGGCTGTCTTCCTCCAAGTAATAGTAGGCCACGCCCAAGGTCAGGTGGCAGATGTCGGGTGAGGCACCGCCCGCCAAGGCTTGGCCGACGCGCTCAATGATGCCGTCGTAGTCCTCGATGACCATAAGCACGTCGCGGCTCGACTCCACGAGGATGTCGTTTTCCATCGTCTTGTCGTTCAGTGTTTTGGCGAGGGCTAAGGCTTCGTCGTAGAAAGCGTTGGCATCGTCGATGTTGCCCAACGAGGCCGCCGTGCGACCGCAATTGCGCAGGACCGTCATTAATAAGGTGTCGTTGTTGAGCACGCGGAACAGGTTGGCGGCGTCTTCGTGGAGCGGCAGGGCTTCCTCGAAGAGGCCGTGTTTCCAATACACCGCGCCAAGTTCGTCCTCGATGCGGCCTTTCAGTCGCTGCACCTCAGGTTTGTCCAAGTCGCAGCGGTTGATGGCGAGCAGGGCTTGGCTGAAGCTCTCGGCTGCCGTTTCCGAATGCTTCTCGGCGCGTTGTTCGAGGCCTTGCTGCAAGCCCGTCTCGGCCTCTTTGAGCCAGCGTGCCTTGTGTTGGCAGGCCGTGAAGCCCGCCAACAGCAGGCATGTTGTCAGTATGATGTGTTGTTTGTTCATTTTACCACAAATTTCCGTGTCCCGTCGCCCACGTTGATGAAATACATTCCCGCAGGCAAACGTGAAATGTCAATCTGCTGTTTTTCAGCGTTGATGAGGCCTGAAAGGACGGTCTGTCCCATCAGGTTGGTGATGCGGTATTCTGTTTCCACTGGTAGAGATGCACGGCCGTGCGTCTCAACGAATAAGACGCCGTTGGCGGGATTAGGATAAACCATAAAGGCCCCTGGGCCTGTCGAAGGGCCGTTTTCTTCAAGACCATGCAATCCGTCATAAATGGCATCGCAGTCCTCGTCACCGTTATGATAGACCAAGACACCCTCCACCCAATAGCAGCGCAAGCCATCAACAGTGAAATCGCCGTTTCGGTTCATCAGTTTTTCGGGGAAGAAACTGGTGAGATGGCCGAAGTTTACCACAATATCGCCGTTGAACACATTTCCTACATCACTGATGTGCAGCTGTTTGAAGGATTCGCCGTCGTATTCGAAGACATCCACGGCATCCACATGCACGGTGATACTCTCCGTCCCGACCTTGATTTCCCATTCGTCGCCCACGTTGGCGGCAAAGTCGTAGAGCACGGTGAATTCCTCCAAGTCCTTGTTCCACCAATACACCTTGCCGTTTTCCTCATAGATGTATTCGCGCGTTGTTTCGGTAATCAAGTCCTTGTCGTACTGGGTGTTGCTGCGGATGATGATTTTCGGGCGTTTGCCTTCCCGGTCGAACAGCGTGTCGCCCACGCATTCGAGGTGCTGGTAGGTGATGCTGCTGTCATCATTGAGGATTTCATAGTACCATTCGGCACATTCCATTTCAAAACCATCATAATCATAAATGTCTGTGACATGTAAAGCCCATATATTACTGCCTGAATTGGGCAGAAGCAGGTTGTTGCTGCAGTTGACCAAGCCCGAAGAAACCCCGTTGAACCAGGTATTAATGCCCACAATGGCATACTCCCCGTCGCCTACAGCAACCACGTCCCGTATCTCTTCCCAAAGCCCCAATTGGCTGCCGATGCAGTATTCCCACAGAAGATGGCCTTCAGCATCCACATGAAACATCCAAATGTTGCCTTCATCGCTACCGATCACGCCCAAATTGGCAAAGCTCTCCACATCGCCATCCATTGATTTGGAGTTAGTGAACGCCGTGAAGCCGTTGTCTATGCTGTTGTGCAACACCTTCACCATCTTATCATTGCATGACCCACCGAATTCCTTGTCCCAAATCACATTGCCTTCGATGTCGCACTTCATCAGATAGCAGTCGTAAGTGTAGATGCCATCGCCGCAGTTTCCGTTAGGCTCTACCGTGTAGCGTTGACTGCCAGCCAACAGATACCCGTCCTCCATTTCGACGATACTGACCACTGAAGTCCTTTCGAAACAAAGATTCCATTGGATTTGCCCAAGTTCGTCAATCTTGACAAGAACCCCTTTGTTTTCGGGTTGGCCGCAGCCAATGTTGCCGTTGCCGGTTTGGTCAGAGTTTATCCACAATAGTGAACCGCCGTCTGCCGCCTCTTGAAGGCAGGTGACAATATCGTTGCCTCCTGTTCCCAGTGTGGTTTGCCACACGATGTTTCCTTCGGAGTCAAGTTTCACCACCCAACAGTCGTAACTGCCGAAGTGTTGGCTCACGTCACCGCTTGCCTCGTCAATGGTTGTTGCGACGATGATGCCTCCGTCTGGGGTAGACGAGCCAAAGACATTGTTTGCACAATTATATAAGCCATGTGCTGTACCCAAGTATTTGGTCCATAGAATATTGCCGAGTTCGTCGGTTTGTATGACTCTTAAGTTGTAGTTATAGTAATAGTCAAGTCCTAACCCAGCGATGTAATATGTATCGTCGCCAGCTTTGCATAGTTTTTGGTACAGGCCGGCGCTAAAGCAATTCTGCCAATCTAGAGATTGTCCATCGTCAATTCCAACCAACCAACTGGCGACATATTGTGAGAAACCAGAATTACATTCGTACATACCGGAAGATGAATACCAATCAACCTGTCCCAAGATGGTAAAACCCGAATTGGATGGGAGTATGCTGAAGCCATAATCTGGTTCCAGACTTCCGTAGCATTGTTGCCAGTCGATGCGGACTTGTGCGTTGATTAGCATTGGCATGGCTATAGCAATCCATATTGCTGCCATTTTGTGAAGTTGTTGCGTGATTCTTTTGTGATGGTTTTTCATGACGTTGATTTTTATTGTTTATACTTTTGTTATTATCGTCCGTTGTTTTTGCAAAGCGCGTTCCTTTAGCTTAGCAAGGCAAAAATAGAGCATTTCCCCAAACGAAAAAACGTTTGTCAAGGCCCTTGGAGGGCTTGTCTATCATTAATTGAAAGCGGAAAAATGTAAATAATTGGATTTGAATTGGTTGCAAAACGCTAATCCAGCCGTTGTCTATGGGGTTGTCTATGCCTTTGCATTTGTAGAGACGTGCCATGGCGTGTCTTTACACAAAGAAAACCCACGTTCGATGGTTTTCAAAGGAGCCTTTGTCAGCCTTTTTTTGCGACAAAACGTGAAAAATAGCTTTCTTTGATGTATCTTTGCCCCCTCAAAGCACATCGAAAATGAAAAAAACCGTTTTTGTTACGTTACTATCTGTCTTGCTTTTGGCTTCATGTGGCGAGAAACAACCTCAAACCCCAACCGCTGGTGGCCAAAAATCGAAGAAAACCGTGGTCGTGCCACCGTTCAATGCCGATTCGGCCTATCATTTTGTGGCCATGCAGACCCAGTTTGGGCCACGTGTGCCCGAAACGGAAGCTCATGCCGCTTGCGCCGAATGGCTCACCGCAAAACTTAGTGAGTCGGCCGATACTGTCATCGTGCAGAATTTCCGCACGCGGCTTTATGATGGAAGGGGCATCGACGGAAAGAACCTCATCGGCTCATTCAACCCCGAGGCCAAGAAGCGCATCGTGCTTTGTGCCCACTGGGACTCGCGCCCTTTCGCCGACCATGACCCCGACGAGGCCAATACCCACAAGCCCATCGACGGTGCCAACGATGGTGCCAGCGGTGTAGGCGTACTTCTGGAATGTGCCCGACAGTTCAAAGCCCAGCCTTTGCCAGAGCACTTAGGCGTCGACATCATCTTCTTCGACCTCGAGGACTACGGCCCGCATCAAGATGAAGCGGAGGGTAGTTACGAGGAGCGCGTCAACTATTGGGCTTTGGGCTCGCAATATTGGTCGAAACACACGCATGTGTATGGCTACAAGGCTTATTTCGGCATCCTTTTGGACATGGTGGGTGGCCCCAACCCCAATTTCCCCAAAGAATACTACTCGCAAGGCTATGCGGCTTGGGTGAGCAACAAGGTGTGGCGTTGCGCCTTCGACCTTGGCTATCGGCCCTATTTCAGCAGCGAACTCGGCACGATGATTAGCGACGACCACATCCCGATGAACCAAATCGCCGGCATCCCGACCATTGACATCATCGACCTGCAACCCCACAGCAGCAATGGTTGCTTCCCCGATGTGTGGCACACCTTGAATGACAATCTCGAGCACATCGACAAAACGACTTTGGGCATGGTGGGTCACGTGCTGCTCAAAGTCGTTTATGAAGAATAATCAAAGAATCCCTGACGGATTTTACTCTATGACGAGTTTCTTCGTCACCACACTGCCGCCGAGCATCTGGACAGTATAAACCCCGGCGGGCCAACGGCTTACGTCGATGGTGCGCTGACCTTCCACGGTGAAGGTGGCCACCAATTGTCCCTGCATGTTGAGCACCATCACGCTGACGGCACCTTTTTCATAATCGGTGCTGATGGTAAACTGTCCCTTGGCGGGATTGGGATAAATTTCCGCGGTGAAGGCAGGTTCGGCGTGGGCTTCGTGGATGCTCACCAACAGGTCATTGTCGTTGCTGAAGGTCACGACCTTGCCCGAAACGCGCAGCACTGGATTGTCGGGGGCGGCACATTCGGTGCAGGTCACGCCGTCGATGCAGTCGGGGTGGTTGGGATGGCAGAGGTCGAGATAGGTCGGGTCGAACTGGTAGAACAACTCGGCTTGTCCGGCAGGGAGGTATTCCGAAAGGTCGAAGTCCCAAACCAAGCCGATGCTGCCCGGGCACCATCCACTGCGGTTGTAGGTCCAAGTGCCGTTTTGCGGCTGGCAGCCTGCGGGATTGGGGGTGCAGGTGCGCCACAGGTGTTGGTCGTACTTGTTTTGGCCGTTCACGAGAACGTGATGTGTGGCTTCATAGAACTCGGCGGCGTTGCCCGTGTTGTAGCAGTTGTTGGTGCCGCTGCTCCAGTTGTGTCCAGTCGTCGTAAGTTTCAGCTTGGCGGATTCCGCCTTGTCACTGAAGGAATAGTTAACGATGGGCACGGGCTGTTGGTTGGCGTAGTCGCCGAAAGCATAGGTGTCGAACCAAATCTCGTCCACATCGGCGTAGAGGTAGTCGGGCGTTCCCGGGTTGAAGGTAAAAATCAAGTAGGGATTGGAGCCGCTGCCGTTCCAAGTTTCCAAATAATATTCCATCTCCACCAAGCCTTGAAGAACGGAAGTGTAATCGCTCACATCCACATCGTCTTCACATTCCACGCCAAAGGGGGTGATGTAGCGGAACAACTCCATCCACTCGCCACGGTAGTTGCGCACTCTCACGCCGCCCACACGGTCGTAAGTGTCGCAATTGCCGTCAACGCAATTGTATTCGAAATGCGCCATGATTTTGTTGCAGGTTCCCACATGGGAAGGGAAAGCATATTCGCCTCGGGCGCTGTGTTGGGTTGGCGTACACACCAAGTCGCCGTGCATGGTTACCACGTCGAAACCAGCCATCTGATTGATCAAATGCACATTATTGGTATAGGTGGTCGTTTTTCCGCCCGACTGGGTCACGCTGACGGTCATGTAGAACAATCCAAAGTCGTTGGGCGTCCAAAAACCATAATAATAGCCGTTGTCGGGGTCGTTGGGATAGTCGGTTCTCAAAATGATTTCATCGCCGTCGATTGTGGCCTTGATTTCGGTGAATTTCACCACTTCAGGGTGCTCGATGTAGGCCGAAACCACAACCATCACTGGGTGAAGGGCATCCAAATAGACCACTTGGCCGTTATAGGGGCAACGTATCGTCACTTCAGGGTCATAAATGTTGGGGTCGACGACCTCGAAACTCTTCACCACATCGGGCGCGGGGAGCCAGTTGGCGTTGCCGGCTTGGGTGGCCTTCAGTTTCACGACGCCTGTTTCGCCTGTCAAGGTCAAGATGTTGCCATCAATCGTGGCGGGACCTTCCATCAGCTCGAAACTCACGGGCAGTCCTGACGAGGCAGTGGCCTCCAAAGTTATCGGGTCGTTGAAAACCAATTGGTTGGGAATGTCGGCCATCTCGATGAGCTGGGCATTGCCGTCGGGTTGTTGGCGCACAAGGAGGTTGTCGAAACCGCCTGTACCGCCTTGAGAGTGGAAGAAGAGGCCGTCCCACACTTGGTAGTCGTTCTTGTCGCCGCTGCCGGGCGTGAGGTTCATGCACACGTTGGTGCAGCCCGCCATCTGAATCCAGTCACCCTCGCAGCCGGGTTTCACGAACACCGTGACGGCACCCGCGCCGTCGTAGGCCGTGAAGTCGAACGACATTTTGTAGCGTGTCCAGCCGCCCTGCTCGTAATCGAACTCGACGCTTGTGCCGTCGGGCAGGCATACTTTGGCATGGCCGCTGTCGCCTTGGCTTTTGACGAAGAGATACACGCCGCCGTCGGGGTCGGTCATTCCGGGCAAGATGTGGCCGTCGCCGTCGGCATCGAAGCCTACGCCGAAGAAGCTGCCCCACCATGTGCGGTTCATGTCGATTTCAAGATCCATGATGCCGCCGCCTTGGAAGCTGAAGTTGAAGTTGTCAGAAGCTTTGCGCGTGGCTGTGCGGCCTACGCCTGAGCCACCGTAGGGATACCAAATGGCCATGCTCTCGTCGGGGGCCATGTCGGAGCCGCATACGTAGCTGACATCGAAGTCTTGTGACGAGGGGGCGGTTTGGTAATGCGTCAGCCAGCCGTCCTGTCCGTTGAGGTTTTGCGAGCCTTCGGTGAGGCTGTTGAAGTCGTAAAGGTATTCCACCTGGGCCGTCGCAACGGAGGCCAAGAGGAGGAACAAGGAGATTACAAAAGTTCTTTTCATTTGTATAGGAATTGATTTCGTGGACAAAGATAGAAATAATTGCGAAATCATACACAGGAAAAGAAAAATACGCTACTTTTGACTGTCGAAAAACGCTCAACACAAAATTTGCATTTATGAAAAACCTGCGTTCAACCTTGTTGATTTTGACTGCTTTAGCTGTCGTTTTTGTTTCTTGCAATAATTGTAACAATGATAATAATGATAAAAAGGGACAGACTGTTGAAAGGCCGTCCATCGATTATGCCGACACCACTTATTGGTACTGCATAGGCGACAACACCCATGCCGCCGATGTGTTCTATATCTATCCGACCGTGTCGACCATTTCCTTCGTGGACAACGATTCATCGTGGTTTGCCGACATCAGCTTGCCCGAGGTAAGGAAAGACGCCAACAGCAACCAGCGGTTCAACAAGATGCTCTACGGCGAATATGATTTCTACGCTCCTTATTACCGCCAAATGGTTTTCGAGGCATACCAACAGCCCGCCCCCGTGTTGGATTCGTTGGCCCAAATGGCGGCAAAGGATGTCAAGGATGCGTTTCAATATTATTTGACGCACTACAACAATGGCCGTCCTTTCTTCCTGATGGGGCACAGCCAAGGTTCTCAGATGCTTATCAATTTGTTGAAAAACGGCATGACAGAAGAGCAACGTCAACTGATGGTGGCTGCTTATTGCATTGGTTATCAAGTCACTGCGGAGGAATTGGCTGCCTATCCAGAAGCTTTGAAACCCGCCATGGACAGCACAGAGTTGGGCAAGCTCGTCATCTTCAATTCCGTGACCGACACGACGGCTATTAGCATGGTGTCACGTAACGATGTGGTGGGCATCAATCCGACGACTTGGACGATGTCAACGGACACTATCTCCGCTGAATATCACTTAGGCATGGCCAAATACAACTCCGCTCGCGACAGCGTTCTGATTTTCCCTTGTCCGACAAGGACTTATCTCTACAATCATACCACTGTCTGTCCCGACCTCGACCCCGAGATGGTTTTCGTCCCCGACTTCGAACAGATGTTCCCGAAGGGCAACCTTCACTTCGCCGATTCGTGGTTGTATGGCGGGAATGTGGTGGAGAATATGCGTTGTCGGTTGACAAGGTATTTGGATAGGCCTTGATTTCTGTTTAAACGTCTGTCTACTTTTTTTGCGTAAATACGCATTTTTCGTTTGTAGCATGCAATTATTCCCCGAATTGCCGTATTTTTGCACCTCAAAACCAAAGCAACGATGAAGAATTTTGTTGAAGAACTCCGCTGGCGCGGAATGTTGGCACAAATGATGCCAGGAACGGAAGAACTCCTCCAGAAAGAAATGGTGACGGCCTACCTCGGCACCGACCCGACCGCCGACTCACTGCATATCGGTCACCTCTGCGGCATCATGATGCTGCGTCACCTGCAACACTGTGGCCACAAGCCCATCATCCTTGTGGGTGGTGCCACGGGTATGATTGGCGACCCCTCGGGCAAGAGCCAAGAGCGTAACCTGCTCAACGAAGAGACCTTGCGTCACAACCAAGAGTGTATCAAGGCACAAGTGGCGAAGTTCCTCGACTTCGACTCGAAGGAACCCAACGCCGCCGAGATGGTGAACAACTACGACTGGATGAAGGATTTCACCTTCCTCGACTTCGCGCGCGAGGTGGGCAAACACATCACCGTGAACTACATGATGGCCAAGGATAGTGTGCAGCAACGCCTCAATGGCACCGCCCGCGACGGCCTGAGCTTCACCGAGTTCACCTATCAGCTCCTGCAAGGCTACGACTTCCTCTGGCTCTACCAGCACAAGAACTGCAAGCTACAGCTCGGCGGCAACGACCAGTGGGGCAACATCACCACGGGCACGGAGCTGATTCGCCGTACCTTGGGCTTTGAGAACGAGGCTTTCGCGCTCACTTGCCCGCTCATCACCAAGGCCGACGGCAAGAAGTTCGGCAAGACCGAAAGTGGCAACATCTGGCTCGACCCGAAGCGCACTACGCCTTACAAGTTCTACCAGTTCTGGCTCAATGTGAGCGACGAGGATGCAGAGCGTTACATCAAGATTTTCACTTCATTGGAAAAGGATGTTATCGATGCCCTCGTTGAGGAGCATAAGAAAGACCCAGGAATGCGTGTGCTGCAAAAGCGTTTGGCGCAAGAAGTCACCGTGTTGGTGCACTCGCAGGAAGCCTTGGATGCTGCCATCGAAGCTTCCAACATCCTCTTCGGCAAGGCTACGAAGGACGCTTTGGAGAAATTGGACGAGCAAACCTTCCTCGACGTTTTTGACGGCGTACCGCAGGAGCATGTTTCCCGCACCGACCTCGAAGCCGGCATCCCGATCGTGGACTTCATGGCCGTGAACACGCAAATCTTCCCCTCCAAGAACGAGGCCCGCAAAATGACGCAAGCCAACGGCGTGAGCGTCAACAAGGAAAAGGTCACGTTGGACAAGGTGATGACCTCCGACGATCTCATCGATGGCAAGTATATCCTCGTACAGAAAGGCAAGAAGAACTATTATCTGGTGGTGGTGGAGTAATCACCGCTCCGTTATTGGAATAAAAGTAGCCCCGCTTCATCACGTGGATGAAGTGGGGCTACGCTTTCAGTGTGAGCTCAGTGCTGCTTACTCGTCTTCTTTCTTCTTGCGTTTGCCCAACAAGTATGCACCACCGAGGCAGCCCAACAACCAAATGCCGTTGCCAACGGGTGTCCAGTCCAAAGTGGAGTCATGTTCAGGCATGATGCCAGGGAAAGAGAATCCAGGGGTGGCTGTTCCAATGCGGTCGTCGAAGTGGTCTTCTTCGCCTTCCATGATGAAAATGCCACCTTGTGCGTATGTGTTGCGGATGGAACCGAGCAACAAAACCGTCAAAACAAATATGATGTGTATTTTTTTCATTGCTTTACCCTTTCTCATTTGATAACCATTTTTTGAACTTTCACTTGACTGTCGGTCGTAAGCCTCAACAGATAAAGGCCTGCTGCGGTCTTTGGGAGACTGACACTGCTTTGCTGGCCCATGGTTTGCGTCGACATGAGGCAACGCCCACTGATGTCAAACATTTGAAGCATACCTTCGCCGTTGATGACCAACTCGTCACCCATCTGGAAAGCAAAGGCCGCTGAGTTCAAATCGTCCTCTTCGTATTCCTCCACGCCAACACAGTCGAAGACGAGTTTGAACCTCGACTCGTAGTCAGAAGTCTTGGCTTCAAATATGTATTCGTCTGTGGTGAGGCAGTCGATGTCGGTGCCCATGATATGGTCGATGAGGTGGAGATAGTTGAAGTCGCCGTGAAGTGTGTTCCATCGCAAGGTGAACACGCCGTCTTCTTCGGTCTCGAACCACACCGGAACAGTGCTGACACCCATAGGAGTAAACAAGGTTTGGTAATCATTGTCTTCAAAATGGGCATAAATCGAAGCATTTCCTGTGCGCAGGTTCTGCATCTTGGAGCCGCCTCCCAATTCGGGACGGTTCACTTCTACGGTGGTAAAGTCGCGATGTCCTGAAGGCTCGTAACAAATCAGGTTCACCAAGGGGTAATTAATATCTCTGAAATCGGAACCCAAGGAAGTGTTGGTTCCAGCCACACGCATGGCATCGGTGAATTTCAAATTGCCTGGAGCTTTCACCTTGATGAAGAATCCTTGGTGAGGATGGATGAATCGGGAAGCCATCAACTCTCTATTGTTTCTCGACTGTCGCTCCGTATAGAAGATGAATTCTTTCGAAATATCTTCACGGGTAGCATAGCTATTGCAATAAAGCACCTCCTCATTGTTTTTATCTGCAATCAATTTCACGAAATCCAAATAACTCTGGTAGGGATTGCCGACAAGGTTGAGCGTGCGCCAAGGTTCATCGTAGCGCCTCCAAGGTCGTGGATTGTGTTTGCCCACTTCTGTTACAGTTACGGTAGTATAAATGTCTCCCGTATTCAACTGGCCGTCGGCCATCATCATGGACTCCGACGACAATGCCATCATGTAGCCTTTGCCATTCGGCATTTCCGTCTCGTTGGTGTAGGGAAGCACTTCATGGGTGCCATCTTCCGAACGATCCATGTGCCAGTGGTCATAAAAGCCTTCTCTACCTTCGCGCTTGAAATTGACCCAGTGGTAGAATTCCTCGCTGTAGGTATACAGATCGAAGAAGCCATTGTCTGAAGTGCTTCTCCATGTACCGTAAGGCGTGTTGGTCGGGAAGTAGCCTACACTGTCTGGTTTATTATCTGATTGGAACCAGGTAGTCTTCGGAGGATCCATATAATTTCGATTCCAATAATTAATATCCGGGATTCCGCCTTCATTATTAAGAGATGGACTATGCATATCATCTGCAAAAGTGTTCAACACTTGATAATTAGCCACACCTTCGTAGCCTGTTTCATCCGTATGGTAATCCAGTCCAATCGGTACCTCATTGATGGCGGAGCTGAACAAGTGCCAGTTGGGGTTGGTGGTGAAGTCGTTGTCGTCTTTTCTGGCGTTCTTGATAGTCACGCCCGCGCGGGCGGTCAATACAGCATTAGCAGGTTGAGTGATTCCTATATCCTCGTGGATATGGAGCGGCACATTGATGTTGCCTGTAATTCTGACAGTATCAGGATCAGTCCCTGGCTGCACATCATACAGGTACATTGCAGCACGTGGAGTTTTCTTTGTAATAGTGTCAAATTTCTTCGCTGTCCACATATCGTTGATGTTGTCCTCATACAACAGATAGATTTCGTCTTTCGAACCTACGCTGTTGAAGGTCTTGTTTCCGATTTTGTTCATTGTGTCAAGCATGGGCACGGGATAGTCGTCATTGATATGGCTGGCCATGGTGCGTGTCCATTTTGCATAGGTGGGCGTGGTCTTGTTTGCTGTGTCCACCCAATGGTTCAGTGCATTCATCAGGCCGCCAATCAATGTGTCGTTGGTTTTGGCATCAACATATTTTGTATAGTCTGACTCTACAAGAGTCCCGTCTGATTTATGCATCTTATGGTCGCGGTGCTTGAAGCCGTACTTGCCGCTGTAGCGCAAGGTCTGGCTATACTTGCCGTGGCCAACGGGGTCAGAACCTGTACGAATGTATGCACCATGATTGGTGATACCTGCTTCTTCCATCTTTTCCTTGGCTCCGTAGCAATACTTGATGTTAGCGTCAGTGTTGTTCGTTCCAGCCAACCAGCCGAAGATGCTCTTGTTTTCATTGACCAAATTTCCAACAGGTTCAGAGCCTTGCAAACGGCTGTAGCAATTCTCCACCAAGCCGTTGTTCTCGCCCACGAGACCGCCGAAATAAATATTGTATGCAGTAGTTCCTAGTTTGCAGGTGTCTTGATATGAAACATCCGGGAACTTCGGGTTTGAGAAACTGTTCAGGAGATTGCAGTTGGCCCCAAGTTGGCCCACAAGGCCGCCAATGTATCTGACCGAGCCCTTTATTTCTGGCATGGCCATGGAAGAATGGATGGTTATGGGTTTGTCAATAGTGTCTATGACTTGTCCTGCAATACCGCCCACATACGAGGTGGCTTTGTTGGCTCTCGCAAGGTCGACAACAAAACGTGCCTCGCTGGCCCTGACCGTGGAACCGCCCTCCATAAGGCCGGCAATTCCGCCTATGTGATAAGACTTTTCTGTGTCGTTAGTCCTGAAACGGGATGCGTCCACAAAAGTGTTCTCCACAACGGCCCCTTCTTCAAGGTTGCCGAACAATCCGTATTTCTCCATGCCGGAGATATAGCGGCAGTCGATGCCCGTGATGAGATGGCCTTGCCCGTTGAACTTGCCCCTGAAGCCCAGTCTTTCTATACCAGGATTTGCATCATCAATATCGCGGAAAATGGTATTTATGCCCTCTTGCCTTTCGCGCACCGATGCAATGGGCACCCAAAGGTATTCGGTCATGTCGAGGTCGGCTTCCAAAACAGCTTCAAGGTAAGCATGACTTTGCTCATCTTGATAATTTGCTCTTGTGCCATTCAGTCTGTTCACATGGGCCGAGAACCAAGCCAAACCCTTCTCGTCCTTGATGTGCCAAAGGAATCTCGATCCAGGCACATCCGTAATGGTATCTATAGTGTAATGGCTGTCGTCTCGTGCAGCGAGTGGGTGTCCGTACATATCATAAAGGGCAGGGTCGTATTTCACGACTGGCGTGGTCCAACAGTCCCAAAGATAGATGAAATCATTTCTGAAGGGATTGTCGTCTGCGCTGGCATGGATGGCAATGTAGGCTCGAGCATCATCAAAAACAGAAGCGTTGACCGAATGGACTGAGTTCATTCGCTCGGTGATGGTGCCCATCCATTCCTCGGTGGTTTTCTCTTGACCTCCAACAGTATAGGAATAAATGTCATAATCCTTGAAGTCGAAGAGGCTGTCAGAGTTTTTCTCAGCAGTGGCTACAACCGGAATCTTTCCTTTGGTCACACTGAAACCAATGTGTGAATAGGCCGTGTTGTCAGCATTGGAAATGTCGGACAGCAGAGCTATGACACGGGTCTTGCTGTTGTTGGGTAATATAAAATCGGCGTAAGCATCAAAATAATTATCGTTGGTCTTGTTGGTGGGATAGGGCAGAAACACATTGTTGCGAAGGTAATAGTCATTATTGTAGGCACCGTTATGATAATCGGCTTCAGTGAAACTGGTTTTTGCATAGTTCTTATCCACAACGAGTCGGTGTGTACCTTTCGCATCGTTGATGTTTTCACCGAGATACAACTTGCCGTCAAGGTAGATGCCGGCACCACCGCCAATGATTGAATCTTTGCCGGTGCCACTGCTTGCCGGAATCAGGTTGAAGTCGGGCGTGTGGTTGCCGTTCACCTCGCAAATGTTTTTCATCTGCATCATTGAACCCTTTTCAAGATAGATGCCGCCACCGTTGGCAGAGGCTTCATTCAGGTTGATGTCGCCACTGGAAAATATGATTCTGCCACCATCGGCAATGTAGATGCCGCCACCGTTCTTGGCTGTATTGTGGTTGACGGTGGGCAGGCAGTTGTAGGAGAAAGTGCGAAGGTTGCCGAAACTTGTGCCATGACTATTTGAAGCGAATGCACGCACATAATAGGTGGCATCCTCATCCAAATTGTTCAGCACTGTGCTGAATTGCGTATTAAGTACAGGATTTGGAGTTGTCACCGTGTCAAAAGTACCTGGGTTGGTCGTCTCATTGTACTCAGGGCTTTTCTTGCTATACCAAATGCCCACATACGTTACATTACCGTCACCCTCATTGGTAACAATACCTCTTACCGTGGCCGAAGTCGCGGTAAGGTCGGTCACGGTGCCAGTGGTCACAGTGGGAGGTTCATTCGCGCGGCTGATTTGCGGATCCTCCTCGTCCCAGTCCCAAGGCTCGCGGGCGGGGGCGGGATAGATGTCGCGCGGGCCAGAGGTGGTTCCTCCTCTGGTGGTGAAAGTGACCACCACATTATGGTTGCCCGAAACAGTCAAGGCGTAGGAATAGGCACCTGTATTGGCATCATAAGTGGGAGTGACTGATGCGCCATCCACTGTCATGCTTGAGAAGTTGTAGCCCGTATTGGCCGTGGCCGTCACAGTGTCATTAGCACCATAGGTATATGTGCCGCTGCCCGTAACCGTGCCACCCTGCTCTGGGTTGGCAATTGCGGAAATCGTATAATTGTTGATTTCGAAATTAGCCACATAATTGGCGTTGTCTGTTACAGTGATGGTGTAATTGTCTTCGCCTGATACAACATTGCCGTTCAGTGTCCAGTTGACGAAACTATAGCCGGTGTTAGCCGTGGCGGTCAAGGTGACCTCCGTGCCATAGTTGTAAGTGCCACCTCCTGTCACCGTGCCGTAGTCTGTCGGATTGGCAGCGACCGCAATCGTATAGGTGTTAATCGTGAAGTTGGCTTGCAAAGTATGGTCGGAAGTAACATCGAAGGAGTAAGAGGCATCTGTGGATAATACGCTATTACCCTCAGTCCAATTTGTGAAGGTGTATCCCACGTTGGGAGTGGCAACGGCGGTGTAGTGGTCGCTCTCAAGGTTTGCATAACTTCCGCTAACTGCGCCGCCAGCGGTGGGATTGGCCACCAAAGTCACACTGTGTTCCCTCGTTCTGAACGTAGTGTCGGCACCGTAAGCGATATTGCCTTCGTTGTTGATGGAATAGGCACGATAATGGTAAGCGGTGTTTTGCGAAAGCCCTGTTGCCGTCAGGTTGAAATCGAATGTGTTGGCGTTGGAGGTGTTGATGTTTTGCTCCACATAGTTGGTGGCGCCGCCTTGTCCCCTCGTGGGGTTTGCCGATGCGCCCCAGCACACGCCGTACAAGCCGTTGGGGTTTGTGTTGCTGGGGTCATGCACGAGGTGGCCTTCCGAGTCGCGGCTGCCGATTCTGCCAGAGAGCGTGGCAGCATTGTGTAAAGTGGCAGTCGCTCCGTTGGTGAACATAATGGGCAGGGTGATGAAACTCGCCTCGTCACTGTAGACGATGTCGTTGAGGGAGTAAACCCCGTTGACGGTGTCGTCGACGGCCGTGGCGGTGCTGGCGTAGGCTCTCACATAGTATTTCGTGTTGCTGTGTATTTGCGTGATGTATGTGTTGCAAGCAACAGCCGTATTCCCCGAAATTGGAGGTGCAGGCGTATCGCAATCCTTGAAATCGGTGTTTGACACATCGGACTTGCGCCGGGAAGGTTCGTTCAAAACGCTCCAGCACACGCCGTAGGTGTTCACTCGATCCGTAGTGTCGGCTGAATGTGGAGTGACCTCGAAGTTGACGCGCGCCCTGAAGATGTAGTCATTATGGCTTTGGTCGACAATGATGAATTTCACACTGTCAATGGAAGTGATTGTATCGGCAGGCTTGTCGTACTCGGTCATGAATGTCACTGCTTGGCAAATGTGTGTGCCTTCTGAATTGGTGGCGTATGCATTCACCCAATATCTCTGGTGTGGAATCAAATTTGTAATGGTAATGGTGTCAATGCCATTAATCAACGTGTCGCCGTCGATTTGGATGCTATCTGTCAGTGCGCCATTTGCAGCAATTCTGCCGTACCTGATGCCATAGTCGCTAATGACGCCGCCGCCATCGTTTACTATTCTGTAAACCACGTCCACCTTATTATATGTGACACTATCAGGCACAACGTATGGCTCAATATAATACCTGATTTCCGATACCTCCACGTTGGGCTGCGTGATAGGCAGCGCGGTGAAGTTGTAGTCGTTGCCGTATGAATACTTGGTGACATTGTTTTCGACATAGGAAGCATAGGCTTTCAGGTAGTAGGTGGTGCCAGGGGTTAAGCCACTCAAATCCACCGTGTAAATGCCATTCGAGTAATTATTGGATGGAATGTATGTATCCGTGTTTTCCAAATGGACGCCATAGCCTGTCGTGTTTTCATATCCGCTGTAAATTTCGCAGTGGATGGTGGCCGAGTTTTGGGTGATGCCCGTAATCCTGAAGGCACGCACTACGGGGGCACCATTAAGATAAGGTGTGTAGTGCGGTGTAGGCGTGGTTATGCTGTAGTTGGTAATATCCGAAGCATTCGTCACATTGTTTTCGACATAGGTGGCATAGGCACGAACATAAGCGCAGATGTTTTGGCGTGCACCACGATACGAGGCGGTGAAGGTGAGATTGTCACTTCCAAGTGTTCCAGGGGTGGTGTGGTCAGAAATGAGCTCTGGGTCGTCGTCGGTGCTCCAAACAAAACCATAGCCTCTAACTTGGTTTTCTCCTGTGCCAAAAATAGTGCCTTCTGGCATGGTGAAAGTGGCCTTTACAATAATGCTGTCATTTTCGATGGTATCTGTGACGATTACAGGATTGGTTCCCATGTAAGGTGTGTTCTGTAGCGTGGTGAACTCAACCCTGTTGCCTTCCGATGTGCCGCTGCCGTTGGTGGCGTAGGCGCAAGCATAGTATTTTTGGTTAGGAAGAAGCTGGGTTGCGCCGTTGGCGGGGTCTCTGAGGCTGTCGACGGTGAAGAAGTTGGTGGTGATTGTGGAAGGGATATACAAAGGTGCAGGGGGAGTGGACTCTCCATGGATTGTGTCTCTCCAAATCTTCACGCCTCTCGCGGTGATGGGCGATGTGCCCGGGTCCATGATTTTTCCGCTGCCTTGTGCGCTGGTGCTGGTGATATTACTCACCGCACCCGATAACACCAAAGGCTTGGCGGAATAGGTGACGAACTCCATTTCTTCGCTGTAGCCCCTCTTGGTTATGGTAACGTTCTCGTCGTTCTTGTATTGGTACTCGAAGAAGGCCTTCACTTGGTAGATTGTGTCGGGTTCTATGCCTTGGGGAATGGTGTCGTTTTTGGAGGGTATCGTGATTCTATCGCAGGCTGGTTCGCCTTGGCTGGAAACGTAGTTTGATGGGGTTTCGCCGAAGTAAACCGTATCGGCTTCGGCTTCATGCTGTTTTTTCCACCAGATGATGCCGTGCTTGACGCTGTTTTCCACAATGTCTGAATACTTGCCTTGGTCCACGAGGTGGTAGTGGACGGTGGCGATTTGGGTTGTGTCGGTGTTCCTGTTCACTTCCGCGTCAACGATGAGGACGATGGGGTCGGGGTTTTCTTCGCGTTCGTGGATGTCGAACACGCCGCCGCCGCTGTACACGCCGCCGCCGTTGCCCAACGTGGCGCTGTTCAGCTCGATTTTGCCGCCGTTCAAGGTGATGTTGCCATTGGCGATGTAAACGCCGCCGCCGTCGCCGTTGAGCGCTTGGTTGCTGGCGATGCGGTCGCCGTTGAGGTCGATGTTGCCCTTTTGGTTGTTGATGCCGCCGCCGTTGCGGAAGGCTCTGTTGTTTTCGATGACGGTGATTTTCGCGCCCAAGGGAGATTCCCTTTTGGTGCTGGGGCCGGTGGTGATGTTGCCTTCAAAGGTATAGATGCCGCCGCCGTCGAGTTCCACGGCGCGGTTGCCTTTCACTTCGCAGCCGTAGAGGAGGATGTTGCCTTGGTGGTTGTCGATGCCTCCGCCGTTGATATTGGCTTCGTTGTCGCGGATGTTGGAATAATGGGCGTAGATGTTGCCGTATTTCAGGTAGATGCCGCCGCCGCGTCCTGTGGGGTCGGCAGCGGTGCCGTCTTGTCCACGGGTCTTGTTTTGCACCACGTCAGAGCAAAGCAGGCGGATGGTGTAGCCCAAGCCTTTGTTGTCGTTGGCGTGGGGGCCTTCGCAGAAGATGCCGCCGCCGTTGCCTAAGGTGGCGGTGTTGTTGTAGATGGTGGCGTGGCGCACGTCCACACGTCCCGTATGGTTGTTGAAGGCGCCGCCGTTTTTCTTGGCGATGTTGTTGAACACCTTGGTGCCCTCGTTGAGGGTGACGTTGTCGAGTTTGGTGGAGGGGAACTGGAACAGGTCGATGTCGCCCACGAAAGTGTAGGCGCCGCCGCCGTGTCCTTCGAGGGCGCTGTTGTTGGTGAGGATGCCGCCGTGCAGGATGATGTCGCCGGCGTGGTTGTTGAGGCCGCCGCCGTTCTCGTTGGCCGTGTTGTCGTGGATGAGGGCGTTGTAGGTGATGATGGTGCCTGAGTTGGCATAGAGGCCGCCGCCTTTCTTGGCCGTGTTGAAGGCGATTTCGATTTGGTCGTCCATCTCTTTCTTGTTCACCCAAATGGTGCCCATGCGGGTGTCGGCGCCGCCACCGTTGACGGCAGCCGTGTTGTGCGTGATTTTCGACTCGATGCGCTGTATGTTGCCTGCGGTTTCCACATAGTCCTCAATGTCGATGTCACCTTGGTTGGTGTAGATGCCGCCGCCGCTGTTGCCGGCTTGGTTGCCCTTGCCCTCGGCGCCGCCGATGAGGCAGCCGTTCACGTCAATGTTACCACTGTGGTTGTTGATGCCGCCGCCGTTGTATTGGGCCTTGTTGCCTTGTATGGCCACGTCGGTGACGGTGATGACGCCTTGCTGCAAATATATTCCGCCGCCGCTGCCCATGGTCACGTTGTTGACGGGAGAGCCGTTGCCTTTCGCCTCATTATTGAAAAGGTCGACATGGGTCATGGTGATGTATTCCGCTTCGGCAGAGCTGCCCATGCAGAAGGTGCCGCCGCCGCTGCCCATTCCACCGTCGCCGGCCACGTTGCCGATAATCTGGATGCGGTCGTTTTTGCTCTTGCCGCGCACGGTGATGAAGCCGCTGTGGGTGTTGAGGCCGCCGCCGTTCAGTTTGGCCTTGTTGCCGTTGATTCTTGAGGGTTGGCGCTCTTCGCCCGTGATGTTGATGTCGATGTCGCCTTTGTTGGTGTAGATGCCGCCGCCGCCGCCGTTGGCTGTGTTGCTGAGCAGCCATCCGTTGATGATGGAAACTTTACCTCCTTCCAGATAGATGCCGCCGCCGTGGTTTCCAGAAGTGTTTCCTTCGAGTCTGACGCGGCGCATGCGGATGTCGTAGGCTGATGAGGTGGTGTCGCCCTTGCAGTAGATGCCGCCACCCATACCGGTAGTTGCAGTGTTATGTGAGATTTGCACCCGATAGGTGCTGTCGCCGTCGAAAGAGCCAAACGCCACCACTTTTCCGGCCCAGTCGTAGATGCCGCCGCCATTGCCTTTTGCCGTGTTGTAGTTGATTTGCGAAGGGGTGCCCGTCGATTGTTCCTTGTGGTTGATGAGCACGTCGCCCGAATTCACATAGATGCCTCCGCCACCGCTGATGGTGTCGTTGGTGCCGTTGGCTTGGTTGTAAGAAACCTTGGAGCTCAGCATGGTGACCGTACCCATGTTCACATAGATACCGCCGCCTGAATCACCGGCAGTGTTTCCCTTAGCCGTTTCATCGCCGCCGATGGTGGCGCCTTTCATGTCGATGTTGCCCGTATTGAGGTACACACCGCCGCCGTCGCCGGTGTAAGTGAAATTCTTTTGGAAGGTAGGCGAGTGCGAACCCTCTTTAAGAATGCTTACCGTTCCGGTTTCAACATAGAGGCCGCCGCCATCAATGTTTGCTTTGTTGTTGTCGATGTTGGAATGGTCGTACACGGTGGTGGTAACCTGTGAGGTCACTCCATTGTAATTGAGGGGGTAGGCTTCCACATAGATGCCTCCGCCGTAGGCGGCTGAGTCATTCTGGATGAGCATTTCTTCGTTGCCTCCCGCAACGCCGATAATGACGTCGACGTTTTGTGGCTTTACATGATAAGGATAAGAAGACATTTCAAGTGGTAAGGATACCCCATTAGGGGTGTAGATGGCCACGCCGCCGCCCTTGCCATTGGCGGAAGTGACTTTGTTGCCGGAGATTTCGCCCTTGTCGAGCAGGCACTCTACCCTGAAATAGGACGTTTCTTCGTTTCTCGAAATATACACACCACCGCCGTATTCTCCCATGGCCGTGTTGTTGGTGATTGTGCCGCCACCCTGTTGGAACTTGAGAGTGAAAGCAGTGCTGTCAGGGGCGAACCAAATGTAACCATAAGGGCCGTTAAGGCCGTTAGGGTACTGGAGACTGTCGGCAAGACTACTGTTTTTCATCCTAATGCCTTCGATGGCCACGCCGCCTCCGTTGAGCAGGGCCGTATTGTTATGGATGAGGGTGAGGGAGTCTAAATCAAGGATACTATGTTCGGGAACCAGATTTTTGATATCTGCGGGAAAGTCAGTATAGGTGGAAAGATAGATGCCGCCTCCATCGCCTTTGGTCCAGTTGTTTCGTATGGTGCTTCTTCTTACTTCGGCCGGGCCTTTCAGCAGCAGGCCGCCACCGCCTTTCACATTGGTTTCGAGGCAGGTGAAATTGTTTTCAATGAGACAACTGTCAACCATTAGTTTACTGGCGGTCGAGGCACCATGCCAGCGCACGGGACACCCATAGTTGTGTGTTATGTGTGTTTTCTTGATGGCAAGGGTTGTCTTGTTGTTGCCAATGGTCCTGATAGTGCCGTTGGCGTTGTCGATGGGAGTGGTTTGCCCCTTTGCGAGACTATAGGAGCCGAAAGTATTCTCAATCAGGCAGTTTTGGATGACGGCAGAGCGGTTCGTGTTGTGGGATTTGGCACTGTTGCCCTGCATTCTGAGGACAGGCGATCCAGTGGAGCTTCTGGCACCGATATGGTTGAAATGGCAATGGTCGAACAGGAGGTTGACAGCTGCGTCTGGGGTGTCGGGAAACACTTGTGCCATGCCTGCGTTGCCATACGAGGTGCTGAAATATTGCACGGTGACGTTCTGCAAAGTCAGAGAGCCTTCCTGTATCCTGAACATGCCGTTTTGTACCACATCGTCGTTGGTTGTTCTCGCTGTTGCTTTCACTTTGGGATACATGATGCTATCCCCACTAATGATGCTATCCCCTTGACGAATGACAAGTTCTAATTTGGGGCCGCTGCCGTCGATGACGAAGTTGTTGCTGAAGTCATATTTGAAGTTCGGTATATCTTCCGTGGTTTTTGAGGATGGCGCATTTCCACGGATGGTGATGGTGTGCTGGGTATTATCGGTATTTTCCTTTTTGGTAATAAAGAAAGCCATGCGATGGCCATTGGCGGACGGAATGTCACCGATTCTCAAGGTCGGGTTGAGGGAATCGTGGGCAACAGTTCCCGAAGGGGGTGTCCCAAGTTCCATGATCAAATGAGCCTGTGTCCCAACAGCAGCAGTGATAGAAATTTGTCCTGTCATGTTGATGGTTCTCGTATTCTCGAAAATAATCTTGTAAGTGCCGCTGGTAATCGAGAATTGACCAATCGATGTCCGGTTCGTTGCAACTGCATCCGTAGTTCCATCTTTGTAAACGTCGAAGTTGTTGCCTGTTGTTCCCCTTGAACGTAGGCGGTAGGTGCCTGACCCGTTGGGTGTCCAAGGTCCTGACGCTTGTCCCCAGGCCATGTTAGCGGCGAGGAGCATCAAGGCGAGCACCAAGAATTGCTTCATTCTGTTTCTGTAATTTTTCGTCATAGCGTATTTCATCTTTCTTTTCTTATTTGTTTCTGTTGGATGTTGTTGGATTATTGTTTATCGTGTGGAGTATCGGCTGAGCTCATTGCCTGACACACGGATTCGGCTGTCCACCGACGTGGGCGGACAGCTTGTGTAGGTCAGGCTGGTGATGCCTTATGCCTTGCATTGCGTGCAGCCCGGCTGGGGCAGGTTCTAAATTGGGACTTGTCGAAGTCGGGTTGTAGTAATGTAACGCATTCATATCGCGTATGATAAATTGAAAGAAACTGCTTCTTCACCCCTGCGCCTCACGGCGAGGTGATAGTTTCGGAAACAGCGGGCAAAAATACGAATTTTTTCGAACCCCAATCTAAAAATTGGAAAAAAAGTCGATATTCAGTTCATTTCTTTTTGAGTGCTTCCTCGGCCTGCTTCACCGAAACCCGCTCGCCGTTGACGAAAGCGATGATGAAGGCATCCTTGTAGCCCAATTTCCGCACCTGGGCTTGGCGCGCCTCTGCTTCGGCCTTCGATGCGAAACGACCCGAAGTGTAGCGGTAGGCACCTTTGTAGTTGTATACTTCCACGTCCTTCACGCCCTTGAAGGCAGGGTCGGTGACGGGCACTTTCTTGTTCAAGGTCGAAAACTGCACGGAATAATAGCTGTTGCCACTGACGACGGCTGGTTTTTCGCTGGTCTTGGGCTTGTCTGAAACGTGGTTCTCCGACTCAAACTCGTGCTTGTATTCCTCGAAGGCCCGATACAAGGCCAAAGCCATCTGGGTTTGTCCCCGCTCCGAGTTGAGGAACTCTTCTTCCTTCGCATTGTTGATGAAGCCCAACTCGACGAGGATGCTCGGCATAGAGGTCTTCCAAAGCACCAGAAAACCAGCCTGTTGCACCCCTCGGTCGTGCCGACCTTTTTTGGCGAACTGCTTCTGCACCTTGTCGGCTATGTTGAGGCTTTGGGCCTGGTAAAGGCTTTGCGAAAGCGAGAACAAGATGTAGGCTTCGGTGCTGTTGGGGTCGAAGTTGTCGTAGGCGTCGGTGTTGTCTTCCAACAGGATGGCGGCGTTTTCCTTCTTGGCCACTGCGAGGTTCTTCTCGTTTTTCGACTCACCCATGACGAAGGTTTCAGCACCGTTGGCCGTGGTGGTGCCTTCGGTGGAGTTGCAGTGGATGGAGATGAACACGTCGGCGTTGTTGCGGTTGGCGATGGCGGCACGCTCGCTCAATTCGACGAACTTGTCCTTGTCTCTCGTGTAAATCACTTTCACGTCGGGCAAGTTCTCCTTGATGTAGTTGCCAAATTTCAGTGCCACAGCCAGATTGAGCGCCTTTTCGGTGGTCAATTTGCCCAAGGCACCCGTGTCTTTGCCGCCATGGCCGGCGTCGATGACGATGGTTTGTATCTTCTCGCCCTTCTGCGCAAAACTGCCCAACGGCATCAGAAAAATCAAGGCCAAAACACCAAAACGGAAAATCTTTCGTTGTATCATATCGAGCTATTTATATTTATGCGCGAAGAAAAACTATCTTTGCAGCGCGATTTGTTTGCACAAAAGTAATTGTTTTCAACTTGATAGAACGCACAATACATAAAAAAATTATTCCCGCAGCGGCATTTTCTTTGGTGACCGTGCTGCTCATGGTGTTGTTCGGGTGCAAGCAAATGGCTCATGTTGAGCAAAATACGCACGATTTTGAGCCAGTGGAAACCGACACTGTTGCTACGGTGGAGGAACGCATCGTCGACACGATTGCTTTGGTGTTGGACTCGATTCCGGCCACGGATTCCGTTCTGCTTGCCGATTCCGCGCAGTTTATCCCGCCTTTCGAGGCCGACACCCTCGGCTTTTCCGAGGCGGATACCCTCAATCCGGCCAACGATTCGATTGCGGGGATGCAAGGCGACACATTGGAAGTTGCCCTGAAGAAGAAAATCAGGCCCCGTTCGCAGTCGGCCATCGAGACGCAGGTGATTTGCTCGGCCTCCGATTCGTCGTACCGCGACATGACCCAGAAGAAAATCTACTATTTCGGCAATGCCGAGGCCAAATACGAAGACATCGTCTTGACGGCGGCCTGCCTTGAATTCGACCTCGAGACCAGCACCTGCCGCGCTTACGGAGCCCTCGATTCGTTGGGCAAAATGCAAGGGCGGCCCGTCTTCAAGCAAGGCGAATCGACCTTCGATGCGGCCGAAATGCTCTACAATTTCAAGACGAAAAAAGGCATCATCACCAAGGTCTGGACCGAAGAACAGGGCGGTTACCTGCATGGCGAACGCGTGAAACGCATGGACGACAACACCATCAACATCCGCAACGGCGGCTACACCACCTGCGACCTGAAGGAAAACCCGCACTACCAGTTCAAGTTCACCAAGGCCAAAGTCATTCCTGACGACAAAATCGTCACCGGCCCGATTTATTTGAGCATTGCCGACGTGCCAGTGCCGTTGGCTTTGCCTTTTTCATTGATTCCCAATACGAAAGGCAAGAAATCGGGTCTCATTCTCCCCACATACGGCGAATCGGCCAACCGAGGCTTCTACTTGGAAAACGGCGGCTACTACTGGGCCATCAACGACTACTATGACTTGCAGGTGTTGGGCGACATCTACACCCGTGGCTCGTGGGCCATCAAGCCGACTTTCCGCTACAACCGTCGCTACAAGCACAACGGTTCGATGGCTCTGAGCTTTGCCCTCAACAAGATAGGCTCCAAAGGTGCCGCCGACTATCAGGAAAGCACTGACTTCAAAATCCATTGGAACCACAAGCAAGACACGAAGGCGCACCCGAAACGCAGCTTCTCCGCCGACGTCAACATCGTCAGCTCCAACTACAACAAATACAACGCCCAAACCACCACCGACCAGCTGAGCAACACCTTCCAGTCGAGTATCAGCTACCAGACCAACTTTGGCGGCAAGGTCTACCTCACCCTCAACGCCAACCACAGCCAAAACACCCTGACGCGGCAGGTGACAGCCTCGTTGCCCGAAATTACGCTCACTGTCAACACTTTCTATCCGCTGCAAAAAGTAGGCAAGGCGGGCAAGAAACGCTGGTACCAAAGCCTCAGCATGGGCTACACGTTGAACAGCAAGGCCTACATCAATGGTGTGGACACCGTGCTTTTCTACGGCATCAAGGACGACTTTGGCGGTTGGGCCAAAAACATGCTGCGCAATTATGTGCAAACCGGCATCAAGCACACCATGCCCATCAGCGCGACCATCAAGCTGTTTAAGCATTTCTCGTGGACGAACACCTTGGGATTGAACGACTACATGTATTTCCAACGCACTGAGCAGCAATGGATTCACGACACCGACTCGACGGGGCACCTGCAAATCGACACCCTCTTCGGTTTTCACAATCTGGTGGACTTCAGTGCGACCACCAGAATCACCACCAAAATCTATGGCATGAAGTATTTCAGCGGGGGTCCCATCCGTGCCGTTCGTCATGTCTTCACTCCTGAAATCGGTTTCACCTACCGTCCCAACTTCGGCGACCCGAAATGGGGCGTCTATGGCTCCTACATCGACGGCGACGGCAACGAAAAAACCTACAACAAATTCGAGAGGTCGCTTTACGGAACGCCTTCGCAAAACCAACAAGGGTTGCTGACCTACAGCTTCAACAACAACTTGGAAATCAAGGTGCCATCGAAGAGCGACACCATCACGGGCATGAAGAAAATCCCGATTTTGGAGTCGTTCAGCATTTCGGGCAATTACGACGTCACCAAGGACTCGCTTAATTTCTCTCCTGTTTCGGTCAACGGGCGAACTACGCTGTTCAAGAAATTGGGCATTAATTACAGCAGTACGTGGGACCTCTATGCCGCCGACTCGTTAGGTCGCCGCATCAACCGTTTCGAGGTCGTCGACAACGGTCGGTTGTTCCGCAAGACGGGTTCCTCGTGGCGTTTCAGCCTCAGTTACAGCTTCAACCAAAACGACTTGAAGAAGTTGAAAGGCGAGCGAGGCAGTCAGGACTTGCGCAACGAAATCAACGAAAATGCCCGACAGTCGGGCATGTTCGACCCCGACGAGCTCAACGAAATCTTGGGCAACCCCAACGGCTACATCGACTGGACGACACCTTGGTCGCTCTCGCTTAGTTACAACTTAACCTATACTAATTCAATCGCTTATGCTGCCTTCATGGGTATTGCCACCAACACGGTTGTACATACCATCGGACTCAACGGCGACATCAGTATCACGCCCAAGTGGAAGGTGACCTTCTCCACAGGCTGGGACTTCGTCAACAACAACATCACCTACACCAACATCAGCGTGTACCGCGACCTGCACTGCTGGGAGATGCGTTTCAACTGGATTCCCATCGGCAGCTACAAGAGTTGGAACTTCACCATCAACGTGAAAGCGCAAGCGTTGAAGGACTTGAAGTATGAGAAGAAAAAAGACTTCCGTGATAATTAATGCGGAATGCGGAATTAGGAATGTGGAATAAGCCTATCGGATGATAATATTACGCATTCTACATTCTGCATTCCGAATTTCTTATTATCTTTGCCCCATCAAACCTTATAAAATTAATCTACAATGAAAAAAGTTTTTACTCTCATTCTCGCGCTGACCATGGGTTTTGGCCTGAAAGCGCAATGTCCGCTCACAACAGCCGTCGACTTCACGGCTACGGACTGCCACGGCACTGAAGTCCACCTGTTCGACATCCTCGACGGCGGCCAGTATGTGCTCATCGATTTCTTCTTTGTCAATTGCGGCCCCTGCCAGCAAGCCACCCCGAAAGTGGTGGAATCCTATTACGCTATGGGCTGCAACATGCACGATGTGTTCTACATGGAAATCTCCGACCGCGACAGCGATGCAGCCTGCCAAAACTGGTGCCAAAACTACGGTGTGGAATACCCGACCATCGGCGGCCCCGCAGGTGGCAGTGGCATCTGCAACACCTATCAAATCGGTGCTTTCCCCACCGTCATCCTGATTGCTCCCGACAGGCAAATCCTCATCAACGACCTGTGGCCCATCAACAACGCCCAACGACTGCAACACGCCGAGCTACAACCCGCAAGTGAGCATCACGGTTGACCAAGTGCTGGAAACCGAGGTGACGGCCACCTTTACGCCCAATGCCGACTGCGCCTCCTACGGCTATATGATGGCCACCGAGGCCGAAATCGAGGAATGGATGGCCCTGGCCGGCCTCGATTTGCCCGAATACCTTTGGACATACGGCATGCCTGGCTCGGGTGTCATCTCTAACACCTTCGGCGACCTGACACCCAACACGGAATACAACATCTACGCCGTGCCCGCCGACATTGACGGCAACCTTGGCGAGGTCGTCATCGAGCCTGTCACCACCACACCCGGCGGCGGCAGCGACATCATGCCCGACTTCACCGCCACCGACATCGAGGGCAACACCATCCACCTCTACGACATCCTCGACGCAGGCCAAGCCGTGCTCATCAATTTCTTCCTCACCGGCGACCCGTACAGCGAGCAACCCATGCAAGATGTCATCGAAGCCTACCGCCTCTATGGCTGCAACGCGCACGATGTGTTCTTCATGGAGATTTCGCCCAATGGCCACGATGATGCTTGCCAAGCCTGGGTCGACCAATTCGGCGTGAAATATCCCACCATCAGCCGCGACGGTGGCGGCAACGACATCGCCCAAGCCATCCCTGTGGGCTACTATCCCACCATCATGCTCATTCGTCCCGACCACACCTTCGCCAACCGCGACATCTATCCGCCCACGCTGGATTACATCATCGATGCCATGAATGGTGAGGGCTATGAGCAACACGAGTGCCCATACGACGAAACGCTGACTTTCAGCACCAATACTGTAAATTTGAATTGGGGCGAAATGGCTTGGGTTACCGTTTATAACAACACTGGTGAAGATGTTACCATTACTAGCATCTGCGACGATTTATCTTGGTTGGAATTTCTTTTAGGCCAAGAATTGTTTTCATGCTCTTTCCCCTTGGAATTTACGATTCAGCAGGGCGAATCAGTTGAGTTAGGCATTCTTTGCACAGTAGTCGGCAATAGAGCCATCGTCCCCGACCTTGTCACCATTACAAGCAACCTGCCCGATGCTCATTTCACGGTTATGGTTGACGACACTTGGTCTGTGGATGAAAACGAGGCTTCGGCCACACTCTTCCCCAACCCCGCCAACGACTTTGTGACCCTCAGCGGCGAAACCCTCGGCACGGTGCGCGTCTACAACGCCCTCGGCCAGAAGATGGACGAATTCGTGGCCAACGGCAGCGAACTCCGCATCAACACGACGAGATACAAGAATGGTGTGTATTTCGTTAAGACTGATGAAAAGACGATGAAATTTGTTGTGAAGCATTAACACGCTTTGCGTCACTGCGAGGAACGAAGCAGTCCAGAGAACCAATCATACAACGCTTGTCCGCTGGATTGCTTCGTCGTTTCTCCTCGCAATGACGGCACACATTCAAAAACTATCCCATGAAAATAATTATCCTTCGTTCCTCTTTCCAGACGGATGATTTCGTCAGGACGGAATATGCTGAATTGCTGCAAAGGCTTGAAAAGGAATGCTGTGCAGAAATCCATATCATTGGTGACGAATCTGTAGAGACGCACGGCCGTGCGTCTCTACAAACGTTGCCCGACGCGGTGATGATTGCCACCGGCGGCGTGGAAAACCTGTTCAAACGCATCTGGGAGGCCATCGACGTGGAAATGATGTGTTCGCCGTTTGGCCATAAATCCGTCACAATGATTGCCGACGGGCGCAACAATTCCTTGGCTGCCGCCTTGGAAATATTGACCTATTTGGGCAACAACGGCATGGAGGGGCGCATCGTGCATGGGACGAATGATGAAATTGTTTCGGCCATCGTAGAGACGCACGGCCGTGCGTCTCTACGAGGACGAATCGGGTTGTTCGGCCAGCCATCGGACTGGCTGATTGCCAGCGGCGTGAACCGCGATTTCCTCCGCCAACGCTATTGCGTTGAAACCATCGACATCGACCTGAAACGCCTCATCGACGGCATCAAAACCATTCCTCAAACCGAGGCTGTGAAGGTAGCACAAAACATGGTGAAACGCGCCAAGGCCGTCAAGGAGCCGACTTGCGCCGACATGCTGGAAGCCGTCAAGGCCTATCTTGCCATCAAAAAGATTTGTCAGGAAGAACGTTTGGATGCCTTCACCATCCGCTGCTTCGACATTGTGAAGGCCTGTGGCACAACGAGTTGTTTGGCATTGGCTCTGCTCAACGACGAAGGCATCGTGGCTGGCTGCGAGGGCGATATGCAAACGCTGATGAGCATGTTTTTGGCCAAGCGGATTTGTGGCGAAACGGCCTTCATGGCCAATCCGTCGCAACTCACCGACAAGAGTTCCATGCTGGCGCATTGCACCATCCCGCTCTCGATGTGCGACGAAACCATCGTCCGCTCGCATTTCGAGTCGGGCATTGGGGTGGCCGTTCAGGGTTTGTTGCCTTTGGCCGACTACACCTTATTTAAATGGGGCGGCCCGCAGTTGGACCGTTATTTCGTCGCCGAGGCGCAAGCCGTCGAAACGCCCTACAGCGACCATTTCTGCCGCACGCAAATCACGCTCAACGTGAACCTGAAGCCTTACCTGCTGCAACACAGCATCGGCAACCACCACGTCATCATCTGTGGGCGGCACGCCAGTGAAATCCGCCGATTCATGCAGGCCAACGGCATTCAGAACGTGTAACCGAATGAGAAATAACCGCCAAACTTGTTTTTGCCATCGATATTTGCCCATTGCGCTGTCAACGATATGGGACCCAAGGGGCTGTTGAAGGAATACTTCAATCCTGCACCTTGCTTTTCAAACGCGTTTATCCTTATTCTGGAAAATTGTTTATAAATCCCTATCACGGTATTGTACATGGCGGTCAAATAATGCTTTCCGTAGAAATTGTAGCGCAAGTCACAGCGCACCACGTTTACCATGTCATCCTCGGGAAGCGTCGAAGCAATGCCGATAAAAGGCAGTTGCTCTTCAAGATGGCGTCCGGCTATCTCACCACCTAAGGTGTTCCATAAGTTGAAATACAACGTGGAAGTGGACAAAATGCGACCATACATTTGGGGAATGATGGTAAACCTGCCATTTCCGGGTGTGATGTAGCCTTGAAGCGCATAGCCGATATCAACGGTTCTGTCTTTTGTCTTCGGTTCAATGTGGTAACGACCCGTCACACGTGCCTTGATGCCATGCTTGGCAAAGTAGTTGTCGTCGAGGTTGTCGTATTCCACGTGGACAAACGGTGTAAGCTGATTGTTACGCACAAAAAAGAGGGTATCGTATGGGTTGTCATCCAACGACAATTTGTCGAACGAATTGATGGAGTACGACAAGCCGATAGTGGTGTTGAAGTTGAGCAGATGGAACTGCGAGATATAGCCACTGAACATTTGTTGTTGGTAATGCAGATTGATGCTCTTGAGCGATAGCAACATCAATTCGAAATGCTCGTTTCTGGAATTGTAAGCCAGATTGAAATTGGCCACCGACGGAACTGAATAAGTATAGGTGATATTCACTTTGGGGTTGTAGCTGAGTTTGGCATTGAAATTCAACTTCGAGCCTCCAAACTTCTTTTCGCCCAAGCCGATATTGAGCAACAGCGCGGCACCTTCTTCCGTGTCGTAACGCACGCCTAAGCCTAAAACATTGGGTTTGGCAGGCTTTACTTTGATCACCAAATCATAGGCATCCGAAAGCTGGTTGTCCCAGTGGGCGGTGTCGCTTTCCTTGACTTGATAGGTGATTTCGTCGAAGCAGCCTGTGCCGCGAAACACTTTCGTGGCTTGTTCGATGTCTTTTTCGGAATAATGGTTGCCCGCTTCAAGACGGCCTTTGCGGCGGAGCCAGCGGCTGTTGCGATTGTCCACGTTTTCGAAAATGATGGAACGGAAAAACACCGTTTCTTGGTTCAGGTTCTTGGCACGGGGCGCACGGAGCGTCTTGCTGACGGGATGTCCCGCCGAGGCATCCACAGCCTTTTTGATGGCCAAAAATTGGTCATGAAACTCGCTGGCACGATTGTACCCTCTGCGCACCAAGGTGTCAATGGCCTCAGGCGTGAAGCTGAGCATCCCGAAGCCGCTGATGTCGGGGACGATGTGAATATTGCACATCTCGCGGTTTTCAACGCGCTTGGCACTGGTGCTGTTGGTGACCAATCGGCCGAATACCTGAGGCAGCGACTTGAGGTCGTTGGAAGTGACGTCTTTCGTCGAAGTGACCTCAACGCCGATGATGATGTCGGCACCCATATTGCGGAGCACGTCGGCAGGGAAGTTGTTCACCAAACCGCCGTCGACCAGCACTTTGTCGCCAATCTCGACGGGGGAGAACAAGCCAGGAATGGCCATGCTGGCACGCATCGCGTTAGGCACGCTTCCGTTGCGGAGCACTACTTCATCGCCGGTGACCATGTCGGTGGCCACGCAGGCAAAGGGAATGGGCAAGTCGTTGAAGTCCATCTCCTCCTGATAGCCTACGCATAAATTGTTGAACAGGTTGATGAGCGAGCTGTTGTTGACGTATGCACTGGGCAACTGGCTAATGAAGGTCGCGTTGGAACTCTTTTCGGTGAACATGTCGAGACTGAACGGCACGTTGAGCACCATGGTGCTGTTGCGTCGGCGCAGTTCGCTCGTCATCATGGGGCGATCGATTTTGTTGCCGATATATTCCGACCAGTTGATGCCTGAAATGATTTCGGTGAGCTCATCCGGGGTGTAACCCATGGCATAGAAGCCTCCAATGATGGAGCCCATGCTGGTGCCCGCCACGTAATCGACGGGGATACCCATTTCTTCAATGTATTTCAGGACTCCGATATGGGAGGCACCCTTGGCGCCGCCACCGCCTAAGACAACGCCCACTTTGAGGCGCGGCGGACGGATAGTATCGTGTTGGGCTTTCATGGTGAAGGATGCCAACAGGATTGCGATAAGTAAACAAATTTTTTTCATATCATTGTGGCATTGATAAATTGACGATGGTTATTCCATAATCCAGTCTGCAGCGGCCTCGATGATGTTGTCGATGCCTTGTGCGGTCATGGCTGGGTCGAGCAAGACGTGCACATCGGGGGGCACGCCGTTTTCCCATTCGGGATGTTGGCCGTCGGCGGTAAGCGTGCGCGAGATGCTGAAACGATAGGTCCAGCCATTAGGCAAAGCACCACCATTGGGCAGGCCCAATCCGCCTCCCGTGTAGTCGCCGAAGAGCTTGATGTTGTCGAAACTCTTGGTGTCGAGGGCGAAGAATGACGTGGCACTGAACGAGCCGCGGTCGACGAGCACGGCTACGGGCTTGTTGTAGTAGTTTTGGCCGAACATGCTGCTGTCGGCGGCTCGGACGAGGTAAGGCTCGGTGAACGCATCGTGACTCGGGCCAGCCTTCATCTGAACCTGGTGAAGCACTTGGCCGTGGCAGTCGAAGATGCTGAGCAGCTTCTCGGCATTGGCACTGCTGCCGCCACCGTTTTGGCGCAGGTCGAGAATCATGCCCTTGCAGTCCTTGTAGCGGTTGACGATGTAGCGCAGGGCGTAATCGCTGATGGTGTTGCTGAACGAGGAATAGCGGATGTAGGCCACTTCGCCGTTGCGGATGGCGTTGTGGTTGAAAGAGCCCGTCAAATGGCCATTCTCCGTCAGGTAGTTGAGGTAGACGAGGTCGGCGTCATACTGGTTTTCTGCCGACATGGATATCATCAACGAGTCGGGTCTCGATATATCGAAGGGTGAAATCAAATTGGTGTGCCCATCCTGCAAGGTGTTGAGGATGGCTGCACAAACGCGAAACAGGCTGTCGTTGTCCATTTCGTCGTAAACCTTGGGACGATAGGTCTCAAACACGGCCTCCCAATCCACGTCTTTCACGTCGAAGAAGGTGTATTGCTGGTCGACTTTATTCCAAAGGTAGTCAAACACGTTGACGGGCGTGTTGGGTGCGTCGCTCTCGGTGAAAATGCGTTGGCACGAGGTGAAGGTCAGCGTGATGAGGCAAAATAGTAGGGTAGAGGTATGTTTCATGGCATCAATCAATTGATTTTGAACAAAAAATCGAGGCTGATGGTGTGGTAGGCGTTGTCGTAGCGCCAGATACCCCTGCGGCCGGTGCTGAGGTAGTCCCAACGGTAGTTGAGGCCGATGCGGTTGCCGTTGCGCAGGTTGAGGCAGAGGCCGAGGTCGGTGGTGCAACCCGGGAAGAATTTGGCGAAGGTTTCTTGGTTGGCAAAAAACCATTCAAAGTAGCCCATGCCTTGTCCATCGATGGTGTAGGCGAAATCCGGACGGTTGACTGCCCCGACGATAGGCAGAGTCAATTTGCCGTATGCCGTCAGCCAATGGTGTGTCTTGGCCTCGTTGAAGGCGAAATCGTAACTCACTATGTTCATGCCGCAGAGGTTGACGAACAGGGAGATGCAATTGGAGGCATTCATCAAGGCGGGAACGTCTTTCACTTCCCCGTAGCCTTGCAAGCTGCCGCCGGCATAGTAGTGGAAGCGGTCGTCCTTTGAATCGATGCAGCGGTAAAGCACGGAGGCTTTCACGTCGAGGGCTTGGTTGGTGCCGCTCATGGTGGTGAGGGTGCTGCGGTTATACCGTGCATCTATTTGGAACAGGTAGCGGTCGCAAGCGAAACTGGCACCTAAGTCATACGCCATGGCAAGGCCTTTGATGTGATAGGGGGTGGTGCCGATGTCGTAGTTGTCGATGGCGCCGATGCCCAAGCCTGCATAGAGGTAGAGCTGGTCTTGGGCGAAAACGCTGCTATTCATAACGACCAAAGCAATGAGGAGCCATTTTTTTCTATGCAGAGGCTTGTTTTTCATCATGTTATCTTTTTGTTGAACGAAAAAGGGAGAAATGAGAAAACCTCAACTCTCCCTTTTCGATGTATAAACCACTTTAGAATTACTTCTTCAGCTTGCCTAAACGAGCGGTCACCTTGTAGGTGGTCTTCGAATAGATGTCGGTGCCGAGAACAGGGGCGTGACGATGGGTTTCCACTTGAGGATAGATCACCACATCATAGCCGGGGTTCTTCTGCATCAGCTTGTACAGAGCGTAGTTGGCGCCCGAAGGAATCGTCAATCCAATGTAAGGAACCATGGTGCCAACGCTACCGGTTTCACCAATTTCCTTGGTGCCGAAGAGATGTGCCCAGTCAATGCCGATTACGCGGACGACGGTGGCTTCACCAGTCACTTGATCGGAAAGGGTGAAGTCATCTGCATGATACTCAACATAGGAGTTGGGGGTCTTCATGCTGTGGGTGTAGGTATGGCAGCTCGTCATGAACAATGCTGCGATACCGCAAACAAGTAACAGTCTGAATTTCTTCATGATACTTTAATTTAATTGGTTAATAATTAATTGATTAGTAATAAGGTTCGTTCTTTTATTTCATTAAAATGTAGATGTTCTTCACAAATAACTTTGCAAAAATACAGCTTTTTTCTCATATAGCAGTAATTCCTTTGATTTTTTTCCTGTTGAAATTCTACAAACATCTGTAAAGTCTCTCCCAAACAAAGAAACCGCCCCAAATTATCGAGGCGGTTTCTATATTAATATAATAAGGTGTAGACTACATCATCAGGAACGACATCATCACACCAGCTGCCACTGCCGAGCCGATAACGCCGGAAACGTTGGGGGCCATGGCGTGCATGAGCAGGTGGTTCGATGGGTCGTACTTCTGACCTTCCACTTCGACGACGCGGGCACTATCCGGCACAGCCGAAACGCCAGCGGCACCAATCATCGGGTTGATCTTCTCCTTCAAGAAGAGGTTCATCAACTTGGCACCGAGCAGACCGCCAGCGGTGGCCACGCAGAATGAAGCAGCACCGAGGATGAAGATCTTGATGGAGCTCGAGGTCAAGAACACGGAGGCCTGCGTTGAGGCACCCACGGTGAGACCCAAGACGATGGTGACGATGTCAATCAACGGGTTGGAGGCCGTGTTCTGCAAACGCTTCACCACGCCCGACTCCTTGATGATGTTACCGAAGAACAGCATACCCAACAGCGGCAGAGCCGTGGGGCTGATGAAGGTGGTCAGGATGAGACCGACGATGGGGAACATGATCTTTTCAGTCTTGTTGACCATACGCGGGGCACCCATCTTGATGAGGCGTTCTTCTTTGGTGGTCAGCAAACGGATGATAGGCGGCTGAATCACGGGCACCAAAGCCATGTAGGAATAAGCTGCGATGGCGATAGGTCCGATGAGGTTGCGCGTGCCGTTCATACCGTTGGCCAAACGCGAAGACAGGAAGATGGCGGTAGGACCGTCGGCGCCACCGATGATACCGATAGCACCAGCCTCACGCAGGTTGAAGCCGAGATACAAGGCACCGATGAAGGTGATGAACACACCCAACTGGGCGGCAGCACCGAGGATCATCAGTTTCGGGTTGGCGATGAGCGACGAGAAGTCGGTCATGGC